>NZ_JARXWE010000012.1 GCF_029893235.1 Dysgonomonas sp. PH5-45
GCCGATGGTACTGCTTAAATGTGGGAGAGTAGGTAGCCGCCAACTTAAATCAGAGAGAGAAAGTCCTTCACCAACATATAGGTGAGGGACTTTTTCGTTGTATGTATATACTACTATATACATTGGAGGTGGAGGTGTGTATTGAATATGATGGGGCTATCCCCGCATATATAACCCTCAAACCTTACTTTAGTAGAAGAATCAACAAATAAGAAAGCGCCTCTAAATATTTAGAAGGCGCTTTTATGAATTTTATATATGTGATGTTGATTTACATTTGTTGTGTTGTAGATTGTTCTACATTAAAGCCATCAACAAATAGTTTTTTGTAAATAGTGGCAGTACATCCCAAGCTTATGGGGTAATAAAGTAAAAAAGCTATGAATGAAAGTATTCCGCCAATGGTATCACCTAATAATTTGAAAATAAAAGTGGCTACCAATAGTATAATTCCTAACGCTAAATTAACAAAGAATATAGTCCATTTATAACCATATGTTGCCTGATTGCTTTTTACAAGGGCTTCGCTGGGCGAAACGCCTTTATCTAATAATATGAATATAGCTAAAGACCAGCCTATACCTATTATATATGCCGGAATAACCATAAATAAAGCAGCCGGAATCAGCGATAGCATCATTAAGCCGATAAGAGTGAAGAACTCACCCATATATTGACGGTATTTAGCGTCAAAAATAAACAAAGGAGAAATGACATGCCCTTTGCTCAGTTCAACAGGTATTGAGCATATTGCTATTGTTGTACCCACATTAAGGTAGGGTATCCAGATTGTGATAAGCCACAATATAACGGCTCCGATAAGCGAAGCGATGTTTTTTAACCCAAGAGCAAAGCCTTCTTGCAACACTCCTGCAACAGTAATTTTTCTTTCCATATTAAGTAGTTTTATAAAAATGAACTCTAAAATATGGAAATATTGCAAATAATGCAAATTTTTACTTTAAAATGTGAATCAGCGGCATACCTCAAGCTCCAATTTGTCTTAATTGGAATATGCTGAAAACATAATTAGCATGCTTATAATGCGATTTTTAAAAAGTAACTTCCTCGAAACAGGAGATAACATCGCGCCATATTTGGGGGATAGGCATTGACTTTCCTTCGTCGGGATTGTAATAAACGAATGTCGATTTGCAGCGGCAACGTACTTCGTCTGTGTCGGTATTTCTGATTTGTTGCAAAAATACTCCGCTTTTGTTGCCTAAGTGCATAATTTTGGTGTCGACCGCTATATTTTCTTTGTAGAAGACGGGCGAAAAGAAATCGGTTTCGGAGCGGGCCAAAACAATGATGCCATCGGTCCAGTTTACAACACCGGCTTTCATGTCTTCAAAATAATGGCTTTTTCCCAAATCGAAATAACTGTAATAAATATTATTATTGATATGCCCTATGGCGTCGATATCGCCAAAGCGTATTTGAATAGGTATTGTTTTCTTAAAAACCTCTTGAGTAATTTCCATTGTTGTTTTCATCTAAATATTATGTCTGCTACAACATCCATGCCGGCATGGGTGTTCAGTGTTTTTATCATTTTTTCTTTTGCCATCATCAACTCCGAACGCAGTACTGAAGATGATAGATGTACATAAAGCACACCGTTGCGTAAATATACGTTTGTGGTATACGACTTTACCGTTGCTCCGAAAAGTGAGTGCCAACCGGATATAACACGGCTTTCGGCTATCTTTTTGCGGAAAAACGGATTTTCTTCAAAATATTGCCGCAGCACTTCGCCTATCGATTCGGTATTTTTTTTTCTCATAGACTGCCGCCTTCTGTTTTGGTAACACTTCCCTGCTCCACAAAAAAGAGCCTGTAATCTCCACCTATTTCCCGTAGCATTTCCGAAAGATGTTCCCTGTTGGTGTCGGTAATGAAGATCTGTCCGAAGTTTTCTTGCAAAACCAGCGTTATTATCTGCTTCACCCGTAGAGAGTCGAGTTTGTCGAAAATATCGTCGAGCAAGAGTATAGGGGTTGTTATTCCCGCGTTTACCAAGAATGCAAACTGTGCCAGCTTAAAGGCTATGGCATAGGTTTTTCGTTGTCCTTGCGAACCTGTTTTTTTTATAAGGTATTCGCCCAGATGCATTTCCAAATCGTCACGATGTATGCCCGCCGTTGTGAACCCCAGAATGGTATCCCTGCCACGGCTGTCTTTGAGCATGGAGGCCAAATCGCTTTCGTGCAGTTGCGAGCGGTATGTCAGTTCTACCTTTTCGTTCCGACAGCAAATAAAGTCGTAATAACGTTGAAATGTAGGTGTGAACTGCTCTATGAAGTTTTTACGGCGGCTAAAAACAATGGCACTTTCGTTCACCATTTGTTCTTCCCATAGATCAAAAAGTGTATCGTCGGCCATTCCATTTCCGGTTTTCAGCAAGGCATTGCGTTGTTGCAGGGCTTTGTTGTAACGTATCAGAGCGTGCAGGTATTCTTTATCGAGTTGCGAAAGTACCTGATCCATCAACTTACGGCGGGTATCGCTCCCTCCGGTAATAAACTCCGTATCTTCGGGCGATGTCATGACCAAGGGTAACGTTCCGATATGTTCCGATAGTTTCTCGTATTCTTTTTTATTACGTTTGAAAACCTTTTTGTGCCGGCGTTTCAGGCTGCAAAGGAATTCTTCTTTCCTGCCCTCCACGTCATACCACCCTTGTATAAGTGCCATATCCGAGTCGTGATTGATATTCTGGCTATCAACGGCATTGCTATGGCTTTTGCAAAACGAAAGATAATAGATAACATCAAGCAGATTGGTTTTCCCCATACCGTTATTGCCCAAAAAACAATTCAGTTTGGGTGAAAACGAAAGCTCACTTTGCCCTATATTTTTGAAATTGAGAATAGAAATCCGTTCTAATATCATTCTTCTTTGTTTTGCTTCTGCAAAGATACACATTTATTAGTTTACATCGCCGAAACCAAGAGGAAGCAACTTCTGCTTCGTGAAAACTGAACAATAGTGCAACGAAATTGGTTTAAGATGAATGAAGATATGGCGATAGGTTCAGACTGCTTATTTAGAAACATTCTAATATTTTGTCTGAGCTTTTAACAATCAATAGGGCATATTTTAAGAAATAATGGCGTACTTTGTTTGCCTGTAATAAAGAATGATTCTATATAAGCTATACTGAAATAGAAATGCGGAATATTAAAAAAATTCTGGCCGTTGCCGAAACATCATACATCATCCGTAAAGGACTGGTTTATGCCCTGTCGCAGTTACCGATGGTAGCAAAGGTTGTTGAAATAAAGGATTTTGAAGATATAAACCAACAGCTTAATATCATTAAGCCCGATGGGGTAATAGTGAACCCGATGTTGTTTGGGCATACTTCAAAACATGATGTGAAGCAACAACTGAAGCTCGATAAAGAAACGGCAGTGGTGGCACTTGTCTATAATATGATTGACGAACGCTTCTACCGCTCGTACGATGCCGTGATACAGATAAACGATTCGGAGCGGAAGCTGGAAGAAACTCTTAGCAATGCGCTCAACGACAACAAAGAACCGGAATCGGGGCAAGAAGATTTGAGCGACAGGGAAAAAGAGATATTGATAAGTATTGTGCGTGGTATGAGCAATAAGGAGATTGCCGAGCATCACAGCATTTCTATCCATACGGTTATCACACACCGCAGGAATATAGGGCGTAAGCTTGAGATACACAGTGTTTCGGGGTTAACGATTTATGCCATTGTGAATAAGCTTGTGGATATAAAAGAAATAAAGTATTAATGATATGATAAAGGATATAACGGTAGTGTTCAACAAGTCGATGAAAATGTCTGACCTTATAGATGCGGACTACAACCTTTTATTGTTGCTCAATAAATTGAATATCCGCTTGGGGTTTGGCGAGAAAAGCGTTGAAGCGGTTTGCCGCGAAAATAACTACGATGCCGATTGTTTCATATTTTTGGCTAATTTGCAGACAAACAAGTCGGTAACCGACCTTCAGGAAACCTTCAATACATTGCCTCTGAAGCCTATATTGAAGTATCTGAAAGGCGGGCATTCTTATTTTCTTGAATACAAACTGCCTCATATCCGCCGTAAGTTGCAGGCTGTTTTTGTGCAGGAAGACACAAATCTGGCAAGCCTTGTAATGAAATTCTTTGACGATTATACCCAAGAGGTAAGAGAACATATGGAGTACGAAGACGAAGTGGTTTTTCCGTACATAGAGTCTTTGCTGAACGGGCAAAAACAAGATTATTCGATCGGTATATTCGAGAGTCGGCATAACGATATAGAAGAAACGGTGAAAGAACTGAAGCAAATATTAATGAAATATATTCCCGATATAAAAGACCAGAGTCTGATAACGAATATATTGCTCGATTTGTATATGTGTCAGTCCGAACTTCGGGAACATACTTTCCTCGAAGATTTTTTTACCATACCCCGTATTAAAGAACTGGAAAAGGAAATCTAAAAAAAGAAAACGCTATGATAGAGTACGATGTTATTAATAATGATTTGCAGAGCCGCTTTGAGGCTGCGAGCGATGGGCAGGTTATAGGTCTTGCCGATTATGTATTGAGGGGTAATAATAAGGTGTATATTACCCACACCGAGGTTGATGATGCTTATGCCGGACAGGGCATTGCCGCAAAGCTGACCGCTGCCCTTCTGGATTGGATAAGACAGAACGGGTATCGCTTGGGCGAAAGGCCTATGTGCCCTTATACGGCTGCTTATCTGGAGCGTTATCCTCAGTATAAAGATTTGTTGTAGAAGCTTCCTCTTCCCTTTTATTTGTTTGCAATTTCAATCACTTCAAGGTCTTTGATATTGCCTTCGTCAATCACGAAGCGGAGCAGGGTGCGTACTTTATGAAAGCCATATATTCCGGCTGCCCCGGGATTCATGTCGAGGCATCCGTATTGCTTGTCGTACATCACTTTCAGTATGTGCGAATGCCCGCAGATAAACAATTTTGGGGGATTAATACGAAGAACATCCTGTACGGCAGGAGCGTATTTTCCGGGGTAACCGCCGATATGGGTCATCAGCACGTCCACGCCTTCGAGCGTGAACCGGAGAGATTCGGGAAAGGCCGCGCGTACTTTCATATCGTCAATGTTACCATATACGGCACGGAAGGGTTTGAAGGCCTCGAATTTTTCTACAAGGCGCATCGAACCAATGTCTCCGGCATGCCATACTTCGTCGCACGGAGCAAAATACTGAACATATTTTTCGTCCCAATGGCCATGTGTGTCTGATAATAATCCTATTTTTTTCATCTTCGCTCCGTAATGGGTTTACTTATACAAAGTTAATAAACAAACTTTGTTTTATTTCATTCCGTAAGCAGATTCCGCGTAGAAACGATGGTACAGCAGAACATTAAACCTGCATTTGGGGTTATATATAAATAAATATATCGGTGGTGCATTTAGAAAATAAAAACTAATAATTCGAGAAATAAGATATATTCATTTTGTCATCCTGAGTGTAACGAAGGTTCTTAAATAAAAGACACAGAGATTCTTCACTTTGTTCAGAAAGGCAAATACTATAAAATATTTATAATAAGCTATTTGATATAAATTCTCTAAATACACTATGGGTTAAATGATTATCTGTATATTTTGAAACGGACAACACGAAATAGAATTCTTTACGGGGCATTGGCAACGGTATGTTTGCTCATTGCGGTAGGCTTCGCTTTGAATTGGTATCTGACACACCGGCTCGAAAGCATGCTGCGCAAAACGTTGAGCGAAAAGATATTGACTGCCACCGATGGCTTTTATCGTTTCAATTTCAACAAGCTGGATATAGGTTTTTTTGATGGAGAACTGAAAATAGAGGGCATAAGCTTAGAACCCGACAGCCTGCGTTTGGCTCAGTTGGCGGCAACCGATAGCTTGCCTTCAACATATGTGAGGGCCAATGTAGGAATGATTCACTTTAAGGGTCTGAACCTGGCGTGGATGACAAGCCGCCGGAAATTACATTTCGACCTATTTGAAATCAAGAACCCCGATATTCAGATATTGGATTCATCTACCTCGCAGGCGGTCACTGCAAAGCACGATAAAGCCAATAAAACCTTGTTTGATGTGGTTGCGCCCTTTATAGACGAACTTACTGTAAAGGTAATAAACCTTGAACATGCAAATATTTCGTATACGGCTTTGGGGGCGGAGGTGCGGGCAACTTATGCTCTGAAGGACGCCAGTTTCCATGCCTATAAGTTCCGTCTTGACGAAAATTCTGCTAAAAGCGGTAAACTGTTGTATTCCGAGAATTTCGATTTTCAGGCAAACACGCCGCAACGCTTGCTCGATAGCGAATATTTTTCGCTGAATACAGACAATATACAACTCAGTACGCGCGATTCGGTGATACTCATTCAAGGTATTCATCTGATTCCCTACGATACAGATACAACAGAGCATACTAAAAGCATAGATGCTAAAGTATCTTCGATAGCCGTCAGGGGGATTGTTTTCAGCCGCCAGAATTCGCTCAATTATCTGGATGCGAATTCTTTTGTGATATCCGACCCCGATATTTTTCTGGCAGAAAAGAAAACAGGGGTACGCGATACACAGGATGATGAAATGTCGGATTTCACGGAATTCGAGGCTGATACAACCAATCAGCCGTGGTCTGTATATAAGATGATTAAACCTATTTTGAGAAGGGTATCTGTCAAGGAAATCAGGATAGATGCCGCCAAACTGAAATATACTGTTTCGACAAAAAATGGTATGGATACATACACGGTCAATCGTTTCGATTTTAATGCGCATGATTTTCTTGTCGATTCGCTTTCCGACTCCCGAAACCATTTTTGGTATACCTCTCATTTTATGATTGATGCCCAGAATATAAACGGAGAGGTACAGAGTAACAATCACAAGATAAATGTAGGGCGTTTCACCTTCGACATGATTAACCGCTACTTCGATATCAAAAATATCGAGGTGTCTCCTTTGTCAAGAAAATCGGAATCGGACTATCTTGATGGCACAATTGCTTCGATAAACGCTAAAGAACTGACCATAGAAAAAGGCATAGAAGCCGACGAACTGAATATTGTATCGCCAAACATAGAATATTTTAAACTGGGCAGTTCCTCCAAAACGTCCGTCACTGCTGCCGATACGCTTAAATTGCCCGTAGGTAAGGCCAAGAAAAATAACGCCTTAGGCCTTATTGAAGTATTTGTGAACCATCTTGCCATAAAACGAATCAGTTTGATGGGTGCAAACTTGGCTTATAACGACAGAAATGCCCGCATGAGGTATCGGTTGAACGATCTGAACCTTTTTGCCACAGATTTTTTCATGAATCACGAAACTCTGAAAAGGCAAGACCTGATATTCGATTATGAGGATTTTGGCCTTAGCTTCAGAAACTTCAACAATGTGCTGCCCGGTGGCCATTACAGACTGGTAATAGCCAATGCAAATATACAGAGCAAGGGTGGGGTGGTGCGTTTAGAAGGCGTCGATTTTGTACCGCAGGAGGGGAAATGGACTTCAGTTCCTCCTGTTTATTTAAGCCTTAAAGCTCCTTTGCTAGAAGTTAAGGGGGTGAACTTCGACCTCAAAAAAGAAGTGAATCGTTTTGATAATCTTTCGCTTGTCAATATACAGTCGCCCAAATTGCGGATTGTAAAGACCGCAGCCTCTGGCGCAAATAAAAAAACAGGTACGGCGTGGGAGGGGGATATCTTATCCCAGCCTCTTAAACTTGCTTTACTTAACCTGACGGATGCCGATATTGAATACGCTGACAAAACCAGCGGGCAGAATATGACTTCAACTTTCAAGACGTTTAAGTTGAAAGACATCAGTCTTGCTTCCGGTTCCCGGTTGAGAGTCGATGACCTTTTGCTCGATTCGCCTTCGTTGAAAATTACGGCAGGCGCACAAAACAATGGTACATCGGGCGGTTCTTCCACTCCGTTTTCCGGAGATATTGGCATAAATAAGGCGAATATCCGTAATCTGAATTTTCAGCAGAATAGTTCCGATAGCAGGTTGGCTGTTTCGCTACCTCAGTTGCGTATCGAGAAAGCACTCTGGAACACCTCTTTGCTGGAATTGGGTACGTTGAATGCCGAAGCGCCTCATATTGATTATAAAGTGCTTGGCAAAACACATGCCGCAGGAAAGGAATCGACAGAAAAATTCGATATTTATAAGCTTCTGGGTACTTATGCCGATAAAATATCTGTCGGAAGTATAAATATCAGTAACGCCGAACTGAACTATCAACACAACAAAACAAATAATGCTATAACCAAACAGAAGATAAATAAAACAAATTTTGGGTTGGAGCAACTCTCGGCCAATAACAAACAGCGCACAATGAGTTTGGGCGACCTTTATCTCGATACCGAAAATCTGGCGATACCTGTCGGTGATGGGTACTACACGCTCCGCTTTGGTAAAATAGCCGTCAGCAAGAAAAACGAAAGCCTTTCGGTGAGCGGCATTCACCTCGATCCATCTTATAGCAAAACGGAATTTGCATACAAGCATCCACGCCACAAAGATTGGTTCGATGTGCGGGTGGGTGGCCTAAGGCTATCGGGCATTGATGTGCCCCGTTATTTTTCGGAAAATATATTGGATGCTAAAAACTTGCATGTGAACGATGTTTATTTAAAAAACTTCAAAAACCAGCAAATTGAAATAGAGCATAACATCATGCCCATGATTTACGAAGGCTTGCAAACTCTTCCGCTTAAGTTTAGAATAGCAACGACGGACGTTAAGAACTTCAATGTTGAATACGAAGAGTTGCCCAAAAGCGGGAATGTTGCCGGAAAGATTTTCTTTACCGATATGAATGCTACTATTCCTGAACTGACAAACATCGCATCGCAACCCCATCAGTTTATCGACATAAATGCCGATGGTAAGCTAATGGGCGAGGGGTACTTCACCGCAAAATGGCAAATACCTGTCGATAAAAGTTATGACAGGTTTCTTTTAGGTGCGCATTTGCATAACTTTGATTTGCGAGAGTTGAATCGCCTGATAACCCCTATGGCTCCTGCCAAGGTGGTTAGTGGCACTGTTAAGGATGTCCGCTTCAACATAGATGCCTCGAGCCTTGGCGGAAAGGTTGATATGACGATGCTCTACAATGGATTGAATATAAATATATTGAAGGATTCGGAGGGGAAAACTCCCAATAAATTTATTTCGGGCTTAGCCAATCGGGTTATAAAGAGAGATAACCCCGACAAACCTAACAAGAAACCCCGTAGTTCGCATCTCGAAATTGAGCGCGACCCCTATCATTCCACATTCAATTATATGTGGCAATTGTTGCGTCCGCCGTTGGTAGAGTCGGTAGGGATTTCGCAAGGCAAGCAGAATTTCGTGAAGAAAGTTCAAGGCGTTTTTATCAGTGTCCGTAACTTCTTCTATCCTTCCCGAAAAGAAAAAAAGGACAGCAAAGAAAAGGAATAATGATGTTCGCCAAAGTGTGTTTTATTATGAAAAGGTATGTCCCTTTCGAGTGATAATAGCCAAACAGAAAAATGGAGATTTATTTAAAAAGCTCGTTTGCGTTCACGTTTTGGCGTTGAGCCTCGGTTGCTCTTTCCCATTCATGTTTTTTCATTCCGCTCATGCCAGCCACAATATTGCTGGGGAACAAGGCTACGGCATTGTTATAGTCGGTTATTGAGGCGCTCAGAAAGCGTCTGCCTGCCGCTATTTGTTCCTCGCATTCGTTAAAGCTGTATTGCAGGTTTGTAAACTGTTCACTGGCTTTTAATTGCGGGTAGTTCTCTACCTGAACCATCAGCTGTTTCATAATCTTGTCTATTTCTCCGTCTCTCTGATACTCTTCCGAGTTGCGGCTTGGGGTTCTCAGTTGGGTGATTTTATCCAAAGTATCTCTTTCGAAGTCCATGTATTGCCTTACGGTAGCTATCAGGTTGGGAATTAAATCGTTCCGTTTAATGAAGAGGGCGTCCAGTACAGAAAACGCGTTGTCTATCTGATTTTTGCGCTGTTTCAGCTTATTGTATGCCGAGATGTAAACTAATATTACTATTAATACTATGGCAACTATGGCTATAAGTGTATAATTCATGTCAACTCAATGTTTTTAAGCGATAATGCAATCGCTGTTATTTTAATATAGATTACAATAAATACTTACAAAAAAAATGTATATATTTAAAATGTTGAAATATAAATATTTAATGTGGGTTATCCCCAGATTTTGACATTCAGCTTCAGGTCGTCGATAATGGCAAACTGATCTCTGATTGTTTCGTAAAAATCGACCAACAGTTTATTATCATCCTTGGTTAGCGAATCGAAGAAGCCTACCCCGAATTTCGTGTTTTTACTGTTGTTGGTTATTGTTATTTTGTTGTTGTTGAAAGCGATATAAAATTCGCCTTTAGTCCGTTTGGCTATGTTCTTGATACGTTCCATTGTAGAAGGCGTCAGTATATAACGGGCTTCCACCTGATCGGTTCCGTAAACATCAAACATATCCATGAATTCCGGATCTTCAAGTTTAATCTTTTCGTCTGTAATGTGTGTATATCCGGAGCTGCCTTTTCGAGGTTTGATATATACGGAAGAAGAAAATTTCTTGTTGAATTTGGCTACAAAAAACTGTCCGGAAAATACACTATCGGGTTTGTCTTTCTCGTCAGAGAAGTTACGTTTGTGTGTAACCCACAATTCGCACATAATGAAAGGTACGCCATTGTGTCGGCCTGATATCTGGTCGTTTCCGTGAATGTTGTAATTTTTTTCTTGGTATAGTCCGCTTTCCAAAAATTCGGGTAAGCCCACATGTCCCATTGGCATATATTCTACCGTAGGGTTTATAAATTTAATGATTTTGCGGAATACAGTCTCATTCAATGAATTTCCGGCTGCCGCAGCGTATATGTCGCTGTCAGATACACTTTGTGTTCCTGTTGTTTTCTTATGTTTCCACCTCACGAAATAGCTGTATCCGAATCCGATAGCTGTTATTCCTCCGAAAAACAAAAGAAGTAGCGGGGTAGAACTTGCTACCGAATAATCGCCTGCGGCAGCTCCCTTAATGCTCGAATAATAATAGTATCCTGCAATACCTAAAACGGCAAGTATTACAACAGGTACAACAATCATCGTCATTTTGCGGGTGAATCCCCGTTGTTTATCTATCTCTACTATGGTGTCTTTCAGATTTTCGTTGAGAAAAGTTCTGAACTCTTCGGTAGTTTTCAGAGGGGTTTGTATTTTCTCAACTTCTTGCTGTGTGGATGTTTCGGTATCGTCGTCGGCATATAACGCCCTCTTTATTTCGTTCAACTTTTGTACATTGCCTCCACTGAGCAGGATTTTCATGTCGGCCAGATAAAAGCTATTTATCGGCAACAGATATGGCTTTACATCATTGTCGAGGTATATGCTGGCCATTGTTACCGGACATAGCTTAATATTTACTTTAAGTAGGGGGATGGTTACCTTATATTCTTTCGAATCGTGCACTGTTGTAGCTTTCGCTCCCGATTCTATTCTTGATAGCAAGTCTTCTATTTTCTGTGGGCGTTTGCTTAGTTTCCATATATGATAGAATGGGTATATAACAGCTCCACACATGATGGCTATTAATACATATTTTACATACCAAGGGTCGTGTTCCCTTCCACCGAATGCCTCGGATAGTGCCTGAATAGGGTTTGTATTGGTGGCATAAAATAAGAATGCGATTAGCCCCAGCACCAATAGCACGATGAAAGAAATGATTCCGTAATTGATAAAGATAAGTCTTCTGTCTCGTTTGTGTTCTTTAATAAAAAGTTCGCGTAGTTCTTGTATAGTCATAGTTTTGTGTAAAAGAATTTAAGAATAAAAAACAAAGATATAATTATTCATGAAGAATACTTCGTTTAAACCATCATAAATTTACAAAGATTCTTCGTTACACTCAGAAGCAACTGTTGGCTCCGCCAATTTTTAACCAAAGGGGTGTATGTAGTTAAATGACAGATGATTGATTTTATTGACAGTGCTTATACAGCCGCCCCTGATAGGTTTCTCTTTGAGCGAAACGTTTCAGAATCTTTGCCGTGAATTCATAGTTTTTCAGTCCCCAATCGGGAGCGATAAGCAACTCTTTGGGCGATTGCGACACGAAGCGTTCTATCACAAAATCGGGATTCAGCCGCTCGGCAAAATCAATGCAGAGGTCAATATACTCGTCCACTTCAAACAGGTTGAACCATTCGGGGTGCGCTTCGTACTGCTTGGCCATGACCGTACCGCGAATCAGTTGCAATTGGTGCAGTTTCAAGGAGGTAAGGGGCAAGGCCGATAGCTTATCGACATGCGACAGCATCAGCTCGCGGCTCTCACCGGGTAGTCCCAGAATTATATGCGCTCCTGTGTAGATTCCTTTTTGGGCTGTGCGGTGTATGGCTTCCTCGCTTTGGGCGTAAGTGTGACCACGATTGATGAATTGTAGGGTAGGGTCGAAGGTCGATTCCAGCCCGTACTCAATCATCACGAATGTGTGTTTTTTTAGTTCGGCAAAGTAGTTGAGCAGTTCGTTGGGCATACAATCGGGGCGTGTCCCCACAATTATACCCACCGTATCGGGGTAGCGCAAAGCTTCCTCATAAAGGGCAATCAGCTTCTCCAGACTATCGTAAGTATTGGTGTACGACTGAAAGTAAGCCAGATATTTCATTTGCGGATACTTTCGGCGGAAAAAAGCCACGCCCTCGTCCATTTGTTCTGTAACCGAACGCCGAGGGCCTCCGTACGCGGGGCTGAAGCTCTGATTATTGCAATAAGTACATCCGCCCACGCCTTTTGTTCCGTCACGGTTGGGGCATGTAAAGCCGGCATTGACCGATATCTTCTGAACCTTGAAGGGGAATATACTGTTCAAAAAATCGCTGAATTCCTTATATGGTTTCTTAGGTGTCATTATTTTTTTCTAACCGGTTGTAAAAATACAAAACAAAACGAGATAACTCCTTTGGGGTTACCTCGTTTTTGTATCATAAAAGATTATTTGTTGGTAAGAAAATTAGTCGATGTAATCAACAGTTTCTTCGCCAATCATCTTACGTAGAGTATTTTTAAGCTTCACGTATTGGATAAACAAGTCGTGTTCCGCAATCTTATCGGGAGCGTGCATTGGGCTCTTGAAGTAGAACGACAACCATTCTTGGATACCAACCATACCTGCGCGTTGAGCCAAATCTGTGAACAAAACAAGGTCAAGACACAAAGGCGCTGCAAGGATAGAGTCTTTACAAAGGAAATCCACTTTCAACTGCATTGGGTAGCCCAACCATCCGAAGATATCAATGTTGTCCCATCCTTCTTTATCGTCTTTGCGAGGAGGGTAGTAGTTGATACGAACTTTGTGATAAACGTTTCCGTAAAGTTCAGGATACAATTCGGGTTGAAGAATATTGTCGATAACCGAAAGTTTAGACTCTTCTTTTGTTTTGAATGAACCCGGATCGTCAAGAACTTCTCCGTCGCGGTTACCCAAAATGTTAGTAGAGAACCATCCGCTAAGACCCAACATACGAGTTTTGAACATAGGCGAAAGAACTGTTTTCAACATGGTTTGCCCTGTTTTGAAGTCTTTACCGCAGATAGGAGTCTGAGTTTTTTCGGCAAGCTCCCACATGGCAGGAATATCTACCGTTAGGTTAGGAGCACCATTGATATAAGGAACACCTTCGGCAACAGCTGCATAAGCATAGATGTTTGAAGGAGCAATATCTTTGTGGTTTTCTTTCAAGCCTTTTTCGAAGGCAGCAAGAGTTTTATGCACATCGCTAAGTGGAGTGAAGACTTCTGTACTACCGCACCAGATAACAACTACACGCTCGCAATTGTTGTCAGCTTTAAATTTGCGGATATCTTCGCGAACCTGTTCCATCAAGTCCCATTTTGTAGCACCTGTCTTAACCCATGTACCATGAAGACGTTTCACGTAATCTTGGTCAAAAACGGCTTTCATCGGTTTGATGGCTTGCATTTCGTCTTTCACCTTGTCAAGGTCGTCTCTTGTCAAAACTTCCGCATGGCGTGCGGCTTCGTATGCGTCTTCTTCGAAGATGTCCCATCCGCCGAATACGATATCGTTAAGACTTGCCAAAGGCACTGCGTCTTTGATTTTAGGGAAGCGGTTTTCTTCTCTTTTACCCAAACGCATTGTAGCCAATTGAGTGATAGACCCCACAGGTACGCCCAACCCTTTGCGAGTGATCAACGTTCCTGCCATAAAGGTGGTAGCAACAGCTCCAACACCAACAGAAAGAATACCAAGTTTACCTTTGGCTTCTTTTAATTGTACTTTTTCCATTTTTTTTAATTAAATATTAAAATACACTGCAACCCGCAGCAATCCTTTAAACAAACAGGCTCGAAGCCTATATAATAGATTAGCTTCGGCAAGCAATCCTCCATTTATTTTATTCTCCCAACCCGGGCTTTTCGGCCATACAAACGGCGTCCATTATTAAATCGGAGAGCTTGCGACTCTAAAGTACTACCAAATAAGTGTTTTTTCAATCAATCTGAAAAACGGATTTCAACTCCATGAAATCTGTTATTACAACGTCGGCCGTAGCTTCGGGATCGTCGTCGCCCCATCCAAGTCCTTTCAGCCAAATGGTTTTGCAACCGTTTGCCGTAGCGGGAATGATGTCTTTGGTGTGCGAGTCGCCGATAACTACAACTTCGTTGGCCGGCAACGATAAGGCCTCAACTCCCAACGCGAAAATAGCAGGATCGGGCTTGCGTACGCCAACAACAGCCGATTCTATTATCCGGTCGAAATGGCGATCCAGCCCAAAGTCTTTCAGTACTGCCGAAACATTACCATAAAAGTTCGAAACCAAAACCATAGGATATTTGGCATGAAGTTTTTGTAAGACTATTTCTTCTTCCGAAATCAGATTCCGAGCAAAGTTATAACATTGCCCCGAAATAGCAAGGCTATAAGTATTTGTTTTACTGTTTATTTCTAAAAAATTGTTTTCAACAAGATATTTAAGTTGTAAATCGATCTTTTTTTTCAGCAAATCGAGGAACGTATCTTCGGGTTTTATAACAGGGTTCTTTGCCAGATAACGCTCTGCATATACATACGCCTCGCGAAACTGCTCTTTAGAAACGGGCACGCCCGTATCCTGATAAGCTTCCCAAAGCACTTCGGCCCAGTGCTTACCGTTGCTGTCGATAGTGCCTCCGTAATCGAATATTATTCCTTTTATTTTTGTGATGTCTATCATTTAAGTTTTTGGTTATTTATCGTATTCTCCACTAATTATTTTTTCGGAGAATATTTTGCAAATCTTTTCGTGCTTGCTCTGCATATAGAGCAGCAAAATATTCAGTATTGTCAGTTCAAAAACAAAGTATATCCAAGGCATACTCACCAGCATTGATATAAAGAGAACGATGGCGCGTACGTTGAACGACAGTATGTTTGTCCATTTCATCAACGGAAGGCTTTTCTGGCGAAAGTCGTTTCTGAACTTTTCGGGGGCTGTTTCCCCGAAACGAACCTCAATAAGCCGGAACATTTCCTGAAAACGAGGCGTCCAGTTTTCCTGTCCCCGTGTATAGCTGCCATAAAAAAATGCTACAAGCTTCGAGAAAGAGTTTTTAGCCCACGACAGAGATTTGTATCGTGCTTCTATTTCCTTCGAATTGTCTAACTCGCTACCCGATTTTCCTTTCAGGAACAAGAGATGGATGTTCCGGTAATAATCGGCCATGGAAGCTTGTTTTGAATGGCACAGGCCGGCAATAGCCGCAAAACCCCATATCCACCAACCCCACTCAGGCATCAGCCGTAGGCATATTGCAATGTATATGGATGCAAACCAGAGGTCGCCCGCAAAGCCGTCGAGTATGCGCCCAAGGGGCGAAAAATTCTGAGTCATGCGCGCCAGCTGACCGTCGGCACTGTCGTACGAGTTGGCCCACACCAAAAGAAGTATGCCCAACAGGGTTATCCATATATTACCTTCAAAATAGAAGCAAACGCCCGACCCTACTCCCAGAAATATACTGGCTATGGTAACGGCATTTGGCGTGATACCTAATTTTTGGAATAATAATGCCCAACGGTAACCGATGGGACGGTAGAAGTATATGTCGATAGGTTCTTCCGTATCGGACGATTTCAGGGTCGATTCCAAGGAGGGTATTTTCTGCTCCATTTCTCTTATATAGTTTTTATTCCTTGTTTAATTTTCTGATAATCTGCTTGTGAATGCACTCCGCTATCTTGGGTGCGGCTTCGTCACGACATGGGGCAAAACTGGGCCAGTCGTTAAAATCGATGATTTTGAAAGACCCGTCGCGATTTACAACACAATCGCCTCCGTAAATCTTGATGCCTAACACTTCGCCGGCCTTGTCGCAAGCTTCTTTCAGTTCTTTTACGGAGAATGAATATTGATGCGCCTCTCCGTTTATTTTTTCGAGCCCGAATTTACTATGGCTCAAATCGAAGGGATAAAAGTAAAAGAAATAATCGGTATCGGCAACACCGTAAAACTTCACCAAATCGCCAACAAGATGCTCGTTGACAACAGCATTGGGAATATTTCTGAAAGCAAATTCTTTGATGATGGACTTTGCCTCCGATATGTTGCGGGCAAAGGTCACGTCCTCCCGGTGGATGGCGTGGAAGTCGCCCCGTTTAACCCAAAATGCTCCGGCATTCATCTCTTCGAGCTGCGAGGAGGGGTCTTCGTTTGTGTTGATAATAAAACTGTCGGGGTGGGGTATATGGTTATCCATTAGTATTTTGGTCATCCTGCCCCGTGTGCAGTTTTCGATGCCGTAGCCCGAGTTTATGACAAGCGAACCCGCGTCTTCCAACCTTTTGAGCCTCTTTATGGTATTAACGTCGCGTGCCATATTGAAGATGAAGTCTTCGTTAAGGTCGCTGAATACGAATTCGGGTTCGGTGTAGTCATGGACTTCGTACCCAAATTTAAGAAGAGACTCGACGGTCAGATTGAAAATCATGCCATCGTTGCCAATATGGTTGGGCGAATATTTTGTTTGTCGTTTAACTCCGGTCAATTTTATCTTTGACATGAGACGTATCGTTTTTTATTGTGAGTGTAATCCTATTTATTATTTCTGCTATGAGTTCAAAAACGCTTCGGCCTTTGCTATATCCCCGGCGTGGTCTACGTCCACTATCTTGGGGAATGGATGTGCCTTCAGCCGTAGTCCGTCGGCTACCAGCTGGCGTTGGAAATTGCGCATACGCGATTGCCCCGATTGCAGGCAGCCCTCGAGCGTGTCGATGGCTTTTGGCGTAAGCCCGTATATGCCACCCGATATGTATTTGCACGAGTCCGATTGGTCAAGGAAACCTGTGATGTTCATTTCCCTGTCTACATCCACATACAAGGGTTTTTCGTCGTCTATATAATCGGTCACGGCCATCATTCCGTCGGCTTCTGACGAGATAAAGGCGTTGATATATTTTCCGAAATCGTCTTCTTTAAATATTGTATCGACCGTTGTGAGGCAAAATTTATCGTTGCGCAAGAAGTTACGCAATTCGTAAAAACTGTGCATCGAACTGGGGGTAGATTTTACAATAAGGTTAAGGGGGATGTTCAGTTCTATTTGTTTTACAAACTCTTGAACCTGCGTCATTTCCTCATTCACGATAATACTTATCGACTTTGCGTTGTTGGCCGAGAAAATTCTGACAAGACGGGCTATCATTTCCGTCCCGTTCAGTTTTACGAGGGGTTTGGGTAGTTTAACCCCTTCTTGGGCTAAACGCGAACCCTCGCCGGCGGCTATTATTGCGTAATTCATTTCAGAACGGTTCTGATATTGGGGATTAATCTTCGTTATCTTCTTTTGTCAGGTCAAGCACTTCGTTGTCTCCGCCTTTTTCGTGGTAAAGTTTACGCAGCGGATTGGCATACGCTTTCTCGTAGTCTTTACGGTTGTTGTAGGTATCTATTGCCATGTAAATAGCGTATCTGAACGAAACCTCGGAAGCCTCATTCTTACCCGCGATATTATACGCCGTGCCGTGTGCGGGCGATGTACGTATGATTGGCAATCCGGCAGTGAAGTTTACGCCGTCTTCCATTGCCAGCGTTTTGAAGGGCGCCAACCCTTGGTCGTGATACATGGCAATGATTCCGTCGAATTTCTTGTAATAGCCCGACCCAAAGAATCCATCGGCAGCATACGGACCAAAGCAGAGTGTACCTTTTGCCGAAGCTTCGTCCAATGCCGGTTTTATTATATCGTTTTCTTCCGTTCCCAACAGCCCGTTTTCTCCGGCATGCGGATTCAACGAGAGAACGGCAATACGTGGTTTACCTATTCTGAAATCGCGTTTGAGCGATTCTTCAAAAACAGATATGGTATCCACTATTTTTTCTTTTGTAATGTTTGAAGGCACTTGAGCAAAGGGCAAATGACCTGTAACCAGAGCGATGCGCAGGTCGTCTTTTGCTAAAATCATTAAAGATTTTTGTCCTTGCCCGGCAAACTTGTTTTCCAGATACTCGGTATGTCCCGGAAACTGGAATCCGTCTTGCTGTATGTTGTCTTTGTTGATAGGTGCTGTTACCAGAACGTCTATCAAACCTTCTTTCAAATCGGCGGTGGCACGTTCTAAGGCGGCAAGCGAAGAATCGCCCGCGGCTTTTGCCGATTTGCCTAAATCAACTTTGATATCGTCGGGTACACAGTTTATGATATTCACTTTGTTGAAGCTGGCATCGGCCGCATTTTGTATCAGGTTGAATGCTACGGGAGGCAGTTCCAAGGCTTTGCGATGGTATGCCGCAACTTTTGTGGAGCCGTAAATGACGGGAACGCAAAGCTCCGTCATGCCTGCATCGGCAAAAGTTTTAAGGATAACTTCGTACCCTATGCCATTTATATCTCCGTGTGTGATTCCTACTTTTATCATGCTTTATTTCGTTTTTTCTTGTATAGTTTCTTTTTTATTCTTTAGGGTCGACAGCATTCCACAGGCGGCAAAAATATCTTCGCCCCGCGACGAGCGTATGGTGCAGGTCAGGCCTTTGCTTGTGAGGTAATCTCTGAAGCTTTCCATTGTTTCTTTTGCCGATGTCCGTAAATCGACTCCGGGAATGGCGTGGTAGCGGATGAGGTTTACCCGGCAATCCAGAGCGCTGAGTATTTTTACCAGTTCGCGGGCATGCGCCGGCGAATCGTTGAAGCCGCTGAACATTATATATTCGAACGACAGCCGCCTTTGCTTTGACCAATCGTAGCCACGTAGCAGCGACAAAACTTCGGATAGCGGATAAGATTTTTCGCAAGGCATTATCTCTTCCCTCTTTCCGGCAAAGGGCGAGTGCAGGCTTATGGCCAGATGTGCGGAAGTTTCGTCCAAAAACAACTTCAGTTTGGGGGTAACGCCTGTTGTTGAGAGGGTTATCCGTTTGGGACTCCATGCAAAACCATAGTCGGCGGTGATGATGTCAATAGCCTGTTTTACCTGCGGGTAGTTGTCGAGAGGCTCACCCATCCCCATAAAGACGATATTGGTAAGTTTATCGGCTTCGGCAACAGAGCATATCTGGTTGATGATTTGATTGGACGTGAGGTTACCCGAAAAACCTTGTTTACCCGTCATACAAAACAAACAGTTGAATTTGCACCCCACTTGCGATGAAACACACAGGGTGTATCTGTCATCGTCGGGAATCATAACTGCCTCCACCGATTTTCCGTTGCCTGCCGGAAACAGGTATTTCACTGTCCCGTCAACCGAGCGCTTGCTTTCGGCAGGAGGAATTCGTCCCACATCGTAATTTTGCTCCAATAGGGTACGGTTGGCCAGCGAAATATTTGTCATTTGGCCAATATCCGTAACTTTCTTTTTGTAGAGCCAATCGGCAATCTGTTTGGCGGCAAACCGGGGCAAACCACACTCGTGGGCGACCTCTTTGAGCTCGTCGAACGTCATTCCCAGTAAGTGCTTTTTTTCTGCCATATTTTTTTACAACCAAATGCTTACACTTGTTTTTTGGCAAGAGTAAGCATTTGTGCTAATAGTTTTATATTGAAACCGTAATTGACATTTTCTTTATTTTTGTCATGCTGACAGCAGGAAGCATCGGTTTTTAATAGGATTTTTCACTGCGTTCAAAATGACAAAGAGAACGTTTTTTAATGTTCGTAATTACAACCGTTTCTGAATATCTTCGTGTTCTTTTTCAAAACCCGGTTTATTCAACAGAGCGAACATGTTTTTCTTGTATGCTTCTACGCCCGGTTGGTCGAACGGATTCACGCCGAGCATATAGCCGCTAATTCCGCAGGCTTTCTCGAAGAAGTAAATCAATTGTCCGATGCAATGCTCACTCAACTGGGGTATTTCTATCTTTATATTTGGAACGCTACCGTCTACATGGGCTAACTGTGTTCCCAACTCGGCCATTTTGTTTACGAAGTCAACACGCTTGCCTGCAAGGAAGTTAAGCCCGTCCAGATCGGCTTCGTCGCTTGGTACTTCCAATGTATTGTTAGGACTGGCTACCGAAATTACGGTTTCGAAAATACTACGTTCGCCTTCCTGTATCCATTGTCCCATAGAATGGAGGTCGGTAGTGAAATCGACGGCAGCGGTGAAAATTCCTTTGTTTTCCTTGCCTTCGCTTTCGCCATACAGTTGTTTCCACCATTCTGCAATGAAGTGAAGCTTAGGGTTGAAGTTGGCAAGTATTTCAATCTTTTTTCCTGCCTTATACAGTTCGTTGCGGGTAACGGCATATTGTTCTGCCAAATTATCCTCGAAGGGTACATCGGGAGCGGTGTTTTTTTCCATCAGGACAGCTCCGGCAATGAGCGATTTGATGTCTAATCCGGCGATGGCGATAGGCAGCAATCCTACGGGTGTCAGCACCGAAAAGCGTCCACCTACATTGTCGGGGATGACATACATTTTATATCCTTCTTGTTTTGCCAAAGTATGCAACGCACCACGGGCAGCATCGGTTATGGCAACGATACGCAAGCGGGCTTCGTCTTTGCCTACGGCGGCTTCGAGTTGTTGCTTCAAGATACGGAAAGCAAGGGCGGGCTCGGTTGTTGTGCCCGATTTTGATATATTGATTATCCCGAACGATTTGCCTGCAAGGTATTCTTTCAGCTCGTAAAGATAGTCTTCGCCGATGTTTTGTCCGGCATATACTATCACAGGGTTTTCGCGGTCTTTTTGCAACCAGTCAAAGGAATTCGATAGCGATTCTATAATCGCTCTGGCACCAAGGTAAGAGCCTCCGATACCAACCACCACAACTACCTCGCATTTGCTGCGCAAGGCGTTTGCCGTTTGTATTATATCGTCCAGATGGGCGTTTGTTATTGATGAGGGTAGATTTACCCAACCCAAAAAGTCGTTGCCTTTTCCTGTGCCTTTGTGCAACGCTTCGTTACATTGTTTTGCAGAAGCAGCATTGGCTGCTATTTGACCTTCGCCTATAAAAGGCAACGTCTTATCTATATTGAGACTGATAACTTTGTTGTTCATAACCTGTTCTATTTTAAAACGTTTTCTCTTAAATATTTAATTTCCGCACGAGGCGACGATTTTTCATAAAGAATACGATAAACGGTGTCGGCGATGGGCATATCCACTTTATAGGTTTCGTTCATTTCGCGGATACATTTTGTGGCATAATAGCCTTCGGCTATCATTTCCATTTCCATCTGGGCGGCTTTTACCGAGTAACCTTTACCTATCATAGAGCCAAATGTCCGGTTACGGCTAAAGGTTGAATAGGCGGTAACAAGCAAATCGCCCAAATATGCCGAGTCGAAGATACATCTATTTGGCATAGGAGAGGCCGCGGCTACAAACCGTTCCATTTCTACAATAGCATTCGATATGAGAACGGCTTGGAAGTTATCGCCATACTTCAAACCATGACAGATTCCGGCAGCTATGGCAAACACATTTTTCAGAACGGCAGCCAGTTCAATACCATTTACGTCGGTCGATATGGTTGCTTTCAGAAAACTGTTGTTCATTATCCGTGCAAAAGCCTCTGCTCTGTCGGGGTCTTTGCATCCGATGGTCAGATACGATTGCTTTTCCCAAGCTATTTCTTCGGCATGGCAAGGGCCGGCAATGATTGATATATTGTCGGGCGACACCCCATAAGTATCCGAAAAATAATCTGTTATAATCTGGTTACTTTCGGGCACAATACCTTTGATGGCCGATACGATGAACTTATCGCAGATAGGTTCTTCGAGCTTTGCCAAGTGCGCTTTCAGGAAAGGTGACGGAACGGCAAACACCAAGGTGTCGGAGTTGCGTACCAGCTCGTTGATGTCGGACGTAAAAAATATCTTAGACGTGTCGAAAGTTACGGTAGACAGATACGAAGGATTGCGCTTTTTGCGCATGAAGTCTTCTATTTGCTCCGAACGGCGCATATACCAGTTGATTTCCGCCCCACTCAGTAAAAAGATTTTAGCAAGGGCTGTTGCCCATGTTCCACCGCCTAATACAGCTATTTTTCCGGGAAAATCCATATTAAATACATCTAATTTAACAATATAGCCGTTTTATTTGGCGTTTTCGACCCACGTTTTTACTTCCTCGTCCTTCGGATTATCGAGTCCTAATTTATATTTTTTGTTCAGTTCGCACAGTTCTTGGCGCAATTTATTAGGATTGGCATCCTTCAAATCATCGACGGTCAGGTATCCTGCTTTTTGTATGGCGGCAACCCATGTTTGGGGTATGCCTATTTCCGTATATTTGGCTTCGGGGTCTTTTTTAGCAGTTTTTTCGGGACGCATTTGGGGGAACAACAGTACCTCCTGTATGGTTGTTTGCCCTGTGAGCAGCATAACGAACCTGTCCATACCGATACCCATGCCCGATGTTGGAGGCATACCGTACTCCAAAGCACGTAAAAAATCCTGATCTATGAACATGGCCTCGTCGTCTCCTTTTTCCGAGAGTTTGAGTTGTTCTTCAAAGCGTTCGCGTTGGTCTATCGGGTCGTTCAGTTCAGAATAGGCATTTGCCAACTCCTTACCGTTAACCATTAATTCGAAACGCTCCGTAAGTTCCGGATTGGAACGGTGGCGTTTGCACAAGGGCGACATTTCGATAGGGTAGTCGGTTATGAAGGTAGGCTGTATGTAGCGGCCTTCGCATTTTTCGCCAAAAATTTCGTCTATCAGCTTGCCTTTACCCATCGTTTCGTCCTGCTCAACACCAAGTTGCTTGCATACTTCGCGAAGCTGGTCTTCGTTCATTCCATTGATGTCTATACCTGTATGTTCCTTGATGGCATCAATCATCGTCACTCTTCTGAAAGGAGCTTTGAAGTTGATAGTGTTTTCGCCAACCTGTACTTGGGTTGTGCCCAGCACATCGAGGCAAACGTGTTCTATCATCTGCTCGGTAAACTCCATCATCCAATTGTAGTCTTTGTAGGCTACATATATTTCCATTACCGTAAATTCGGGGTTGTGCGTGCGGTCCATCCCTTCGTTGCGGAAGTTGCGCGAAAACTCGTACACCCCTTCAAATCCACCCACAATAAGGCGTTTCAGGTACAACTCGTTGGCAATGCGCAGATACAACGGAATGTCGAGCGCATTGTGGTGGGTGATGAACGGACGGGCCGAAGCTCCGCCGGGAATACTTTGCAAGACAGGGGTATCCATTTCGAGGTAACCTCTCTCGTTGAAGAAGTTACGCATCGAGTTGAAAGCTTTTGTACGCTTCACGAATATGTCTTTTATGTCTTCGTTCACCACGAGGTCTACATAACGCTGGCGGTAACGCATTTCGGGGTCGGTAAATCCATCGTAAGTAACACCGTCTTTTACCTTAACGATAGGCAGCGGACGCAACGATTTCGACAATACGGTGAGGCTTTCGGCATGAACCGATATTTCGCCCATCTGTGTGCGGAAAACATATCCGCTGATACCCACAAAATCGCCAATATCGAGTAGTTTCTTAAAAACGATGTTGTACACGTCTTTGTTATCGCCGGGGCAAAGGTCGTCGCGCGATATATATACCTGTACGCGTCCTTCGGAGTCTTGCAACTCCATGAAAGAGGCTTTACCCATAATGCGGCGGCTCATGATACGTCCGGCTATGGTAACCTGACGTTTTTCGAGAGCGTCGTCGCTGAAGTTTTCTTTTATCTCGGTAGAATAGGCATTGGTTGGATATAAGGCCGCGGGATAAGGGTCTATCCCCATCTGGCGCATTTCGTCGAGGCTTTGCCTGCGGATTATTTCTTGTTCACTTAGATCGAGTATGCTCATTGCTTTTATTTTGTTTTATTGTTTTCTATTTCAAGTTCCAAATCTTTGGCTTGTTTCAAGGCATCTTCGGCGGTTTGGTTGCCTGTATACTTCTTCAGGTCGGGGATGCGCAAAACCGTGCCTACATTCAATACATTAGGATTTTTAATTTTGTCTTTGTTTTCCTGAAAAATATAAACCCAGAATATTTTGTTGCCATAGTGTTTGGTGGCTAAGGTACGTAAACTGCCGCCTTTATTCAATGTATCGAGTACAGCCTGATTGCTGTTGATGGGAGTTTTGTCTGGTTCGGCAATATTTCCCTGCACAGAATCGGAGGCCGATTGGATATTAGCCGCTAAAGAGTCAAGAAACAGAGAATCGGGGATAGCATAAAACCCTTCTGTGGGAATTATGGCCGGAGTGTGTTGCGTACGGTTAAACAGCCTGTAAAAGGCATAAGCAACACCGCTAATCAGCACTAATGATAATAGGATGATAGGCAGGTGATGTTTTACCTTATACCAAAAACCGGGCTTTATATCATATTCGCCCAAAGATAAATTATATTCGTCAGACGGATTGTTGTTACCGGATGTATCGTGTAATTGTTCTTTTTGCTCTTTGCTGAGCGATAAATTTTTATCGGATTCCGATTTCGGCTTTGCCGGGGAGGAAACGGGAAGGGTTATAACCGTTTTCGTAGAATCGCTTTCAAAAATAATATCCTGAAGTGGCGAACGCTCTTTGCCAGCTTCGGCATCCTGTATATCGTTGTTGGTTGCAGGAGCTTGGGGCGCTTCGAGTGTATCTTCAATGACTTCGCTTTGGGCATCAGTTATGGTTGTTTCCTCTTGTGGTGCTTCGTCATGCTCGATTGCTTCGCCGGACGGTTGTTCTTCGTCTTCTAAGACAGGTTCTTCGTTACGAATATCATTCGTAATGGTTTCTTCCGATATCATGTCTTCGTTATCCGAGAAATCATTATCGTCGGAATACTCGTCCACAACTATTTCTTCGGCCTGCTGTTCAATATTTATCGCATTGTTAGGCAAAACATCATTGCCATCGTATAAAAGGGTGGTTTCGAAAGCCGAAAAAGGTTTGTTTACAAGTTCCTTCAATGCCTTATCGGGCGAAAACGTGAGGCGTATATGAGCCGGTATCCGTATTTTTTCTCCGGTGTTTACATTTACGCTTTCGCGACTGTTGATAAGGGTTGGTTTAAACGTTCCAAAGTCTTTTATAGAAACCGATTCATTATCAAGAATGTTTTCGCTGATAAGGGCAAATAGTTCCTTTAAAAAAGATTCAGCATCTTTTTTAGAAATTTTGGCTTGTTTTGCTAATAAAGCGGTAATATCTTGTAATGTTAGTTTCTCATTCATTGGCAGTTGTGTTTTTAAGTTTGTCTTTTATTATCTGGCTAGGACGGAATGCCGGAGCAATTTTGGGAGGAACCAGAAAGCGTTGCTTAGAAACAGGGTTAACGGAGATTCTCTCTTGTAGCTTTTTTGTTTCAAAAACACCAAACCCCTGTATACTTACCGTGTCGCTTTCTGATAAACTATTGCTCAGCACATCGACAGCGTTTTTCAGCACATCGGCCGTTTGGTTTTGTGTCCAATCGAGTCGTTTGGCCAACGTTTCTATAAGTTCTTTGTTTGTCATACCAGTATTTTTCCGGAAAAAAAGGCTTATGGCTCTATAACCTCTCCGTATAATTCGAAAGGTTGAGCTTCGGTTATTTTAACCTTGTAAAAATTTCCTACTTTTAGTTTACAGTCTTTTTTTATCAGAACCTCAGGGTCTACTTCGGGTGAATCGAACTCTGTTCGCCCGATATAAAAATCGGGTTCTTCTTTGTCTATGATTACCCTGAAGACCTTACCCAACTTCTTGTCATTGACTTCGGCCGATATGTTTTCCTGCACCCTCATCAATCTGTCCATGCGATCTTGTTTGGTTTGGGGCGACACATCGTCTTTGTAATGATTGTAAGCATAAGTTCCGTCTTCGTTAGAGTAAGGAAATGCCCCCATTCTTTCGAAGCGTATATCTTCTACAAAGTTAAGCAATTCTTCGTAATCTTCATCGGTTTCGCCGGGATGTCCCACCATTAGGGTTGTACGCAGGTGAATACCCGGAACTTCCCGACGTATGGTGTGGAGCAAATCGAATGTTTCCTTGCGGGATATATTGCGGCGCATCAAAGACAGCATATTGTCCGATATGTGCTGAAGGGCAATGTCGAGATACTTGCATACATTGTCGCGTTCGCGCATCACACGCAGCAAATCGAACGGAAAACGGGCAGGATAGGCATAATGCAGCCTTATCCATTCAACCCCCTTGACGTCCGAAATGCGCTCGATAAGCTCGGACAGCATCATCTTTTTGTAATTGTCCAAGCCATAATACGAAAGGTCTTGGGCTATTATCTGAAACTCTTTTACGCCTTGCTTTACAAGGGCTTCTACCTCTTCCACTATTTCCTCCATAGGGCGGGATGTGTGTTTACCCGTTATAATGGGGATGGAGCAGTATGAGCAGGCTCGGTTGCATCCCTCCGATATTTTCAGGTAGGCATAGTGCGGTGGGGTGGTAATGGCTCTGCCTGAGGCGGCGTCTTGTTGGTACGATTTACCGAGGTCTTGAATCAGGTTTTTCCAGTTGAATTTTCCGTAGAACTTATCAACCTCGGGTATCTCGGTTTCGAGCTCTTGCATATAACGTTCCGAAAGGCAGCCCATAACAAACAGTTTGCTTATGCGGCGGGCTTTCTTTGCCTCAACAAAATTCAGTATGGTATTTATAGATTCCTCTTTGGCGTCGCCTATGAATCCGCATGTGTTGATGACAACAATTTCGCCGGTTACTTTTTCGGCATCATGCTTCACGGTGTACCCGCCGGCCAGAAGTTGTTTCATTAACAGCTCCGAATCGACAAGGTTTTTTGAGCAACCAAGAGTTATTACATCTATCTGATTTTTATTCATTTACTGGTATATATGCTATTCTTGTGCCGGAAAAGCAGTGATTTGCCCGGCGCAAGACGCGATAATAAGCTTATAAAGATAGTAATTTTTTTATTTTCCGAATAGCGAGTCAACAAACTCTTTGCGTCTGAAAACCTGCAAATCGTTGATACCTTCGCCCAGACCGATGTATTTCACGGGGATTTTGAACTGGTCGGATATGCCAACCACTACACCGCCTTTGGCCGTGCCATCGAGTTTGGTGATAGCCAAAGCCGTAACTTCGGTGGCGGCGGTAAACTGTTTGGCTTGTTCAAATGCGTTTTGCCCTGTCGAGCCATCAAGCACCAAGAGAACCTCATGCGGGGCTCCCGGAACGATCTTGTTCATCACGTTCTTTATTTTGGTAAGCTCGTTCATCAGGTTTATTTTGTTGTGCAAGCGTCCTGCTGTATCAATGATAGCAACATCGGCGTTGTTGGCCTTGGCCGAGCTGATGGTGTCGAAGGCAACGGATGCGGGGTCGGCTCCCATGTTTTGTTTAACAACGGGCACGCCTACACGCTCACCCCAGATAACCAATTGCTCTACGGCTGCTGCGCGGAAAGTGTCGGCAGCACCCAGATATACCGATTTGCCAGCTGTCTTGAATTGGTTTGCCAGCTTTCCTATTGTAGTTGTTTTGCCAACACCGTTCACGCCTACAACCATTATGACGTAGGGCTTTTGGTCTTCCGGAACAGAAAAATCGTCCCGGTCGAGGCTATTGTTTTCGGTAAGAAGTTTTGTGATTTCGTCGCGCAACAAGTCGTTCAACTCGCCGGTATTTATATACTTGTCTTGCGCCGCCCTTTTTTCTATGCGGTCTATTATTTTCAGAGTTGTGTCCACGCCAACGTCCGACGAGAGAAGAACTTCTTCCAGATCGTCAAGGAAATCGTCGTCAACCTTCGATTTTCCTGCAACAATCCGCGAAAGTTTAGAAAACATGCTTTCTTTGGTTTTCTCCAGACCCTTGTTGAGGTCTTCCTTATCTTCTTTTTTCGATTTGGAGAAAAAGTCGAATAGTCCCATATTCTGTTTATTTTAAGATTCCCTGTGTTCGAGCGTTAGTTAATTGCCATGACTAAACTTCTGCAAAATTATACAATGTAAAACAAAAGACCTCCCTACAAATTCATGGAAGGAGGTCTTTTAGGTATTATTAACTTTTATTATTTAGCAAAATAATCTTTCACTGATTCGTTAGGTATCATTTCTTCTTTAAATGTATAAGCACCTGTTTTGGGCGACTTTTCCATTTTTATAACTTTTGTATAATTACGACCGTCTTTCGAAGCTGGGTCACGATATCCTGCAACTGTTTTCTTTGCCATGGGTTATATCTCCTCTTTTTTTACTTAATTTCTTTATGAACGGTTACTTTCCTAAGAACAGGGTTGTATTTTTTCAACTCAAGCCTTTCGGTAGTGTTTTTTCTGTTTTTGGTAGTGATATATCTTGATGTTCCTGGCATACCACTTTCTTTGTGCTCTGTGCACTCCAGTATAACTTGTACTCTGTTTCCTTTTGCTTTCTTAGCCATCGCCTATATTCTCCTCTTCTTAAAGTTATGCGTTTAAAAAACCTTTTTCGTCAGCTCTTTTGATAGCTGCATCCAACCCGATTTTGTTTATTGTGCGAAGACCCGCTGCCGAGATATTAAGGCTAACCCAACAATCTTCTTCTACCCAATAAAATTTCTTTGTAAACAGGTTGACGTTAAATTTTCTTTTAGTCTTCTTATTTGAGTGAGAAACATTATTGCCAACCAATGCTTTCTTTCCTGTTATTTGACAAATCTTAGACATTGCTATATAGTATTTTATTATTTCTTTTATCGTGTATAGATACCCAAAACGGATTGCAAAAGTAGTTATTTTTTTCTATCGAGCAAATGTTTGGTGCGTTAAATGATTTTTTTTTCTGTATGTTGGTTTAATTTTCCCTAAAATGAAAGGCTAAAAATAAAACCGGTGCAAAGATAACTATTTTTTTGACGGATAAAACATGTACCTTTGCATTCGTAAAAATAATAATGGCAGCGTGTGTTATGCCAATTGTGAATGATATGAAAAATGGCAGTGAAGGAGCAACTGTCTGTACCCTTGCAGTGATGCAAGGTTTTTTTAGTTAGATTGGCTCTCCACTTTTTTTGATTAATAAGTTTTATGTCGAATTCGGCGAATATTGAAGAATTATCTCAGAAAAAAATAAGTAAACTTCTTTGGCAATATGCCTTGCCTGCCATCGTGGGTACGATAGTCAACACCTTATATAATATAATAGACGGTGTTTTTATCGGTCACTGGGTAGGAAAAGAAGCGCTGAGCGCGCTGGGTGTTATTCTGCCTATTATGAACCTTACGGCGGCCGTTGGTATGTTGGTGGGCGCGGGTTCTGCCAGCAGAATGTCAATTTATTTGGGGCTGAAAAACCGCGAAAAAGCAGAACAGATTGCAGGTACTTCGTTTGTGCTGACTTTGGCATTGAGCGGAAGTATGATTGCCGCGATATTGATTTTTCTGAAGCCTATATTGATGTTTGCCGGGGCAAGTGAGGTTACTTATCCTTATGCGCGCGATTTTTTGGTAATTTTTTTACCGGGAAACCTGTTCCTGTCGATGTGCTTTAACTTCAACAACATGATGCGTGCTTCGGGTTACCCTTTCAAGGCGATGTACACGATGCTGATAAGCGTTATCGCCAATATTGTTCTGGCTCCTATTTTTATCTTAGGGTTTGGATGGGGAATGAAGGGCGCTGCCGCGGCAACATTCCTTTCGATGGTGATAAGTTTTTGCTTTGTGATGCACCATTTTCTGAACAAAGGGAGTTATATCCGGTTGCGAAAAATACATATGCGTTTCCGTGCCGATATTGTTAAGGGGATAGTATCCATAGGTTTGGCTCCGTTTTCGATGCAGGTTGCGGCTTCGGTAGTGGTGGTTTTCTATAACTCGCAGTTACGGGCGTATGCTGGACTGGCGGGAGCTACGGGCGATGACGCGATTGCTGCTTTTTCGAACGCAAACCGTTTGATGATGTTGGTAACCATGATTGTAATGGGGCTTACGCAAGGCATGCAGCCGATAGTAGGATATAATTACGGTGCTAAAAATTATGCGAGGGTTAAGGAAACCTTAATCTACACGATAAAAGTGGCGACTTGTATCACATCACTGGGATTTGTTTTGGGCTTTTTCTTCCCCGAAGTTTTTGTGAAGGCTTTCAGCGCCGATGCCGAAATTACGAGCTTGTCGGCAGTGGCATTACGCTGCTTAACGCTGGCTTATGTTATTGTAGGTTTCCAGATTGTGACTTCAAACTTTTTCCAATGCATCGGTATGGCCAGTAAATCTATATTCTTAAGCGTTTCGCGCCAGTTTTTATTCCTTCTTCCGGCAATGTTTATCCTGCCCACTTTTTTTGGGCTCAATGGCGTGTGGCTTTCGGCTGCGGTGTCGGATACGCTATCGGCCATTACAGCAGGATGTATGCTTATATGGCAAATAAAGAAGTTTAATAAAGCATTGGTATAAAAGCGGATATTTAAATACAACAAAAGGCATCCTGACTTATCTGCGGGATGCCTTTCGTTTTATATATTTTTATGGAGGTGATTACCTTCCTCTTTCCAGCAATTGATTGTATAACTGATCGTTGTTAATGATTTCGAGACCTTTCTGGAAGATATCGTTTGTGTCGTTCATTATCTTATAGAAGGCAGCCGTGTCATACACATCGCGGGCTATGAGAGCTTTCATGTATGTTTCCATTGATGGCTTGGCTTCATCGAAATCTTTTTTCGTAAATTTCTTATCAGAAGATGTGGTTTCCGTCTCTTTCAGATCGGTAGGCGAATCTGCTGTATTAGCATCTTTTACAAGATCAATTTTGGTGCTGTCAGTACCAAATATACCTTCGTCTTTGGCCGATTTAAGCAGTGAAGCATAAACAGCTTCCGATACCTTGTAGTTAGCCTTGAAGTCGTCGATTGTAGGGTATTTCTTTAATATGGCTTTTCGGTTTTCGTCAACTTCGGCTAAGGCTACCTTGTAAACCAATCCCTTGGCATTGATTCGTAGGTATATATCAGAATACTTGGTAGTATCGAGAGGCACAAAATAGTCGGGCATGATGCCACCACCACCGTATACGGTGCGTTGGTTTGTCAGTGTTTTATATTTGAGCGAGTCGGGAAAGTGGATGCTGTCGGCACTTAGCATTTCTCCATTATTATAGCGGGCAATGATGTCTTTGTTGTAAGCATCTTTTTCTCCGTTTTCGTAAGGTTTTTGTATGCACCGGCCTGTTGGCGTATAATAGCGTGCCACAGTGAGGCGTATCATTGAGCCATCGGGTAGTGGAATAGGTCTTTGCACCAATCCTTTACCAAAGGTACGGCGACCCACAATAACCCCTCTGTCCCAGTCTTGAACGGCACCCGATACAATCTCGCTTGCCGAAGCCGAAGCCTCGTTTACGAGTACAACAAGCTTCCCGTTTTCGAGCGAACCCCGTGCGTTCGATTCTTCTTTATACCGGGGTTGGTTGGCTCCTTCGGTGTAAACGATGAGTTTATTAGGACCCAAAAACTCATTTGCGATACCTGTTGCGGCAGAAAGATAGCCTCCACCATTATATTCAAGGTCAAGAATGAGATCCTTCATGCCCTGTTTTTTTAAAGTGCCGAGGGCTTCGCTAAATTCACTTAAGGTAGTTGCCGCAAAGCGTGATATGCGGATATAACCGATTGTAGGATTAATCATGTACGATGCCTCTATACTGTAAATGGGAATTTTATCGCGGGTTATTTTGAAGTTTATAAGTTCGGACACTCCCCGGCGCAAAATCTGTACGTTGACCGTAGTTCCTTTCTTTCCGCGTAGGCGGCGCATCACATCCTTTTGCGGCATTTTCACTCCGGCTATGGTTGTGTCGTTAACGGCAATAATACGGTCGCCGGGCATGATGCCTACTTTTTGCGAAGGCCCTCCGGCTATGGTTTCGATTATGTAGAGCGTGTCGGTGGTCATATTGAAGGTAATACCTATTCCGTCGAAATTACCATCAAGAGGCTCATTCATTTCTTTTACTTCTTCGGGATTCGCATAGGTAGAGTGGGGGTCTAATTTCCCAAGTAGCGATTTTATTGCGTCTTCTGCCAGTTTGTTTTCATCAACCTCGTCTACGTATAGTTTTTCGATGGCAAACATCGTATTCCTCACCTTTTGATATGCCGGACTTGATGCCTGAGAAAAACAGACTCCGGCCACTAAAAAGCAACAAACGAAAGTTGTAAGTAGTTTTTTCATTCTTTATAGCATTTTTTTATTGTGTATATAGTAAAGATATATAGCCAAGCTCTGACGAAGCCTTGGCTATACATGTATATTGTTTCCTTATTTTATTTTCAACCCTTTTGGGATGAAGCTTGCGACGTCCCGCCCATACCTCAGCAGTTCTCTTACTATGGTAGAACTTATGTGTGTCAGTTCGGGTTCGGTGTACAAAACAAATGTTTCTATTCCCGCCAATTTCCGGTTCATGTCGGCAATCGTTTTTTCGTATTCAAAATCATTGACCGAACGTATGCCACGTAAAATGAATTCCGCGTCAATTTGTTTAGCAAAATCTACGGTCAGGCAATCGTACGACGATACACAAACCCTTGGGTTATCGCGATATAAACCGTCAATCATCCGGATGCGTTCTTCTACCGAAAAGTAACTTTTTTTTGCATCGTTGATACCTATCGCGATCACTATTTCGTCAAAAAGCTTCAATCCTCTTTCAACCAAAGAGTAATGTCCTATTGTAAAGGGATCGAATGTTCCCGGGAAAACGGCTTTTTTCATTCTATGCTTTTAGTTAGCCATGTCGGAGATAAACTTGATGCGCACCAAGCGTATCTCGTCTTCGGTATATTCACCCAATTCTTTGATGGCTTCTTCCAAATCGTCCGACTCGGCTTCTTGGAAATAGTCGAAGATATCGGCTATATGGTCTTCGTCCACAACTTCGTCGAGGAAGTAATCTATATTTATTTTTGTTCCCGAAAAAACGATGGCTTCCACTTCGTCGAGTAGTTCGCGGAATTCTATCCCTTTCGATTCGGCCAAATCGTCGAGAGCCACTTTTCGGTCTATTGCCTGAACGATGGCGACTTTTAGTTTCGACTTATTGGCTACGGTTTTTACGCGGAGGTCTTCGGGGCGTTCAATTTCGTTTTCCTCCACATGTCTTTTTATTATGTCGAGAAACTCCGAGCCGTATCTCTTTGCCTTACCGGCACCTACTCCCGGAATATTCTGCAACTCCTCCATTGTGATAGGATAGATGGTTGCCATGGCCTCGAGCGAAGGATCTTGGAAGATAACGTAGGGGGGAACGTTCAGTTTTTTCGACATTTTTTTCCGCAAGTCTTTCATTATTGAAAACAAAACGGGGTCTACCGCCGAACTTCCTCCACTGCTTTTTATGATGATTTCGTCGCTGTCGTCAACGTCTTCTTCGCTCTCGTGAGCTATTTTGAAGGACGAAGGATTTTTCAAAAAGTCTTTCCCCTTTTTTGTAACTTTCAGCAAACCATAGTTTTCGATATCCTTATCGAAATATCCGGCCACAATGGCTTGGCGAATCACGGCATTCCATGTGTCTTCGTCCGTATCGTCGCCAGAGCCGAATGCTTCCAGTTCCTGGTGTCCGTACGTTTCTATCTCGGAGGTTTCTTTGCCTCTGAGAACATTGATTACGTATTCCGGTTTAAATTTTTCTTTCAGAGCAACTACCGCTTCGATGGCGGTTAATAATAAATCTTGAGCTTCCACTTGTTTTTTAGGGTTTAAACAGTTGTCACAATTACCACAATTCGATTGGTTATATTCTTCGCCAAAGTAATGCAAAAGAACTTTTCTTCGGCATAAGGCTGTTTCGGCATAGGCGGCTGTTTCGAGCAGGAGTTGCTTTCCTATTTCCTGTTCGGCAACGGGTTTGCCTTGCATAAATTTTTCTAATTTCTGCAAATCTTTGTACGAATAAAAAGCTATGCAGCGCCCTTCGCCTCCGTCTCTGCCGGCACGGCCTGTTTCCTGATAATACCCTTCCAGACTTTTAGGGATATCGTAGTGGATCACAAAGCGTACATCGGGTTTGTCTATACCCATACCAAAGGCAATGGTGGCCACGATGATGTCTGTTTTTTCCATCAGGAAGGCATCCTGATTTTCGGAACGTGTGGCCGCATCGAGCCCGGCATGGTAGGCAAGGGCATTAATATTATTGGCACGAAGTATTTCAGCAAACTCTTCTACTTTCTTTCTGCTAAGACAGTATATGATTCCTGACTTGCCTTCCTGCGAGCGTATGAACTTAATAATTTCTTTATCGCGGCTATTCGTTTTGGTACGTACCTCATAATAAAGGTTTTCGCGGTTGAAAGACGATTTAAAAACCTTGGCGTTTGTCATCCCCAGGTTTTTCTGTATATCGTGCTGCACTTTTGGCGTTGCTGTTGCCGTCAGTGCTATAACCGGACGTTTCCCAATTTCGTCTATTATGGGTCGTATCCTTCTGTATTCGGGACGGAAATCGTGCCCCCATTCCGAGATACAGTGAGCCTCGTCTATCGCATAGAACGAAACTTTTACGTGACGCAAAAAATCTATGTTTTCTTCCTTCGTTAGCGACTCGGGAGCTACGTAAAGGAGTTTTGTTTTTCCTCTTACAATATCTGCTTTAACGCAGTCGATAGCTGCTTTGTTGAGCGACGAGTTCAGGAAATGGGCAATACCGTCTTCTTCGCTGAAGTTGCGCATGGCATCGACTTGATTTTTCATCAAGGCAATCAGTGGCGAGATGACGACTGCCGTACCCTCCATTATAAGTGCGGGCAACTGATAGCACAACGATTTGCCGCCACCTGTGGGCATCAAAACGAATGTGTCTTCTTCGTCCAGCACGTTCTGAATGATATCTTGTTGGTTTCCTTTGAACTTGTCGAACCCAAAATTCTCTTTCAGCCTTTCATGTAAAATTTTGTCGCTAATTGGCATATTGCATCAAGGTCAACAGATTAGTTTTTTCACGAACAGCAGTTAACTTCATTATAGTATATAAATGAAGCTTACACTTCCATATAAAGTTTTTTAAGCTCAATACTATTACGAAGATAAAGCGCACAAATGAAAACTCCAACCAAAATAGAAACTTTTTCTGATAATAAAAATCGATTAAGCTTCTTTTAGTTGGTCGAGCTGCGACTCGTTGAGGCGTTCTTTGGCATAATCTTTAGAGATATGCAGTTTTTTCTTTTTCGTGGACGGAGTGTCGTACATGGCATCCATCATAATGGTTTCGACAATCGACCTCAAGCCCCTTGCTCCTAATTTATACTCAACCGCAATGTCTACAATATAATCGAACACATCTTCGTCGAAGGTGAGGATAACCCCGTCCATAGCGAACAGCTTGATGTATTGTTTGATAATAGAGTTTTTTGGCTCAGTGAGGATACGGCGCAGCGTACCCTTGTCAAGAGCATTGAGGGAGGTAAGGATGGGCAACCGGCCAATGATTTCGGGTATCAGCCCAAAGGATTTCAAATCCTGATGTGTTATGTATTGCAACAGATTGTCGCGGTCGATCCGTTTTTTCTTGTTTGCCGAGGCATAGCCAACCACTTGGGTATTGAGGCGTTGTGCAATTTTGCGTTCTATGCCATCGAAGGCTCCGCCACAAACAAAGAGGATGTTTTTGGTGTCGACGGCTATCATTTTCTGGTCGGGATGCTTGCGTCCTCCCTGAGGGGGAACAAGAACAACCGAACCTTCCAGCAGTTTGAGCAATCCTTGCTGAACTCCTTCGCCGCTAACGTCGCGGGTGATGGAAGGGTTGTCGCCCTTGCGGGCAATCTTATCTATCTCGTCTATGAACACGATACCTCTTTCGGCGGCTTCCACATCGTAATCGGCAGCTTGTAAGAGGCGTGTAAGTATGCTTTCTATGTCTTCGCCTACGTATCCGGCTTCGGTTAGTACCGTGGCGTCTACTATGGCAAAGGGAACATGCAGCAGTTTGGCTATGGTGCGTGCCAAGAGGGTTTTCCCCGTTCCGGTAGGACCAACCATGATGATGTTCGATTTCTCGATTTCTATCCCGTCATCACCACTGTCTTGCAGAAGGCGTTTGTAATGGTTATATACGGCAACCGAAAGATATCGCTTGGCATTGTTTTGCCCGATGATGTACGAATCAAGAAATTCTTTAATTTCCTTAGGGTTCGGTAAACTTGCTTTGTCTAAACTTCCAAATCCTGATTTTTTGGAGGTCAGAGCTTCTTGGACAATCGTGTAGGCTTGTTCAACACACGAATCACAAATATGACCCGACAGGCCGGCTATAAGTAGGTTTGCGTCACCCTCGCTACGTCCACAAAAACTGCAAAAATCGTTCGATTGTTTTTTTGCCATATTTTAAAATCCAAAGAATTTATCCGTTTAACGAGTAATGTTTCCGGATAAATTCTTCATATAAGGTTATTGATTTTATTTTTTCATTAAGATTTCGTCAATCATGCCATATTCTTTAGCTTCGGCAGATGTCATCCAATAGTCGCGGTCGGCATCTTTCTCTACTTTTTCTATAGACTGGCCCGAATGTTCGGAAATGATGGTGTAAAGTTCTTTTTTTACTTTAGCAATTTCGCGATATGTGATTTCTATATCCGATGCTTGGCCTTGCGCGCCACCCAAAGGTTGATGTATCATCACGCGCGAGTGTTTCAGCCCGAAGCGTTTGCCTTTTTGTCCGGCAACGAGCAATATAGCTGCCATTGAGGCTGCCATTCCCGTACAGATTGTTGAAACATCGCTGCCAATGAACTGCATGGTGTCGTAAATGCCATAGCCCGCATATACCGATCCGCCCGGCGAATTGATATAAATAGATATATCTTTTCCGCTATCGGCCGAGTCGAGATACAAAAGCTGAGCTTGAATAACATTGGCCGTATAGTCGTCTATCTGCGTGCCCAAAAAAATGATGCGATCCATCATCAGGCGCGAAAAAACATCCATCTGAGCCACATTCAACTGACGCTCTTCTATGATAGTTGGCGATATATAGCTGCTTGTTATATCAATATATTTGTCGAGAGCAAGACCATTCATGCCCAGATGTTTGGTTGCGTATTTTTTAAAATCGTTGTTCATAATCGTATCAGTTTTATTATTGTTTCCGGATTCTGTATAACAAATACTGTGCCTGTATTTGCGTTTGATGGGCAAATCATAAGAAAACACAGAAAAGGCTTCTACCTTAAATTTGTCTTATCGGAGGTCTGCACCAAAACAAAGGTATAAATAAAAACCTAAAAGGTGCAAGCCGAAAGTTTGTTATTCACAAACTTTATTTTTAAGGTAAAAGCCTTTTCCTGAACGTATATCGCGAAAAACGCTTTATTTTTCTGTTTCGTCAGTGGCAGCAGGTTCGAAGAATTTTTTGAATTCGTTGAGCGATATGCTTACTTCTTTCAAGCCAAGAGTCTTTTTAAGGAACTCTATGATTTTGTTTTCCATAGCCTTGTCCAAAAGATTTCTGCGCTGATCGTTGTTTTTCACCATTTCGGCAGCATAATTTTCAATGACATCGGCCGGAACATTCATCATTCCGTATTGTGCAAATTGTGCTTGAGTGGCCATGATAGCAACTTCTTTAAGGTCGGCTTCCTCTATTTTCAGGTCGTTGGCTTTTGCAATCTCTTCTTTGATGAGGTGGAATTTAAGATCTTCCATAATTTTAGGATAGTCTTCTTCTATAGCCTCCGGAGTTTTGTCTTTGCCTGTGGTGAGTAACCATCTTTTCAAGAAAGCATCGGGATATTGCAGGTCGCCCACTTTCTTTTCAAGAAGAGCTTTGGCATCGAGCAAAAATTTATAATCGCTATCGGGTGCTAACTGATTTGAGATATTTTCTTTTACTTTTTCTCTGAAGTCGGCTTCTGTTTTAACAACGTCTTTACCGAATATGCGGTCAAAGAACTCTTGGTTCATCTCAGCCTCTTTGTATCGGGTAACGTCTTTTACCTCGAACGAAAATTCGGGCGAAATTGTTGTTAAATCTTCTTTTTTGAGGTGAAGAAAAGATGCTATCTCGGCTTCATTTCCGTCGTATGCTTTAGCTGGGTTCATGGTTATGACATCCCCTACTTTAGCTCCTACAAATTTAGCTTTTTCGGTTTCGTCTTTCATGTAAGAAGGCATCAATACACCATCTTCAACAACTATTCCGCCTTCAAGAGGTTTGCCCTCGGCATCAAGTTCGGTTACAATACCTTTCAATAGGTCTGTATCTTTAGCTCCTTCTTCTACGGCTTTGTATGTTCCGTAGTTTGCTTTGTAAGACGCTACTTGTTTGTCTACAAGTTCTTCATCAACAGCTATTTTATAGTATTCTACTTTGTCCCTCTTGGTTAGGCTTAGTTTTATTTCGGGAGCCAGACCAAGGTCGAAGAAGAATTCGTAATCGCCTTCCGTGCCAAAGTCTACGGCTTGTTGTTTTTCGATGTTTGGAAGCGGTTCGCCCAAAACATTCAATTTGTTTTCGTTTATATAATTATAGATACCTTCACCTACAAGTTTGTTAACTTCTTCGGCAAGGATCGACTTTCCGTACATTTTTTTCACCATGCCCATAGGTACTGCACCCGGACGGAATCCCGGAATATTTGCTTTTTTACGGAAATTTTTAAGCGCTCCGGTTACTTTTTCTTGATAATCTGCTTGGTTGATTTCAACTTTAAGAATAGCATTTACGCTATCAACATTTGTAAGAGATACGTTCATCTTTACTTTATTATATTATTTGTTGTTTAATTTTTTTATGATTTACCCCGTGTTTATCAGTTGTTTTTGAGTTATCTATCCGCATATTAGATACATAGCCCTTGAAAAGCGGGTTTGAAATTCAGCATGCAAAATTACTTTTATTATCTCAATATACAAACTTTCTGAATCTTATATTTCAAATAAAGATTTAAGAAGGAGTATTTTTTAACTTTCAAAAAGTAAGAAATATTAACCGATAAGGTACGTTTTAATGCTTTAGTATTTTGTAACATAGTTAAAAAACAGTTTTTTGTTGATTTCTTATCGCATTTAAAAATAAATACTAACTTTGTATAGCAATGTGTCAAAGTGTTTTGACTGGGTGCTGAGAAAGACTGTGATGACTTGATAGAACAGAATGATGAAAGAAAATTCCGAAAAAAATATAGCAGACATAGCGGGCGATTTGCATGAAATGTGGAATGTGCTGACCGACCAGGAGCGCGAAGTTATTAAGCAGAATTCAAAAATTGTAGATTTTAAGAAAAATGAAGTAATCTACAACGAAGAAGAAACGCCGGAGTTTCTGATGAGCTTATTGAAAGGTAAGGTAAAGATATATAAGAATGGAGTAGGGGGGCGAAGCCAGATTATACGGATGATACGCCCTGTGCAGAATTTTGGTTATCGTGCCTACTTTGCCAATCAGCCTTATGTAACTGCCGCTACGGCTTTCGAGCCCAGCACGGTTTGGTTTATCCCAATGAAAATCATAGAAAACATAGCAGCCAGCAATGCCCGTTTTGCAATGTATTTTATAAAAGAACTGTCTACCGACTTAGGTATTGCCGACGAGCGTGTGGTGAACCTCACCCAGAAGCATATACGCGGACGCTTGGCCGAATCGCTTATCTTCCTGATCGAGAATTATGGATTGGAAGAAGATGGCGCTACAATAAACATCTATCTGTCGAGGGAGGATTTGGCTAATTTGTCGAACATGACTACATCGAATGCCATCAGGACTTTATCTACTTTTGTTGAGGAAAAAATCATTTCGCTCGATGGACGTAAAATCAAGGTGCGCGACAAAGAAAAACTTCAGAAGATAAGTAGAATAGGATAATATGCCGGATGATTACCCGATTAGCACACAAATACTTTGATTTTCGCTACCGTGAGGTAGACCGTTTTGTGCAGAATCCGATAGATGTACAGCGAAAAGTATTTAATTACCTGATAAAAAACGGAAAAGAAACTTTTTTCGGGAAAGAATTTGGTTTTGATTCTATCCGTAACGAAGATGGTTTCAGAAAAAAGGTTCCGGTTTTTCACTACGAGCAACTGCGTCCTTTTCTGGATAAAATAATAGTCGAAAAAAAACAAAATATACTCTGGAACAAACCAGTCCGTTGGTTTGCCATGTCTTCGGGGACAACCGAAGATAAAAGTAAATATATCCCCGTTACGGACGAATCTTTAAAAACCGGACATTATAAATGTGGTGAGCAGATGCTCGCTATTTATGGGCGTGCAAATAGGGATGCACGTTTTTTTTTCGGGAAAACTCTCGTTATGGGAGGCAGTAAGCAGATAAACGAGATAGGCGATGGCGTTTTTACGGGCGATATTTCGGCCATACTGATTAAAAACCTGTATTTCTGGGCTAAACTTAGCCGTACACCGGAGAGTATATCGCTCTTGCCCGATTGGGAAGAAAAGCTGCAAGCCCTTGCCTATTATGCTGTTTCGCACGATGTGCGGGCTTTTATGGGTGTTCCGTCGTGGTTGCTTGTTCTGCTTAAAAAGATAAAACAAGACACAGGGCGCGAACTAACTGATATCTGGCCAAACCTTGAAGTGTTTTTTCACGGTGGAGTCAGTTTTACCCCTTTTGCCGAACAATACAAAAAAATCATACCGAAGGCTTCGATGCGTTATTGGGAAACCTATAATGCTTCCGAAGGGTTCTTTGGGGTACAGTTCGATTCACACTCGAAGGATATGCTCTTGATGCTCGACAGTAATATCTATTACGAGTTTGTACCGATGAGCCAATGGGATTCTGAAAACCCTGAAACCTTGACTTTGGACGAAGTGAAAACAGGCGAAAATTACGCATTGCTCATATCTACCAACGGAGGGTTGTGGAGGTATATGATTGGCGACACCATAGAATTTACGTCGCTGAAGCCATATCTGTTTAAGATAACAGGACGAACAAAACATTTTATAAACGCCTTTGGCGAAGAGTTGATTATAGACAATGCGGAAAAGGCTTTGCATGAAGCCTGCCTGAAAACGGGAGCAACGATAACCGAATATACGGCTGCCCCTGTTTATTTTGGCGACAATAATGCGGGTGCCCACGAGTGGCTGATAGAGTTTGAGAACAGCCCTTCTTGTTTAGATGTTTTCGGAACGGAGCTGGACGAAGCTTTAAAGAAAGTGAACTCCGATTACGAGGCAAAACGTTCGTACGGGCTTTCGTTGCAAGCGCCTGTGGTGCGGAGTTTGCCTAAAGGATCGTTCTACGAATGGATGAAGTCTATCGAAAAAAGCGGAGGGCAGAACAAGGTTCCCCGTCTGTCGAACAACCGTGATTATCTGGAGCGAATGTTTGTATTTTTGCATTCAACCGGGCGGATTTAAAAACAATGGCTATTGCCTGCGGTCTTTGCTTGGCAGGAGTATAACATCGTGTAGCCCAAAAAAAGCTAAAAAGCCGAAGTTTTTTTTCATAATATAAAAGCTTTACTTAAATTTGCTGCCTGATTTCGAAACGTTTTATTAATATCCAAAGGATGAGAGTTAAATTTCTGTACTTACTGGTTTTGATTATTGCTTTATCATCGTGTGGTGAGTATAATAAGGTTCTGAAAAGTACGGATATCAATCTGAAATATAACTATGCCAAGAAGTATTTCGATGAAAAAAAGTATGCGAGAACATACACTCTGCTTGAGGATATTCTTCCTTACCTGAAAAACACACCGAAAGAATCGGAAGGATTATACCTTTTGGCACAGGCTTTCTTTTACGATAAAGATTATCCCACGGCTACGCAATATTATATACAATATTATTTGAGCTATCCTAAAGGCGAGTATGCCGAAATGGCACGCTTCAATGCTGCCTATGCGATGTACCTTAATTCGTCCGACCCGCGCCTTGACCAAACAAGTACGGTAAAAGCCTTGCAGAATTTCCAAGATTTTTTGGAATCTTATCCGCAAAGTGATAAAGCACAGGAAGCACAGGAATATATGTTTGGCTTGCAGGAAAAATTAGCTTATAAGGAGTTGATGGCTTGTCAGTTGTACTATAATCTGGGTGACTATATGGGCAATAATTACGAATCGTGTATTATTACGGCTCGCGAGGCTCTGAAAAACTACGCGTACACAAAATATGCGGAAGAAATGCAGATGCTGATTCTTAAATCGCGCTACGAACTGGCTGTGAAAAGTGTGGAAGAAAGAAAAGCTTCCCGTTTCCGTGAAGTGATAGACGAGTATTTCAACTATACCAATATGTTTCCCGAAGGGCAGTTTCTGAAAGAAGCTACCAAGTATTATCAGATAGCTTCGACGGCTGTCGAAAAACTACAAGATTCTTCGGAAGGCGCTTAAAAACGAAAAGAAAAACGAAAAGAAAATATTATTTATGGATTATAAAAAAACAAATGCGGCAAGCAACACAGTGACCAGAGATTTGATGTCTCTTTGCCAAGACACTCAAAATATTTACGAAACTGTACGTATCATAGGAAAACGCTCAAACCAGATTGGGGCTGAGATGAAGCAGGATTTGGATAAGAAACTTCAGGAATTTGCTTCGTACAACGACAATTTGGAGGAAGTGTTCGAAAACAGAGAGCAGATAGAAATATCCCGCTATTACGAAAAATTACCAAAACCAAGTTTGATCGCTATTCAGGAGTATATCGACGGAAAGGTTTATTATAGAAATCCAAGCAAGGATAAAGATTTGTTCTAAAAGAAATAATGATACAACGTATACAGTCGGTCTACTTATTGCTGGTTGCAATTTTAATGGCAGTGGCAGCATTTTTGCCTCTGGCCGAGTTGAAAAGTACAGGCGTACTTTACGAATTTGAAGCCGCGGGTATTTTTTTTGAAGGACATAAAGTTTTTGCTACTTGGGGAGTAATCACTTTTGCGGTACTGAGCGCATTGGCTTCTTTCGCAAATATCTTTTTGTATAAGAAAAGAAAAGTGCAGATATCCGTGTGTGCCATAACTCTGTTGTTTATAATGCTGTTTTATGTAGCATTTGGAGTTTATATGAATGTGGCGGTAGCCAAATTGAATGCCGAATTTTTGGGTTTTGAATTTGGAATATCGTTGCCTGCCATAGCCTTTATATTGAATATACTTGCCTGGCATAAAATAAAAGCTGACGAAAAGTTGGTACGTTCGTTAGATAGAATACGTTAGAAAAGAGTATATACCTAAAATACAGTTAAGAGACCGTTGATGTGAAAGCAGGATGGTCTCTTCTCTTTTGGGGATTCCCTTACTGCAAAGGGATTCCGGGTTTTTATAATTGTGTAAGAATTTAAAAGGACTAAAAATGAGACTTCTGAGGAATAATGTAACCTCCCGTATAGAAAACACATTGGTGCAAACCCTGAAGATGGAGGTTATAGAAGACGATAACCCCACTTCGGTAACTATAAAAATGCCCGTGGGACGTTTCAATTGTCAGTCGTTGGGATTGCTGCATGGCGGGGCAACCATCGCTTTGGGCGAAACCGCTGCGGGAATAGGCTCGAATAACATCTGCGACGAAGACAAAGCATGCGTAGGAATGCAAATCAGCACCAACCACATATCGAGTGCTCAGATAGGCGATGTGGTAAGAGCCGAAGCCGAACTCATACATAAGGGACATACCACCCATGTTTGGGACGTAAATGTGTTTTCAGAAAACACCGGCAAACTGATATCATCCCTGCGTGTAACCAACAGTGTTATTAAACGGCCTCCGATAAATACTTAAATATCTATTGTCTCCGGAACGGCTTTTCTAATAATTACAATCTTTATACAATGATAAAACGGTTTTGACTGCAAATTACAGTCAAAACCGTTTATATATAATGCAAGATAAGCATGAGGAATTAATTTGTTTCTGCTTTTTCGGGCTTGGCAATAATAGTTATTTGCAGTTCTATGTTATCGTTTATTATGCCATCTTTCAGTTCTGCAAAAAGAGTTTTAGATCCGTACTTAACATTCCATTGTGTGCGGTCTATCGTAAAAGGAACGGTTACAGCTTTATAGGTGTCACCTTCTTTAGTAATCTTCGCTCCAAAACGGATGTTTTTGGTAACGTCTTTAATTTTGAGGTTACCATTCACGTAGTGCGTAACGGTATCTCCGGTAGCGGCGGGTTCTATCTTTGTTATGTCGAACCGGCTTTGGGGATATTGGGCTATATCAAAAAAGTCAGCGCTTTTCAGATGGTTTACCAACATTTCGTTCATTTTTTTGTCGGTCAAATCTTGATTCACGATAGCGTTCATGTCGATAATGAACCATCCTGATGCCAAATTGTCGGCCGAAACAAACACTTTTCCGCTCTTGATGCCAATTGTGCCATAATGGTCGCCTCCGGGTTTCGACCCTTTCCAATGTATGGACGATGCTTGCAGGTCTGCAGTTAAAGCTGCGCCCTGTTCCGTAGCTACGGCTTGAGCGTCGGTTCCTTCAATCTTATTCTTCGGGGTATTACTGCACGATGCAGCAAAAAGCAGCATTGATAATGCTAATAAATAATTTTTCATGATGATTTCTATTAGTTAATGTTTATATCTGATGTCTTAGGTTTGGGTTTTACCACGTTCCGGTAATTGTATATGGAGTTTACCACCGAACCAAATGGCTACGCCAACAATTATATTGTAGTACATTTATTTATTCGGAGTCTTTTTTACATATCTTCAATCTTATCTTTGCTTATAACGTACCACATTCGGAGTTTGTTCAATGTCTCATGTTTATCTGCTGTTTTTAGGCCATTAAGCGTTATAGCGGTATAAATGAGTTATATACCGTACAGATAAAGAGTGATGTTGATTCGCGTTGATTATTGACTGTCGGGCAATTCTTTTTGCGATTTTACGCCCAGTTCTTTAAGCATCTCTGCTTGGCGTATAAGGTTGCCGTTGCCGTCTTTCAACTGGCCGAAGGCCTTATCGTAGCTTTTTTGTGTACGTTCTATGTTTTTACCTACGTCTTGCAGGGTTTCAACAAATCCGGCAAATTTGTCGTAAAGTATTGCCCCGCGTTTGGCTATTTCTTGTGCGTTGCGACTTTGGTATTCGCGTTTCCATAAGTCGGAAACCACTTTGAGCGAAGCTATCAGATTGGTGGGGCTGATAAGCAATATACGTTTTCGGTATGCGTAATCCCAAAGGGTGGTGTCGAGTTGCATAGCCAGAATGTATGCCGGTTCGTTGGGAATGAACATCATTACAAAATCGAGAGAGTCTATGTAGTCTTGGTACGATTTCAGGCTCAGCTCGTCAATGTGTTTTTTGATGGAAGTGATATGTTCTTTTTCGGCAATGGCCTTTTCGGTATCAGATTCCGATTCGACGTATCTGACATAAGCATTGAGCGAAACTTTAGAGTCGATAACTATTTTGCGCCCACCGGGATAGGCAACAATTATATCGGGTTGCATATATTGGTTTTGATCGTTGCGGATACGCTCGCCGCTGTCGTTTTTTATGAAGTCTTGGGTGTAGTATTCTTCGCTTTTTTTTAATCCCGATTTTTCGAGGATTGACTCCAGAATCATTTCGCCCCAGTTGCCTTGTATTTTGTTATTGCCTTTCAGGGCTTTGGTCAGATTGTTGGCATCTTCGCTTATGCGGTTGTTGAGGGCTACGAGGTCTTTTATTTTTTCTTCGAGCGAGAATCGTTGTTTCGATTCCTTATCGTAGGTTTCTTCTACCTTGGTTTTGAACTCGGCCAGCTTTTCGTTCAATGGTTTCAATATAGCGTCTATATTAGCTTTGTTGGTATCGGTGAAGCGGGTTGTTTTTTCTTCCAGAATCCGGGTTGCCAAAATCTGGAAGTCTTTGTTCATCTGCTCGCGAATGTTGGCTACCTCATTTTGTTGTGCTTGCAAAAGCTCTTCTTTGGCCGATAGCGTTGCCCTCAATTGGGCTATGGTTTCTACATCGTCCATCTGTTTTTTGTGCAGGGTGTTTATTTCCTGCTCCCATTTTTTCCGTTCGGTTTTAGCCTCTTCTTTTGTCGCGCTTATTTGTTGCTTCGCATTTTTTTGTATTACAAATACCAAAATAAAAGCGATGAGAATGACTATGAGTATGATAATATATTCCATGTTTTTTTTGATTCTTTTTAGAGAATTACAGGCCAATTGCTAAGATACGAAAGTAAGAAGAATTTTTATGATATATGGAGCGAATTTTATTTACGGAAACTAAAAAAATGTGCAAATAGTTTTAAAATCCTAATGCTGTAAACAAAAGGCTTAGGGCAAATGTTAGATACAGAAATAATGATTACTTTTGTGGTCTGGGAAATTAAAGGCAGATAAAAACAAACCGAAAGTAAAAGCATTTTTTAAGTATTTAAAGGTAATGGAAATTCTGATAATAAACGGGCCAAATTTGAATCTTCTCGGCAAGCGGGAACCTTCTGTATATGGCAGTACTTCGTTCGATGATTATTTTTCCGAATTACAGGCAAACTTCGAGGGTAGATGCCGGCTTTCTTATTTCCAGTCTAACCACGAAGGAGATTTGATAGACAAAATCCATGAAGTAGGATTTTCGTATCATGGCATTATTATCAATGCCGGAGGGTATTCTCACACTTCTATAGCTCTGCACGATGCTATAAAGTCTGTTACTACTCCTGCCGTGGAAGTACATATTTCAAACATTCAGGCTCGCGAGGAGTTTCGCCACAGGTCGCTTGTGGCAGCGGCGTGCCGGGGGTCTATATCGGGCTTGGGGCTCGACTCGTACCGATTAGCAATAGAGCATTTAATCAAGAAAACAAAATAAAACTACTTTATGTTTAAAAAGACAAAGATTGTTGCAACAATTTCGGATTTGAAATGTGATGTCGATTTCATTCGCTCATTATACAACGAAGGTATCAACGTTGTTAGGATGAATTCGGCGCATATGTCGGAAGAAGGATTTGTACAGGTTATAAATAACGTTCGCACCGTGTCGGAAACGATTGGTATCATGATGGACACAAAGGGTCCGGAAATACGTACGATGGCAACCGAATCGGGCGATAAAATAGCGGTAAAGACAGGGTACAGGCTCAAGGTTGTTGGCGATGCTAACCGTAAATCGAACTCGGAGGTTATTGCCGTTTCGTATCAGAATATAGTTACGGATGTTCCTATGCACAGCACCTTGCTGATAGACGATGGCGAAACAGCTCTCAGAGTTATAGAGAAAGGAGAAGATTACCTTCTTTGCGAAGTGCTGAACGATGGAGTGATAGGTAGCCGCAAAAGTGTGAATATTCCGGGGGTAAGAATAAATCTGCCTTCTATCACCGAAAAGGATAAACGGAGCATTGAAATAGCCATCGCAAACGGCGCCGACTTTATAGCTCACTCTTTTGTGAGGAACAAAGAAGATGTTATTGAAATCCAAAAAATTCTTGATGCGCACAATAGCGATATAAAAATCATTGCCAAAATAGAAAATCAAGAAGGGGTTGATAACATAGACGAAATATACGAGCATGCCTACGGTGTAATGGTTGCCCGTGGCGATTTGGGTATTGAAGTACCTCAGGAAAACATCCCCGGCATACAACGTTTGCTTATCCGTAAGGCAATACAATATAAAAAACCGGTTATCGTGGCCACGCAAATGTTGCATACCATGATCGAAAACCCTCGCCCCACAAGGGCCGAAGTAGCCGATATAGCCAATGCCGTATATTACGGAACCGATGCGGTGATGTTGAGCGGCGAAACAGCTTACGGAAAATATCCGGTAGAGGCTGTACGCACAATGGCATCGGTAGCACGGGCTGCCGAGATATCAAAGCTACAAGAAAAATCTATGTCGGTTCCCTTCAGCGATAGCGAGTACGACCGCACTTCGTTCCTTGCCAAACAGGCGGTTAAGGCAACCAACCAATTGGGAGTTAAAGCTATTATCAACGATAGTGTATCGGGGCGCACAACACGAACCTTGGCTGCTTTCCGGGCTAAAGTTCCTGTATATGCTTTCTGCTATAAACCCGAAATTGCCCGTCAACTGTCGCTTTGTTATGGGGTGGATGCCCGCTATCAGGCTGCTACGGGTATGACAACCAATAAGCACAAAGAATATTTTTTGGCTGCCCTCAAGGCTCTGACCGCAGAAAACGCAATATCGAAAGATGATTTTGTTGCATACCTAAGCGGGGCTTATTCCGACGGAATAGGTGGTACTTCGTTTTTGGAGATAGAGAAGGCAGGACATGTTATCGACGCCGGGAAAAAATATTTTGTACCGGTAGAATAAGAGCAAAGTATTGCGTATGATACAAATAAGAGAGTACAGAGCATCTTATATGCCGCTTATAACATCGCTTATCTATAAGACGGTGCATGCGATAAGCAACAAGTTCTATTCCGAAGAAGAAAAGAACGCTTGGATGCCGGAGGCCTTTCTTGAAAAAGAAATTCCGCTGAAGTACACTCTGGTTTGTTTTGAAGGAGAAGAATTGGTAGGGTTTGTTGATTTTGACGAAAAAAACGGCTTTATCAATTACCTTTATACTTCGCCCGAACATCAGCGAAAAGGTATAGCCTCGATGCTCTATGCGAAAATAGAAGAACGGATGCGTATGCTCGGTTTGTATCGTATATCGGCACGGGCATCGAAGGCGGCTGTTGCTTTTTTTGAGAAAAAAGGGCTGGATATTCGTTGGGAAAACGAAATAATGCGGCAGGGCATTGTACTTACTAACTATACGATGAGTAAAAACCTGTAACGTAAAGTAAACTGCGAATGGACAAAGAACGATTGGAGGCTCTTGAAGATTACGTTCTTCAGCATATTGACGAAGAAAGCGACCTGCTGAAACAGCTCGACCGTGATGCCCATGTTAATTTGCTCCGTCCACGGATGCTTTCGGGGCACTTGCAAGGGCGGATTCTGAAAATGTTTTGTCGTTTGCTCAATCCGCGCCATATACTTGAGATAGGAACATATACCGGTTATGCAACCCTTTGTTTGGCCGAAGGGGCTGCCCACGATGCCGAGATACACACTATTGAGGTGAACGACGAGTTGGAGGATTTTATACTCAAACATCTGCATAAATCGAAACTCAAAGATAAGATTCATCTACATATTGGCGATGCCATGCGGATAATACCAACAATAGATTGTATCTTTGACCTCGTGTTTATTGATGCCAATAAACGGCATTATGTGGAGTATTACGATTTGATATTCGATAAAGTGCGCTCCGGAGGGCTTATCATTGCCGATAATACCCTGTGGGATGGCAAGGTGCTTGACGAACCTCACCATACCGATAAACAAACAATAGGCATACAGATATTTAACGAAAAAATAGCGAAAGACGAGAGGGTGGAAAAAGTAATACTACCCATCCGTGACGGACTGACTTTGATTTGGAAAAAGTGAGGCCGGAAAAAAACAAGAACCCTTTTATAATCTACGAGATATGGAAACAACAAGACAACAGAAAATAAACAGGCTTATACAAAAAGAGCTTGGCGATATATTCCTACTGCAAACAAAACAAATGCAAGGCGTGTTGGTATCGGTCAGCACGGTACGCATCAGCCCCGATTTGGGTGTGGCTAAAGTGTATTTGAGTATCTTCCCTTCGGCCAAGGCTAAAGAACTGCTCGAAAATATTAAAACAAACGCCAAAGCAATACGTTTCGATATAGGCAAACGGATGGGCAAGCAGTTGCGTATCATTCCTGAGTTTGCGTTTTTCTTGGACGATTCGCTTGACTATCTGGAGGGAATAGATAAGCTTTTGAAAACTGGAAATAAACCGGAAGATACAAACCCCTCGGAGTGAACCTTCCGTTCTACATAGCCCAGAGGTATTTGTTCTCCAAGAAATCGCATAATGCCGTAAATGTGATTTCGCTCATATCGGTATGTGGCATTGCTGTGGCTACAATGGCAATGGTTTGCGCCTTGTCCGTATTCAACGGATTTAAGGACTTAAACATGAACTCATTCAGTAGCATCGACCCCGACTTGCGGATAACCGCAGTGAAAGGCAAAGTTTTTGATCCTAACACTAAAAACATACAGGCAATCAGGAATATACCGGAAGTGACAGCCGTTTGCCAGTCGATCGAAGAAAATGCTTTAGTAAGGTTCGAAGACCGTCAGGTTTTAGCCACGGTAAAAGGCATAGATTCAAGCTTTATAAAAACTATAAATCCTCAGAAATTACTGCTTGAGGGGAAATTTTCGGTAAAAGAAGGCGATACCTTTTATTCGGTAATAGGCGTAGGTTTAGCTATGAACTTAGGCGTCAGAGCCGATTTTGTAGCACCTCTTGAACTCTATGTGCCTAAGCGAGATGTAAAGGTGAATATGGCTAACATGAATGCGGCTTTTACCCACGATTACGCTTATCCACGGGGACTGTTTTCAATAAATCAACAGAAATATGACGAGGAACTACTTTTCATTTCGATGGAGCAAGCCCGTTATCTGTTCCGTTACGATAAAGAAGTAACCTCACTCGATATTAGTTTGAAAAACGAACAATCGGTCGATAAAGTGAAAGCAGAAATAAAATCACTTATCGGTCAGGAGTATAACGTGAAAGACCGTTACGAACAACAAGAAGAAACATTCCGGATGGTAAATATCGAAAAGTGGGTAACCTTCCTTATATTGGTGTTTATATTGGTTATCGCCGTGTTTAATATAATAGGTTCGCTTTCTATGCTTATCCTCGATAAGAATGAGGATGTAAGAATATTGCAAAATCTGGGAGCAAACAATAATCTTATATCGAAGATATTTTTGTTCGAAGGTTGGCTCATATCCATGTTTGGCACCATTATAGGTTTATTGTTGGGTATAGGTTTATGTCTGTTGCAGCAGCATTTTGGCTTGCTCAAGCTGAATAGCGAATCGGCTTTGTTGGTTGTAAATGCGTATCCGGTTGTGGTTGAATTTCTTGATATCCTTGCCATATTTCTAACTGTGAGTTTTATAAGCCTACTGTCGGTTCTTTATCCGGTCAGCAACCTGCGTTCACGGTTGCGGAATAGATGTATTGGAAATGAAGGCTAACGCCCATTTGATTTCATTGTTTAAAAAAAAGGTTTTATATTTGTCGTTTTAGAAAGTAAGCACACATATTTTGTTTGATAGTGTTGTTTTCTAATTAAGTGCAATGTAAAACATAATATAAATGAACATCAAATTATTTAGTGAGTATAGATTACAACTGTTAGGAATAGCTATTATTTGGTGTTTATTATTTCATTCTGGATATCATTTCTCAATACATAGTTTCAATTATCTTGTGTTTTATGGATGGGCTGGAGTAGATATGTTCCTTCTTTTATCTGGATTAGGAATCTATTTTTCATTGAGAAAAAATTCATCTATAAAAGAATTCTACAAAAGGAGATTTTTCCGGATTTACCCATCTTTTGTTGTGGCAATAGTTGTGCATTCTATTTATAAAAGCTATAGCCTATCGGATACGATTCTGGATATGTTGACCATTAATTATTGGATAGGTTCACCACATATATTTAATTGGTTTATATCTGGTTTGATAGCTTTTTACCTTCTTTCGCCATGGTACTATAAACTGTTTAAAAGAAATCCGGGTGTTACTACTGTTGTTGGAGTATTGTTCTCGCTTTTGTTGGTATTTATAACGCCATTATATCTTTTCTTTTTTATAACAAGAATACCTATATTTTTAATTGGATTTTATATTGGATATCTTATTGCTGAAAAGAAAGAAACTGGGAAACCCAATAAAAAATATGTGTGGATAATGTTTAGTGCATTTGTTTTTGGTTGTATTAGTTTATTTCTTGTCCATAAAAACATATTCGTCTCTATCCCCCAAACAAAAACATTATGTATGGTATTTATTATACCATTCTTATGTTTGTTTATAGCGAAAATTTTGTCTGTTTTTAAAAATTATAAATATCCTTTCCTTTCATTTGTGGGAAAATATACTTTCCCTCTTTATTTGTTTTATGATATGATAGCTGACTATTTGATAAGGGTAGATTATGCCTTGTATAAAATTGTGGATATAAGTTCTTATCCACTATGGGTATCTGAGATAATAGTAGCGGTCATTGGTCTGATATTTTCATATTTTTTTCAAAATATGATGGATAAAATAACGGATAAGATAAGATTGAAACTGGAATAATAGAACCTTTTCGTATTGAAGTAAAATCATAGTCTTTTTTCGTACTTCGGGAAAGAAGTCGTACCTTTGCTTCCCGAATTTTTTAGATAAATAATGATGAATTTTGTTGAAGAATTGAAATGGCGCGGCATGATACACGATATTATGCCCGGAACAGAAGAACAACTGCAAAAAGAGCTTACCTCGGGGTATGTAGGTATCGACCCTACTGCCGACTCTCTACATATAGGGCATCTTGTCAGTGTTATGATGTTGAAGCATTTGCAACGTGCGGGTCATCGTCCTATTGCCTTGATAGGTGGCGCAACAGGCATGATTGGCGATCCTTCCATGAAGTCGCAAGAAAGAAACTTACTCGACGAGGAAACCCTGCGCCATAATCAGGATTCTATCAAAAAGCAGTTAGCAAAATTCTTGGATTTTGAATCGGATAAAGCTAACGCTGCCCTATTGGTTAATAATTACGATTGGATGAAGAGTTATTCGTTCTTGAACTTTATCCGCGATATAGGCAAGCATCTTACCGTAAATTATATGATGGCTAAAGATTCCGTAAAGAAGCGTCTGAATGGAGAGGCTTCCGAAGGGATGTCGTTTACCGAATTTTCATACCAACTTTTGCAAGGATACGATTACCTGCATTTATATACCGAGTTTGGTTGCCGTTTGCAGATGGGTGGTTCAGACCAGTGGGGTAATATCACTACCGGAACAGAGCTTATACGTCGCAAAACTGGCGGCGAAGCTTTTGCTTTGGTTTGTCCGCTGATAACGAAAGCCGACGGCGGTAAGTTTGGGAAAACCGAGTCGGGCAACGTATGGCTCGACCGCCGTTATACATCGCCTTATAAGTTTTACCAGTTTTGGTTGAATGTGAGCGATGCGGATGCGGAAAAATATATCAAGATTTTCACAGCCTTACCGAAAGAGGAAATTGATGCGCTTGTTGCGGAACAGGCTTCGGCACCGCATTTGCGTCCTTTACAAAAAAGGTTGGCTCAGGAAATAACAACCATGGTTCATTCGGCCGAAGATTACGAAGCAGCAGTAAAAGCATCGGGTATATTGTTTGGCAATGCAACTTCCGAGGCCTTGAAAGAACTTGACGAAGAAACTCTGTTACAGGTTTTTGAGGGTGTTCCCCGCTTCGAAGTAAATAAAGATGATCTGGCAGATGGAATTAAGGCGATTGATTTATTAACCGAAAAAGCTGCGGTTTTCCCCTCAAAAGGCGAAATGCGTAAAACAACGCAGGCCGGAGGAGTAATGATAAACAAAACCAAACTGGAAAGCCAAGATGAGGTTATAGACCTGTCTTATCTGATTGGAGGGAAATATTTACTTGCTCAAAAAGGAAAAAAGAATTACTTTTTGATTATTGTAAAATAAAAAAAGTATTATTTTTGTACTCAGATTTTTGTCTCATGGTGTAACGGTAGCACAGCAGATTCTGGTTCTGTTTGTCTGGGTTCGAATCCTAGTGAGACAACAAGAGAGCAAAATGTAAAGATGTAGGTTTAATAGCTTGCATCTTTTTATTTTATGTGTAGATTTACATAAAATACAATATCATCATAAATTTATATAAGGTATGAAAACGATTAAATTGTTGGAACATTCTTTTGCGGGAAAAGAAACCTTGGAACAACTATTGGAGAACAGACATTCTTGTAAAGAATTCTCAAGTAAAGAGCTCACTTTGCAGCAACTATCAAACGCATTATGGGCCGCAAATGGTTTAAACAGGACAAATGAGGGACGCCGCACGGCACCTTCTGCTATGAATAGGCAAGACACCGATATTTACGTTATTCTTAAAGAGGGAATTTATTTTTTCGATCCGTTTAAAAATGAATTACAGCCTGTCATTGAAGGCGATTATAGCAAACTGACAGGTCAGCAGGAATATGTGTGGGCAACGATGGCCAATTTTATTTATGTGTCGAAAGGCAAGCGCAGAGAAGAGGATATCGAGGCTTGGCGTCTCTATATTGGAATGAATGTAGGGCATAGTTCTCAGAATGTTTACTTATATGCCCAATCGGAAGGTTTGGGATCTGTTATTCGTGGATATGTGGATCGCGAAGAACTAAAAAAGATTCTGAAACTCGACGAAAGTGATTTTGTAGTAGCAGGGCAGACGATAGGTTATCCACGTTGAAAAAACGGAAAGAATCATGTCGGGACTATATACTATTTTGCTACTTGTCGCATCCAATATTTTTATGACCCTTGCGTGGTATGGGCATTTGAAACTAAAAGAATTTTCCTGGTTTTCATCGTTGCCGCTTATTGCTGTTATTTTATTCAGTTGGGGTATAGCATTTTTTGAATACTGTTTTCAGGTTCCGGCCAACAGGATTGGTTTTGAAGGAAATGGAGGGCCTTTCAGCTTATTACAATTGAAAATTATACAAGAGGTTATAACACTGGTAGTATTTGTTGTATTCAGTTCGTTGGTATTTGGGTCGGGAGGGCTGAAATGGAATCACTTTTTAGCTTTTCTGTTCTTGATAGCGGCTGTGTATCTGGTGTTTAAAAATTAGATTCTTGGTGATGACTCATAGAAAAGGTCGGTTCTTTGTTTGAGCCGACCTTTTACTTTACAGTTTTAAACGAGTGTTTAATTCTGCTTATATCTGATACTTACCTCATACTTGTTAGATTCTCCTCCCCATTCTGCAGTAGAGGGGTAGCCATTGGTATTGTAAGTGTAGTTTATTGATGTGTAATATCTGTAATCGTATTCATTGTTCCATGTTATTTCTGTTAGATTATTCTGCCAGTTAAGCATTGTTTTATTATGGAGATCTACCACATACAATCCAATAATTGTTTGCGAGACGTTAATGAAATTTGCAAAAAACCATTTAGGCATATTAACATTTTGCCAGATACCCGGATGTGAATCGTATTTAAAATAGAATGCCCCCTGTCGATTATGCGCTTTAGATAAACGTCCTGCTTTATCATATTTGAAAGAGAATGCTTCGATATATGAACTATAGTCTAATAACATTGTACCAGATACGGCACGTCCGTGGGAATCTATTTTTATTGTTTTTTCTTTTGGTCCGGAGTCTTTCGTTCTAAATTTCACTATTTGTCCCTCGTATGTAACCGGGCATTCCATTGTACCGCCGCTTGTTCCATTATTGTTAAAAAGATTTATTATATATTTTTCCATCTGCCCGTTTTCTTTATACGAAAAAATATATCTCCATCCTCCCCAAGAATGGTTTTCGATAATTTGGGTTATCCGGTTTTGTTCGTCATACTCAAAATTGTATTGGGTTGTGGTGTTATAATCCCTCCCATCCGAAAAGTTTACGATAATTTCTTCGGGAACATAACCTTCAATACGTCCGTTATTATCGTTGTCGTCATCACCATCACAAGCGGCGAATAAAAACAGGGCGGCAATCAGCCCTAAAGTAAGAAGTTTAATGTTTTTCATGGGTTTTGATGTTTTTCGTTGTTCGTAAATTCTTTCTGTAAAATAATGGTAAATTTAGTTAAATATTTCGCAGAAAATCGTCTAATCCATCCTCTTCTCCTAAGCCTAACTTCTTTTTTATGCGGTGGCGGTGAATGGATACCGATGCCGGAGTGATATGTAGTATCTGTGCTATTTGTTTTGTAGACATTCCGAGCCTGTAATAAGCGCATATCCGCAGATTGTTTTCGGTCAGGTCCGCGCGGTGTTGCTTCAGCTTGTCGAAGAAGCTGGGATGAACTTTCTCGAAGTGTATCTTAAAGTCGCTCCATTCGGTTTCGGATTGAAAGTTATTCTTTATGATGGTATTGATTTTCTTGGTGTACTCTTCAGTATCTTTTTTGTTTTTGGCCAATTGGGTGTTGATGTTCAGTATTTCCTTTAATATACTGTTCTTGTTCGATAACAAAAGAGAGTATGAGGCTATTTCACGGCTTTTGGCTTCAATGACCTCGTCTTGACTTTTTTTCTGTAATTCTTTAATCTTTTTCTCGTGGTCGAGCTGTTTGGTTAGCTCTCTGTTTTCGTTTTCTTTAAGGCGTTTCTGCTGGAGCAGTAGTAGGGCCAGAAGCACAAGGGTTACGGCAATCATAACAACCGTGATTAGCTGTCGGTTGCTTATCTTTATTTGTTGTTCGGCTATCGTTAATTCATTTTTAGAGGCTTCAAGAAAAGTAGATACATATGCCTGATATGCTTCTATTGCTTTGGGGCTGGCCGCGAGTTTTTGGCTTAGCAACTGATGCTCTACCAAATACACATAAGCGCTGTCAATATTGCCTGTCAGCTCGTAGGTTTGCGAAATAATATCGTATATAGATGCCAGATGTATAAGGTTGTTGTTGCGTTCGGATATTTGTTTGCTCAGAGTGAAATATTCCAGGGCTTTTTCATAATCTTTGTCGAACAGAAGGTAGTAAACCCCCATGTTTTGATAAAGAACAGAGTTGAGCCGCGGATTGTCTACGTTTTGTATCAGATTTTCGGCAATTTTCCAATAATGGTATGACTTCTCTTGATCGCCCTTCTTTAAATAGAACGACCCTAAATTTAGGTAACCTGTTATCTTGAGTCCCAAATCGTACTTGGTGTTCAGCGAAGATATATAGTCCGACAAGGAGGCAATGGCAGAATCACGGTCGTCGTCCAGAAGGTTTAGCCTGTAGATGTTGAGTTTTATTTTGTTGTATTCGTAGTCTTTGGAGGTTGCCCAGGAAAGGGCTTCTTCGTAATAATCTTTACTCATACCAAAGAGGCTGATATGGCTGCAAATTGTGCCCAAAGTATTCAGCGATTTGGCAATGAATGTGCTGTCGTCCAATTCTTTGAATTGCTTTACGGCTTCCAGCGATGCGGTGAAGGCATCGGAGTAATCGCCATTGGCCGATAGGTCTGCTCCTAAAGAATATAGCAATAAAGCATTTTCGAAGGGGTATTTATTTTTGTCGATCAGTTTTATTTGCTTTTTTATCCTTCGGGTCAGGGTTGTGTCTATTGTGCCTTGGGCATAACTTACCATAGCTTCTTTGTAGAGGCATTGCGATAATAATAAGGTGCTGTCGGGCGAAGTTTGGGCTATTTTGTACAATTCGTTAATCAGTTTGCGCGATTGTTCGCCTTGCGAAAAGTGTATCTCATCTATTTTTTCTGATATAGAATTGAATTTTTGAAGAGGGGTAGCAACCAAACTAACATGAATAGAATGTAATATAAGTATAAAGACGATCTTTAATACGAAATGGAGAGATTGCGTTGTTAACTTTTTCATACAATTTATCAACTTGTTAAAGGTTTGGTATGCTAAATATTAAAAGATAATGAAAGATTCAGATTACATTTAGGATTTTTTACTTAAACATTCCATCCTACAAATACAAACTAAAGATATAATTAAAATATTGAAATGTAAAATAAAGAATAGTTTTTTATCGCTGATTTTTATGTGTTTGCGAAATGTAATGTTAAATGTTTTCATGATAAATAAATAATTCAACCTGTGTTTAACATAGGGCTAATCTTTCAAGTTGTTAGTATTCAATAATGTTTATATGGTTTTTCTGACGTAAACAACTGTGTTAAATACCTTTGGTCTGAAATGAACATTTAGTAGCCATGTTAAAGCTTTGTATAGTCAAAAAATACGGTTTTTGGGTGTGTTGTTATTATTTTTGTCAAGAACAATGCGGTTTTTAAAACACATTTGCTAATTGTATTATTTGAGATAATATTTTTATTAAAACCATATTTGAATTATTATGAAAAAAACGAGTACTATTTCTTTGTTGTTTCTGGCGCTCTTGGTTTCGCTGGGGATAACCGCTAAATTTGGATTAGACCAAAGTGAGTGGTCGGAATCCAATAGCAAAAATCTGAAAAGGACGAGATCTTTACATTTGGCTGAACCCAAAATGTATGGATATTGCTCAGACCCAGGCTCCGATTACGATCAGGTAAGGGGCTTCATGTCATTCTACTCATCAACATTAGACGATGTTGGTGTAATTAACGGTGATAATACTTATCCTTTACAAGCGGGTGAGTATTATAATGGACGCTTGTATGCGCAAACATTGGCTTATTCGAGCGATTTGCAGAGTTATCTGGTACATTCGTTTGTTTCCATTAATCCGGAAACAGGACGAAAAAATACATTAAGCTCTATCGCTGATGGTACTTTAGCGGCCGATACAAAACGCTTGGTCGATATGGCATACAGCTATAAAGACGATGTTATGTATTCTTTGGTACGTAGAGAAACCGGACCAACGCTGGTTACGGTGAAACTATCGGGTGCCGAAGCCGGAAATACTACCGATATCGGTACAATATCGGGAGGTACGCCACGATATGTAACATTGGCATGCCACATTTCAGGGCAGCTATATGCAATAGGCGAAGACGGCTTTTTATATACAATAAATATTGACGATCTCCGGGCAACTAAGGTTGGAGATACAGGTATACGGGGCGAAAATGGCGTTGTGCAAAACATTCAGACTATGGCTTTCGACCATAATACCAATACCCTGTATTGGGCTTGCGAAGACGGGAATTTCTACAATATAGAATATCAAAGAACAGGCCGTGCCAGACTGTTAGGAAAAACAGCGGGCATGGGAGCTCACTTAACATGTCTGTTTTCGAAGTTTGAAAAAGTGAACGATAAAGTTCCGGGCATTGTTAATGCACTGACCGTTACAACCGATGGGCAAGGCGGTACTTTGTTGCAATGGATCAATCCTTCCGAAACAGCACAAGGCGAGGATGGAGTGACTCTCACTTCAGTTAAGGTATATAAGAACGGAAATATTGTTCATACAATCAACAATCCACAACCAGGCATAGAAGAAAGTTGGACAGATACAGATGTAAAAGATGGCGACCATACATATAAGGTAGTTGCCGAAAATAGTCACGGAGTAGGGGTTCCTTCTTCGGTGGTTGCGGTTGTTGGTTTGGATGTTCCACGACCTGTAAGAAACATCAGCATTGATAAAAACACTGCCGGAAATGCAGTTGTGGAATGGAATGTTCCTATTGGCGGAGTAAATGGTGGACGGACAGGTAGCCTTACATACGAAATTGTAAGATTGCCGGACAATAAAACGGTGGCAACAAACCTTACCGAACTGACATTTACCGACACTGAAGTATTGCCATTAGAATACTACAAATATAAAGTAGTAGCAGTAAATGCACGAGACAAAAGCACGGCTGTTACCTCCGGTGGGGTTGTGCTTGGTGCTGCATCCATTCCATGGAGTGACGATTTGAATCATATGGAAAAATCTTACACCTTCTGGACAGGTATCGACTACAATGGCTATATGTGGCAATGGGGCAACAGTAATCAAAATTATGACGGTGGATTCTGGTATTTTAACCCTACGTATATAGGAATTGACGACTGGTTGATAACTCCTCCCTTGAAGCTGGAAGGTGGCAAGACGTATAGAATGCGCTGGAGCGAATCGTCTTTGGATGCGGCTTCTCATACCTATACAATATATATGGGTCGGAAAAATGAACCCGGATTTTTGACTACTAAAGTTGGCGAAGGTGGTGTGCAGTCGTACTCTCCTTATCGTAGAGACATTCTGCTTCCGGTTCAGTCTAAAACAAATGCCTATCATATAGGTTTCCATTCTTATTCGGTAGACAAAACAATGGCGTATATCTTCATGGACGACTTCATGGTAGAAGAAGTTAAAGATATAGATCTTACGGTGTACGACATAGCAGGGCCGCCCGATGTGTCGGTAGATTTACCTATAAATTGGATGGTAACGGTTAAAAACTTCGGAAAGAAGGATGCCACTAACTTTAAAGTTTCTATTTATGACAAAGACGATAAATTGTTAGGTACTTCCGATACCTATTCCCGAACATTGAAGTTTGATGAAACAGTAGAGATACCTGTTACTTGGAAACCCCAAGCGCCTGCAAACCGCCAGGCTGTGGTTAAGGCTGTGGTAAGCATTACCGGTGATGAGAATACGGCTAACGATTCGTATGAAAGAACTGTGAGGATATATTCAACCGGAAGAGTAAAGTTGAGCCCTAACAATTATTTTGTATATCAAGGCTTTTATGGCAGTATGCCGTTCGACTTCAGTAAAAAGGCAAGTGCAACCCAAACCATTTTTACTCCCGAAGAAATAAGGATGTATGGTACTATAAACGCGCTTAGGTACACAACAATGTCGAAGTATGACGTGAATATGCCGGTGAAAATTTATATGGCAATGACCGATAAGGAAGACCTTAGCGACTGGTTGAGGGAAGGTGCTACTCTTGTATATTCAGGAAACATTAATGTTCCGAAAACGGATTCTCCTAAAGACATCTGGCTTACTTTAGACAAGCCTTACCTGTACGATAATAAGAATCTGGTAATATGGACCGAACGTGTTTATAACGACGTGGTTTTCCCAGAAGATAGTGTTTTGTTCCTTTCCGGAAAAACAGTAGGAACCAATAAGATATTCCAAACCGCAACATGGAGCGGAGACGAAGAGTTTAAATTCCAAAATGGCGACAGAAAATATAATTATGCTTTCCTTGAAATGGATATGGACGTGAACGGAAACGCCTTGTTCGGAAAAGTAACGGACGGAAGTAATCCGGTGGGCGATGTTTCGGTGAAAATCAACGATACTGACTACGAAACTGTGACCGATGCACAGGGTAACTACCGTTTCAACTTCGTTCCTAAAGGAGATTATACGGTTACCTACTATAAAAAAGGGTATCGCGAGCAAGCAAAAACATATACAATCAGTTATTCTTCGGCCGTTACAGGCAATGTTGCCTTAGAGGTAGCTTCCGATATCAAAATTACGGGTAAGATACTGAAAGGCGCAGGCGAGGCTCTGCCAAAGGCATTTGTTTCCGTTACTTCGGACAAAGAAAAACTTTATGCTTTTGCCAACGAGAATGGCGAATTCAGTATAGAAAACTTGAGTTCGAATAAAACTTACAACCTGTCGGTTTCTTATAGCGGCTATGCGGGGCATACAGAGCAAATCACGTTGGACGATGAGGATAAAGTGTTGTCTGATATTACATTGAGTAAATGTAGTAGTGCACGCCTCCCTAAAAATCCGACATATACAACAGGCGCCCCAACATGGTATAGCGTTAAGTTGACATGGGAAGCCCCTCAGACCGAATCTTCGATAAGAGGTTACAGGGTATATAGAAATGACGAACTTATAACTTACGAATTAATCACTGACAAAACGTTTGTTGAAGAAGTTGCCGCAGGCCAATATACTTACGAGGTGACTACTGTGCTTTTAAATAACTGCGAGTCTGAAAGAGCTTTGGTAGGTACGGTACAGGTGGAACTTAACGATTGCGATGTAGCCTTCACTAACTTCCCGTTGAAAGAAAGCTTCGATTCGGGCAAGTTAAGTAATTGCTGGAGACAAGAACATGTTTCGGGAATACCATGCCAATGGACGTTTACAAAAGGAAATACCTATACCATTCCTTCAGCACCCCATAGTGGCGAATATTATATCCGTATGGTAGACGGAGGAAAAGGCGCTAAAGCCAGATTAATCACGCCAAAAATGGATATAACCGGATTGTCGGCTCCTGTGCTTACATATTGGCATGCTCAGTCCCTGTTTATGGCAAGCCAAGACTATCTGAGGGTTTATTATAAAAATACACCTGATGGAGAATGGATTCTGCTGAAAGAGTATGATGGTAATATCAAGGATTGGACAGAAGCTATACATGAACTTCCTAACCCAACCGATACGTATTGGATTGCTTTTGAAGGCCAATTCTATGCCGGTAGCGGGGTTGCCTTAGACGATGTCAGAGTACTGGACAACGTATGCCAACCTGTAAACAATCTCAGATATGAACAGGAAACAGAGAAAAGTGTGAAACTATTGTGGGATACTCCCGATGCGTTCGATGTCAGCTCTTATACCATTATAAAAGATGGACAGGTAATAAAAGATAACTATGAGGGAACCACATATACAGACGAAAATCTGTCAATAGGTAATTATACATACCAAGTGATTGCTAAGTATAAAAAAACAGGATGCAGCCAGTCGGCAGCTACTTCCCTTCAGGTAACAGTGGGTAAAGTGTGCGACCCTGTTAGGAATCTGAAATTAGCCATTGCTTCCGAAAATTCTATAAAAATAACATGGGATGCACCTAATACAACAGCAATAGCTTCGTACACCGTAGTTGATAACAAAAAACAAGACGTTGCAACTGTGCCTGCAGGAACAACTGAATATACAGTTTCAGATCTTTCGGAGGCAACATACAGATATGGTGTGAAGGTGAATTATTCGTCGGGCGACTGTACGGAATCGGATGTTGTGTTCGAAGACATAAACCTGTTTACAAGCCCTGTTCGCAACTTTAAAGTGAAAGCGGAATATAATAACAAAGTAACCTTGACTTGGGATATGAGAAGAAAAACTATTGCTTCGTTCAATATTTACCGGGATGGTGTATTGTTAGAGAATACCCGCGAGCAAGAGTTCATAGAAAGAGATTTGGGCGCAGGCCATACTTACAACTATTGTGTTGAGGCAGTTTATGATGCCGGATGGACTTCTACAACCGAATGTGGAGATGCTGCATTAGAATGTTTGGAGGTGGTAGATCCTGCGGTTTCTTTATCGGGCTCTGTTGCGCAATTGTCGTGGTCTATACCTGACGAACCAGAACCAACCCGATCGGATCTGCTATGGGACAATGGCGCGTTTATCACACATTATGGCAAAGGCTTTAATGGCGCGGATGTTAGTGCGTTGAACAATGGCGGAAGGGCAACCGGATTCCTCGTTGACAAATTGCTGGGTAATGTGAATACCGACGACTTTACATTGAGAGCAAAATCTCATATCGGCGAAATGGAATTCTATGCTTTCCAAAAAGCTGCACCGCTTGATGGTTCGCCAATATTGGCCGCTTATGTAGCCATCTACGACGGAAATCCGGCTAACGGAGGAGTATGTTTGTGGGGAGACTATATGTCGAACAACGTTTTGGAATCTACTGATTTCATGAATGCTTTCAGATCGAAAATAGAAGAACTCGGAATCGTAGACTTCCCTATATACAAAGTAAGGGTTAAGATTGACAAAACTTTCCCTGCGGGTAAATATTGGGTGGCAATATCTTTGGCCGGAAATACAATGTATGGCAGTCCATTCTGTATTCCTGTAACTATTATGGGCGGAAAAGATACCGGTGATGCTTATATCTTTGCCGAAAACAACGACAATCAGTTTGTTTGGAAACCATGTGTTGACCCTGGTCACGGAGGTACTTTAGGTTTGGCGTTTAAAGTTTTCGGACAGAAAAACGGTGGAACTTATAAGGTGTACAGAGATGGCGTATTGATAGCTGAAGATGTAGAAGGAAATTCTTATACCGATAGCAATGTTCCTCAGGGAGACCATAAATGGGAAATTGTTCGTGTATGCGGAATGGGTGAGTCAGGAAAAGCAGAAGCTCAAACTTCTTCTATTGGAGAAGAAGTTGCCGAAAACGTAAGGATATATCCTAATCCTGCCAAAACAACGGTTACAGTTGAAGGCCTGAATGTGGGAAGAATAGATGTTCTGAACACAGTAGGACAGACCGTCAAAGCTATTGAATGCAATGGTGAGAACAAGCAAACAGTTAATGTTTCTAATCTTGCTCCGGGCATGTATATCTTTAAATTGTATGCTACCAATGGCAGAACTGTTGTAAAGAATGTTATTGTAATTAAATAATAAAGACACTTGATAGTGAGGTAGGTTGTTGAAGTATATTACAGGGGCAACCTACCTCCTTGAAAAAAAGAAATTTGTATGAGAAAAGTTTGTTTTATATTCTGTATGCTGTTTGTGTCGATTGCGGTTTATTCTCAAAAAGACTATACTGTACGATTTAACCATTCGGCATCCGGAAACTATCAACTGAAGTTTACGGTTGATAATTGGAAATTAGAAGAAGTGGTTTTTGATGGAACCACTTACCAGAAAATTCTTTTTTCCCAAAGCACAGTGACAGACAATAAAGGATATGCCGAATTACCGTTCATCAGTTCGGCCGTTCAGTTGCCCGCACAAAAGGATTTCGACCTGAAGGTTGTGTCGGCCGATTACGACGACATTCAACTCGGCAATCCGCTGCTTCCCTCTCGTGGAACTATCTACCGGAATCAAGATCCTGCCAAAATACCATACAAGATAGCGAAAGAAGCTCTCGTAGACCGTTTCTTTCCGGAGGACGTTGCCTATATGGAAGCTCCGTTTATTGTAAGGGATGTCCGTGGTACTTCTGTTCGGTTTTACCCTTTCAGATGGAATGCCGTAACCAAAACATTGCGCGTTTATAAGAATGTTGTGATTGAGTTGCAAGAAAATTCGAATACACCAACCAACCCTTTGTTGAGAGAAAATAAGAAACCTGTCCGCGAGGCTATCGGGATGTACAAAAACATGTTTATAAATTCCGGAACGTCGGAATACAGCCTCGAGGCGGCCGACCATGGCGATATATTGGTTATAACAACCGCTCGCGATGAAGCGGCGATAGAGCCATATATAAAATGGAAAAAGGAAAAAGGTTTTAATGTATCGAAAGATGTTGTAGAGAAAGGAACCAATGCAAAAAACCTTATCCAAAAAAGGTATGACGAAAACAACAACCTGCTGTACGTTTTGATTGTAGGCGATTGGCCTGACGTGAAATCTGACTATGATAGTAGTACCAGTGGGGCTACCGACCCTATGCTTGGTTGTGTGTCGGGAGGCGACAGTTATCCGGATATCGCTATCGGGCGGTTTTCGTCAAATAGCGCGGAGCAGGTAAGTGTACAGGTGAACAAAACTATCAATTATGAAAAGAACCCCAATATGGATTCCGGTTGGCGCGAAACGTTTATCGGCATAGGGTCTAACGAGTTTATTGCCGGCGATGACAACGAAAAAGACTATCTTCATATCCAACGTATATACACCGAGCGTCTTGAGTCTTTCACATACAATACACATAAGGAAGACTACGACCCGGGAGCCACTGCCGCCACATTGTCTGAGCACATCAATGGGGGAGCCTCTACGATAGCTTATTGCGGTCACGGGCAGTCTACATATTTTGTGACTACGGGCTTCAATAATGCCGATGTGAATGCTTTGACAAATGGCGACAAACTGCCTTTTATCGTTGCAGCGGCCTGCTATACGGGTGCATATCATTCTGCCGACAATTGCTTCGGAGAAGCATGGTTGCGCAAAGAGGGCGGAGGCGCGATACTTGCGTGGCTGTCTTCGATAAGCCAACCTTGGGCGCCGCCACAGAGAGGACAAGATTATTTTTACGACCTTCTGATAGGTGGATTCGATTACGATAAGTATCCGGACCAAAGCGGTATCAATACCACAGAACAAAGAACCCATTTTGGGTCGATAGCTGTCAATACCCTGAACCTGATGCTGACGGAGTCGTCTCTGTCGGGCGATTGGGAAACGGTTAGAACGTGGATTGTTTTTGGCGACCCGTCAACACAATTGCGGACAAAGAAACCGGACGCTATTTCTTACTCGAACGATGTGGTGATAGCCGGAGCGAATTTCGAAACAGTGATAACCGCCGGCGGACAACCTGTTCGCAACGCGTTGGTTTGTATATCTCAGAACGGAGTTTACGAAAGAGGCTTTACCGACAGTCAGGGTAAGGTTTCGATAAACCATTCGTTGGTACCGGGTAAAGTATTGCTGGTTGTTACAGCTTTCAACACCACTACTGTTTACGACGAAATTTTGTGCGTGTCTCCTGCAGGAGCGTATGTGCTGGTTGATGCGGCTGAGGTGGATGACGAAAACGGAAGGCTCGATTATTCGGACGAGGCAGTGAAACTGAAAATGACTTTACGGAACGTAGGTAATGACAAAGGTACTAACGTGAAGGTAACAATATCGTCTAACGACCCTTATGTAACCATTACTAAAGCAACGGCTGTTTTCCCATCTGTTCTTTCGAACGACAAGGCTACTTTGGGCGGTCTGTTTGAATTTGAAGTGGATAACAACATCCCCGACCAACACGAAATATTGTTCGAGGCTAAAATAGAAGATGGCAGCACTCACACCAATGAGTTCTCTATCAAGACCAACGCGCCGTCTTTCCTTCTTTCGGATATTTCGGTTAATGGTGTGGCTGACAACTATTTTATAGAAAACAACAGCGTTGCATCTATACAGATAAAGGTAACAAACTTGGGTCACTCTGAGGCTTCTGGCGTAAGGGCACTACTTTCTGCCGAGAGTGATTTCGTGAACGTGGCCATTCCTTCGTCAATAAATGTAGGTGATATTTCGCTTGGGGAAAGCAAAACGCTGAACTTCTTGGCAACCGTTGCAGAAGATATCCCGGTTGGTCATATAGCCGAAATGAAAACGGTTTTCTTTGCCGACCATGGAATATCGAAAGCCGAACCTTTCACCATGCAAACAAAAGAGTATTGTACACCCGAAAAACTTAACTGTGAAAACGGTGACAAAATAGTCAGCTTTATTCTGGGAGAAATAGACAATACCGACGAAACTTGTGGCGAAGATGGTTATAATGACTATACCCACCTGAAGGCAACGCTTATACCGGGAACCGAATATACCGCTAAAGTTAAATGCGGATACGACAACGAACGTGTGCGTGGATGGATAGACTATAACGGAAACGGTGTTTTTGAAGAAAGTGAAATCGCTTTTTCGGCCTCTTGCGGAAAAGCTTATACCGAAGCAACCCGAACATTTACCGTTCCGGAATCGGCAAAACCGGGCACACACCGCATGAGGTTGCGTGTTAGATATCTGACTAACCCTACCGATCCTTGCCAAAGCTCTTGGGCAGATGGACAAACCCACGATTATCTGGTAGTTATACCGGAAAAATATCCGAGGGTAGAGAATCTGGCTACGACAAAAGGCGATGCGAAAATAACTGTTTCGTGGGATGCCCCCGATTTGGGTGGTAAATCCTTAACGCTGAAAGGTTACAATATTGCCCGCAACGGAGTGCAATTAAATACGTCGCCGCTGAGTGGTACTTCTTACGAAGATTCGGACGGAGTTACAAGCGGAACATTTGTGTACGAAGTAGTTACGGTTTATCAGGAAGGGCTTTCTGTGTCTGCAATATCAGACATCGTTAGTATGAACAGTTATCAATCTCCTTCGGGACTGAAGGCCGCTAAAACCGGCGAAACCATAGTTCAGCTTACATGGAGCGCGCCTTCGGAACAACCTTTGGGCTATAACGTATATAGAGGTAATAAACTTGTGAACGCCGATTTGGTAACAGAACTGAACTTTGTAGATGAGTACGAGTTTGCCGACGAAGTTTATTGCTATGTGGTAACGGCTGTTTATGCGAATGGCGAATCAACACCTTCTGCAACAGCATGTGTTGAAGGCGGTTCGGGAATAGAAGAAACATATGCCCAATACGACTTTGTGGTATATCCTAATCCTGTGGCCGACGAGCTTCGCATTGTGGGCGATGTTGCCCCTCAAAGCATCCGTATATACAGCTTGGGCGGAGAGATGGTGTTTAATACAAGAAACTGCGAAAAAGCGATGTCTATTCCGGTTTCTGCACTGCCTTCCGGAATATATGTAGTGGAAATAGATACCGCAAACGGAATCTTACCTAAAAAGATTATTAAAAAATAAATGAAGTAAAAAACCTGTCGGTAGATATCGGTTTTATTTATCGGCAGGTTTTATATACGTAATTTAATACTTTAACTATAAAAGAATCGATTATGAAAAAACACAGAACACTATTTAATGTTGCGCTTCTGAAGAGCCGGAGGTTCTTGTTATTATTCCTGATGATTTTATCGTCGGGGGCAATATTGAAGGCTGCCCCAATTGTGCAAGGCTTTAACGACTATTCGATACAAACATGGAACGGTACCTTCCAATGGTCGGGTTGGAGTTTTGTTAATGGTAGGGGATATACCATGCAAAAGCATGAAGGCACGCATTCTGTTGCGGTTTATGGTTCTCTCACCTCGCCCGAAAAAACGGGAGGTATTGGCCTTATAAATTTTATGTATAGAACAGAATCGGGTGGTGCGGTTGATGTTAAAATCCAAACATCCAGCGATGGCGACGTATGGAACGATGAAAACTCTTTCACGGCCAGCGGTACAACGTTTCAGAGTAAAACAGTGACGGTTAACAGTGCTGTTGCAAAATATGTAAGGCTAAGCGTTGTTGATGGGGCATCTTATTCAAAAACACTGTTGGTAGATGCTCTTGTTATTACAGACAACGGGGGAACCATTGCTGAGGTTGATATAGCAAATGAATATATATTCGGGTTTGAAACCCTGCCTTTTACCGGAAATATTCCTATGTCTTTTACAGGAGTATCGTCTGATGTTACTTTTACAACCAATAAGGCATCAGATATTAGCTTTACTACTAATCCGCTTCCTGCCGGAGAGGCTGTAGGATCAAAAAATATTCCGATAACATTTAATCCTGCCAATAATACGGTGAATGCTTTTTACAGCACACTGACTGTTTCGGGTGGTGGTATTCCTTTCGGACCAACTGTTCCGGTTTATTTTTACCGTCTTCAGGAGTCTTCGTTCGAAGATTTTGACAAACCTTTTGTCGATGCTGCGGTAGGTGCTTCGGGTACTAAATTTACTGGCTCAGGATGGTTAGTAAAAGGAGGCTCTTACTATACGAACAACTCTGCATACATAGGTTTCGGTAGTACGGCTTCTGTCAGTCTGTCGTCGTACGGTACACCTGTATCGTTGACTTCTCCGATGATGAAGTCGGGGATAGGAACCGTTCAGTTTTATGCGCACACAGGTACAAACAAAACTACGGTCATAAATCTGAAAATGTATGTATCTGTCGATGGAATAAACTGGGTTGAAAAAGAAACAATTGCCGTTAATCCTACTATAAACGTATTTAAAGCTTTTGATGTTGTTGTGAACGACGCAACGGCTAAGTTTGTGAAAATAGAGTTGGCAAGTGGGTCTTGTTATTTTGAAAATATAACAATCACCAAAAACGGGGTAAGCATACCTAAAGTATCTGTCGAGGCAGAACCTTATTTTGCAAGCCCGGTAGATGTTGAGCGAACAGAGAATATTAAAATAAAAGGAGAGAACATTACTTCCGACCTGACAGTTGAATTTGTATCGGGTGGAGTATTTTCGTCCGCAACGCAAACAATTCCGGCTGCAAGCATCAATAATGCCACTTATACCCTTCCTGTGAAGTTTAAACCGACTTCGGGCGCTAATTATTTTACTGATAACATAAGGATATTGGATAGCGACTCAAGGTTAATACAATCTTTGTCGGTAGAAGGATATGCCTTGAAAGACCTATTGTCTGAGCAGTTTAATATAACAACCTTCCCCGAAATAGTTGGGCTTGCCGATGCTTATATGTGCAATGGATGGAAAATGTTTAAGGGAACAAGGGTTTCCGGATCATCGTTTAGCGATGGTGTTAGCTACCCTAACTTTGTAAGTTCTCCTTCTGCCGTGCAATTAAACACCACTACAAGCGTTGATTCAAGATTAGTTTCTCCTCCTAAATCTAATGGTGTGGGAACCATCCAGTTCTATTACAGAAACACGTCAACTTCCAATCCAAATAATAATCCGGTTCTTAAGGTTCGGACATATAAAGACATGGCCGAAGCCCCTACACCGGTTGCTTCAATAACAGTTCCTTTGTTTAGCGAATCGCCGGATTTCACTTTATTTGAAGTTCAAGTGAATGACGAGAATGCCCGTTTTGTGGAAATTTACTCGGAGATAGCACCGCTTGGTAACCTCAATGTGATAATAGACAATGTAGTTGTAACGGCAGCCAATAAAGGTGTTCCGGCTGTTTCTGTGCCTGAAAATATTGCATTGAAAACATATCCGGGCGAGCAGCTTACCTACGATTTCGATATAGATATGCAGAATGTTTATGGCGATGTGTCTCTTTCACTGAAAAAAGGAAGTGATTTTGCTTTAACTCCAGTGTCTATTGTTCCTGTTGACGGTGCTGCTTCGGTTACCGGACAATTGGTATATACACCATCGGATACCGAATTTATGAGTGTAGACAGTATCGTGATACAAGGCGAAGGCCTTACATCAACTATCGTTATCCCCGTTATTGGATATAAACTGGAAAGAACTATCTCTCAGAATTTCAATGCAACAGGATGGGGTTCGCCCGAAGGTACTTATGTTTTGGATGGTTGGGAAATGACTTATGCTACCAGAATGACTAATCCTGCGTGGATAAAGGGCGCTGCTGGTTTGTCATTGAATTATAACTCAACCAAAACAGGTGTGCTTACTTCTCCCGAAAAAGTGGGTGGAATTAAGGATATAAGCTTCTCGTACTATCATTTCTATCCGCATACTTTGGCAATAGAGGTTTCGGAGGATGGTAAAACGTGGACAGAGGTTTATTCTGAAGAAGTTGAATTTGGAAGCATTGAAAGTGAAACTATTCAGGTGAACAAACCGAACGCTAAGTTTGCCCGCTTCTTCATTAAACATCAGCTTACTACCGCACAAACGTTCTCTATATATTTAGACGATATAACAATAACAGGTTATCCTTATTTGAGACAAGTGGGTACGGCAGAAGCGGTCGAAACAAACACTATTCCTGTTCAGATTCCTGTTCAAATAGCGGGCGATATTGATGTGAATGCTACTATCACGATGGCTGCTGCCGACTCTAAGTTCACACCGTCGGCCACAACAATAACTCCTGCCGATCTTACAGAATCGGGCGCTCCTAAAAACTTCGACCTTCAGTTGTCTTTCACAGCCACCGAATCGGGAGTGTATGAAGACGCGATTGTAATTAAAGACGCAGACAATGTTGAATACCTCAGAGTTCCTGTAAAGGTTACTTACAATAAACCTTATATTGAACTGTCGGGTACTGTGGATCCTGTTGAAACTAATACTGTTCCGGTAACTGTACCTGTAAAAGTAGCAGGGCTTCTTACAGCTAATGCTTCAATCGCGATGGCTGCTGCCGATTCTAAGTTCACACCATCGGCTACAACAATAACTCCTGCCGATCTTGTGGAATCGGGTACACCTAAAGATTTCAGTTTCCAATTGTCTTTCACAGCTACCGAATCGGGAGTATATGAAGACGCGATCGTAATTAAAGACGCAGACAATGCTGAATACCTCAGAGTACCAGTGAAGGTTACTTACAACAAACCTTACCTTGAACTGTCGGGTACTGTAGATCCTGTTGAAACCAACACCGTTCCGGTAACTGTACCTGTAAAAGTAGCGGGACTTCTTACAGCCAATGCTTCAATCACGATGGCTGCCGCCGATTCTAAGTTCACACCGTCGGCTACAACAATAACTCCTGCCGATCTTGCGGAATCGGGTACACCTAAAGATTTCAGCTTCCAGTTGTCTTTCACAGCTACCGAATCGGGAGTGTATGAAGACGCGATTGTAATTAAAGACGCAGACAATGCTGAATACCTCAGAGTTCCTGTAAAGGTTACTTACAACAAGCCTTACCTTGAGCTTTTGGGTACTATCGAACCTGTTGAAACAACCGAATCGCCTATTGAAATACCGATAGAGGTAAAAGGATTGTTGGCAAGCAATGTTACTATTCAATTGTCGGGAGCCGATGCCGATAACTTCTCTTTGGGTAAAACATCTATCACTCCAAACGAATTGAAAGAAGGAAGTGTGTATTTCGATCTTACGTTTACTTCCGAAGCTTCGGGCGAGTATAATGTTGATGTTGTTTTTGGCGAATATCTGACTATTCCTGTAAAGGTTACTTACCGCAAGCCTTATCTTGAGCTTGTAGGAACTGTAGATCCGGTTAATGCAACAACACTACCGGTAAATATTCCTGTTGAGATAAAAGGCTTCATGGCCGAAAATGCTACCATTACACTAACCGGAGAGCATGCCGATAATTTCCAATTATCCGCAACCGGATTTACTCCGGCCGACTTGGAAGCAGGAACAGTGAAGTTCTCAGCAATATTTACCCTTCCTGTCGATGAGAATGGTGAATACAAGGCAAATATTGTTATTGCAGATTCTAAAAGCACTGAATACCTGACAATACCTCTTGCCGTGAACTATGTTTCAAGTGGCATCTACGAAGATGGAGTGAACGGTATCTGGGTTTATGTTTCGAAAGACGGAATGCTTCACGTTCGCAATGCTGAGGTAGGTTCTTTGCTTACAATATTCAACTTAAACGGACAAGCGCAAATGAATGCCAAAATAAATTCGGAACACGAATCGTTTGTTCTCGATTTAGAAAAAGGTGTTTATATTGTCAATATCGGACAGAGGAATTTCAAAATTTCTTATAGATAATAGAATATTTTAATCTTTACGGAGGCTGTTCAACAAGTTTGAGCAGCCTCTGTTGCTATTATCAAATTACAATTCTTCAAAACCGATAATATTAAAACATCTATATGTAAGTTCTTGTAAATCATTTGAGGTAAAAAAAACTTTATAAAAAAGGTTTTAAAAAGTTTGGATAGGATTAAAGTTTGTTTTACTTTTGCATCCGCTTTCCGGTTAAGCGCACGGCTTTTTAGCGGTGTAGTTTTAGGGGAAAAGCACACGATAAGCGATCTTTGAGGTTTTGGTAAAAAGGAACAATAAAAGAAAAAAAATAGCATTAGACGGGTAGTGCGACTTTCTTTCTTTCAAAGGGAAGAAACAAGTACTAAACCCGGTCAATTCAGATTTAGATTAAAAAAGGATTGCATCGGGTCAGGGATAACTGAAGGTATAAAAACAAGAATATACAAAGAAGAGTTTGATCCTGGCTCAGGATGAACGCTAGCGATAGGCCTAACACATGCAAGTCGAGGGGCAGCATGGCGGTAGCAAT
>NZ_JARXWE010000013.1 GCF_029893235.1 Dysgonomonas sp. PH5-45
TTTAGTTATCGCTTTTTAATCGACTTATAGTCGACACTCACACGAATTTTATTCGTAATCTAACCTATGGATTTCCAATCCATAGTCGTTAAGTTTTTTTGCTTCCCCTCGGTTGAGGCATGTTGACCTGCGGGGGCGCATCAACCTCACCGTCTTTTCATTTTTATCCTCACCGTGTCGTAACCGTCTTCATAAAGACTGGCTTCCATCTTGTTGTAGCAGATGCTCCATACCTTAAAGCGCATGTGCCTTCGGTCATCGGCCGAGCATTCTATTATGCCATCCTGTATGTAATAATAACCACCGGTATTGCCAAAGTATCCGCTACTCTCGAAAGTCCCGTCCTGATAGAATATTATATAATTAGACCTTTGGTTGTGCCATATTTCCTCAAAACCCTCGCCTTCGTTTACGTGTGTGAGCGTCCAGTTGCCAACCACATATTCTTCAATAACGCTGTCGTCCTCAGGAAATGGCCCTTCGCATTTGGCGGCAAATAAAGGAAAGATAAATAAAAGAAGTAAAATTTTGTGTTTCATTATCATGTATTTTTTTCATTAGACTGACGAGCCACACCCGTGCGGATTGCGGTTTATTTTCTGCTATCTAAGATGAAATGTTTTGCAAAAAGATTAATAAACAAGTTAATATTTAATATAAATTAAGAATAATAGTCAATACTCTCCTATCTACCCTCAAAAAAAAGGAGGAACATCGAAAAACAGATTTTCGCTTAATAGAAGAACAGGAAGTTTGGTTTTATTACAAAGCCTAAACGGATTCGTTGGCGGAACTCTTTATAGTTGAGCATTTCTTCGCCATAGCCGTTATAATATTCGAGGAATAAGTATTGGTTCGATTTTGGCGTAATCCTGAAAGAGCAGTTGAGCGTTACGTTTGCATTAAGATTGCTTCCACCACGCTTAGTAACGATAAGCCCGATGTTGTAGCGCGATTTATGGTTGAAATCGACAGCCATGAAGCCCCATCCTTTGTAATCGACAATATCTTTGTTGTTGTTCCCGTCAACAATGGGAATCCAAGCCTTTGTCTGAAAAGTCCAGTTGCGGTTAAACTTCAGCAAGGCCATAAAACTGACCTTATTCCAACTACGAGAATCGGGGCCATCCTTACCGTTCGACTCATGTTCGAGCTGCAAACCCAATGTTCCCACAAAGCGGTTGTTATAAACCAAAGCCCTACCAATACCGAGAGTGGGATTGAAGTTGATATCGCCAAAAGGAAACGACTCCCTAAAAATATTCCAATACGCCAACTGGGTGTATGTCAGGAACAGATAGGTGCGGAAGGGCAGCACACTGTTTGTGAGGCGTTGCATGACGCTTATCTGGAACTTCGCGTCCGAGTTGTAGGCCGTTGGCGTTTTAAAAAGCGTTGTACCCACCGTAATATAGTTGTTCTTATAGATACCAAACGAGGGGGTATCGTCAAAAGCTTTAAACACACTGTCGGCCCTCAATTGCGGGTCGGGCTTGAAGAGCGTACCCATCAACTCGTGCGTTTTTTGCTTAAACACCGACAGCGAATCCTTATGGGCTTTCCGGTAAATAAGCGCAGAGTCTTGAGTGAGAAAAGGAAGGGATTTTTCCCGTCCCGACCTCAACGAGTCGGCCTCAGCTTCCGTCTGGGCTAACGTGCCCGACAAGCAGCAAACAAGCAATGCGAACAGAAGTAAATACCTTTTGTTCATTATTTTGATTATCTTGATTTTCATTCCTCTATTAAATGAGCCATAACCTCGAAGGCTATGGGGCAGGTCGATATATTTTTAACCGTAAGTTTATATATCTGGAAAAACTTTTTCCTATCGGTATGCGGATATTCGCGGCATGCTTTGGGACGGGCTTCGTATATGGAGCAATAATTGTCGGGCATGAGGAAGGGGCAAGGCATGGTGTTGAAAACATAATCGCCGTCTTCGTCCATCCGCAGATAATTTGTCACTACATCAACCGGCTTCATCCGCAAGGCTTTAGCCATCCGTTCTATATCTTTATCGTAAATTGCAGGCCCTAAGCAGCGGCAACAATTGGCACATTCTAAACAATTGATGGCGGCAGAATGTTCTTGGTGCAACTCATGGACAAGGTTGTCCATTTTTTCGAGCCGTTTTTTGTTCTTTTTATAAAAGAGAGTTAAATGAGGCGTCAGTTTTTCGGCCCGTTGTTCAAGGTCGGCATATTTGCCGTCACACATCTCTTTCATCGGGTCTGGTAATCTCGCCAGCCAAAGGCGTACGCATCCTTGCTATCACCTCCTCGCGCGAGTAGCCGCAGCCCATCAGAAACATGAGTTTGGTTACAGCCGTTTCGCAAGTCATATCAAATCCGCTGATGACCCCTGCCTTGAGCAGTTCGTGCCCCGTTTCGTAGCGTTGCATGTCTACACAGCCCATCTCGCACTGCGTTATATTGACTATGATTACGCCCCGTTTCACGGCGGTTTGCAAGGCTTTTAAAAACCACTCTTTCCGGGGAGCGTTTCCCGAGCCGTATGTTTCAAGGATAACAGCCTCGACCAACTCCAAGCCCAGTATTGTTTCTATGATGCTCTGTTCCATTCCGGGAAACAACTTCAAGATAACGATACGGTTCTTCATTTCGTAATGGAACTTCACTCTTGTGTGTGGTTCGGGCTTCAGAATCAACCCTCTTTGGTAACGGATTTTTATACCCGATTTTGCAAGGGATGGATAGTTGTACGATTTAAATGCTTTGAAGTTATCGGCGTTTATCTTGCTGCTGCGGTTACCTCTCATCAGGCAATTCTCGAAAAAGATAGTCACCTCGGGCACCATCGGGTTGCCTTGCGAGTCTTTTTCGGCGGCTATCTCTAAGGCAGCTATCAGGTTTTCCTTCGCATCCGTCCGCAATTTTCCGATAGGGAGCTGCGAACCTGTAAGCACAATGGGTTTGTTCAGGTTTTGTATCATAAAACTCAATGCCGAGGCGGTGTATGCCATCGTATCGGTTCCGTGAAGGATAACAAAACCATCGTAGCGTTCGTAATACTCTTCTATGATGCCTACCAGCTTTTGCCAGTGTTTGGGGCTGATTTCGGACGAGTCGATAACAGGGTCAAAAACAACCGTATCGACCTTAAATTTAAGTTCCTGCAATTCAGGGAAATTACTATCTATATGGCTAAAATTAAAAGGTTCGAGAGAACCTGTTACATTATTCTCAACCATTCCTATGGTTCCACCCGTATATATTAATAGGATACTTACATTAGAATCAACCATAACCAGCATTTAATCGTGAAACACAAAGTTAATCCTTTTTCAGCAATATTCATATTAATATGATGTAAAACAGTCCTTAAACAGCAAACTGGGGGAATATACGCCTGACATTTTGCTCTATTTTTTCGGAAAAATCGAGCATTTGTATATTTAAAGCCGCGCTAATATCTGCATAAATTTCTTCAATTGTACAGTTTTGGGTATCTGTTTCACACAATAGCCTGTCGGTAGGAATAACCCTCAGCGAATCTTTATTGTATTTCGCGCCAAGCGAAAAATACACGTCCATGTCGAGCAACTGCCGGGTCAATTCCTCACCACCCCTATATCCGTGTAAAATCCAAGGTTGGCGGGGGTTGTATTTCCTGTACGAGGCATACAAATCGTCCCAAGCCTTCACGCAGTGGATAATAAGGGGTTTGTGCAACTGTTCGGATAGCTGTATTTGCTGCTCAAAAACGGTGCGTTGGGTTTCTATATCGGCTCCTTTCAGCTTGTCGTAGCCGGCCTCGCCGATGGCAATAATGCGTGGATTGCTGGCTATCTCTTTCAGAAAATCGAGCTGGGGCTGTGCGTCTTCCGAGTACCAAGGGTGTACTCCGCACGAAAAAAAACAATTGAGCGATGCCATATCTTTGGCATCTTCAAAACCGAGAGGGTAAACATCAAGTATGTAATTTATCTTCTTCCCCTCCGGCTCCACATCATCGTCCGAGGGAAGGGGCGCTGAGTGGGTGTGTACGTCATAAAGGTCCATAAATAAGTTTAACTGTTGAAATACGTCCGCTAATTTAATAAGAAACTACGTAAATAATTAATATTATTCATATTTTTGCATACATTTAATTTTCAAACAGACTTCACTTAAAATATGATTCGGGTAAAAGGAGTAACAAAAAAATTTGACCAACTGCAAGTGCTCAAAGGCATAGACCTGAGTGTGAACAAAGGCGAGATTGTAGCCATCGTTGGCGCAAGCGGTGCAGGCAAAACCACCCTTTTGCAAATTATAGGCACGCTCGACAGAGCCGGCTCAGGGTCGGTTGCCATTAATGGGCAGGAAGTGTCAAGGATGAGCGACAGCAAACTTTCTGAGTTCAGAAACAAGAATATAGGCTTCGTTTTTCAGTTCCACCAACTGTTGCCCGAATTTACCGCTCTCGAAAACGTGATGATACCCGCTCTGATAGCCGGAAAGAAAGAACGGGAAGCAAAGCAGAAAAGCAAAGAATTGCTGGAATTGTTAGGGCTGGCAGACCGTTCGGAGCATAAGCCCAACGAGCTGTCGGGCGGCGAAAAACAACGGGTGGCCGTTGCCCGTGCCCTAATAAACGATCCGGCGGTGATACTTGCCGACGAGCCATCGGGAAGCCTCGATACCGAAAACAAAGTGGAGCTGCACAAGCTGTTCTTTGAACTTCGCGACAAGTTGGGGCAAACTTTCGTCATTGTTACCCACGACGAAGAACTCGCCAAAATGACCGACCGCATCATCCACATAAAAGACGGGATGATTGTGGAATAAGAGTAAAAGCTATATATTTTCTACATAAAAAAAGAGATTGCTCGTGGGCAATCTCTTTTTGCATATATATTTTGCTTTAAGCTTTTTCCTCTTCTTATTCAGAAATTACTTCGAAAGGAATTTCAACCGAAACTTCCTTGTGAAGTCGGGCAATAGCTTTGTAAGAACCAACTTCTTTTACCGAATCTTTGATAACGATAGATTTTCTGTCGACAGTAAATCCTTGTTTTGCCAAAGCTTCAGAAATCTGAATGTTGGTAACAGAACCAAAGATAGTACCTGTTGAGCTGGTTTTTGTACCGATAGTTAGAGATACACCGTCAAGCTTAGCAGCAAGGTCTTGCGCGTCTTGTTTGATTTTCTCCAATTTGTGGGCACGTTGTTTCAGGTTTTCGGCCAACATTTTTTTTGCCGATTCGGTTGCTATCACCGCTTTTTTCTGAGGAAGCAGATAATTACGTCCGTAACCGTCTTTCACTGTTACAACATCATCTTTAAATCCCAGATTCGTTACGTCTTCTTTTAATATTACTTGCATTGTCTTTTTCTCCTCTTCTTTAAATTATTTCATTAAATCAGTTACATAAGGAAGCAAAGCCAAATGACGGGCTCTCTTCACTGCCTGAGCAATACGACGTTGAAATTTCAAAGAAGTTCCGGTGATGCGGCGAGGAAGTATCTTACCTTGCTCGTTCAAGAATTTCTTCAAAAATTCAGGATCTTTGTAATCGATATATTTAATACCACTTTTTTTGAAGCGACAGTATTTTTTCTTTTTCACTTCAACTGAAGGAGGAGTCAGATATCTGATTTCTGATTGTTGTGCCATGATTAGTTTTCTGATTTAGTTGTTGTTTTAAGACTTCTTCTCTTTTCTGCATACTGGTGTGCATACTTGTCTTGACGGAATGTCAAGAAACGGATCACTCGCTCGTCGCGACGGTAGTTAAGCTCCAGTTTTTCAATCACAGTAGGATCGGCTTTAAACTCAAGGAAGGCATAAAATCCTGTCGATTTTTTCTGAATTGGGTAAGCCAGTTTTTTAAGGCCCCAATTTTCTTCGTTCACGATTTCCGCGCCTTCATTAGTAAGAATAGTCTTGAACTTATCTACCGCTTCCTTCATCTGAACGTCAGATAAAACGGGAGTTAAAATGAAAACGGTTTCATAATTATTCATAAATGATATAATTAAATTAATTAAACAAATAAAGTTTTGAGGTGCAAAAGTAGCCCTTTTTTGCTTACAAACCAACTGTCAAAGAAAAAAATATGCTTGCTAAAAACAATTTGTTATCTTAAATTTGTATCCGTAAGTATCCGCTTGAATAATTTTCACTCAAAAAAAAATAAACCTAAAAGTTATGGAAGAATACATCGACAATGACCTGGAATACATTTTCCCTATCATCAACGGAAAAGTATCTACGGCCATAAACCGGAAAATGTTCCGTAACTTCCGTAAAGAAGGGCTGGACATTACACCTGAACAATGGAGCGTGCTTTACTTTCTGTGGAAGGAAGACGGTGTGCTTCAGCAAAAGCTATGCGAGGCCACCTTCAAAGACAAGCCAAGCATGACGCGCCTCATTGACAATCTGGTGAAGCAGGGCTTTGTGTTCCGGCTGACGCCCCCCAACGACCGCCGCTCAAACCTCATCTATCTGACCGACAAAGGCCGCGGCATTCAACCGGCTGCCCGGCGGGCTATGCAAGCCACCATGCACGATGCCCTTATCGGCATAAACGCCGAAGGCTTGGAAAGGGTGAAAACCGTACTCAAACTGATTTTCGACAACGTGCAGGAAGCCTTGGGCGACAATCCACGTAAACCATAAACAGAAACTCAATAGATTTTACAACCTATTAAGTAAAAGCCCCCTGTATTGTATGTTGTTTGGGTGTTTTCTTTCGGATTCGTTAAATCCGGCTATAACTCATAGCCCAACTTATTGATGTGAGGTTTCCAAAAATTGATATCGTATTTTGCCCACGCATGACAGCCAAAAGGCAATCGTTCCTTATTTAAGCCATAACAAACAGAAGGCAGGCTTTCGAAAGAAAATTCAAGAGCTTTACTGAAGCCCGGCACCTTTAACGTTCGGCTACTGCTACGATTGACCTCCACACCCCAAAAAACATCTTCCATATAGTAATGTGAGGCCGGATTTCTATATCTTTCAATTATTCCGTTTTTCTCAAATTGGCCTATTACCTCAACAAACCGTTTAGGATTCCTTATCGAAAACCCCCCATTACCCACCTTGTATTGTACGGTATCCCAATGGTTTGGTTTCGATAATATTTTTTTCAGGAATCGCCTCACCGACAAAATAAATAGGTTGGCTGCAACATGTTTTGCCTCAGTATTAAATATCCAAGGTGCGCCACAGTAATCGAAGTTGCACCAGTAGTCAAAACTATCGCTAAAAACAAAACAATCCGTTTGATGAATAAGAATCCTGTCGTATTGGCAAAACCTCTCATAGAAAGCCTTGCTCAACATCAAACGATTGTAGCCACCCAAGCCCTCAAAAAAAGAAGGTTCAAACTCTTCTTTGCTTATCGACACCCGATGCTTATCTCCAATAGCATAATACTCGGTAAGGTCTAACCCTAAAGGGCAGACAAAAACAATGGGGTTTTTTCCTAAAATTTCAAAGCATCTTGAAAGCGAAATAATTTCATTATGGCTCACCGATTCTTTGTAGACTGGTATTACTACAGCCTTCGATAAATACGTATATGTCATTCTCGATTATGTACAAATTCCGTGTAAATATACACAACAATCGACAAAGACATAACGAATTGTTGCAATTATCGCAAGGCAAGTAATGATTTTAACTTTGTATCATCCTACATCGCAGGGCATTCGCTTTCTTCCTTATAGCTGAATCGGCCGTATACGGTAAACAGCCCCGTCAGGCTACACAAAAAGAAAGCCAAGCCCACAACCGTCATCGTGCCATTGTTTACAAACCCGAAAAGCAGGGTGCAAACAAACGATACGCCAAGCTGTATAGACCCAAAGAGCGCCGAAGCCGTACCGCTGCTGCTTCCGCTGAAGGGCGTTATAGCCAGCTCGGTTGAGGCCGAAAACAGAACGCCTATCGGGAAAACATACAAAAATAACAGCACCAATACCGGATAAACGCTTACCTTCAGGTACATAAAAGACAGCAGGAAAACACTCACCGCGAACATAAACACGAGCGAATACTTCACCAGCTTGGGTGTTGACATATATTTCTGAAGAACACCCGTCAGGTAAGAACTTACCATCAATCCGAGTGCGTTTACCGAAAAAATCACGCTGAAGGCATTACGGTCAAAGCCCCCTTCTTCCATAATAATGAACGGCCCGTTCGATACATAAAGCATCAGTGCGCCATTGGCTATACCGCCTACAATGGAATACACCACAAACTTTTTCACTTTCAGAACTTCCAGATAGCTTCTGAAAACATTTTTCTGTTCAACCCGCAAACTGCCCCCGCCTGTTTCCGGAAGAAAGAACAGGGTGAAAATAAATATAACCGCACCCAAGGCCGCAAGAGTCCCAAACAAGGCCTGCCAGTTGAAAAACGAAAGAACGGCATTCCCGATAGAAGGGGCAATGATAGGGGCAACACCCATAATCACGGCCAGCAGCGAATATATTTTCAGGGTTTTTGTTTTGTCAAAATAGTCGGTAACCACAGCACGGGAGATAACCACCCCGCCACAACCGCCTATTGCCTGTACAAAACGCACCACCCACAACTGATGGATATCCCGCACATATATGCAGGCAACGGAAGCGATGATAAAAATAAAGAGCGAAGCCAAAATCGGCTTTTTTCGCCCGAAGCGGTCGGCCAAAGGTCCCCACAGCAATTGCCCGATGGCAAAGCCTGCCAAAAAGGTCGACAGCGAAATCTGTACCGTCGACAGGGGAACGCCAAATGTATTGGACATAGGAATAAATCCGGGGAGATACAAGTCGATACTTAGCGGTTCAAGAGCTGTAAGCAGTGCCAGGATAATTATTACAACCCATTGCATGATGCTGAGATTCTTCATTTTCGTTTACTTTAAAAAAACAGAATGCAAAAGTAAGAAAGTAGAAATGGCATGCGCTTACACAAATAGGACAAATACTTGGACTTATAAGACCGATTCTTGCTCTTTGAACTGTGTGGGGGTGTATCCGGTATGTTGTTTGAAGAAACGGGTAAAGTATGCAGGCTCGTTGAAGCGGAGGTCGAAGGCAATCTCCTTGAGGCTTTTTTGCCCCATACGTATTTCTTTTTTTATTTCAAGCACCAATCGTTCTTGCAGGTGTTGTTTCAGGGTTTTGCCTGTCCCCCGGATGCAAGCCTGATTCAGTTTTTTGGGAGTGATACCCAATTGGTTGGAATAGAACAAGGTTTCGCGCTCATGGATGAAGTTACGGTCTATGAGCCTCATCAGCTCGGCCACCAGCGAATCGACCTTTATCCTTTGGTTCTTTGTTTCGAACAGAGACGCGACATGAAAAAGAAAAGCTTCGGTGTACGTTTCCATGATTGTCAGCCGGTTTGCGGCTTCGCGTTCCAACAGAATCAGCTCTACAATCGTGTTCAGTATATTGGTTGTCCTCTGGTCTAAGTCAATAAAAATATTCGACAGGTAGCCACTTAGGTAAGGCGACTTCAGGTGTTGGTTTATCCTGAAAAACACATCGTTGTGTATGGCAAACAGCACGCCTTCCTTTCCCTGTATATTCAAACGGTCTATCTGTCCGGGAAAAACTACTACCACCTGATTGTCGGCCACTTCATATTCGCGGAAGTCGATAAGGTATCTGTTGTCGCTTCCCACTTTTTTGAACCAAAGCAACTGGTAGAAATCGTACCGCTGATAATTGTAGAAAATGGTTTCGTCCATACTTTCCAAAAAGAAAATATCGACAAAAGGTTTATCGCGCAAGCCGCCCGGTGTTGCTTTCTTCTTATTATCCATTTTCCATATACGTTAATCAGCTTAACTCCCAACAAATATACTACAAAGAGTTTTAAGGACACAGAAAAAATGCAGGCACGCCTCTGTCGACGGTTTGGAGCAAGCTATCAGAACGGACAGCTTGCCCGGAGACAATGAAGAGTGGTAACCACCGTACCACTCAATCATTTAAATTCGGTTAGTTCGTTGTCGCCTTTTTATCCTTTTTGCGTTTTTCTTTCACAAAAAACAGATAATATCCCGTTATGGGTAGGCTTGCCCCTATCAGACAGGCTATACAGGTAAGTATCCTTGTCCAGATACCCCCATAAGCGCCCACATGCAGGTTGTATGCCCAAAGCATGACTTTCGACCCCTTTTCGGCATCTTTATAGAGTGACACCTCGGTAATATTGCCCTGTTGGGCATCAAATCTGTAACTATCGTTTGCCCGCAAATGGGGAGCGTCTTTTGTAAGAACGCTTGCCGAACCATCCTGAAGGGATATCGTTTTGTAGTTGGGCACGCTTATTTGCAGTTCTGCCAAAACATCGTCCCAGTGCGCTATATTGATGCTTTCTTGTTTTTCGGCACGATTTCCGGCCTTACCTTTCCGGCCTTCGCCTGCGGCTTTGCCTTTGCCTCCAGCACCACCGCCCTTGCCATTCTGGTTGCCACCTTTGCCTCCATGCGCCGATTCCACTTTGGCCTCAGCACCAAACAACGAAAACACACCGTCGCGATACCATTGGAACGACCACATCAACCCCGTCAGAGAACATACAAGCAGGAATATGCAAACGTATATCCCCAAAACAACGTGGAGGTCGTAGTAAAGCCGGCGGCGGCCTTTTTTGGCAGTGACAACGAAGCGCGACTTCCACTTGCGCCCCTTCTTGGGAACCCATACCACAACCCCGCTTATCAGTATCACCACAAAGAGGATGGTAGAAATACCAACCGTATATTTTCCCCATGTGCGGCTGCCGTCCATAAGCCAACGATGCAAGGTGAGCATTTTATAGAAGAAGCCTTCGTTATACATATATACCCCCGTAACCCTGCCTGTATATTGGTCTATGAAGGCCGATGAACGGAAACCTTCCGAGAGGCGGATGGTATAAGTTGTGTTAGGGTTGGACGAAACGGTGATACCCGCAACCGAATTATTCTTCAGTTGTTTGTTTGCCATAGGTATAAGTTCGCTCAGGGGCAAAGGCGTTCGCCCCGCGCTTTCTACCTCATAGCGTTCGGGGTATATAAGCCTCAGTATCTCTTTCTCGAAGATAAGGATACTGCCGGTCAAACAGACAATGAAAATGATTATACCTGCCGGTATAGACAGCCATTTGTGCACCAGTTTGAAAAAAGTTCTCATAATGTTATATGTATTGTATTTTGTTCCTATTGACTAAAATCGCTTAAAAAAAATGAGCCGGTATTATCGTGATTATAATACCGGCAACATCTATATCAAAGTTAGTCTAAATTTATAAATTAAGTCTTGCACCTAATATTTACACTACAAATGTCGGGCATATAATTGAAGGCCACAATCACCAAAAGTAATGATTTTTTATATATTATGATAACAATTAATAGTGATTAAAACCTATAAGACACTGTTGCCGATAAATTACAAGGGGCTATCTGATTGATATATCCGCCACGGAAGTAAGCGTTGTAGCCCAACTTGTTGAATATATTATTGACAAATACCCGTGCCGTCAGCTTATTGTAAGTATATCCCAACTGTGCGTTAACCGTTGTATAGGCCGGCATATCGAAAGGTTTGGTTCCGCCCATATTTCCGTGTCCGTCTGGTTTCAGGCTATATTCGTTTACAGGGCGTTTGCCTACATAATATACACCCACACCCAACGACAAGCCTTTGAGCGCTGTTTTATCGAGAGTGTACTGCACCCACCCGTTTGCCGTATGCTTAGGAGCGTTCATCGGAGCTGAGCCATCTACGTACGAAGGGCTGTTTTTATAACGGGCGTTCAGGTAAGCATATCCAAGCATCACTTGCAGGTTGTCGAGGATGCGTCCGTTCAATTCCACTTCTATACCATCGCGTACTAAATCGCCCGCCTTATAATAATATCCGGTAGAAATGTTTGAATTGGGGCGATATTCCGAATTAGTGAGATTGTCGGTTCGGATATGGAAGTAAGTGAAGTTAAAACGCAGGCGGTTGTCCAGCCAATCGGACTTGATGCCGAACTCCCACTGCTTTGTTCGCGAAGGCCCCGCTTTTGTAACGCTGTCTGTCAACACATTGGCCGCGCTGCGTAAGCTGGTGCTTGTTGTAAACGACCCAAAGAGATTCACGTTCTCGAACGGGCTAACCATGATTCCAACATTAGGGTCCCAAGCATCATCCCTTGTCATTCCAATCGTTGCATTTGTTGTGGATATAGAACTATATCTTAACCCCAGAATCACTTTTGCGTATTTGTTGATGGTCATCACTTCTTGTGCCATAATGCCATAAGTACTATATTTACTCACAACAGGCGCACTGGCAGGAGTGTCTGCCGGAAGTTTTTGAGGTGTTTTGTTGCCGGGTATTGTGTTTATTACATCAATGGTATCAATTAACCATTCGCCAAGGTTTTGTGTAGTTGCATTCGCGGTTCTGTAATCGAATCCTACCTGAAAAGTATGTTTCACCGAGCCCGTATATACGTCTTTACCAACAAAATCTAACTGGAAAGTTGAGTTTTTGTCATTCCTCAAAGAACGGCCTATTGTACGTGTTCTCAAGGGCGATTCGTTACTTTTGTTTATAAGCCCTAAAGAGGTTGAAGTATTATCCACTTTGTACGATGAACCCATATACGTAGCCCTTAGGCTGAACAGGTCGTTCAACTTGCGGTTAATGCGGGCGGAATAAGTTGTCAGTTTGGTGTTCACATTATCTTGGTCGAACCCCAAAAACTTATTGTGCGGCATTTCATAAAGGGCGTTTACGTCTTGCCCGGCAAAGTTAACGGTACTTGTTACGGGGGTTGCGTTGCTGTTCAGATAGTCCATCTCCAAATTAATGGTTGTTTTATCGTCGGGACGCCATTCCAACGAAGGGTTCACATAAACCTTATCGGCCGATACCACAGGGCGGTAATTGTCCGAACGCTCGTAAGCCCCGTTCATACGGAAAGCAACCGTACGGTTTTTGTCAAGAACCGACTGATAATCGGCAGTAGCACGCAGCAGCCCCCAACTGCCTGTACGGACAGATACTTCGCCGCCATTCACAAACTTAGGGGTTTTGGTTACTACATTGATAACACCGCCCGCATTACCCAAGTCGGTTATAACGCCTTGCGTAACGGCTGCCGACCCCTTAATCATCTGTATGCTTTCAACACCCTGCATGTCGGTTATGCCCGAAGCCGTCTGGAACTGCGAATCCATACGCACTCCGTTTTTCAGTACGGGAATACCCCGAAACCCGCGCGAAGACATACTCTCCTTTACACCCCCGTACGACCCAAAAAGCGTTACCCCCGGAACGTTGCGCACAGCATCGGTTATAGTCAGAGCGCCCTGTTGGGCAATAACTTTTTCCGAAATAATGGAGATGCTCTGTATCTGTTCGCTCGGGCGCAGAGGCATGCGGGTTATGGCATCCAGTTTTTCGGGCTGCTTGTAGCGTTCGCCAAACACCTCTACTTCGTCTAAAGTATTGCTTACCTCCATGTTGAAGGTGAGAGTAGCATCCTGCCCCTTGGCAAGTTTTACCGATAGGGTTTTATTCTGATACCCTATAAAGGAAACGGTTATTTTTGCTTCGCCGGGGCGCAGATGTTTAAGCCGGAATTTACCGTCTTCGTTGGTCGAAACAGCATTGTTTGTTCCATCCACAAACACGGTGGCATAAACCAAAGGTTCGCCTTTTTCGTTCAGTACTTTTCCTTTCACCACCTGCGCCGGTGCAGAGGTGATGCAAAACAAAAAAGCAATCAATAATAATTGGATTTTCTTACACATTTTTTTTATTTAATGTTAGCTTAAAATTATTTATAAAAACACCCTGCAAAGGTCTGTACTGCCCGCCGATAATACAATCGCAAAAAATGATGAATAACACACCTATCACCCCCCCTCTGATAATTATTTATAGGTATTTACCCGTAGTGCATTTAGGAAATAAAAAGCTCGTTATCTGTAATCCTGAGTGTAACGAAGGATCTTGAATAAGCGATAAAGAGAGTGGCCTAAAAGTGATTTTTGATTTCTTTTTGTGGTTCTGACCGCAGGGAAGAATCTCTTTTGACACAGAAGAGATGTTTCACTATCGTTCAACATGACAACAGAGAAAATGCTATAAAATGTTTATAATAAATTATTTGACAAAGACTCTCTAAATGCACTACGGGTAGGTGTTTTGAAGGGGGTAAGCCTTAGCGTTTTGCAGAAAGTTTGTCTTTTGTCTCATACATATGCCTATATTTCCTATTTTTGCACGTAGAATAACAAACATATCAGGCTAAAATGAAAAAAACAGTTTACATTTTTCTTGTTTGCACCGTGGCTCTGCTGTTAGCATCGTGCAAAAACAAAACAACGAGCAACCAATCGACCGGAAGCTTGCCCGCGCTTACGGTAGGGGTTATGCCGTCGATGGACTTCCTGCCGCTGGCAGTTGCCCAGCGCGAGGGCTACTTCGAGGAAGAAGGGCTTGACATCACTATTCAGAACTTTTACTCGGCCAACGAGCGCGATGCCGCCTTCCAGAGCGGAAACGTTGACGGAGTGGTAATAGACTATACGGGAGCCGTTTTGCAAAAAGCCGGAGGGATACCCCTAAAGCTCACCTCAAAATGCGATGCCCCTTTTTATATTGTGGCCAGCAAGAATTCTGGCATTAACGACCTTGCCGGATTGCGGGGCAAACAAGTGGCCGTATCTCAAAACACGGTTATAGACTACTGCGTGGATATGGCTTTGGCTTCGGCAGGGATGACAGCAAAAGACATACACAAGGTTGAGATAAACAAAATACCTATCCGTTTCGAGATGCTGATGAACGGTAAGATAGACGCAACAGGGTTGCCCAATCCCTTTGCACTGATGGCACAAAGCGAAGGGGCGAAAGTGCTTGTATCGAACGACAGCCTCCGGTTTGCCATCACAGGCATTATGTTTAAGGAAGAAGCTATCAACACAAAAGCCGAATCCATAAAGCGCATGTACGCGGCCTACAACAAAGGTGTCGATTATCTGAAAACGCATACCGTAAACGACATTGCCGATATTCTGGAAAAGGATCTCCGCTTCAAAAAAGAAATCATCCCCTCTGTCAAACTGCCTGTTTATACAAAAGCGGAAGTGCCTACCGATAAAGACCTGCAACTCGTTACAGACTGGCTTGCCGCCAGAGGGTTGATAGACGCGGGCTTCGACAAGGCAAGCCTTGTAGACGGTCAATTTGTGAAATAAAAAAACGAACCTTTCCCTGTCTGTGATTTCCATAAAAAACCTATCGGTAAGATATCCCCAAGGGGTGGTGCTCAAAGATTTTTCTTTGAGTATGAATCGTGGGCAGATATACGCGCTGATAGGGCCTTCGGGTTGTGGAAAATCAACACTGTTGAAAGTCTTGTGCGGAATCGTACCCAAAGAATCGGGCACGATAGAATACGGAACGCAGGAAAAAGACATCAGCATAGGGTACGTTCCGCAATCGTACGGATTGCTCGACTGGAAAACCGTAGAACAGAACATATTGCTGCCCCTGCGGCTGAAAAAAAAGTTGCCAAACACGCAAGAGATAACCGGCGTGCTTCGCTCGCTTGAGATAGAAGACCTGCTGAAGCGTTACCCCAAAGACCTGAGTGGGGGGCAACGCCAGCGCATAGCCTTGGCTCGTGCTTTTGTGTCGCAACCCGATTTGCTACTCATGGACGAACCTTTTTCGGCACTCGATGCTTTCACCTCGCAAACATCCCAAAAGCTTTTCTTGCGGCTATGGTCAAAGTATAAAGTAACCACCCTGCTCATAACCCACAACGTAAGGGAAGCCGCGCGGCTGGGGCAACATATACTGATAATGGACAAGCAGTCGGGGCAGATAACCCACCAGTTGCCCAATCCCGCTTTTGGCGAGGAGGCCAGCAACAACCTCCGCTTCGACTTTGGCAGCAGGATACTCGATATTTTTGCGGAAAACAATCAGGAGGAGAAATGAGGAAAAAGGAAAAAAATATCGTCAATTATCTGGTCTTCATCATCGTAGGGTTCGTTCTCTTCAATCTGGTTTGGTGGGTGTGCGCTCGTATTTTTGACCTGAAAGCCCTGCCCAATCCCTTGGATGTGTATTCGGCCTACAACCAAGCTATCAGTAACGACATTGCCGACCACACCTTGGCCAGCCTGTGGCGGGTGCTGAAAGGCATAGCCGTATCGCTGGCAATAGCCCTGCCCATAGGGCTGCTGATGGGAACAAACAAAGCGGCAAACCGTATACTAAGCCCTTTCACATACTTCACTTACCCGATACCCAAACTGGCATTGCTACCCATAGTGATGGTTATTTTCGGGATAGGCGAGGTATCGAAAGTTATAATAATTGTGCTTATCATTGTTTTTCAGCTCATTATTTCAATACGCGATGCCATTGCAGGCATATCCAAAGGCGACTATCATGTCCTTATCTCGCTCAAAGCCACTAAGTGGCAGCAAATGCGGCACATAACGCTGCCCGCCATCATGCCCGAAATTCTATCGTCGCTGCGCATCAGTTCCGGAATTGCCATTTCGGCATTGTTTTTTACCGAAACTTTCGGTACGGACAAGGGTCTGGGCTTTTACATAACCGATTCGTGGATGCGGATAGATTACCTGCAAATGTATTTCGGCATATTTGTTCTCTCCATGTTGGGCTTCCTGCTTTTTTTGCTGCTCGACGTGTTAGAAACAATCGTTTGTAAATGGAAAAATTAACCTAATTCATAATTTAACGCAAAAAGTCCTTTTATGAAAAAACTTTTACTTTTAATCTCCTTCATTTGTTCAGTAGCGGTATGTGCACATGCCCAAAACAATGACAGCCAGTTGCTAAAGAAACTGGTTGAAAAAAATGTTCTTACCCAAGACGAAGCCGATGAGTTGGCTCAAGACCAACAAACAGAAACAAACGGCTCTTTTGAGCAAACCACCCGGAAAATAAGGGAAGCTTTTTCAACTCCCTATATGAAGTTTGGAGGCTATGCCCTGATGATGTATCAATACAGCAACACCCAAGAAGTTAAACACAAGGTAGACCCCCGTGTGGTTTTTGTGTCAATGACCGGGCAGTTCAACAAATTCAGGTATTTTATCCTTTCGGAATTTGTAGACCCACGCGTCTATGAATTTTACGGCGAATGGGCGCCATCGGACGCCATAAAACTGAAGGGCGGTTTGATGAAAGTTCCCTACGCACTCGAAAACCCTATTTCGCTGATAGATTTAGAAACCGTATCGAACACCCGTTCGGTATCGAACCTGATAGGTATGACCGGCGACGTGATGCAACTCCAAAACGGCTTCAATAACTCGGGGCGCGACTTGGGTATCATGCTGCATGGTAACCTCTTCAAGAAAAACGGGCACGAGTTGGTACAATATGCCGCAGGGGTGTTTCAGGGGTCAGGTATAAAGAAAACCAACGGCAACTGGTTCGAAAACAACAATACGAAAGACTTTGTAAGCTCCTTGTATCTGAAACCCATCAGCGAATTCCGCATCGGGGGTAGTGTTTACTTTGGGCAGACAAATTATTCGACCAACCTCACCGGACAGGAAAAACCCCACGTACGCAACCGTTGGCTGATAAGCTCCGATTACCAATCGGACAGATTTTATGCCCGTGCCGAATGGATACACGGCAACGATGGCGGAATAAAGAAGGAAGGGCTTTACGGTACTGCCCTGTATTACGTTGTTCCCAACAAACTTAACTTTGCCGCAAAGGTCGATTACATGAACAACAACAAAGACACCGGCAGCGAGGTTATAGACTATACGGCCGCCGTGAACTACTATTTCTATAAGGCTTGCCGTTTCCAGCTTAACTATACCTATTCGGACTACTCAAAGGTTTGGGGAAGCAAAGATTCGCACAACATAGCTGCCCAAATGCAGATTGTTTTCTAAATATTTATTGAGCCGTTATCGTTTTTTATGATATGGAAGGTTCAATATTGCACATTTTTTGTAAATTTGTGCCAAAACAAAAATAAATAGTATTCATTAAATAAACCGAAAAGACGATGAGTCATAATTTATTGAAAGGTAAAAGAGGTATTATCTTCGGAGCCTTAAACGAACAGTCTATCGCATGGAAAGTGGCTGTAAAAGCCGTAGAGCAAGGCGCAAAAATAACACTGTCTAACACAGCGATGGCTTTGCGAATGGGCGAAATAAACAAGCTTTCGGAGCAGCTCAACGCGCCTGTGATTGCGGCCGATGCTACCAACGTTGAAGAATTGGGACAGGTATTTGCCAAGTCGCAAGAAGTGCTTGGAGGAAAAATAGATTTTGTTCTTCACTCAATAGGTATGTCTCCAAACGTGCGCAAAAGCCGCGATTACGATAATCTGGACTATGGTTTCCTTGACAAAACCTTGGATATATCGGCCATATCGTTTCATAAAATGATGCAAGTGGCAAAAAAAATGGATGCCATCGCCGAAGGCGGTTCTATCCTTGCCCTTACGCATATAGCCGCACAGCGCACCTTTACCGGATATAACGACATGGCCGACGCAAAAGCACTGCTCGAATCTATCGGCCGTAGCTTCGGATACGTTTACAGCCGCGACAAAAAAGTGCGCGTGAACACAATTTCGCAATCGCCTACGCTCACAACCGCCGGACAGGGAATCAGCGGAATGGACGCGTTCTTCGATTTTGCCGAAAAAATGTCGCCACTTGGTAACGCCAGTGCGGATTCGTGTGCCGACTATTGCATCGTAATGTTTTCTGACCTTACACGTATGGTTACAATGCAAAATTTGTTTCACGACGGAGGTTTCTCAAACATGGGGCTTACACAAGCCATCGTTGAGGACTATATCGAGAAAAAATAACGCGCTCGCCAAACGTAATATACATAACATAAAGCCCGGATTCTTATTTTAGAATCCGGCTTTTTGGCATACCTGTGCCCCATAACAGCCGGTAGGAGGGGATATTGTTCTTCACATCAATTTTAAACCATATAGCATTATTCCATAAATTTTATATATTTGCATAAGTTCAATACAAAACTAAAAAGGTAAAATTTTTATTCAAATACAAAATCAGAATGAAAAACGTATTTATTTCGCTATTGTTATTGGTCTGCTCGTCGTTAGGCCTAAGGGCTGCGCCCGCTTTTGTTGAAGAGTATGTAGACTTTACTCTCAATGCCACAACCTTTACCGTAAATGGGACATATGTTTATAAAAACTCGTCCGAACGTCCTGTGAATATCGGGATTTCATATTCGTTTTCGGCAAAAATCAAGAATGTGATTATTGACAAGGTTTATAGCATTACAGACCAAAAAAGTCTTAAGTACAGGGTAAAAGGGAATAAGATTTATGTCGATTTCACGATTCCCGCCAACGAAAGCATGGCCATAAACCTTGTTTACAGGCAACCCAAGCAGAAGGTAAACGTGTATTACTCTACCGCTGCCCAGAAATGGAAAGTTCCGTTGCAAAAAGTAAAATACTCGCTCCGCTTGGAAGACGACCTCAAGATAGAAGCACTATCTTTAGCGCCCGACGTGGAGTCTGAAAACCTCTTTCTGTGGAACATGTACGACTTCATGCCGGAGGAAGATTTCCAGATAGTTCTACAAGGTAAGTAAGGCTACGAGGCAAATTATTTCTTACAAATATTAGTAAAGGCGCACCACTGGCAGGGCTTACCGGTTTGGGTTTGTGTAAAAGGTATATCGGGGTTGAATATTTCTTCGAGGCACGCGTCAAAACACGATTTGAATTCTTCGCGATACATGGCAAAATCGGTAACCCTATGTGTTTCCTTCATATTTGGCTTATGGACGACATCCGCATCAAATTTGTCGTCAAACAGATTCCGCAGATAGTATATGCCGGGTTCTACCGTCCTGTCCGGATGTTTCGTCAGGTACAGGTGAGCATACATAAAAACCTGCATCACGGCTTTGGGACGCTCTTTTGCTTCCTTATCGAATAGTTGTGGCATATCTTTGAAACGCAAAGAGCCTTTTCCGGTTTTGTAGTCGATGATGCGTGTGTTGCGGTTCACCTCGTCAACACGGTCGAGTATACCTTTCAGAACAACCACCTTGCCCAAAGCCAGGTGGTATTCTGTTTTTATACGCTCCTCGGCATCCAGATAAACAAAAGGGGTGAGCTTCATATCGGTTTTCAGCACTTGCTTCACATACCGGCGCACTACCTCGCCCGTGAGGAAGTTCTGCCCCGTAAGCTCGCGGATGTCCTTCGTCTTGAAATAGTTTTCGGCAAATGAGCGTTCTATGGTTTCGCTCAGCAGCTTTTCGTTCTTAGCAATCAGTTTGAGCAAATCGGCAGTCACGGTTTTGCCCCTAAACGGCTCGTACAGCCATTCCATAACAGAGTGAAAAATGCTGCCGAAGGTGCTTGCCTCTACTACTTCCGACACCTCATCTTCTTGGCCTATGCCCTCCACTACCGAGAAATAGAATTGCAGGGGGCAATCCAGATACATATTAATTGAACTGGCCGACAGGCTGCGGTCGCCCCCCGAAAGGAACCGTCCGAGTTTTTGCATCACCTGTCCGTTCTTCTGCATGCTTATGGGCTGGCTTGCTGTTGACGATACTTCATATACGGCCAAACGCTCGCGAATGTCGAATCGGTTGCCATACAAATATTTCAGTTGATTGACGTACCGGCTCACTTCGCCGGTCTGCAAACCGTCTGTACGGGTATCGTAGAGTAGGTAAATGTTGCGTGCGCGGCTTATCATCCGGTAGAAGTGATATGCAAAAACACTGTCCTGATGTTCGTAAGTAGGCAGCTCAAAGCCTTGCCGCAAATTGTAAGGAATGAACGAGTTTGCCGCCTTCCGCTGGGGAAACACGCCCTCGTTCATCGACAGGATTATGAGGTTTTCGAAATCGAGTACCCGTGTTTCCAGAACACCCATTATCTGCAAGCCCGACAAAGGCTCGCCACTGAAAGGGATGCTGATTCCCGCCGCCAACTTGCGTAACAGGCGGAAATAGGTTTCGGGTTTCATTTCGGGCAAAGGGGCGTTTTTCAAGGCCTCGTTCATCTTGTTGAGGGTTTTATAGTATTCTATAACAAACTCCCTCTCCATATCGAGCGCCGTGGTGCTGCCCTCGTCTTCGTGGTCTATTATCTGGCTTGCCAAAGCGGCACTGATGCGCAAAAGTATCTCCCTGAGGTAAAACGAAATAGCGTTCCATTCCCTGATAGGTGTAAAAATCAACTCAAGAAGCGGATGAACGGCAAATTCATCGCAGGTAACAATAATCTTGTTATACTGCACTATGTTTTGCCGCAAAAGTCGCGCTTGCTCCCCGGCAAGTAAGGCCACATAACGGTGACCGAGAATGGGGAGTACAAAACGGAAATAAAAACCATCCTTCCCGTTACTGTTCCTTATGTTGCGTTGCAGGTCAAAAATATGCTCCATCAAGCCCGACACAGCCGAATGATGCAGCCCGTAACCCATCGTTACGTTTATCTTATCAATTCCGGCGGGTACAGAATAGAGCATGGGCAACAGCAGGTTCTCGTCCGGAAGTATTACCGCCGTTTTCAGGGCATCGTTGGGTGATGATATCGCTCCGGCATCCACCAGCGTTTTCAGTATCGTGCCCGCGTGTTTCGATTGCCCCACGGCCGAGGGTATGCCAACAACCTCAACATGGGGATTTCCGACAGGGGGTTCGTCGGCCTCCAAAGTCAGTTGAGACGGAAACATCGTCTTGTTTTTGCCTACGAACAGCGATGCCCGGTTATGGCTGTCGCTGACCAAGGGCGAAGAATAGTCGAAATAAAAATCGGCCACACCCGCCTGTTGCAAGTACCGGAGTACCACCTCCTCGGTTTTGCTATGGGCATTCAGCCCCACAAACACAATCTTTTCGGAAGGGAGGTCTATATCTTCTTTCTCCCTGGCCCGTTCGGCCACATGGCGGAATATCATTCCCTCGTATGCCATCCCTCTTTCATGCAAAGCCTCACGTAGCGAGGAATAGAGCGTGTACAGGACTTGCCACATTTCCAGAAAATCTTTTTTCTGCTTACTGTCGCCAATGGGGTGAAAGTTCGCCCAAAATCGGCGTATGGCCATCACTTGGTCTTCGGTAAGGAAACTGAAGCCCGCGTCTATCTCTTTGAGGTCCGATATATTGCGAAACAGTTGGCGGGCATCCACCATGTATTTGTCTACATCGTCAAAATCGTTGAGCAGCATTTCGCCCCAGAAAATAAATTCGTCGAATGTTTCGCTCGTGCCGCTTTCCGCTTTGTAGATATCGTACAGTATGAAAAGCATCTCTATACGGTTTGCCAAGCGGTAAGGACTCAGGGCGGTAAAAAAATCGGCAATGGTCAGTATCTCCGGCGAAAACAAAGGCCTCCCCGCTATCTGCGAAAGGTATCTCTGGAAAAACAATCCGGCACGCCTGTTCGGAAAAACAAACGTACACCGGCTCACATCTTGGCCATAAGCCTTGTAGTATGCCTCAGCTACATTATAGAGAAAAGGAGTCATACGGCACTCGCCATTTTTTTTACGGGCGCAAGTTAATAAATTATGCGAATCGGACTCCGAAAAACATCCTTTTTCATTTTCTAAATGCGCTACGGGAATTCCTTACTGTTTTTTCTGTTCTTTCAGCAGGTCGCGTATCTCGGCCAGCAAGGCTTCTTCCTTGGTTGGTTCGGCAGGTTCGGCAGGTGCTTCTTCCTGTTTTTTGCGGAAGGTGTTCATTGCTTTGATGGCAAAGAATATAACGGTGGCAATGATTACAAAGTCCAGAATGGTTTGGATAAACACCCCATAGTTGAGCGTTACGGCCGGAACGGCTTGCCCTGCGGCATCGACGGTTGCGTTTTTGAGTGTCATTTTCAGGTCCGAAAAATTCACACCATCGAGCAACAGCCCGATAGGGGGCATAATTACATCGCTCACAAACGATGATACTATCTTACCGAATGCGCCGCCAATGATAACACCCACTGCCATGTCAACGACGTTGCCACGCATCATAAATTCTTTGAGTTCTTTTAAAACCGCCATACTTTATATCTATGTTTTAATGAAATTAATGAAATTAATAATCGTTATTTATAAGCCTGCAAACTTACTAAAATTTAGTTTGCCTTCTGAGAGTATAACATAAGTTCCTTAAAAATTGTTTATAGTTACGTTCACCTTCAATAAATCGTTTTCGGGGTGGCACAGTATATTCACTTCCGAGTCGGGTATCAGTATCCGTATCGGGAACAACGAACACTGGCACTCCTGCAAGCCGCTTTTTATGGAATATATGGCCGACGAGCAGGGCGTAAGCGGACTGGTGTCTATACGCTGTGGCACTCTGAAGTTGCCAAACGCCGAAAGGTAAGCCTTCAGGTTGTTTTCGCTGCCCGAAAATATGAGCCGGTTTTGCCGGAAGGTAAAAAACACATCCTCACGTTTCCCGAAAAACTGCTTATTGAATTGCTCCGTCCCCCGGTAAATACGGAATAGCCCCTTCCTTGTCCAGATAGCCGAAGCTTGGCGGATGGGGGTGGCACCCGAGGATGCGCGGCGGTTTATGCGTATCATTTCGTCGAGCATATAGAACCGCGAACCATGAAACCCGACGAGGTGTACCGCTTCGGCATTGTCCGTAGGCAGGAAGAACCGATACGAAGGGGACATAAAATAGTGCGCGAATGAATCGGGAATGAAAGCCGTATTTTTTTGCACCTCGAAAGCAAGGAGCGAATCGGGAAACGAGCCGAAATCGAGGCTCAAGGGGGTGTTCGTGACGAGCGAATCGCAACAATCGCCCGCAATGAATGTACGTGGCGAGGCATATCCGTCCAACATCAAGGCATCGTCCCTAAGGGTGGCCGAGTAGGCCATTCTGAGGTTTGTATGGCTGTCTTTGGCAAAAAACGATATGTATGACGATACAGCCAGCTTATCGGCCAACACGACCATCTCTTTGTCGGCAAAAAAGCCTTCGCCCGATTGTCGTGTGTCTATTATGTCTTCCAACACCTTGTAATTGTAGCCGCAAGCAAAGATTCCATCCAGAAAAACGCACGAAAAAAAATCGTTGCTGCCCGATGTAAAAAACAATATCTCCTGCCCCTTATACTGCCGTTTTTTTGGGGGGAAGTAAGGGAATAGCTCCGTTTTTAGCTTTGTGCGGATATACAGGTCGCTTCCTTTGTCTGTTGAGGCAATGAAGGTTATATCTTTGTCTTTATAAAGAATGCCCATCGGATAGCGGAGGCCGTCTTGCAACCCTCCTACAATGGGTTTCAGGTTACGAAGAAAAGGCTGTATCTGGTTCAGGTTTTCTTTTACAATCCACAGGCTTGAAGTCGAGGCCGGTACAAACATGCGGAGGCTGTTCCCTTCGGCCGGCTTGTTGTCCGGCTTCTGGAATAGCTTAACCGCAACGATAAGGGCGGCAATGGCAAAAACAGATAAAATAATTATCTTTACACTCCGTTCTAACTTCATGGTAGAATTGTAATCCGTTAAGCACAAAGATAATTTATTATTTTTTCCGAACTAAACAATTACTAAAAACTCGTCAAAATTATAAAGCATGGTATGGAGGTTTTGATAAAGAAAGAACTGAAAACGATAATTTGTTCTCCGGCAGGTATAGCCTTTTCGCTGGCCTATTTGTTGATGTGCGGCATTTTGCTTTGGCTTTTTGACGGAGCATATAATGTGCTTGAGGGAGGGTATGCCTCGTTGGAGCAGTTTTTCAGACTCTCGCCCCTGTTGTTTATCGTGCTGATTCCCGCCCTTACGATGCGTAGCTTGGCCGAAGAAAAACGCACGGCTACGATAGCTTTGCTTTATTCGCGCCCCGTAAGCTTCGCTTCGGTGGTTTGGAGCAAGATACTGTCGGCTTGGTTTTATGTGCTGCTTACGCTGGCCGTTACCTTGGTGTATGTATGGTCTGTGCAGTCGCTGTCTATCGCGGGGCATGGCATGGGTATGCCCGAAACATGGACAAGCTACGGGGCTTTGGCTTTGCTGGCCTTGGTGTTTACGACGGTTGGTGTATTTGCTTCATCGCTCACCGGCAATCAGATTGTGGCCTTGCTGATATCGGTATTGGTAAATGTGCTGATTTACTTCGGGTTCGACCTCATAGGCGGCTTGTTTACCGATGGGAACACACGCCTCACGATAGCCTCCTTCGGTTTGAGTCACCATTACCAATTGGCACAACGGGGTGTGGTTCAGCTCAAAGACGTTTTGACGGCCATCAACTACATTCTTATATTCTATATGCTCACCCGCACAAAGTTGCGTCTGTACCGGTTGAATCTGGCAAAGATGTTTCCTTTCAGTCTGTCGGTTTTTGTTATTGTTAACTTGCTTATATTGTTTGCTCCTAATCACCGTGCCGACTTTACCGAAGATGGGCGGTTTACGTTGAGCGATTATTCAAAAAACATCTTGGCCGAAATAAGCGAAGGCGAGCAACCGCTGAAAATAGAAATCTATCTGGAGGGGGAACTCAACCCCGGATTTAAACGACTACAAAACTCGCTCAAAGACCTGCTTCACGACTTCAACCGCTATGCCGGAGGAAAAACCGAAGCCGTGTATATAAACCCCATGACGCTTGCCGGCACTCCAAAGCAAGTTTACGAACAAATGTACAACCGTGGTATGGGGGGCATCGTGCTGAACGAGGTAGACCGTGATGGGAGAACCAGCCAAAGGGTTATCTACCCCTACGGGCAAGTGATTTTTGGAGGCGATACGCTGACGGTCGATTTTCTGAAACGCGTACAGGGCAACTCGGCCGAAGAAAACCTCAACGCCTCGGCCGAAGCTTTGGAGTTCGAGTTTATCGACGCCATCCGCCTGTTGCGCACCCAGAAAGGACAGCAAATAGCTTTCATAGAGGGGCATAACGAACTGGCCGAGCCTTACGTTGAGGATGCGGCCATAGCATTGTCTAAATATTTTTCGGTGAATCGTGGGGCTATCGCTCCCGATGTGAAGGCTTTAGAAGGCTTTGAGGTGATAGTGATTGCAGGGCCAACCGGAAAATATACCGAAGAAGAAAAATTTGTGATAGACCAATACATCATGCGGGGCGGTAAGGTGCTGTGGCTCATTGACGGGGTTTACCTATCGGCCGACGACCTTGCCCAACGGGGCGAATCGGCAACGATGAAAAACGAAACCAATCTGGACGACATGCTCTTTTCGTATGGCATACGCATCAATCCCGTATTGTTGCAGGACGTACAGTGCGCGCCCATGCTGCTTTCGGCAGGAGGCGAAACCGACCAACCGGCAGCCGTGCCGTTTCTGTTTGCGCCCCTGTTACTACCCTCGCCAAACAACCCCATCACGAAGGATGTAGCCGAAGTGCGGGGCGTGTTTGCCAGCTCGGTACATTTGGTTAATAAATCGAATCTGCGTACAGTAGGGGTGTTGCTTACAACGTCGGGCAATACCCATACAGTGAAAGTACCCGAAACGGTGGGCTTCACTCCCCCCGACATACAAGCTCCGGAGAGTTACTTTAACGAACAATTCCTGCCTGTGGCAGTGGCTTTGCAAGGCGAATTCCGGTCGGTTTTCCTCAACAGGGCTCTTCCGGCTGTCAACATGCACGGGCAGATGGCAATAGCACCGAAGGGCAACTCTAAGATGATTATAGCGGCTTGTTCAGACATTATCCGTAACGAAGTAGTGGGACAGGGTGAGCAAACTCAGGTCTTACCTATGGGTTTTGACCGCGCCACAGGTAAGCTCTATGGCAACCGCAGCTTTATAGTGAATGCCGTTAACTGGCTTGCCAACGACAGCCAGTGGATGAACCTGCGCAACAAAAAACAAACACTGCGGCTTCTGGACAAGAAACTGGTTTACGAAAAACGCAATACCTATGCCGCACTTAATACCGCCCTCCCTATCCTGCTCATCGCCATCATTGTAGGCGCAGTGAACCTCTGGCGCAAATTCAGATACGGCAAGCGGTGAATTGATATTATATCAAACTCGTAGTGCATTTAGGAAACAAAAGATAAAACAACATAATCATTTTTGTCATCCTGAGTGTGACGAAGGATCTTTAATTAAATAATACAGAGATTCTTCACTTTGTTCAGAAACAACGTTCGAGGAGCGTAGGCGACTCAATGACAAACACTATAAATGTTTATAATAAGTTTTTTATATAAACTTTCTAAATACACTACGGGTTGTATCAAATATATTTTTCTGTTAAAAAATAAAACAATTTTTCACGATACTTGTTATAAGAATATATCAACGTTAAAGAAACTATCTAAATTTATGGAACAAAAAAGTCTGAAAGGCACCCGTACCGAGCAGTGTCTTCTTAAATCTTTCGCAGGCGAATCGCAAGCCCGTATGCGCTATACAATGTTTGCCAGTGTGGCAAAAAACGAAGGTTACGAACAAATAGCCGCAATATTCTTAGAAACAGCCGACCAAGAAAAAGAACATGCCAAACGTATGTTTAAATTCCTGGAGGGTGGCATGGTAGAAATAACAGCATCGTATCCGGCGGGACGTATCGGCACAACAGCCGAAAACTTGGCCGAAGCAGCTGCCGGCGAAAACGAAGAATGGTCGCTCGACTATCCTGCCTTTGCCGATATAGCCGAAGAAGAAGGCTTCAAGCAAGTGGCCGTTATGTATCGCATGATTGCCCAAGTAGAAAAAATGCACGAAGAGCGTTACCTAAAACTATTAGACCGTTTGAATAAAGGCGAAGTATTTGCCCGTGAGGAAGTTATTGCATGGCAATGCCGCAACTGCGGATGGGTTATAGAAAGTAAAACTCCGCCCAAGCAATGTCCGGCATGTTTGCACCCGCAAGCATATTTCGAGCCTTTGAAGTGGAATTTCTAACCAGAATCGCATAATTTATAACTATATTTAAGGCGTCTTTTTGTTAACCGCAAAGAGGCGCTTTGTTGTTTTAATACCTTATAACCTTATTAAATGATGAAATCTGCTTTTAAATTTTTCCTTTTTCCTTTATTTTTTTTGACTTCTGCTTTTAATGTTCATAGTCAAGAAAAGATTAATGTGATAACTTCTATCCGCTACCAGTTGGATAGTATTGACGGTGAATATATCCCTTACGATATTTATGATGCTTTTAAGCAAATAGATACATTCTGGCCTGATTCGGTGAAACAAGAAGTAAAAAATATGTCGGAGGAGGATTTTTCCGCGCGTGCCCATTTTGGTTTCGGAATGTGGATGCGTAATAATTGGGCGTTATGGCATGGATCAAGGTTTTCTAAATATTTCGAAGATTTCGGTATATTCCATCCCGATGATATGTCGGGAATAATTCTTGATTCTTATTGTAGGTATTTACGTGGTGCTGATATAAAACTTGATGAACAAATCTTATATTATAAAAACTATTGGGAAAAAGTAAAAAAAGATGACGATGCAGAGTGGCTTGTAAAACGTATAGAGTATATGAGTAAAGAAATGGTAGGGTATGAGCGAGATAGAGCTGTATATTACAATTATCCATACGGCTTTTCTACCGAACAGGAGGAAGATGATTACGATGAAAGAAAATGTGAGGCTATAGGCAAAATTACAGATGTAGATATTGAAACCGGATTGATAAAAGTAAAATTGATAAAAAGCTGTAACGATAGAGGTGTAATTATTTATGATACGCACTATTATAGATTTTCTGAAGATGAAAATTATTATGATGATAAGGGAGAAATGGTTACTAAAAAAGGACGCAAAACTTTTTATATGAAAGAAAATGAAGAATTTTGGTTTTACTATGATGAGAGATATAATTATTGGGGGATTGCTAATTAGAAAAATTGTATCCCCATAGAGGCAACGTTCCCGAAAAAGAATATTATTTTTGTAGGGTAGATATTTTATGAGACTGAATGATAGAACAGATAATAGTACTCGATAATGCGGATGCAGTGGTTTTCTTTGGGGTGAACAACAGCAATCTGCAACTACTCAAAACTCTTTTCCCCAAACTACGGATTATAGCAAGAGGAAACATTATAAAGGTAATTGGCAACGCCGAAGAGATTCCGGCCTTTGAAGAAAAAATCAGGGAGTTGGAACTGTTTTGCGTAGATCACAACACGCTTTCGGAAGAAAACATTATCGACATCGTAAAGGGCAAATCGCCCAACGTGGTGAAGCAAGACAATCTTATCATCTTCGGCATGAACGGTAAACCCATCCTTGCCCGCAACGATAACCAGCAACGGCTTGTCGATTCGTTTGCAAAGAACGATATGGTGTTTGCCCTGGGCCCTGCCGGAACCGGAAAGACCTATGTAGCCATTGCCCTTGCCGTAAAGGCTCTGAAAAGCAAAGAGGTGAAACGCATCATACTGAGCCGCCCTGCCGTAGAAGCAGGCGAGAAACTGGGCTTTTTGCCCGGCGACATGAAAGATAAGGTAGACCCTTACCTGCAACCCCTCTACGATGCGCTCGAAGATATGATTACCCCCGCCCGTCTGCGCGATTATATGGAGAACAAAACCGTGCAGATAGCGCCTTTGGCCTTTATGCGTGGGCGCACGCTCAACGATGCGGTGATAATTCTGGACGAAGCGCAAAACACTACTACCCACCAGATAAAAATGTTTATGACCCGTTTGGGCATGAATGCCAAGATGATAATAACGGGCGATGTGACGCAGATAGACCTTCCGCCATCGCAAACCTCCGGTTTGAAGCATGCTTTGAAGGTGTTGGACGGAGTTCCGGGTATCGGCAAAGTAGAGTTCGGCAAGAAAGACATCGTTCGTCACAAACTGGTGCAGCGCATTGTTGACGCCTACGAGAAGGACGATGAACGCCGCCGCAAAGAAAAAGAACGGGAAAGCAAAATTAAGCCTGCTTGAACAGTGAGTTCATTGTGACACAGAAAAGTAATAAACAATATAATAAAGACAGACAGATGAAAAATACATTAGTGACAACAGACTATAAGTTCCCCGACCAAACGAATGTTTATCACGGTAAGGTGAGGGATGTGTATTCGATTGGCAAAGATCTTTTGGTGATGATTGCAACCGACCGTATTTCGGCTTTCGATGTGATTCTGCCACAGGGCATTCCCTACAAAGGACAGGTGTTGAACCAGATTGCAGCAAAGTTTTTGGACGCCACTGCCGATATTGTTCCTAACTGGAAGCTGGCCGTGCCCGACCCGATGGTTACCGTAGGTCTCCGTTGCGAGCCTTATAAGGTGGAGATGGTGATTCGCGGTTACCTTACAGGAAGCGCATGGCGTGAGTACAAAGCCGGCGCGCGCGTTCTTTGCGGTGTGGCTTTGCCCGATGGAATGAAGGAAAACGAGAGATTTCCTCAACCCATCATCACCCCAACCACAAAAGCCGATGAGGGACACGACGAAAACATCTCGAAAGACGAGATTATTGCACAAGGCTTGGTCTCGAAAGATGAGTACGAGCAGCTTGAACGATACACCCAAGCATTGTTTGCCCGTGGAACGGAAATAGCTGCACAGAAAGGGCTTATACTTGTGGATACGAAGTACGAGTTTGGTAAGAAAGATGGAAAAATATATCTGATAGACGAGATACATACACCCGACTCGTCTCGTTACTTCTATGCCGATACGTACGAAGAACTGTTTGCTAAAGGCGAAGAGCAACGTCAATTGTCGAAAGAGTTTGTTCGCAAATGGCTGATGGATAACGGATTTCAAGGAAAAGAAGGGCAAGCCGTACCCGAAATGACCGAAGAGTATTGCAACTCGGTGTCCGACCGTTATATTGAGCTTTACGAAAAGATTGTAGGCGAGCCGTTTGTGAAAGCCGACATCAACAACGTTGAGGCTCGGATAGAAAAGAATGTAACCGATTATTTGAAAAAATAAAAATATTGCCTACTTTTAAGAGTTGAGTTAAATTTCTAAGTGTATAAAATTTAGGAATACCCGTCTTTTTTAGTAAAAAAAGAAAACCCTATGATAAGAATACGAAAATATTTACGGGATAATATGCTAAGAGCCGACGTTATAAATCTGCTGATTGGGACGTACGGTTATAAACGCTATTTGGAGATAGGGACATCTAAAAGGGACGAAAACTTCAACAAGATAAAGAATGTAGAGGGCTTTTGTATAGACCCGGAGGCAGATGCCGAGCCCGATTTCCTTGGAACGTCCGACCAGTACTTTAGTTTTCTGGACCAACAAGACGCTGAAACCCGGCAGAAGAGCAAATACGATATCATTTTTATTGATGGTATGCACGAAGACAAGCAAGTGCGCAAAGACATCGAAAACAGCCTTCGCTACCTGAATCCCAATGGCGCCATCGTATTGCATGACTGCTCTCCGGAAGACGAGAGAGCCGCAACTCCATACGATGAGCTGAAGAGACAATCGACCCGCCATATGGGCTTTAACTGGAACGGAGATGTTTACAAGGCGTTTGTCCATTACAAATGGGAGGTCAATAAAGATAACAGAAATACTTGCTTCACGGTCGATTGCGATTTTGGATGCGGCGTCATACTGACCGACCCACGGGCACAAGAAATATTTCCTGCTCCGGCAGCATTCACGATGAACGGATACAACGCCGACACAATGCGGGTATAGCCATCTGGATAAAGACCGAAAGCAGTAGCTTGGGCTTATCCCCAAAGCAAAAGTTCAGAAGTATATGCAAAAAACTGAATACACAAGGATGAGGCTCTAAAGGCAGCTTCTTGTGTTTCTTAGGTAAATAAAAAAACGGAGAGATGTTTTCCACACTCTCTCCCAATCTGATTGGAACAAAAAAACGATAAGGTATGCCAAATTTGTATATAATAGCAGGGTGCAACGGAGCCGGAAAAACAACGGCCTCGTACACCATCTTGCCCGAAATGCTCGGCTGTAAGGAATTTATAAATGCCGACGAGATAGCGCGGGGGCTTTCGCCGTTCCAACCCGAAAGGGCTTCGATCGACGCCGGACGCATCATGATTATGCGCATGGAAGATATGTTGAGGCAAAAACAAGACTTTGCGATAGAAACTACACTTGCCACAAAATCGTATGCGTCTTTTATTAAAAAAGCTCAAAAATTAGGCTATTTTGTTACTTTATTGTATTTTTGGCTGAATTCTCCGGAACTTGCTATAAAAAGAGTGGAAGAGAGAGTTCGATGTGGAGGACACAATATTCCAAAAGATGTAATAAGACGAAGGTATAAGTCGGGGATTCAAAATCTATTCACGATCTATACCCCTATTGCAGACTATTGGATGGTTGTAAATAATTCGGAAAATCCTTTTCAGATTGTAATTGAAGGAAAAAAAGAAAAAGTATTGGAAGAATATAATTCGGAAGTTCTTAATCAAATAATAAATATATGAGTCGTACTGAGGAATTAGAACTGCGTAACAGATTACTGATAGGCCTAAACGTATCTTATACACGATTGATAGAAAAAAAACAGAGGGAAGATGGCAACCTCATCTTCTCTGAGAACGGGAAAATAGTAAAAATCAAAGCACGCAAACTTAATCAGGGCACTGCCCCTGCTCCCCGGCAGACAAGGATTAAAGCTGCTATCTGATTGAAAAATGACCTACAAAGCAGAAAAAATTGTACCGTACGGTAATTCGGACGAAAATAAAGGAACTCAGGTAGAGCGCATGTTCGACTCTATTGCCGAAAACTACGATACACTGAACCACACCCTATCTATGGGTATAGACCGGGGATGGCGGAAAAAAGGGATTCTCGCCCTGAAAGAAAAAAATCCACAAAACATATTAGATATTGCAACCGGCACGGGCGACCTTGCCATACAAGCATACGCCCTTTTGCATCCACAGCAGATTGTGGGTATAGATATTTCGGAAGGGATGATGAACGTGGGGCGGCAAAAGGTAGAAGCTTTGGGGCTCTCGTCCAAAATCAGTTTCCAGAAGAAAGACTGTATGGCTCTCGACATTGCCGACAATAGTTTCGATGCAGCCATGGTAGCTTTTGGGGTGCGCAACTTCGAAAATCTGGACAAGGGCATCGGCGAAATTCTCCGGGTGCTGAAACCCGGCGGGCAACTCATGATTCTGGAGCTATCCACCCCCCGGCACTTCCCCATGAAGCAGGGCTATTGGATGTATTCAAAACTTTTTATCCCCACCATAGGGCGGTTGATATCGAAAGACAAAATAGCTTATAGATACCTGCCGGCTTCGATCGAAGCTTTTGTACAGGGAAAAGAAATGGTTGATGTGCTTACCAAAAACGGCTTCCGCAATGCCCGTTGCAAAACCTATACTTTCGGCATCTGCTCTATGTATATAGGCGAAAAGTAGAAAGGGTGGCTGTGTTTTATTAGACATTAAACTTTTTTATTTTCTCTTCAAACCTTTCGGATTTCACAAAACTTTGTTTTTTCTTATTGACTTGAATAGCATCCAGAAAACCTAAATTAACAAGATGATTCAAATCCGCTCTTGCTGTATAGCTTGATATACTGAATCGGGCTTCAACTTCTTTTACATTCAAAATCCTATCGGAATCTTCATAAACAAGTTTCAGTAGTTGAGCCATTCGGTCGTTTACACCGGGAATCTTCATAAATTTTGCAGCCTGAAAAACTTCTTTTTGTTTTTTATCGATATACTTTTTCAAAGCATCGAATGCCTTTTCCATCGTTCTGATATGATAAGTGATGAAATAGCTTAGATCATTATCATCCGATTCGGAATATAAATATGCTTTCTCGTATTGTGCTTTTGTGTCTTTAATGATTCTCGATATTGAAAGATATTCTGTTAGCCAATACCCTTTTTTTAGCATATACCAATAAAAAATGGCTCTCGCTGTCCGTCCGTTTCCATCGCAAAAAGGGTGAATCCAAGCAATCATAAAATGAATGATACAACCTTTTATAATGGGGTGAATAAAACGATTTCCATCTTCATTAAAAAATGTACACAGGTCGTTGATGAGTTGGGGAATTTCTTCTTTTGGAGGTGGAGTGTGGACTACCTCGCTATTCGAGTGATTGACAACATATATCTCATCATTGTTCCTGAAACTTCCCTCATCGCTGACGTTATCGAGTGTCTTGTTCGTAATCAGTTTATGAATGTGCAGAATTTCTTCGGGGGTTATATCTTGGGTTTTGAACTGAACGATATGCTTCATAGTAATGAAGTTGTTCAATATCATTTGTTCGGATCGGCTTCTTGGTTTTATTTCCTGCCGAATCATTTCCTTAGCCTTTCGGCGAGTGGTGTTTGCTCCTTCCATTTGGCTACTGGAAATAGCTTCTTCCATAATTGAACTGATAACATATTTCGTTTTATCAGTTTCGGCAATGTCAATATTACTGCCAAGAGTACCTCCGATATGCATATCGAACAGATGTAAGGCTCTTTGTATATAATCGGTAATTACGAAACAGAATTCATATTTGCCGAATGTCACTTTTCTGTAATTTAGAATCCGATGAAATTTAACGGCATTCCAAAGCTCAGCGGCTTCGTATCCTTTAGTTTTATATTTCAGTTTGTCCCAATACAGATAATCGTCTTGTATTTTTTTTAAAAGACCATTTACCTGCAACTCTACCATTAACGGTATTGTTTTGTTTAGTACAGCTTTGTCTTTTTTGTTGAATTTGGGCGGTTGTTCTATCATAAGAAATAGTTTTACGGATACCAAAGATAGTAAAAATTGCGAGATTATGGCAAAATCTCGCAATTTTCATTTTTTCACATTTTCATCTTTGGTGTTTCTATTATTCAAAACTTCCACTCAATTATACTGTCTCGAATACATTTGATAGGTATATTCGAAGGTTTGTTTAGAGTTTGCTTTCAGTTTTGCGCCGAACGACAGTTTTTGCTGTTTATTCAGATTGCTGCTGTTGTCGGTCACCGATACTTTGTATTTATCGGGAGCCGATACGATTTTTCCGGCTACGACCTTGCTTAGTTCCATTTCTACGTCTTTCGACTTTGTATTGTTCACCCAAACAGTACCCTTTATGGTGAGCAGGGCGTAATTGTAACCGTCTATCTTTTTGGCATTGAGTTTTGTGTTTGTTATCTCTTCGCTGTCTTTCACGCTGACGTCGGGCGAATTGGTGATAAAAACTTGCGAAGCACTCCCTTTGGGTGTAAAATAGAGCGTACTCTGGGCAAGGGCTTTCTGCGTTTTGTCCTGAACAATGAGCATAGGCCCCGATGTCAGCGGATTCTCCGTACTGTTAGTCACCTCAACATAATGATTCACCGCACTCTGGTTGCCGCCGCCAATTGTGTTTGTGGAGCGATCTTCGTATTCACCGTCTTGCACGTTGTGCACCCTATAATCTTTAAAAGCCGATGCCGACAGATTGCAAGTATAAAGGTGGCGTATCTTTACGGTCTTTTCCAAAAGGGGAAAGTTTGCCGTGCTCCCGTTGGGCAGGGTTATGCCTCGGGCGGTGTAAAAGTAGAGGTCTTCGTTTTCGGAAGTGGTGATTTTGTAATCTGGCATGCTCACCATTTCTTCTTCGTAGTCGTAATCCATCTGTTTGCTCATTATGGCGTTCGAGAACATCTGGGTTGAAGACGATCTGGCAAACATCGAGGACGAAGGCGAAGATGCCGACAGGTTCAGTAGCGTAGCCGGAGCATTGGCGGCACTAAAGTTGGCCACACCGATAACGAAGTCGATATCCGTATTGGCGATGTCTTCTACATGGTTCTTTACTTCTGCCTGAAGTGAGAGCCTGCCTTCGGTATCGTTTTTGAGTTCGAGTCTGTACACGGGTGTCCAAGACAGTCCGTTCTGAAGATACATCATGCGGACTTTTTGCGCTCCGTTTTTCTTGAAGTGAAGGGTTATAATGGGTTTCTGCACCAGAATGTTTGCTGTGGTGGTACGGTTGGGATTCTCCGCAAATTCGATACGTTGAATATCGCTTGGCCTCAGCGTAATCCATTTGCTGTCCATCTTTATCATCAGAACGGGGTCTACGCTCTCGGTATAGATTTTGCTGAAATCGTATGCCCCACCGTATTTGTCCGAAAGCTGCAACTTCTGTACTTGCAGTTGGCTGCTCACTTCTTCGGGTAGGTTAAAGTCTTCGGCCGTTCCTGTAAACTCCTTTTTGTCGGTAGTGTATATAGTCATTTGCTTCCCTTTGTTGGCATGCAAAATATCGAGCAAGCTGTTGGCTTTGCGTTCTTGCTTTTCGGTGAAACTTTCTATCCGGTTTGTTACGGCGGTGATAGACTCGTTCTCGCCCGAGAACCAAAACGTACCGAACAACGCCTTTGGCTGACTGCTCATCTTGTACTGACGGTTCACGGCATCTACCGTCCCTTCTTTAACGACAAACGATTGTCCGTTCTTGAAAATGGAAAGCGATTTTGTGGCAAAACCATCTTGAGCTGTTGCCGATGCAAAAGCTGTTGCCGCAAGCAGGGAAAGTATTGTTAGTTTATAATTCATTGTTTAACCGGATTTTAATTATTTAATCTAATTATCAAATTAATACTCTCCGTTGTCATGTTGAACGATAGTGAAACATCTCTTCCCTCAAAAGAGATTCTTCCCTACCGGTCAGAAACAACGTTCGAGGAGTGTAGGCGACTCAATGACAAAAAGAAATCAAAAATTACTTTTAGGCCACTCTCTTTATCGTGATTTTTCAGATAACGAGCTTTTATTTTCTAAATGCACTATGAGTTGATTTGATATTAAAACGGACACATTTCTCTCAAATTATATCAACCCTTATTTATTTTATGATTTTTTTGATTGGTAGGGTAGGGGTAAAAGCCTCTCTATCGATTATTTTTTGTATTTTTGCGTTTTCATAATCAGACCTATTATTTAAAAAGGAATACAATTGTGAGCGATACAAAGTATATTTTTGTTACAGGTGGAGTGATTTCCTCCTTAGGTAAAGGCATTATAGCCTCTTCTCTGGGCAAGCTACTACAAGCCAGAGGCTATAAGGTAACCATCCAAAAATTAGACCCTTATATAAACATCGACCCCGGAACGCTTAACCCCTACGAACATGGCGAATGCTATGTTACAGTAGACGGGCATGAGGCCGACCTCGACCTTGGGCACTACGAACGTTTTCTGAACCAGCCTACGCACCGTGACAATAATATCACCACGGGGCGTATCTACCAGAATGTTATAAACAAGGAACGCAAAGGCGATTATTTGGGTAAAACCGTTCAGATTGTACCTCACATCACAGACGAGATACGCCGCAACGTTAAGCTGCTGGGCGCGAAATATAAGTACGACTTTGTTATCACCGAAATTGGCGGTACGGTGGGCGACATCGAATCGCTGCCTTTTATAGAAAGTGTGCGCCAGTTGCGTTGGGACTTGGGCAAGAACTGCCTTTGTGTGCATCTTACCTACGTGCCTTACATAGCGGCGGCCAAAGAGGTGAAAACAAAACCTACGCAACACTCGGTTAAGCAGTTGCAAGAATCGGGGGTACAGCCCGATATGCTTGTTCTGCGGACGGAACACTTGTTGAATAAAGACATACTAAAAAAAGTGGCTCTGTTCTGTAATGTAGACATAGACGCTGTTGTGCAGTCGGTTGATGTGCCTACCATCTACGAGGTTCCGCTGATGATGCAAGAGCAGGGAATGGACGAGATTGTTCTCCGCAAAATGGGAATGCCTGTTGGCGAAAAACCCGATTTGCAATCGTGGCGCGATTTCCTTGACAAAAAGAAAAACGCAACCCAAACCGTACGTATAGGTCTTGTGGGCAAATACGTGGAGTTGCCCGATGCTTACAAGTCGATAAACGAATCGTTGTTGCAGGCCGCGACCTACAACAACCGTAAACTGGATCTTCACTTCATCCATTCGGATAAGCTGACGGACGAAAACGTAGCGAAGCAGCTTTCGTCGATGGACGGTTTGATTATCGCTCCCGGATTCGGGCAGCGAGGCATCGAAGGCAAGTTTGTGGCTTTGAAATATGCGCGCGAAAACAATAAACCTACCTTTGGTATCTGCTTGGGTATGCAATGTATGGTTATAGAGTATGCCCGCAATGTAATGGGGCTCGAAGATGCCAATTCTACCGAAATGAACCCCAATACCGATTATAAGGTTATAGACCTTATGGAAGAGCAGAAAAACGTTACCAATATGGGAGGTTCTATGCGCTTAGGAGCCTATAAGTGCGAACTTGAAAAAGGCTCGAAGGTGTACGATGCCTATAAGAAAGATATTGTGGAGGAACGCCACCGCCACCGCTTTGAATTTAACAACGACTACAAGCAGCAGTTTGAAGATGCAGGCATGAAGTGTACAGGCATAAACCCCGACACCGGCTTGGTTGAGGTGGTTGAGATTCCTACCCTGACTTGGTATTTGGGCACGCAATACCACCCCGAATACAACAGCACGGTGTTGAAGCCAAATCCGTTGTTTATGAGTTTTATAAAAGCCATTACGGATAGCAAAGAGAAATAAATTACATTAACCCCCCGTAACCCGAAAGGAACATAAGAAAAACATATTTAAAATAGATGGATAGAAATACGATTGTCGGCTTTGTATTGATTTTTGCAGTGGTTTTAGGATTTTTCTATTTCACAAAACCAACCGAAGCCGAAATAGCTGCCGAAAAAAGATACAACGATTCGATAGCAGCCGTTCAGAAAGCGCAGGTAAAAGAAGAAGTAGCCAAGGCCAATGAGGCAATGAGTGGCGAAAAGAAAGAAAGTTCTGTTGATGGCTTCTTCGATGCAGCACCCAAAACCCAAAACGCGGCCGGCGATAGCCTTGCCACTGCCGCAACCGATTCGGTATCTGCTCCGGCTCCGCAGTTGGCAGAACAGAAAAAAGAGGAAACATTCCTGCTCGAAAACGATAAAATGAAAGTGTCGCTCTCTACCAAAGGCGGACAGATCGTGAACGTAGAGCTGAAAGAATATACCGACCACAAGGACGCGCCTCTCAGCGTGTTTGGCAAAAACAGTTCTATGTCTTTGCTTCTCGACAACAAGATGGGTAAATCGCTCGATACGGAGGATGCGATGTTTATGCCCATACCCGGCAAAGACGGTAAAACCATGACCATGCGCCTTGTTTATACCAACGAGCAGTATATCGACTTCATTTATGCCATCATGCCCGATAGCTATATGATTAAGTTCAATATAGTGGCTGTGGGTATGAAGGATATCCTTAGCCGCGAGTCGCAAGCTTCTTTTCCTATAACATGGAAACAAGGGCTGATGCGCAAGGAAAAAAGTGTGAAGAACGAACAACGCTATTCGCACATCGTTTACAAGCTTGACGGACAGGATGTAGAAAAATTCGGGGAAAACAAAACCCAGAAAGAAGAAGTGGGCTCGCCCGTGCGCTGGGTGGCTTTCAAAGACCAGTTCTTCGCAACGGCTATCATTGGCGATAATGCTTTCGAAACATCCGTTCTGAATTCCCGATACCACGAAAACGCACCTAACGACCGCCTGAAAGACTTTGAGGCAACACTATACAGCCCCGTGAATTTCGAAAACAACGGCGTGCTAAGCACCGGATACCGCATTTTTGCAGGTCCGCTTGAATATTACTTGCTGAAAGGCTTTGACGATGGGGCAAAGACCAGCGAAGAGCAGCTCGACCTCGACAAGATGATTCCGCTCGGTTGGTGGTTGTTCCGCATCGTGAACCAGTATTTTGTAATCCCTCTCTTCTCGCTGCTTAATTCATCGGGATTGGCTCTGGGATTGGTTATCCTGTTGTTGACGCTGATAGTGAAGTTGATAATTTCGCCGCTTACCTATAAGTCGTTCATGTCGTCGGCAAAGATGCGTGTGCTGCGTCCGCAAATTGAAGAAATAAATGCTAAATATCCGAAGCAAGAGCAGGCTATGGACAGGCAAAAAGCCACAATGAGCCTCTATAATAAGGCAGGGGTAAGCCCTATGGCGGGCTGTATGCCCATGATATTGCAGATGCCTGTGTTGCTGGCTCTGTTCTCGTTCTTCCCTTCGGCCATAGAGTTGCGTCACGAAAGCTTCCTTTGGGCAACCGACCTTTCGAGCTACGATGCCATCATTGAGTGGAGCGGCAACATTCCTCTCGTTTCGTGGGCTTTGGGCAACCACCTCAGTCTGTTTTGTGTACTGATGACGGTTACTACTATCATTTATACCAAATTCAACATGGATGCCACAAATACCGGTCAGCAACAGATGCCGGGTATGAAGTGGATGATGTATCTGATGCCTGTGGTGTTCTTGTTCGTGCTGAACGATTATCCGTCGGGACTTACGTACTACTATTTCTTGTCTACGCTGATAACAATTGTGCTGACACTTATCTTCCGTTTTTCTATCAACGAAGAAAAAGTATTGGCTAAGCTCGAAGCAAACAAGCTGAAACCTAAAAAGAAAAGCGGATTCATGGCTCGTTTGGAAGAAGCACAACGCTTACAGCAACAACAAGCTAAGTCACAAAACAAAAACCGCAATAAAAACCGCTAAGTAAAACATCGCCTTGCTACGCTTACGGTATATGTAAGGGAAAGGTCAAAAATAAAATCGTAGCCGGAAGCCAACAGTAAAATGTCGGGTTTTCGGCTTCTTTTTGTCATTGAGTCGCCCACACTCCTCGAACGTTGTTTCTGACCGTAGGGAGTAATCTCTTTTCTGACAGAAGAGATGTTTCACTATCGTTCAACATGACAAGGAAGTAACCTCTCCTGTTTTTTACTGCAAAGAGCTTTCATTGGCACTTGTGAAGTTCGTTTATTTTTTGTATATTAGAAAGAAACACAAACTTAATACTTAACACAAACTAATAATGAGAGAAGTATTTATAAACAAACAGCGGGTAGATGTTAATGAAAATAATGTGGAAGGATATATTTTTAGTTCTCCTATATTTCAGAATATAGAATCTATTCTCAGTAACCGAACAGCTAATTTTAAACTGCCCAAAACACAAAACAATATCAATATTATTAAGTTATCTGACACGCCTGATATTGTAAACGAATTTCCTGATGAATTTCACGAATATGAGGAATGGCGCGACGGCCTACTGTTTATCAAAGGACAATGCCGGCTGCTGAGTTGCACTAAAAAAGATATAACTCTATTTGTTGTATGGGGAGATATCAATAAGTTAGCCCCCATCCGCGAAATGAAATTGCGTGAATTGATTGATATTCATGCTTTAGATTGGAATTCAGAATCTAAATTTATGGATGTCTCAAGTGAATCTAAATATGGATTCCTCCGTGTTGATTTTGGACGTGGTTTTGACGATATGCAGTACATCCTTCCAAGCGTAAATGTATCTTTGATATTAGACCTCATAACAGAAAGTACGGGTGTGCACTTTGCGGCTGAAGAACGTTTTGTCAATGCTTTTAAAAGGCTATGGATTCCGCTGCTTGAAACAAATGCCAGCAAACGGCAATGTGAAGAGGCGCAGGCTAAATTTTTTCTTACCAAAACAGTATCCGGACTTGGTGACGAATACGTAATTGCTTATCCTCGAATGAATGGCAAAGGGTGGTTTGAAAATAAAATTATAGATGAAGCTGGCAATTTGCGTGTATGGTGGCAGGGTGAATATAAGATTCGCTACTACGGATACGTTTATACAAAAAAAGATCCTGGCAATAATAAACTCGCAATAGCCTCGTATGAAGGGGAGAATGTTCCTGATGAAAAGCTGGTTTCGGTTCATTTAAAAGATTTTATGCCCTGTGGTGATAGATGGAGAGCTGTAATAGACGATGAATTTATATATACTCAAGATGAACATAGGGTTGGCTTTGTTAATAATCCCGATTTGTATATTGCAACTCAGAACGGGAAAAAGGTGAGAAATTTGGATTACACGACAACGCTTGTCGATGGTGGATTGGCGGCCGATCCATTCAAGACTGATTATGTGTTTGTCAGTGGAGATTATTCGCTAAAACTGGACTCTATAACTTTTGGCATGCCTTACTATATAACGCCTAACCTTCCCGACATGAAGGTGATCGACTTTCTAAAGTCTATTATGTGGCAATTCGGCTTGTTTGCTCATTATGATAAAAAATCGGACAATACGATTCGTTTGGTTAGCATTGACGATATTTACAACTATAAATCACAAGCTTTCGATTGGACAAACAAAATTGCCGACGGTGACGATGAACTGACCTTTCAATACTCTAATTTTGCCCAAAAGAATTACTTTAAATATTCTGCTGACGATAATGTGCGTACAAATGCCGATTCTGTGCTTGAAGTAAATAGCCGAGTACTCGAAAAAGAAAAAAACCTTATCACTTTGCCATATTCGCCTACCGACAACGTTACCGACGATAAAGACAACACCTATGTCAAGATAAACCTTTTTGACGAAGACGGCAATACGAACAACATTAAAACAAGAATAGTGAGAGAATGGAAATATAATGTTTCCGATAATGAAGATAATCCAATACCTCAAAAATCAGGTATCTTTCATCCGGAACAGATGTTCTCTTACATACTGCCCGAATATTATAGTGGATACCATACAGTGATTCAGCGCATACGGGCAGTGATGAGGTACGTTTATCTCGACTCGTACGACCTCGCCATTTTCGACCCCGCAATACCCATATTTATTGACGGAGCTTATTACATGCCCATCAATGTTACTGTAATGCAAAATGGGCTGACAAGACTCATGGCTCTGAAAATGCACTATAAAAAGCCTTAAGGAAAGGGGAGAGTTTTTTGAACTCTCCTCTTTTTGGTGTTAAAATATTTTGTAGATTTGCAAGAATTAATATTACATATTATGAAAAAACTATTGACTTTACTTTTGCTTGCCTGCATGTTTGCAGCATGCAGCGATGATGATAAAGAGCCGGAACCCGATTATATTGATCCCCGCCTTATAGAAGGTTCCTGGAGATGGGTTAACGAGGTATATACAGATATTAAGACTTTCGGATGGTACGATTCTGTTCGTAAATTGGGTATTTGTGAGACTATTTCATACGACACATATACTGGTAGCCAATTTGGTAATAGGCAAACGGCATATTATCGGCTAACAGCAACCCGCATATTGTACAATGACTTTAAAGTAGGCAATGAATATTATCTGGATGCTGATACTTTAGCCATAAAAAATGGTGAAAGTTACATTAAATATATAAGAATGTAGTTTTGTTATGGCTAAGCTTACATATTATGAAAAAACTATTGACTTTACTTTTGCTTGCTTGCATGTTTGCAGCATGTAGCGATGACGATAAAGAGGCGGAACCCGATTATATTAATGCGCGGCTTATAGAAGGCTCTTGGAGATGGGTTAACGGAGCAAACACTACCATAGAAACTTTCGGTTGGTATGATGCTGACAATATAAGAGGTCGATGCGAGACTGTTTCATACGACACATATACAGGCGGTCAGCTTGGTAATAGGCAAACTGCCACGTATAAGCTAACCACTACCCATATAATGTTTAACGGCTCTAAAGTAGGCAATGAATATTATCTGGATGCTGATACTTTAGCCATTAAGTATGGTGAAAACTATACTAAATATATAAGAATGTAGTTTTGTTATGGCTAAGCTTACATATTATGAAAAAACTATTGACTTTCCTGCGCCGAATAGGAGGATTACTTACTATCCTTTGATGTCCTTATTACCAAGAGTAGCTTCCTGTGGTGTCAGTACCATATGAGGGTAGTCTGGAGGGTGAGCAGGAGAGGGGCGATAAGTAAGGGAAAGCATAAAAAACAGAGGGTTGCATTCCTTTAACGGCTTGTAACCCCCTGTCTAAAATTTACCAACTTATCTGAAAAAACATTGCTGTGTCTGAAAACGTACAGCAATTTTAAATCTTATTTTTTGTCGGCCTGATTGTAACGGCTGTTCAGTAGTGTAAGCACGGCTTCGGTTATATCATATTTGTCTTTCGCAAAAAGGATATTGTCTAAGCCCGCGTTGCTGAATATCATCTGATAGTTTGCCGAAAGGTTGTATTCTTTTATGCATATGCGTACAGAATCGGCAAGCTGCGAATTTACTTTGTGCTGCTCCATAGAAAATTCTTGTTCCATGCGCGCCATTGTTTGTTCCAGATCCATTCCTATTTTCTGGATACGCTCGGCTTCGGCCTGGGCTCTTTCGGGCGATAGGAAAGCGTTGTTCTGGTATTTTGTATTAAAATCTTGCTGTTCGGCAATGAAGTTCTTTCTCTTTTGGTTCAAAGAGGCTCTTGTTGATTCAAACTTGCGCATCAAAACATCGTTGGCATCCTTTGCGTAGTTATACTTCACAAGCAGCGTGTCTATGTTGACGTAGGCTATTGGCAGTGTGGCGGCTGAATCCCCTTTCTCGAATTTTAGGCTAGGACCCGTAGCCGAGTTGTTTTTCCCTGAAGTGAAAAATAAAATAAACAACACTATCACAGCAACTGCAAGAACGGTATTAACTATGTAAAGAATATTCTTCATTAAGATTTTATTTTAGTATAACTTCCTTATTTAAAACCTGACAAAGATAAGGCATTATGTTATAATAAAAGGATATCATCATATTTAAAAGATGTGAAAATACTTTGCAGTATCCCTTTCTTAGTTGTATTTTTATAGGAATATTGCCTTCTGAAAAACATATCGAAAAATATAGGATGGCTGCGAGCGTATAAATTCTAACTTAAAAACTTATAATACATGACAATTAAAGACCTGAAACCCGAAATTGTGTGGAAATACTTCCATGAGATAACACAAGTGCCAAGACCTTCGAAAAAAGAAGGGAAAATAATCGAGTATCTGCTTGAATTTGCCAAAAAGAATAATCTGAATGCAGTGAAAGACGATGCAGGCAATGTATTGATTACAAAACCTGCCACCAAAGGGTACGAAAATCTGCCTGTGGTTATCTTACAATCGCATATAGATATGGTGTGCGAAAAAAATAACGATACGGTTCACGATTTCGAAAACGACCCTATCCAAACTTATGTTGACGGCGACTGGTTGAAAGCCAAAGGAACTACACTCGGTGCTGACAACGGGTTGGGTATGGCTGCCGAGTTGGCTGTCCTTGCTTCGGACGATATTGAGCATGGACCTATCGAGTGCTTGTTCACGATAGACGAAGAAACCGGCCTTACAGGTGCTTATGCTTTGGGTAAAGACTTCTTGAAAGGTAAAATACTAATCAACCTCGATACCGAAGAAGAAGGCGAACTTTATATAGGTTGCGCAGGAGGTAAGGGTACAACCGTTACTTTCAACTATAAGGAAGACCAAACTCCGATGAACTATTATTGGTTCAACATTCAGGTGAAAGGCTTGAACGGTGGGCACTCCGGTAGCGAAATTCACAAGGGATTGGGCAATGCCAATAAAATACTGAACCGCTATCTGTGGGCCTTGATGCGCAAAACAGATATGCGTTTGGCTACGATAGACGGTGGTAACCTGCACAACGCTATCGCACGCGAGGCTTCGGCCGTAGCCGGCGTTCCTGTGGGCGACAAAGAAATGGTGGCACAATGGGCAAATGTTTTTGCGGCGGATATCGAAGGCGAATACCGTGGTGTGGAGCCAAACGTGAAGATACACGTTGAAACAGCTACCGAACCATCGTTTGTGATTGACGAAGATACAACCCACAACCTGCTGAATGCTATATGCGCTTGTCCTCACGGTGTTATGGCTATGAGCAACGATATTCCCGGATTGGTGGAAGCTTCGACCAACCTTGCGTCGGTTAAGATGAAAGATAACAACCGTATTGTTATCGGTACAAGCCAACGCAGCTCTACCGAGTCGCTCAAAAATAGTGTGGCTAATATGATAACAGCCGTGTTTACTCTGGCAAAAGCAAAAGTTGAGCAAAGCGAGGGATACCCCGGATGGAAACCAAACCCGAATTCCGCTATCCTCGATGTGGCTAAGGCCTCTTACAAACGATTGTATAATGCTGAACCTAAGGTAATGGCTATCCACGCAGGATTGGAATGTGGCTTGTTCCTCGAAAAATATCCTTATCTGGATATGGTTTCGTGTGGGCCAACTATCACTGACGCTCACTCTCCTGCCGAGCAAGTAAACATACCTTCGGTGGCTAAATGGTGGCCTTTCTTGTTGGATGTACTGAAAAATATTCCGGCAGAAAAATAAAATATTCCGGTGACACTAAAATAGAAAGGGGCTGTCCCAAAAGTCGGACAAGCCCCTTTTTCTATGCTTTTTCTTCGGGTCTGTATCTGAGACCGTTTTCAAATATTCAATTCTCAGAGAGATAAAAATACTTTTGGGACAGCCTCTTTTGTTCTTTATGGGTGTATCCCCCGTCTTGTGCGGAGAGGATAGATTATGCTTTTTGGGTTGCAAATTCTTTGCGCCCTTCTTCGTACATATTATTCCCGTGGCAGTCTATGGCCACGATAACGGGCAGATTCTTAACTGTAAGACGGCGCACGGCTTCCGTGCCAAGTTCGTCGTAAGCAATAACTTCGGCAGTCTGCACGCTTTTGCCCATCAGGGCGGCAGCACCACCAATGGCAGCAAAATATACGCCCGAATATTTAACAATGGCATCAATCACTTCTTTGCTGCGCAATCCTTTGCCAATCATTACTTTCAAGCCTTGCTCCATGAGTTTTGGCGAATATAAGTCCATGCGTCCGCTGGTTGTAGGGCCAACCGACCCGATGGGTGTTCCCGGTTTGGGCGGACATGGGCCTGCGTAATAAATGGCCGCTCCGTGAAAGTCGAAAGGCATGGCTTTGCCTTCGTCCAGATATTCGCACATACGTTTGTGGGCTGCGTCGCGGGCGGTATATACAGTACCCGATATATAAACCATATCGCCTGCTTTGAGGCTTTTTATTACCTCGTCGGTGAATGGGGTTGTTATTTCGATTCTTTTATCCATATCTTTTATTGCTCTTTTCGTTTTATAAATCTCCTTCGGCGTGGCGTGTTGCGTGGCAGCCTATATTTACCGAAACAGGCAGCCCGGCTATGTGCGTGGCATTGGTCAGGATGCTTACGCTCAGGGCTGTGGTTGTTCCCCCGAATCCCGCAGGGCCTATACCCAAGGCGTTGATCGAGTCCAGAAGTTCAGCTTCGAGTTCGGCAAGGTCGGGGCGGCTGTTTTTTTCGTTAACGGGGCGTAGCAATGCTTTCTTGCTGAGGTAGGCAGCCCGTTCCATTGTTCCGCCTATACCTATGCCCACAATGATGGGTGGACATGGGTTTGCTCCGGCTTCCGATATGGTGTTTATCACAAAGTCTTTTATGCCTGGCAATCCTTGGCTTGGTTTGAGCATAATGAGGCGGCTCATGTTTTCGCTACCAAATCCTTTTGGGGCAACCGTAATATGGAACTTATCGCCCGGAACCAGCTCGTAGTGAATAATGGCCGGAGTGTTGTCTTTGGTGTTTACCCTGTCGAGAGGGTCTTTCACAACCGATTTGCGCAGATAGCCTTTTTCGTATCCCCGGCGCACGCCTTCGTTGATGGCGTCTTCAAGAAAACCGCCTTCAATATGGACGTCTTGCCCCATGGTAACAAAAACAACGGTCATACCCGTATCCTGACAGATAGGGTCTGTGCCACGGCGGGCGATATCGGCATTTTCTACAAGGGTGTTAAGAATGCTTTTTCCTAAAACCGATTTTTCTTTCTTGCCGCAATCTTTCAGGCAGGTGTAAATATCGTCGGTCAGATTGCAATTGGCTTCGATACAAAGTTTCTCTACAAGGTCGGTAACTTTGTCGGTATTTATTTGTCTCATCATTTCTGGTTTGCTCAAAACTCTCTTTTCAGAAAGTGAATAGTGTTTAAGTTGTTGATAGGTGTATCGCAATTGTCGCTCAGCAAGCCTACCAAGCAATACATGTTGGCTTTGGGGTCGTAGACGAACCTCTTGATGAAGGTGAAATGCTCTACCTGCGATGTATTTGTGATATGCAGGCGTGGGCCGTTGCAGTTCACAATCCTGTCTCCTATTTTTATATGGTCTTCGTCGTAATAGCTTACGGGCAGGTGTTTGTTTATCTTTTCCCAAACCCTCCGCGACAGGCGTTCGAAGTCGATATCTATTTCTTTAAAAAACTTCAGAACGAAACCATTGCGCATATCGGAGCTGAAGTACATGCTGTCGTCAACACCAAACTCGGTGGTTAGTATCAGTATGGTAATGTCTTCGATGGTATGCGCCATCTTCCGGTACCAGAGCGATTCGTGCACAATTTCGTAAATACTTTGCGGTAGCGGGCCAAAAATGCTGGGGCGGGTAACGATTATTTCTTCGCCTATCCCCACAATCATATCGGCGTTGCGCTCCAAGGCCGGGAAAAGCAGATTGAAATGCTCCACAATCACCCTGCGTTTACGTTCCAGAGCGTTGTTCACAAAATCAACAATTTCGTGCATCTGCGTGAAGGCTGTCTGGAAGCGCATGTCTATATGATAGGTGGTTGCTTCGTGGACGTCTTCGAAGAGGTCGCGCACTTGCATTATTTTTCGCGGATTGAGCGTATCGTCGTCGTTAGAGAGTTCAAGACCGGGAAACATCCCTTTTATAAGGGATGATTTTCCTGATCCTGCATCTCCTACAATACCGATAAGCCTGTCGTTGAAAGTCAGATGTCGTTGCGAAATCTGTTCTCCCAAATACAATAAACGCTCCCTGCCACGCGGGGCAAAGTATTGCGAAAAAACCGAATATTCTTGTATCGGGTTACGCATAGTTTAAGGTGATACGTAAAACGGTATATATCACAAGCTGAACTTATAGTTCATTAGCGGCGAATGCTGCTGCGCGCCATATACATCGGTTTCGCCCAAAGCTCCCGATGGGATAGGGCGGACGATGGTCACTTTTACGGCTTTGGCGGGGTCGAAGTACACCAATGCGATGACGTCCGACTCCTTGATGTTATACAACCGGGCAAACTCCTTTTCGTTGATTGCCTTAGCGGCTTTTACCTTATTATACATATCGAAGTCTTTAAAAATGACGTCGAACGTAAGTTCGTAAGGTCCAGCATTTTTGCTGCGTATAACAGATGCTATATCTTTTAAGTTATATTCCATGACTTCGTGTTTTTATTTACCGTTAGTAAATTGCCTGTATATTATCGGGAAGTGTTCCGTCGGACTTTCTACCTTCATCAGATGATAAACGCTGAACTCGAACACTTCGCCCACTTTACAGTCGGACGGAGAGAACGGGAAAGCAAGGTTTCCGGCAGTAGAAATACGTCCTTCGTAACCAAAGTGCAACATGGTGCTGCGTGCGAAACCGCAAATGGTGTCGGCTTGGTCTTGGGTTGCGGCAACAGCCTCGATAATGACGCACAACTCGTGAGCCACACGGGTTTCCGAACCGGGGAATAAGCCCATCACTCCGTTTTTGCCATAAATCTTGAAATCGAGGAAGAAATCTTTTATCCCGTAGCTTTCAAAATTGTTGACAACACGCTCGCGAACGCTTTTTACCACATCGTCTATCTTTTCTATCATGATAGGGTCTTTCAGGGCAGCTACCGAAATAGTGCGGTAACCTACACTGCGAACGCCTTCAAGCTTTACAAAATATTCGTCGGTGGGCACAAAGCGGCTACCAGTAACCCGCACCTTATTGTCGTCTATTTGTGTGAACTCGCAGTTGTGCAAGTCGATAGCGCCACCGGGACCCGGTAGTATGTAAGGGTTGGTTTTCTCGTAAAGCGTATGCGCGGCAACCGAAAGGGTTGTACATTTACGTATAGGCGATAGAGGTTCGAGCACGAAGCCGTCTTTTTGCAGGTATCCGAACATACAATCGCTACCGCTACCCGGAAGGGCTGCGATAGATGCACATTCAAGAATTTTACCCAAGTGGATGGCAAGACCTTTGTCAAAACCTTCCTTGATGGCAAGGGCTGCGAACACCGAAGGGTCGTACGAACGGCCAGCAAGTATCACCTGCGCGCCTTCGTCAAGAGCCTTTATGTATGGCTCTTCGCCAATCTGGGCAACTATGCGCACGGCTTCGTCAACGTCTTTTTCGGTGATTTGCTTTGCAGGGTGCAACGGCTCAATTTCGCCTTTTGCCAATTTTTGTTTTATCAGGGTTTTATCTAACTCCGAATGTATAACGGCAAATTTGAAGCTCAGGCTGCTTTCCTGTACTATCTCTTCTATAATCTTAACAACAAACTCAACGTGAGGATGCCCTCCGCATCCGCCGCCTGTACCTATTATGACAGGTATTCCGGCTTCGATGGCTGCGGGAATCATTATGCCCAAATCACGTTTCACGGAGTTGTAATCGGTAAACGATTTTCCTGCTCCCAAATAATAAGGACCGGGGTCGGTCGAACCGGCATCTACGGCTATTACGTGAGGTTTTCTCTTCATACCTTCTACAAACGACTCCATCGGGAATCCGTAGCCAAGTATGGCCGTAGGAGAAAGAATTCTGATTTCTTCCATATTATTTTTTATCTTTAAGTTGGTTGTTTTTATAATTTGTCTTTTAGTGCCAATACACGTTGCATTTCGTTGAAAACAAGCATATAGCCTTCGTCAACACCCATACCCGGTTTGGCAAGGTATTGTATAGGTTGGGTTGCCATGGCGATGTGCGCGCATACTTCGGTCGAACGGTTTGTTTCGTTGCAAGTACCACCCAGATAAGCACCCATACCATTTTCTTTGCAGTAGATAACCGCCTCGATAGAGTTGTTTATACCGCCCAAGTCGGGAGTTTTAATCTGAGCCATGTGTCCGGCTTTGCGTGTGGCAAAGTCTTTGATGTCTTCGAGGGTGTTGCACCATTCGTCGGCAACGATTTCGGCTTTCACACCTTTTTCTTCCATCAATCGGCGGATTTCGGCAAGCGCGTCTATCTGTGCTTCGCGTTCGCCCATATCAACAGGACCTTCCACTCTTAATTTGAATGGTTGGGCTGCCGCTTCGAGCGTACCGATGTAGTCGGCTATTTTAGCGAAATCGTTGTTGAATACCGGCCCGAGTGTACCGTAAACGTCGATATGGATGGTTGGGTTATAGCTTTCGTATGGTTTAAAGTCGAGGATGCGTTTTCTTAACCACTCAATATAGGCAAGAATTTTTTCGCCCTTCAAACCTACTTTTTCTTCCACATGGTTGAACAAAGCGTGAGGCAATACGTCCGCGCCTTTCATAATCATCTTATCGGCGTTCATATAGCGGTCGTCGCCCGATTGCGAGAAGATAGGTATGATAGAGTCCGAAATTTTTGTTCCGTACTCTTCGGCAATAACCTGCGCCATCAGTTTCGATTTGCTTTTGGCAACCGCGTCAAGACAAGCTTGGGTAACACCGTAGCGTATAGCCGTGTGATACACCTTGCCTGTTGCAGGGTTCACTCTCTTATCAACGATGTCGGCAAGCTCGCGGAAGCTGGTTATATCTTTGCCTTTGTACAAAGGAGCAATTTCTTTTTCGATGATAGGAATAAAGTCTTTCGCAAGGAACAAAGGGTCACGTCCGCCGGCTCCCGAATATTGCACGGCCGCGCAGTCGCCGTGGGCAACAGCTCCGTTTTCGAGGATGAACAGCACGGAGATAGACTCACCTGCCTGGCGTACGGCCGTGAAGCCTTCGGTCATGGGTTTGCCCAAATAAAAAGCTCCGTCGTTTTTTGCTCCTGCCTTTATTGCTTTCTGGTCGTCAAAGAAGAAACCTGTTTTCCCTTGAGCGCATACAACATCAATGATTTTCATGAGATATATGTTTTAATATTTTTGGTTGTTAATTAAATATGCATATGTTCGTTTGGACGCCCCACAAGGAAGCCCTTACCGATGGCATACACGTCGTCTATCACCATCTGGAAGGTAACCGGACGGTTTTCGTAGGCGGCGCGTTCTTCCAGTTTTTGACGGTGGAAGGCACGCAAATCGTCGGTGAGAGGGATATTACCCGGATCGAGCAGACGCACGGCTCCTGTATTGTCGCGAGCCGGCATAACTTTGCCCGCGTTAAATTTGCTTGGCGCAAACGGTATGTCTATAACTCCCGCCTCGAAGGCTGCAACTGTTCCCTTGGCATAGTCGCCCTTGCCAAGTTCTTCAATTTTGCGGAGCATACATTCCATTTCCTGCTCTATGATATCGCTTTCGGCAACAACGGCGGGTATGTCAACAAAGCTTTGGTCGCGCAACATGGATGTAAGCTGTTTTGTGGCTTTCAGTCCGGCTGCATTGGCCTCTTTTGTTGGAACGCCTATTGCCTCGTGCGGAGTTTTTACAATCACTTTTGTGGCTTTTGCCAAAACAGCGGCGGCAGCACCCCACGAAATTACGGCAAACGATTTAGATTCGTCTTGAGGGAAACCACCCATCCATTGATGGAATACGGTAGTTACACGTACATCGTTGAATCCGAACTTATCGAGATATTTCCGTGTCATGATGTTAAGCGAACGGATAGCCGCCACATCCTGAATAAGGTTTCCGCACTGTCCGTAACCTACAGTAAGGTCTTTTACGCCTTGCGTTGCAGCCAAAAGGGCTTCAAGAACGGCTACCGTGTTGGAAATACAAGGAGGTACAAGCGTTCCGGTCAGCGGGCCGAAAGGCTCACGGTTGATGGAAACACCGGCTTCTTCGTACAGACCGATAAGACGGTCGGTGTATTGCCAGTGGGCAATAGTGCTTTCGAGTGAATGATTTTTTGAGTAAGGAATGTTGTAAGATATACCACCGCCTTCGTACGAGGTGAAACCTCCGGCAATAGTGATTTCTGTCAACAAACGGGCGTCAGGAGTTCCGTGACGTACCTGTACTGGGCTTTTAACCGATGAGGTTACAACACGGCAGATATCCACACCGTAGTTCACGGCCGGAAAACCGTTCAGCATAGACCGTCCCGATTCTTTACTTTTTTGTATGCCGAGCTCAGCTTCGTTATACCTGTTCAAGCGGGTATAGCTGTCTATTGTACTTGGCAGGAGGTCTGCTCCGCCTTCGCTTTCAAGATATTGCAAGAGTTCGATGTGCTTGTCGTAAAGGGCTACCCCTGCTCTTGGCTGGATAAGGGTTACACCTTCTTGGGCGGCTTTTTCCATCTTGCGGCCGAAGTGTCTTTCTTCGGGAATACTTTTTTGGTATTTTACCGCTTCGTCAAAATCTACGCCTTTCCCTGTTGGCCATTGCTCCAGAATTTCTTTCCGTTCGGCAAAAAAATCATCGTTCGATAACTTAATGTTCTTTATTTCCATTTTTGTTTTTTAACCCTCCTTTGGTTAGGTTGTTGATTAAGCTATAATTGTTTTATTTCTTGTTTCATTAGTTTTAAGGCCAACTCAGGATTTTCGGCACTGAGCAGCCCCATGGACGCGATAATATATTTCTGGTCCAACAAATATGCCGGACTTTTTGGTTTCATATAGTTGAATTTCTGGATGTTGTATTGTGCGCCATCCAGTATGGCCGCAGGGTTGCTGCTGCTTATCATGGCTCCGCCGATGCCCAATACATATGGTACGGTGGTGAGGTCTTTGCCGGTTATGGAAAAAATCTCGCCCAATGGCGAGTATGTACTTTCCATGAATCCGCAGTGCCGTTCAACGGCTATCTCTACCGCGCAGTGAGCCAAAAGTTGTTCTATGCTGAACTCGGCCTCGGTGGTGGCAATGGTATCGGGGCAGGTCGCGCAGCGTTCCACCCAACGGGCGATGGCGCCGCTTTCTATCCCGTGCTTTTCCTCCAGTTCTTCGGTATCCAGTTCTTCAACCAGAGAGATAAGGCTGTATCGCATACCCAAATCGCCCTCTACGGTGCGTTTGCTGAAGGGTTCGGGCAGGCCTTTTTCCACAACGTTTTCGTGTGCCGGCTTGCCTTTTGCCATCGAGTACACATCGGTTGTGGCTCCACCCAAGTCTATGGCTATGAGTTCGCCCAAGCCTTCGGTCTTTTTTGTCCCTTTGCTCAACAGCTCGCAAGCGTCCATCACGGCCAACGGTGTGGGTATGATTTCGTTTGCAGCCATCTGCTGTGCGCCCGAAAGGCCTTTGGCTTCAATTATTTTCTTTATAAAAAGATTGGTGATGCTTTTCTTGGCAGGAGCTATATTCAGGTTGTTGAAAACGGGCATTACATTGTCGGTAATGACATAGTCTTTGCCCGAAGCCCGGAATATCTCCTCCAGCTCGTAAGCAGCGCATTTATTTCCGGCTGCAATAATCGAGAAATTGCGGTCTATGCTGCACAGTCGTTTAGCATTGGCCACAATTACATCTTTGTTTCCTCCGTCTGTTCCTCCGCAAAGAAGAATCAAGTCGGGATTGATATCGTATATTTCGGTTTGTTCTTTTGGCGATATTTCGAACGAATACGTCCTAACCACTTTTGCCCCCGCGCTCGATGCTGCCATCTTGGCCGCCTTTGCCGTCAGTTCGGGCACAAGGCCAAGGGCAACCATCTTGAGCCCGCCACCTGCACTGCTGCAACAAAGCATTTTGTCGTAGCTGAATGTGCCTATCTTCTTTTCCAGATTTTGCAGCGCTTGATTGAACCCGTTAACGATGTCAACGTCGATGGTTGTAAAAGCGCTGGCAGTGCCCAGAATAGTTTCTTGTTCGGCGTTTATAAGGGTCAGTTTAGTGAATGTACTGCCAAAATCAACCGTCAAGTAATTCATTTTGATTGCTTTAATCTAACAGTTCATGCAAATCGTGAATAGTTGTTTCGATAGTTGTTCCGGGTGGATATACACGGGTATAGCCCATCGCTTTGAACCGTTTTTCTACTTCGGCAAAATCTTGTTTACCAACCACAAGATTTCCGCCGGCCAACAAAGGAATATCTTTTAGCCCGGCTTCGTCGCATTTTTCTCTGAGGCCGTTGCAATCAATTTCGCCATGTCCATACAATGAAGACACAACGATAGCATCGGCGTTTGTTTCTAAGGCAGCGGCTATATATTCGTCTTGCGATACCATCACACCCAGATTTACGACATTGAACCCGGCATCTTCCAGTGCGTAAGCAAGAATCTTATTACCAACAGCATGTACATCGGCGCCTATTACACCCGTAACAATGGTTTTTCTTTCCATAAAAGTTTTTAAAATACTTTATAATTTACACAAGTTGGCACTGCCCTTCAAATCTGCATTCCTGAAACATCGCTTTGGGTCTGTTTGGAATATCCTTATCAGAACAATACTTAAACCGATACAAAAGTACAAATTTCTGAATAATGTGTTACTGATTTTAGGTATTTTACAGCAGAATATACGGAGAGTTTTTTACAAAAGCGAGGGCAGATGACTGTTTCTGAAATAAACCGGCGCGCGTTAAAATCGCAAATTTGTTTGCAACATAATAAAATGAAGCGAAGGTAAGGAGCAAAATCACACGGAAAAGCCTGAAATGATAACATGCAGGCTATACGGGTGAATCGGATATTTAACCAATTTTATGATTGCGGTATTTGTTTCGTATCTCTTTGAAGAGGTTTTTAGCGAAGAGAGAATATATGCTTTTTCTTCAGAAACCGTTGAAATTTGTCTTCGTTAAATTTATAGAGGAATGCTCCTTTTTTAGACCCGACACGATCTTTTTCGTCGAACTTATCGAGGATATTCATATCCAATATTTTTTTTCGGAAGTTTCTCTTGTCGAATGTCATCCGAAAGAGGGCTTCGTACAAGTTTTGTACTTGTGGCAAGGTGAATCTTTTGGGGAGCAGGCTGAAGGCGATAGGCTCGGCAGCAGCTTTTTTTTGCATGAAAGCTACCGTTTCCTTCAATATCTGGTCTTGGTCTATAATCAGATTTTTTGCACAGCTAAGTTCCACCCAACGGGTGTTGTGCATGGTTAATAGTTGTTGATCAAACTCTTGCATGTTTATAAGGGCGAAAAAAGCTACCGTCACAACCTGGTAGTCGCTTTGCAGGGTCTTATCATACACCTTGGCTTGACAGATATACGTGTTTTCAATGCCCGTATATTTTTGTACCAACTGAACCACCGTTTCGGTTAGTCCTTTGTTACTCATCAAAAAAACATTGGGCAAAGAGTCCATGTCTTTTAGTGTGTCAATGTCGCTTTTGGCAATTAATACAAATATTTTGCCGTTTTTGAATCCTAATATAACACAATCTGCAACAACGTAGAATCGTTCTTGTTTTTCGAGGGTTAGAGATCTCATGGAATTACATTGATTGTAAATCTTACACTTATTGTTTGCCTTACAATACGCGCGTGTGAAATTTACACTTATTACATTTCTTTAACTTTTCAAATATACGTTAAATTTGTTGTTCTTTGTCATAAAACAACAATGATATAAAAAATATCTATCTTTGCGGCTGTTTGTTAAGAATTGTATTAGCCTATAGTGAATTAAAAAAGAACTCTAACTATCAGAAATATAATATAAAATATCATCTTATCATACTGAGAGAAACGAAGTATCTTAGACTGATAAAAACTATAAATATTTTTTACATTGAATATAAGTTTTAAAAGCACTAATAGATAACAATACGCAAAGTATGGCATTGGGTAAGGAACATATAAATTGTTTTTCGCGAATATTTCGGAATTCTGTTTTGTCGCTTTGTCTTTTGGTGATGACTCCGAAAGCTTTTTCGCAGCATAAGCTCCGTTACGATAATGACCACGCTGCAACTATGGCTTTCGGCGCAGGTAAAAACCGTGACGGATTTGGCATATCGCTCTCTCTGGTAGCGATGTTTACAGCGGGTGCAGCCGACCGCAACGGCTTTAGGCTGGGGGCAGGCCTTACCCTGTGGCAAAGGGTTGGCAACTGGACTTTCTCGGCAGGAGCGGATGCCTATAAAGCAAAGCAGGACTTTGGCGTGGGGACATCGTTTGCCGGGCTAAATTACGACGATGGCCGATATGGCGCATCCTACTATCTGAACAAATATCATCAGGGCGATAAGCAGCTTTCGGGGCTTTTGGGCGTGCGTCTGGGCGACTTCAATATAAATTTTGAGGACGATATTCTGGCTTTCCCCTTCGCCGGATTCAAGATATATGACCGATACCGCACGGCTGCGCTCGAAGTACGGTACAAGGGTTTCCTTGCGGGAACAAATGTTTATACTACCGATATAGACGCGCGCACGGATGTTTCGCCGGATAATAGTCTGGGTGTTTATGCCAAGGGGCGGCAAGTGTCGAGCCCGGTGTATGTTGGTTACACCACCCGCGACCTTATTGTGCGCTATGGGTTTAACAGCCCCGTAGGGGGATTCCTTGGGCAGAACTTGTGGCATAGGGTGTTTTTCAATACTCCCGATTTCAGAACGGGCAGTTCGTCGAACCACTTTATACAAGCGGGTGTCGATAAGCCTTATACATTGTATTAGGTGATGAAATTTTTTTATTGTCGTATGTCATTGAGTCGTCCGAAGTGAAGAATCTCCTTTTGATGTACACGATATGCTTCCTGTTGGCAGCACGACAAAAACGTGCGAGCAATTTTTATATTAAACTTAAATGATGAAAAATATATCTGTTTGTTTGTTGTTTATAATCCTTTTTTCGGCATGCGCGTCTGGCCCCCGAAATTTCACCTGTTTGTATGATGGTAAAGATACAGGCTTAGAAAATCGTATAAATATAAACGGCTGTTATGTTTCGCCAATGGGGTGCGACTCTTCGTTCTTTTCGGTATATATGTTCTATCCCGATGGTTTATTTTGCATAGCTACCACGAGTTATGTGAGTGAAGATTTGATAGCTTGCTTTGCCGAGGGAGGAACATCATCCCTGTGCCGCTACCCTATTTGGGGAACTTACCGCTTGGCGGGCGATACCATAAAAACACAGGCAATACGTACCGATGGCGGAGGGTTTGTAGTTTTCAGAGACTATCGTATCCTTGACGGTGGTATTGTAAACATCAGCGATTATGTTCAGCCCCGATACTCGAATCTGGGTTATATGGCAAACTATCCTTCGTTTACCGATAATCCTTGCCCTAAAGTAGCCCGATTCTATCCTTTGGCTTCACGTCGGGATGCTACCGATTGCCCTTTCTTCAGGAAAAGCTGGTTTCGTACCCCAAATTAAAAGGAGATAAGTTTTTCTACTTGCTCTATAAGTATTTCGATATCAGAGTTATTCATATCCACACATGGCACACTCAAGGCTTTTGCAAAATGCATAGAGTCTGAACTGAAAGAAGAAGATGTAATCAGAAATTTACATTGCGCTATGAGATACACCTCGTCTTTTGGCGATAGTTTGTTAATGGCAGATACGGCCTTCGGGTATTTCTTTCTTATCGTTTCGTTTACAGCATCCCGTTCACTTTTAGTGCCAAGCCCCATGACAAGGATTTGTCTATTGTGTGGGTTTTGTTCCAGATAGTCAAGGATATAACTTTCTTTGTTTTCTGCTTGGCAAACCTCCAGTTCGCCCAAGTCTATCACTATGGTTTCCCGGTAAGGGTCTAATCCGCAGCGGTTGTATTGCTCAAGAATGTTGAGGTGCTTTATTTGCTGTATATTGAAGTCGGTATGGTGGGGAATGATGAAGTCGAAAGGAGCGAAAGTACATTCCTGTGCCTCCTTCGTTGCGCTGTCGGTTACCGGCTCCTCGGGTTTGTTGTAGCTTTCTTCTATAAACCGGAAGATGGCTTGCTTTTCGGCTTCGCTGCCGAGTTCCGAACCAAGTTTTTCTATCCCGTTCAGACATCTTATTTGCTGCTGTTTCAGCTTATGTTCGAGCAGCATATTCATTGCAAGGGTTACTTTCTGGTTGTAATGCCCATCGTGATAGATGTGATATACAATAACCGAATGCTTTATGTTCAGGAAGCGCACACCACCCAGTTTGCGCAGCCGCCAGTCTATGTCGTGGTCTTCGCCCACGCCTGCGTGGTCGTAATCTTCGTCAAAGCCGTTAATATCGAGCAGCAGTTGACGGGGTAGGGCATAGTTGCAGCCAAGTATCAGTTTGTAATTGTCGTTGCGTTCGCCTTCGGCGGGTAGGTACAAACCGCTTTCGGGAGTGAGGCTGTTGAGCATCAGGTATAGTATGTTTGTCCAGCCCAGTTTTTTGCGGCTTACTATCTTTTCCGAAAATTCTTTTTTCAGGGCGCACCGTTTGCCCATGCAAACCGTGTTTGGCGTAAGGTATTTGTGATAGTTGCGGAGCAAATGCCGGTGCGGAATGCAATCGCCGTCCAGAAAAACCAGATATTGGCCTTCTGCCACGAGCAGGGCTTTATTCAGTATCCGCGTTTTGCGGAAGCCCTTGTCCTCTTGGCTTACGTGTTTTATCGCGAAAGCATGCCTCTTGCGGGCGTTGTCTAAAAAGCTTATCGTTTCGGGCGCATCGTTGTCTTCTGCCACAACTACCTCGAAGTCTTTGTACGATTGTCTGTCCAAACCTTGCAGAATAAGGTCAAGATTGTCAAGCTTTTTATAAACGGATACGATTACAGATATCATGCTTTGTGTTGAACGATAAAATTCATAAACGGAAAAATCATGGCGTAAAGGTATAAGAACCTGTGCTAACTCACAACTTTATACAAAAAAACGCTGCCGCACAATGTTTAAATTGCACGGCAGTGTAGGGGTTATTTATTTGCTTATTGGTATTGTGTGTTTTCCTTACCAAGCAAACAAAGGATAATCTTTCATGATGCTGTTTACTTTTTCGTGAACAGCTTTGATTGTTGCTTCGTTTTCGTGGTTGGCAAGCACAGTGTCTATCATTTCCACTATTTGAGGCATCATATCTTCCTTCAAGCCACGAGTTGTGATGGCTGGTGTACCAAAACGAAGTCCCGAAGTAAGGAACGGGCTGCGGCTATCGAAAGGAACCATGTTTTTGTTTGTTGTGATATCGGCGGCAACAAGGGCTTTTTCGGCAGCTTTACCTGTCAGTTCGGGGAACTTCTGGCGAAGGTCAACCAATACAAGGTGGTTGTCTGTTCCGCCCGATATAACTTTGTAGCCTTTATCTAAGAATGCCTGAGCCATAACCGAAGCATTTTTCTTAACCTGAGTTTGGTAAACTTTGTACGATGGATCGAGAGCCTCACCAAAAGCAACAGCTTTTGCAGCGATTACATGCTCAAGCGGACCACCTTGCATTCCGGGGAATACAGCAGAATCCAAGATTGCAGACATCATTCTGATTTCGCCTTTTGGAGTTTTCTTTCCCCAAGGATTTTCGAAATCTTTGCCCAACAAAATAACACCACCACGAGGGCCGCGAAGCGTTTTGTGTGTAGTTGATGTCACGATGTGCGCATGAGGAAGCGGGTTGTTCAACAATCCGGCAGCAATCAATCCGGCAGGGTGAGCCATATCGACCATGAAAATAGCACCGATAGAATCGGCTATCTTGCGGATACGTGCGTAATCCCACTCGCGAGAATAAGCAGATGCTCCGGCAATTATAAGTTTTGGTTTTTCGGCTTTTGCCAAAGCTTCCATCTGGTCGTAGTCTACTGTTTCGGTGTCTTCTTTCACGTTGTATTCCAAAGCGTGGAACATCAATCCTGAGAAGTTTACAGGCGAACCGTGCGAAAGGTGTCCACCGTGCGAAAGGTTCAGACCCAAGAATTTGTCGCCAGCTTGCAAGCAAGCCAAAAATACCGCGGCATTAGCCTGCGCGCCCGAGTGAGGCTGAACGTTAGCCCATTCTGCGCCGAAAACTTCTTTCAAACGGTCTATTGCCAACTGTTCGCTAAGGTCAACTATTTCGCAACCACCATAATAGCGTTTGCCCGGATAACCTTCGGCATACTTGTTTGTTAAAACCGAACCCATTGCTTCCATTACTTGTGGGCTTACGAAGTTTTCGGAAGCGATTAGCTCTATACCTTTCAGCTGACGCTGATGCTCTCTTTCGATGATGTCGAAAATCGCTGTGTCTCTTTTCATAAAAAGTTAATATTTTAGACAAATAATTCTATATACAATAGTGTGCAAAATTACTATAATAATCCACTCTGCCAAGATTTATGCGTTATTTTTAAAAACAGGCTTCAGAGTTTGTTTTCTTTAAAGTTTGTCAACCGAAAGAAGGGGCTTGCCCTTTAAACGGTATCTGCCGCTAACAATTTGATATTGTACAACCCGTAGTGCATTTAGAAAATAAAAGCTAATTATTTGAGAAATAACATATATTCATTTCAGATTGTCATCCTGAGTGTAACGAAGGATCTTAAATAAAAAAACAGAGACTCTTCACTTTGTTCAGAAACAACGTTCGAGGAGCGTAGGCGACTCAAGGATTATGCCATAAAGTGTTTATAATAAGTAATTTCCTTTTTGTCATGTTGAACGATAGTGAAACATCTCTTCTATCAAAAAGGAGATTCTTCCCTACGGTCAGAAGGACAAATTTGACATAAATTCTCTAAATTCCCTACGGGTATTGTCCAAGTTTTTTTTTGAGGGATACAAAATCAGGTTTTATTCCAGCTCTTGCTCTATGGTATAATTGTTCCTTTCGGGTGCGTTGCGCGAAATGAGTTCGCCCAAAAATCCGGCAAGGAAAAGCTGTGTTCCCAAAAGCATCATCGTCAAGGCAATGTAGAAGTAGGGAGAGTCGGTAACCAACCTGTAATCGTGGCCGCTGTTCATGGCATAAAGTTTCATCCCGCCCACCAGAATAACGGCTATCAGCCCGATAAAAAACATCAAACTGCCCAATACGCCGAAAAAGTGCATTGGTTTGCGTCCGAATTTTGCCAGAAACCACAGGTTCAACAGGTCGAGATAACCGTTAAAGAAACGGCTTATGCCCATAAATTTGCTTTCGCCGTATTTGCGCGATTGGTGCGCAACTTCTTTTTCCGCGATTTTCTTAAAACCTGCATTCTTTGCCAGATAAGGAATGTAGCGGTGCATGTCGTTATAAACTTCAATGTTTTTGACAACAACATTGCGATAGGCTTTCAGTCCGCAGTTAAAGTCGTGCAGATTTTTTATGCCCGATACTTTCCGTACGGTGGCATTGAATAGCTTTGTGGGAATGGTTTTAGACAGGGGGTCGTAGCGTTTTTTCTTCCAACCCGAAACAAGGTCGTATCCGTCCTGTTTCACCATGCGATATAGTTCGGGAATCTCGTCGGGGCTGTCTTGCAAGTCGGCATCCATGGTTATCACCACATCGCCCGCTGCTTTGGCAAAACCACAGTGCAGAGCCGGCGATTTACCATAATTGCGGCGGAATTTTATGGCCTTGATGTGGGCTGAGGTTTCTTTCAATTGTTGTATTACCTCCCACGAACGATCGGTGCTGCCATCGTCAATAAAAATGACTTCGAACGAAAAACCGTTTGCCTTCATTACCCTATCTATCCATGCGTATAGTTCGGGGAGCGACTCTTCTTCGTTATACAATGGGATGACAACAGATATATCCATGGGGTTACATTTTCAAAAGTTTTTTACGACGTACAAATATACCATAAATTAAAGACAAAAAGAAACCATACAAACTGCTCGTGTATATATTATTAATGATATATTCAGCGTTGCTTGCCAGTTTGAAGGGTTTAGCCACATTTATGGTATGAGTGGGCGAGGTAAACATCTGGTAAAACAGCTCGGCTATCTGCAAAGACAATCCGCGGCCGTGTTGCGACACAAAGTTGGGATTGATAATCCCGATGTGTATATACATGATTATGGATTCGAGGAGCGATGCAAAGAAGAACAGCAGCGTGGAGAATATAATGCATTGCAGGTAACCCAGCTTGCCGCCCAAGGCATTGTCGCGGTATCTTTTCACCAAAACATAATATAGTAGCAAAGTGCCTATATTAAGTAGGTTATAGACGTACCACATATGGTCCCAAAGGTCGAAAATGATGAAGAATATATATTTGATGAACCAGAATATACCCAACACAAACCCATATTGCATAATGGATCGCAAAAGGGTTATTACAGACGATTTTCCTTTTTCCAGCTCGGACATTTAGTGTGAAATTTGTGCAAAAGTACGTAAATAACCACGAATAAGCAAAAAGAAAAAAAGAATGGCTTAGACTTTACTTGGTAAGACGTTCCATCATTTCTATCTCGCTTTCGGCTTCGGCTTTGAGGGGAAGTGAGTCTTTCATTTGCAGGGCTTCTTCGTAAAGCTGCCGGGCTTTAGCATTGTCTTTTTCTACGAACAGGGCGTAGGCATATAGCAAGCGTTTCTTACTGAGCATAAACCGGCTGTATTGTGTGGCATATTTTTTCAGTTGGGGTGTCAAAATTTCGTCTATCTGCTCACGGCTCTCGTCCGATATGATTTTGTAGAAAGCAAGTTCGCACAGAATTTCGTAACGATAGATGCGTATCATGCGGGGCAGATAAGGTTCTAACTCCTCCAAACAACGGCGTGCTTCGTCTTGTTCGCCGAGGTCTTGAAGGCGTCCGGCTTCGAGCATTTTTATCGAAACATGCAGATAGTTATTGAAATCGGCATCGGGTGGAAGCACGAACCATTCTTCGGGCATTTCGCGCAGGCGTGTACCTTGGCTTAGCAAGGCGTTCGCTTTCAGTTGGAGCATAAAAGCCCTGCGGGCTATCATGTCTTTGCGGAGCATGAGTATATTATAGGTGTCGTTGGCGATGCCCGAAATCTTCATCGGGATACCATTCATGAGGCTAAACAGCATTCCAAGAAAACACATTACGGCCAGAAAAAAATTTAAAGGAAATGGTGGCTGAAACATCCATAATATCCAAAAACAGACTGCGGAGGCCAGGCAGTTTGCCAACACTCCACCGATGTTATACCTTATATAAGGAACCGTTTTCACGTCAAACCCATCGGGAGGCGACATCAGGCATTGACCGCCCGTGCCGGCTATGGCAAACCGTTTCACTTTTATTTTCCTGCCTTCGAACATAAAAACAAAACTGCCTATACGGAACGATACAAAACCGTAGCCCGACATTAGCCCCGCAAAAAGGTGTCCGCCTTCGTGTAGGATAATTTGCAGGTAATATGCCAGCACAAAGGCAATGATACATAATATGGTGTCGATCCACCAAAACCCGGTTCCCGTCCCGTAGATTTCGTTATGCCACAAACCACCGAAAAATTCTTTCACGCTATCGGGCATTACATTTGCCGCTACGCCTAAGCAAGCCCCTATAACGATAGAGATAGTATACATTCTGACTATGGCAAACCAGCCTTGTTTACTTTTCTTTTCTTTCATGTGTTTTATGCGTTTACCCTAAAAAACAAAGGTAGATACTTTTTTCTTGTAGTATCTACCCTGTGTTTTGTTTATTTAGTTTATTTTTCGGCGTCCTTGTCTTTTATATGCAAGTTGAGTGGATGCGGCACTTTTTCTTTAAGCAGGGCAATCTCCAGAACCTCTTTTATGTCTGCCACGAAGTGGAATTTCAGTCCTTTCAGATAAAGAGCTTTTATCTCGTCTATGTCTTTCTTATTATCTTTGCAGAGGATGATTTCTTTGATGCCCGCGCGTTTGGCGGCAAGTATCTTTTCTCGGATTCCGCCAACGGGGAGAACTTTGCCACGGAGGGTGATTTCGCCTGTCATTGCCAGATTGGCTTTTACTTTCCGTTGGGTGAAAGCCGATGCCAACGAGGTAACCATGGTTATACCCGCCGACGGTCCGTCTTTAGGAATAGCACCCTCAGGAACGTGAATGTGTACGTTCCAGTTGTTCAACACATCATCGTCGATGCCCAGAAACTGGTTGTGCGAGCGTATATATTCCATGGCCAGCATTGCCGACTCTTTCATCACATCGCCCAGATTTCCGGTCAAGGTAAGTTTTCCGCTTTTGCCTTTGCTTAGAGAAGTTTCTATAAATAGTATTTCTCCGCCCACCGATGTCCATGCCAAGCCTGTAACCACACCTGCGTAATCGTTGCCTTGATATTCGTCTTTCGAGAATATTTTAGCACCCAGATATTCAGTCAGGTGTTCAGGTTTCAGTTCTTTCGGATAATCGGCTTTTGTGGCTACTTTCAGAGCAACTTTACGCATGATTTGTGCGATTTTTTTGTCGAGTGCCCGTACGCCCGATTCGCGGGTATAATCTTCCACTATCTTTTCGAGAGTTTTTTTAGGCAGTTCGATGTCTTCCGTTTTCAGCCCGTGAAACTCCAATTGCTTGGGTATAAGGTGGCGGCGCGCAATCTCTATTTTCTCTTCTATGATGTATCCGCTCACGTCTATCATCTCCATGCGGTCGAGCAAAGGCTGCGAAATGCCTGCCACGTTGTTTGCGGTGGCTATGAAAAGCACTTTCGAGAGGTCGAAGTCGATGTTCAGATAATTGTCGTGGAAGGCGAAGTTCTGTTCGGGGTCGAGCACTTCGAGCAGAGCCGAAGAGGGGTCGCCCCTGAAATCGTTTCCTATCTTGTCTATCTCGTCAAGAACAAAGACGGGGTTTGACGACCCGGCCTTTTGTATGTTTTGTATGATTCGTCCGGGCATGGCTCCTATATAGGTGCGGCGATGCCCTCTGATTTCCGATTCGTCGTGCAATCCGCCGAACGATACACGTACATATTTACGGTTCAAGGCTTCGGCAATAGATTTGCCCAGCGAAGTTTTACCTACACCGGGAGGGCCATGCAGGCAGATGATGGGCGATTTCAAATCACCTTTCAGCTTCAATACGGCCAGATGCTCAACGATGCGCTCCTTTACTTTTTCGAGCCCAAAGTGGTCGCGGTCGAGCACTTTTTGAGCATGCTTCAGGTTGAAATTATCTTTGGTATATTCGTTCCAAGGCAAATCCAATACGGTTTGCAGATAACTGAATTGCGTTGTATAGTCGGGCGACTGCGGATGCAGGCGTTCCAGTTTACGTATTTCTTTTTCTACCGTATCGGCAATCTCGGCATTCCATTTTTTTTCTTTTGCCCGCTTGCGAAATTCGTCAATGTCCGATTGTTGCGGGTTTCCGCCCAATTCATCCTGAATGGTTTTTATCTGTTGTTGCAAAAAATATTCTTTTTGCTGCTGATTCAGTTCTTCGCGGGTTTTCAGTTGGATGTCCATTTTCATTTCCATCATCTGGTTTTCGCGGTTCAGAATCATCAATAGGCGGTAAGCCCTTTCTCTCTCGTCGTTTAGGTCAAGAAGTTCCTGTTTTTCGGCAGCCGAAACGGGCAGGTTGGTGCAACAATAATTTACAAGAATAGGCGATTTTGCTATGGCGTTAAGCCTTTGCATCAGTTCCTTGGGTGGCTCTCCGTACATGCGTAGCATTTGCGTGGCAAGGTCGCGGATAGACTCCAGCAGGGCTTCAAATTCCTTATCGGCACTGGGTATCGGTTTGGGTTCTCGGATATTGAAACGGGCACGCATATAAGGTTCCGTTTGGGTTACTTCTTTTACCTCGAAGGCTTTTTTGCCTTGAAAGATAACGGTAACGCTTTTGTCGTCAGGGAATTCTATTACACGCAGAATCTCGCCAATAACGCCCACCTGATACAGGTCGTTTATTGTGGGGTCTTCCGTATCGGCCTCTTTTTGGCAGATAAGGCCTACGTAGCGTCCTTTTTTCTTGTTCAGCCCCTTTATCAGTTTCAGGGATTTTGCTCTGGCAACGGCTATCGGAAGGCTTGTGCCCGGAAAAATAACAGTATTCCTCAGGGCAAGTATAGGTAAGTCTTCTTGCAGGTCTTTTTCGTCTATATGGCAGTCGGCATCGTTAAAGTCGCCTGTAACAAACGATATTACAGGGTCAGCACCTTCTTCGATGTTTAAAAAATCTAATTTATCTTTCTTCAGCATCTTTGTTTCTTTCCGTTTCACTCTTTGTATGTATTGTAATATCCGCAGATGCCGATAAACAATAGCAAAGCGTGCAAAGTTAATATATATTCGTCATGAATCGAGATATAGCCTCAACAAAATTTGTGCCATATATCCTGCAAAACTGTCGGCTTGTCAAATTGGCGCTTGGCGATGTGCTTTGTCCTTTTTTTTAATTAGGATTGTATTTCGACTCTTTCAGTATTGTTTGGGCATCGGTGTTCATCAGATTTGCCAAGCTGCTGTTTGTTTGTTTCATGTAGTGCTGAACAATTTGCCAGCCAACCCATGCGCCAACCCTTCCGGGCGAATCGGACGATAGGGGCGTTGTGAAGGATGTTTCGCCAATGAATTTCTGAATTGTGAGAGGGTCTTTGTTGAACAGGAACTGCCCTTGAATCAAGGCTTTCCATATCTGAACTTCTTTTTCGGTGCACCAAGCCATTTGCTCTTCGGTATATCCTATCAGGTCGGCCTCCTTCCAGTTGGGCAAGGCTATTGATAGTACGTAAAGGTTTTTACCTTCTTCTATGATTTCTTCCGACAGGTTACGCTTTTTTGTTACTTGCGTTTTTTCGGACAGTAGCCAAGCCTTGATAAAGTCGCGCACAACGAACTTCGGCTCCATTTGCCTACGCTGATATTCTTCAAAGAATCTCAAATATGCAGGGTAATCTTTTCCCAAGTATTTGTCGATGGATATAGAAATGTAGTTTTCGAGAACGATTGTGTTTTCTTTAAACCCTGATATATGCATTCCTAATATAGGCAAACGTTTTTGATTAAAGTTTTGGGCTATGAGCAGGTCTGCATTTGCCAGTTCTTGTTCATAAGCGCTTACATCGTCGAACGTTTTTAGGGCATCTGTATATATATAATGTAACATTTCGTTCGAAAAATACTTCTGGAGCGATGGGAAGAAAAGCTCTTCGTTGATGTTTGGCCGGCTGATGGTTATTATTCCAAAAGCTAACAGAAAGTCGCTGTACTCTTCCTTCAGCTCCCTTTCTTGAGTGGGGTTGGGCGTTTGCAGGTACGAATACAATTTTTTGTCGAATCGGTTTATACTGATAGTGGGGGGTGTAGCTTCTGTGCTATTTAATCCGGCTTGTGTTTTTTCGGAACAGCCCACAAAGCACAAGAGTAACAATAGGCAATAGCTGTATAGGAAATTACTTTTCATCTTGTTTCATTAATTAATTTTGAGTTTCAAATCAAGATAAAAAAACGGATGTGTCCAAGAAAAAAGAACAAAATGTTTTGGGTGTAAAATATTTTTTTGTAGTTTTACAATTCGCCCCAACTGAAAAATAAGTGTGTTTTTCATTTTTTATTTATTCTGCAAGTTCTTGTTAACGAGGGATTGCGGATGGTTTTGGGGTATTTTGCGAAAAAAACTTTATAAAAAAGGTTTTAAAAAGTTTGGATAGGATTAAAGTTTGTTTTACTTTTGCATCCGCTTTCCGGTTAAGCGCACGGCTTTTT
>NZ_JARXWE010000014.1 GCF_029893235.1 Dysgonomonas sp. PH5-45
CTTAACCGGAAAGCGGATGCAAAAGTAAAACAAACTTTAATCCTATCCAAACTTTTTAAAACCTTTTTTATAAAGTTTTTTTCGCAAAATACCCCCAAAACCATCCGCAATCCCTCGTTAACAAGAACTTGCAATACAAAAGAAAATTTGAAAAAAATATACGAGCCATGAAACATAAAGAGCAGGCAACCGCTTTTCTCTCCATTTACCGTTACCTCTTTTTTATTATATTTGCACCTACATTAGTAAAATCAGAAGTAAAGAATGAAATATTCCCCTCTAAGTTTTTGTTTAATATTTATCATTTGGGTCGCAATCTTATCTTGTAAGTCCGAGCCAAAAACCCTCCCCCAAGAAAATACGCCCAGAAAACATACCCGCTTTAACGGGAACTACAATAAAACGTTTAGCGATTTGCACGACCTCCATACAAGTGCCGCACTGGCTAAAGGCATCTCTGTTTTAGAATCGAGGGCCGATACGGCTCTTTGCAAAGATAAACTGGTGAGAATACCTTGCGAAATTGAATTATACCGATTGGATGAGTTAAAACACTCTATTCCTTACCTTGTTCCGGATGCTTCGGCGCTACTGACCAAGATATCGGCCAATTTCCGCGATTCGCTCATCAACCAGAAACTTACATTATATAAACCCATCGTTACAAGCATTACCCGGACCGACGAGGACGTTAAGACCCTGACAAAAAGAAACCGTAATGCCAGCGACAATTCGGCTCACCGCTACGCAACCACCTTCGATATATCGTGGCGCAGGTTTGCCAAGGTACAGAATTCGGGCAAGGATTTAAGTCCCGACAAGCTGAAGCTCGTTTTAGGGCAAGTTCTCCACGACCTTCGTGAAGGAGACGAGTGTTACATAAAGCACGAACGAAAACAAGCATGTTTTCATATTACCGTCAGATAATATATAAATTACATATGCGATACTTTATTTATTTGGCATACAACGGTACTGACTACTGCGGCTGGCAAAACCAACCGAATGGTGTAGCCGTGCAGGAAGCAATAGAAAAGTCTTTGGCAACAATACTTCGCACGCAAGTGCCAATAACAGGAGCCGGACGAACCGACAGCGGGGTGCATGCCAGACAGATGGTAGCCCACTTCGATACCGAACAAGAGATAGCCCCCCTTCAACTGGCCGATAAACTGAACCGTATATTACCAAACGATATTGTTATATATAATATAGTGGAAGTAAAACAGGATGCGCATGCCCGGTTCGATGCCACATCGCGCCTGTACCGTTACTATCTGACCACGCAAAAAGACCCGTTCTTGTATCCTTTCAAATACAAAATACACGGAAACCTTGACACAGAGATGATGAACCGATGTGCCAACGTGTTGTTCGAATACGAAGATTTTACCAGTTTCAGCAAACTGCATACCGATGTAAAAACCAACAATTGCACCATAACCCAAGCCCAATGGATACAGGAAGGAGACGACTATGTGTTTACAATACAGGCCAATCGTTTTCTGCGGAATATGGTGAGAGCCATCGTAGGCACTCTGCTCGAAGCAGGGCGGGGCAAGCTAAACGAAACAGGTATGCGCCGGATTATCGAAGCCAAAGACCGATGCGTGGCCGGACATTCCGTGCCCGGACATGCCCTGTTTCTGGAAGAGGTGACCTATCCCCAAGAAATATTTATTACAAAAACATAATCAGCCTATGCCTTCTTTATCTTTCGTGAAAAGTTTTTTTAAAAGTGAACAAGCCGTGGGCATAATCTTAGTGTTGTGTGCCCTTGTGTCGCTAATCCTTACCAACACGCCCATAGGCGAGTATTATTCGGGACTTTGGCATCATGATATAATAGGCGGCATAAACCTTGAGTTAATAATAAACGACGGGCTGATGGCGGTTTTCTTTCTGATGGTGGGTCTTGAACTTGTCAGGGAAATGAAGATAGGGGAACTATCGAACCCCAAAAACGTTTTACTGCCTATAAGCGCGGCAATAGGCGGAATGATTGTTCCCGCGTTGATATACTCCTTGTTCAACTACAACACACCCACCCAATCCGGGTTTGGAATCCCGATGGCTACCGATATAGCCTTTGCTCTGGGCATATTGTCGCTGTTAGGAAACAGAGTGCCTGTTTCGCTCAAAATCTTCTTGATGACGTTGGCTGTTATTGACGATTTGGGCGCAATCATAGTTATTGCCATTTTCTATACGAAAGACCTCGATTTTCTATCGTTGGCCGCCTCTATTGCCATATTCGTCCTGCTGCTTCTCTTCAAACGCAGTAAAGTGAAATATGCCTTGCCTTATATTATAGGTGGTGTGTTTATGTGGTTTTTTATGCTGAAATCGGGCATACACGCCACAATAGCCGGCGTATTGCTTGCCTTTACGATTCCTTTTGGTGAGAGTGCCGACAAAAAATCGATGTCGTTGTCTTTCCTGCATAAACTTCACTATCCTGTTTCGTTTGCCATACTGCCGCTTTTTGCCTTGGCAAACACTGCCATACACGTCAATACCGACCTGCAACATATGCTCGCCGAAAACGAAGTTCTGGGCATACTCGCCGGCTTGATTTTAGGCAAGCCGATAGGTATAGTTTTGGCATGTTTCCTCGTTGTGAAGGCTTTAAAGCTGGCAAGCCTTCCCTCGTACACCAATTGGAAAAGCATTGTTGGGATAGGTTTTTTGGGAGGTATAGGTTTCACGATGTCTATATTTATAACGATGCTGGCCTTTGCCGAAGCTTCGGTTATAGACAACTCAAAACTTTCCATTCTGATTGGCTCTCTGCTGTCTGGGGCAATAGGCTATATAGTACTGAAATGGAATCTGAAGAACGAACAGGACACACACCTCTCTTGAAAAAAACTTAAAAGAACCCGAAGATAACCTTACATTAAGGTCGCGGTAGTAATGTTTTCACTATATTTGAGATTAAAAAAAAGACATATGAAACGAACTTTCGCGCTACTGGCTCTGTTTTGCTTTTCGGTTCTGAGTATTCAAGGACAAGATATAACCGCTGTTTTTCTGGAAATACCCGATAGCGTGATTTTCGGCTTAAACGCCGAAAGCAAAGAAAAACTGGTATCCCACCCCAACGATACAGTTAAAATTACCGCTGCCTCCTCTTTAGACGGAATCATAGAACGAGTGGCTATGACCGACGATTATATCGCCCTGAAAACCTCGGAAGTAGGAACCATACAAATAAAATTACTCCCGCTTATCAACGACTCAAAAATAGTTTGCGTCATCACATCCGTTTGTGCAAAAGCTTGCGACAGCCGGATACAATTCTATACCACCCAATGGTCTGCCGTCAGCCAGGAGGGGCTTTTCCCCAAAAAAGATTTCCGGTGGTTCATTAAGCCCGATGCCGATAAAGGCAGCGAAGAATATCTGCTTGCTGAAAAAATACTCGATATGCACCCCATAAAACTAAGTCTGTCGGCAAACGATACGACTATCAAAGCGGAGTATGAGGTCATAAATTACCTTTCGGCCGAAGATTACCAAAAAGTTTGCCCTTTCCTTACCGAACAGCCACGAACATTTACATGGGATAAAGCTTCTTTCAAATAACACCGGGACTTATGAAAAAAACGGAAGGCATACTATTCTTTATCTGTCTGTTAGTTGCACAGTTTACCGTGGCACAAAGCAATACATTCTATATAGATGGAAGCATTGATGCGATACACAACGGAAAAACCATAATCCTTACATATCCCAGCGATTTAGATTTTAAGGAAGATTCAACAACCATTGTAGACGGCAAATTCAGTTTTACAGGGAGAGAGTCTATTAACAACTTTGCCCGCATAGCAACCAAAGAAGAAAACCAAGATTTGGTTCTTTCGTATGCACTTGTCTTAGAAAAGGGCAATATCACGGTTCTGCTTTCGGACTCAGACTCTCTTACCCGCGTTGGCGGCACTCCTATAAATGACGATCTTCAGGCATTTTTAGACTTTCGCTCAGAACATATCGGAAAAGGGAAAAAACTGAAGCCGAGCGAAAACTTTAGTCAAGCTTATATAGATAACTATTATGCTACGGAAAAAAGTTTCTTCCTCCGTAATACCACCAATGCCTTTGGTTTGTATATTTTAAACTGTCTTCCTAATTCTATTTTCGATATAGCACTTCAAGAAATCAGCCCCGAAGAGAGAAACTACCCCCAAATAAAATCGGCTATTGCTATACGAAAAGCTGACAACGAAGAAGTGGCCAGAAGCAAATCGATGATAGGCAATAAAATAACGGACTTTTATTTTTTCGATTCCAACAAAAACGAAAAACAGATATCCGAATTTATTGGCAAAGACAACTATCTTTTTGTTGAGTTCTGGGCTTCGTGGTGCGGCCCTTGCGTAGCAGATATCCCCAACCTAAAAAAAGTGTACGAAAAATATAAAGGCAAAGGTTTGCAGATAATAAGCGTATCGCTCGATTCTTCGAGGAAGGCTTGGGAAAAAGCTTTAGAAAAACATGGTATGCCTTGGTTACAATTTGTTACACTTGATGATGAACTCGCAACCAACATCAGGCGAAAGCTTCATTTCAGTGGAATTCCCTATAGCATTCTTTTAGATAAAGACGGAATTGTTCTTGATGTAGATGCCGGAAGCGACGATTTAGACCTTTTCTTGGAGGGGAGATGATTATAGAGCAAGCATAATTGATACGGATAATAAAAGCCCGAAAAATGCGTTTTTATATCGGAAATGATATCAATAATGTTTAGCTTTGCCGCTTAAAACCTAAAAAAATACTTTCTGCATACTATGCCCAAACTATCGGTTATAATAGTAAATTACAACGTAAAATACTTTCTGGAACAATGCCTGCTTTCGGTCTTTGAATCGAAAACCGATTTCCGAATGGAAGTGTTTGTTGTTGATAATAACTCGACCGACGGTTCAATAGAGTACCTCAAACCCAAATTCCCCAACGTAACCTTTATCGAGAATAAAGACAATCCCGGCTTTGCCAAAGCCAACAACCAAGCCATCAGGCTCAGCAAAGGGCAATACATACTGCTACTGAACCCCGATACGGTTGTGGGCGAAGACGTTTTTGCAAACGTATGCCGGTTTATGGACAGCCATCCGCTGTCGGGAGGAGTTGGTGTGAAAATGATTAACGGCTCGGGGCGATTCCTGCCCGAATCGAAACGCGGATTCCCTTCGCCGTGGAATTCCTTTTGCAAGATTTTTGGGTTGGCTAAGCTTTTCCCAAATTCCAGTTCCTTTGGCAAATACCATCTGCGCTACCTGAACGAGAACGAAACGCACGAGGTTGACGTTTTGGCCGGAGCATTCATGATGATGCGCAAAGAGGCTTTAGATAAGGTTGGTTATCTGGACGAAGCCTTCTTTATGTATGGCGAGGATATAGACCTCTCGTACCGGATTGTGAAAGGAGGATATAAAAACTATTACCTGCCCCAGCGCATTATACACTACAAGGGCGAAAGCACAAGCAAAGACGATATGAAGTACGTGAAAGTCTTTTACGAGGCCATGCACATATTCTTTAAGAAACACTATCCTAATTACGGGAGGTTGTATTCATTTTTCATTTCGTCGGGCATCGCCTTGCGGGCATCGTTTGCCGCTTTGCGCCGTATCTTCGGCATTAAGAAAGAAGAGGCGTCGGGCAAAGACACGGTTGTTCTGCTAAACAGAACCGAAATGACATACGGGCAGATAATAGAGCGCATAGACCTCCACAAAGGCTCCCGCGTGCAATTTCATATATACTCTCCCACGTCGGGAATGACCGTAGGCACACATTTCAGCCAATCAGTCAAAAAGGGGTAATGCCTCGGCAATCACAAAGTTGCTACCACCAATAAAAATAAAATCATCGTCCGTTGCATTCTCTAAGGCTGCCTCTACCGCGTCTCTGACATAATGGTAAGAACGCCCCTCCAAACCAAAAGCAGAAGCCTGATTGCGCAAATCTTCATCGCTCAATGCACGGGGGATATCGGCACGGGTAAAATAATATGTAGCCTTCTTGGGCAACAACTCCAACACATGGCTTATATCCTTATCGTTGACCATACCTATCACAATATGTAAGCGATTGTATTTCTCGGAGGCAAGTTGCTCCGCAATATAACGGATTCCGCCTGTGTTATGTCCCGTATCGCACACTATTTTAGGAGCCGATTGCCTGATAATTTGCCAACGCCCCATCAACCCTGTCAGTTCACAAACATTGGCAAAACCCTCATATACGGCTTTGGGTACGATATTTAATCCTTCGTTTTGCAGAACATCGAGTACACAAAGAACGGTTGCCGCGTTCTTCACCTGTGCCAAACCTCCCAACTCGCCCACCAGATTAGGGTAAGGCTCTGTTTGGTACTGCCACCTTCCGTTGGCCTGCCTATCGGCTGCAAGGATGGGGTTTGCCTCCTCTGCAAAAATGATGGGCGCACCGGCTTCTTGTGCTTTGGCTTCAAATACTTTACGAACGCCTCCTTGAGCCTCGCCAATCACCACTGGGATGCCGGGTTTTATTATCCCTGCTTTTTCTGTGGCTATCGCTTCGGGCGTATCGCCCAAAAACTGGGTATGGTCGAGGCTTATATTTGTTATAACCGAAGCTATTGGCGTGATAATATTTGTGCTGTCCAAACGTCCGCCCAAACCAACTTCTATGACGGCAACATCTACCTCCTGCTCTGCAAAATAGCAAAACGACATCATCATGGTAAGCTCAAAAAACGAAGGGTGTATCGGTTCAAAAAAGCTTCTATGACGCTCCACAAAATCCACGACATATTGTTCCGGTATTTTCTTTCCATTCACACGGATGCGTTCGCGGAAATCGACCAAATGGGGCGAAGTGTAAAGCCCTACCTTATAACCCGCTTCTTGTAATATGGCCGCCAGCAGATGCGAGGTAGACCCTTTGCCATTAGTCCCCGCAACGTGTATGGTTTTGTACCTCGTGTGCGGATGCGCAAAATACTTGTCTAAAGCCAAACTGTTGTCCAACCCTTCCTTGTAAGCCCCTGCGCCCACCTGCTGAAAAACAGGCATCTGACTGAAAAGATAATTTATTGTTTGCTGATAGTTCATTTTCTTTAATAATAAACAAAAGTTCGGGTTTCTATATAGTCCTCGGTTTCGCTTGTTTTGATGGGTTCTTCTCCATTTACAACATCATTATCTACCATATTCATAACACTATGTACTCTGCGTTTTGTCCAGTTACCATTTTTATCAAACTCAAGATATTCATATTTGTAATCAGCATCACTCTCAGTACCATGATCTACATCTGTATATTTCATAGCCGAAGGGAACTTATCGGTTTCCGTGTCAAAAATATATTTGTACGTATATGAGTAGCCTCCTTCGTATCCCTCCTCTTTTACAGTTCTGCCATATCGGTCGAAAGTAGAGGTTTCAGAATGCCAACGTCCTTCTGCCTTGCGGGTATTTTTACCAAAAACAAGCCTACGGTCATTGACCTCACTGTTTTCAGTAACGGGATTTTTTGTGTAAGATGTTATATTTTCTTCTCCATCCGGATATATTGTTTTGAATAGATCTCCTTCCTCATTAAAATGCCATTCTACCGAATCGGACTTCATTATTTTTACTTTCCCAAAAAGGTGGTATGTTGCCCACCCTGTCATTTGGTCTGCTGTTAGGCTCTGCGCCTTTAAGCTTTGTTCTTTATTCCCTAAAACGGGCAATAAGAATGTGATTGACAAGAATGTTACGAATAATAATAATTTCTTCATGATAAATATGTATTACTAGCAATTGTACAGGGTTCAGCATATTACAGCAACGGTGTAAGCATTCTCATAACCGAACTTGCAAATCGTCGATACATGGGGCGGTGCGCCCATCTATAGGCATCTACCTGTTCGCATGCCAGCATATCGGTTTCAAATATTTTTTTAGCCTCCATAGCCGTTTCGTGGTTATATATAAATGCGTCTATCTCGAAGTTATGCTCAAAACTACGTACATCCATATTGGCCGAACCACTGATAACCAAAGAATCGTCAATCACCATCAACTTGCTATGAACAAAGCCCTCCTGAAAGAAATAGACCTTTACTTTGGCTCCCAGCAAGTCTTTTATGTACGACAGCGTTGCTATATGCACAAAGGTGGTATCCGATTTTTTAGGCAGCATCAGCTTCACCTCAACCCCGCTTATGGCAGCTGTTTGTATAGCCAGCAAAAGTGTATCGTTGGGTATAAAATAAGGCGTTTGTATATAGATATACTCTTTGGCATTGACAATGGCTTTAAAGATGCCTTGCAATATTTCCTTAAACTCGCCGGTGGGGCCACTGGTTGCAATCTGCATCAGGTTCACGCCTTTTTCTTCAAGAACAGGGAAATATTTGCCCGAAGCCAGAAACTCGGAACGCGAGGCATACCAGTCTATCGCAAAAGAGGTTTGCAAGCCATGCACCGCCTTGCCTTCTACCTTAAAATGGCAATCGCGCCAAACTCCGCCGTTGGTTCCCTCTATATAGCGGTCGGCAATGTTCATGCCCCCCATGAAACCCACCTTGCCATCTACAACAACAACCTTGCGGTGGTTACGATAGTTAACACGGCTCGTAAGCAAAGGAAAGCGCACCTTCAGAAATGCCTCGACCAGCACCCCCTCCTTTGCCATTTCCTTAAAGAAGCGGTTTTTGGCTTTCCACGAACCCACATCGTCATACAGCACACGCACCTCTACGCCTTGGCGAGCCTTCTCGACCAAAATACTACGGATTTCGTGCCCGATTTTATCGTCCATAAAAATGTAGTATTGCAAGTGTATATGATGTTGTGCCTTGCGCAATTCCTCCTTTAATGCATCGAATTTATCTTTCCCGTCCGAATAGAAGGTAATCTTCGAGCCTGCGTATAAGGGTGTATCTTTCAGTTTATTCAACAGGCTGACCAGCCCTTTGTACTCGGCAGGCGGATAAGAGGTTTCGAGCATATCATTGCGGTCTACCGACTGTTTGTTGAGTTTTTTGCGCATCTTGCGCGATATCAGCCGCCGCTTGCGATGGTCTTCGCCAAAAAAATAATAAATAACCAAGCCCGCCAAAGGCAACAGCAAGAGTATAAGCACCCACGAAATGGTTTTCAGCGGATTGCGATTTTCCGAAATCACAACAATAACCACCCCGATAGCTGTAATAACATACAGCATTTGGAATATCAGGTATGCATCGTCGGCCGAAAAAAAGTTTAACATCGTTCCTGTAAAGTTTTTATTCTTCCAAATTCCGGAGTATATCCTCCCTCATAATTGTGCGCTCCCACGAGTAAGTTGAGTCAACCGTGTTTATGTATTCAACTATTTCGAGGGCTTTGCCTAGCAGGTTTTTATCTAAAACCGTTCCTGCGGCTTCGTACTCGGTCAGAAGCAGTTTCGCATATTGTTCCAACAGTTCGAAATCAGTTATCTTTTCCGCAACCTGCCCAAACGAATCGGAATGCGTAACACCAAAGTTATCGAAAAAAAACTGATAACAATCGTCCAACAGCTCGTCAATTTCCGTTTTGCTCAGATGCTTCTGCCCGTTTATCAGCTTTTGCAGCTTAGCAAAGAATTCTTCCACAAGGCGTTGCAAATAGTCTTTTTTCCGTTGTTGAAAGCTCATACGCGTTTACTTTTTCTTGAAGTCAACGAAGTAACATATTGACGCACCCACTGTGTAACAAATCAGGTCGATAGTGCTGTAAGAACTGCCTATTACAACCCTCATCACCTTATTATCTTGCATGCCGAGTACCTCTATCATATTAAAGTACTGCCCTACCTCCACAGCAAAGGCGAAAAGCAAAACGCCCACCGCAATGTACAGGGGCTTGGTCTGGATAAACGACTTTACGAAATAATACATCATCACCACCACCAAAATATCTCCGCCAAAGGGGCGTACAAAACTATCCCTCACAAAAAGGGCGATAAACACTTCTATCACAAACACCAAAAGGAATATCAGAAAAGGTTTTAAGGCAAACCTTAATCTTGTTTTCCTTGGGCTATCGTCAGCGGTATTTTCCATCTGCGCCATCTTCCAAAATATTTAAATACGATTTATACCGGCTTTCGCTTATATAATGATTCTCCACAGCCGCGCGCACTGCGCATCCCGGCTCGTTTACGTGTTTGCAATTATTGAAACGGCATTCTTCCGAAAACTTGAATATTTCGGGGAAGTAATGGCTTATTTCGCCAACACCCATATCGACAGTTCCAAAGCCTTTGATTCCGGGTGTATCTATTATGAAACCACCATCGGGAAGTTCCAGCATTTCGGAAAAAGTTGTTGTGTGCATTCCCTTGCCATGATAGTCCGATATACTGGCCGTGCGCAAACCCGCTCCCGGTAGCAAAGTATTTATCAGTGTAGACTTGCCCACGCCCGAATGCCCCGAAAAGAGTGTTACCTTACCTTTCAGTTCATTTCTCAAGACATCGATACCGATATTTTCTAATGCCGATATTTTATGACAGGGATAACCGATGTATGTATATAAATCGGCCAAGGCGTCCATATACTCGGTCTCGTCCCGGTTGTACATATCAATTTTGTTGAATATCAGGCACACGGGTATCCGGTAAGCTTCTGCCGAAACAAGAAAACGGTCTATAAAGACGGTTGTTGTTGCCGGTTTGGCAACCGTTACCAGCAGATAGCAAAGGTCAAGATTGGCGGCTATGATGTGCGATTGCTTCGATAGGTTTGACGAACGGCGTATGATGTAGTTTTTGCGGTCGCTAATGTCCGAAATCACGCCTGTGCCGTCTTCGTTAAGGGCAAAAGTTACCCTGTCGCCTACGGCTATCGGGTTGGTGCTTTTTATGTCTTTAAGCCTAAAGTTTCCTTTAATCTTACATTCCACATCCCTACCCTCTGCAGTGCGGACAGCATACCAACTACCTGTATTTTTAATGACGAGTCCTTCCATCAATAAATTCTATACTACGACGCTCTTTATACAAAAAGAAAATTTAAAACTTACATTAAACGTCTCAACATTTTATTCCATTTAGTTACTCCGTATTTTTTCTTGTAACCATCAGAAACTTTTTTGTCGAGTAAAAAATCACTGTCAATCATATCGACAGGATAATATACGGTTTCTCCCTTACTGTTTTCCAATATAAGAGAAAGAGAACTTTTAACCACACTTACTTCTTTGCACACCCACACCATACCGGGAGAATAATTAACGGGATTCCCCGTAACCACATCGTATATATCATCGTCTGAGTTCAACCAATTCGCCCCCCTCGAAACGAATTCTTTGCCTGTATATAACGTATTTGCGTTGTTTGCAAAAGGAATTGAAATAAACAAGAACGAGGCTTCCATGTTCGGGTTATACTTAAAATAAAGAGTATCTTTGATCTCTTTTTCAATAATAGCTAAATACTTTTCTTTCTCTCCAGACGATGAATACAGTTTATCTCTTTCTATAACATCAATCACAGTATAATATTTATCCTTCAAATAATCAGGGTCAGAATAGTCGCCATAATATATACATTTTACAGGCATATATGCTTTCATCATTCCATTCTTTTCAATATAGAAATAACTGTAACCGCAACGGTCAGGACTCTCTCGTTCTTGATTCAAAGGCGGCAAATACAATTCACTGTTTATGTATCCGGCAGCATTATTCCCCAGAAAGTTGTGTTCGCCCAACTTCAGAAGTACTTCAGAGGTCTTTTTGGGTGCTACATCTATTTTTTTTATTTGCGCATTTATGAATGTCGTACCCAAAACAAGCAAAAGTGTAAACGAAAGTCTTTTCATAATACTATCAATTATAACTATCAAAGGCAAGCTACAAATATTGCACTTATAATCGAAATTTAAAGCTTGCCCAATTCCTTTATATTTCAAAGATACATGTTTTTCATTTGTTTGTTCTTTTCCGGCACAAAAAAATAGGCTTCCGGATAAAACCGGAAGCCCGTCCTCGTATTTACCAAGCCTAAATATTATTTACCTTTCATTCAATTTCACCTTATTTTCTTGATAAAACATCTCCAATTGGGATATTGTTTTCTTTTCCTACTTATTTTTTTCTATCAGCTAATAGATTTTACCTATGATTCTTTCTGTGCAAAATAGAAAAAGGCGGAAACAAAGCCAGTGTCCACCTTTTGGTATATCTTGTTATCAAAGAAAAATTAATACACACAGAGAGTATTACACTGTCATTATTTCTTTTTCTTTTGCAGCATACAGGTCGTCTATCTGTTTGATGTATTTATCGTGTATTTTCTGCATCGAATTTTCGGCATCTTTAGCCACATCTTCGGGAGTTCCGTCTTTTACCGATTTCTTGATCGCATCTATGGCGTCACGACGGGCATTGCGCACGCTTATCTTTGCGTCTTCGGCTTCCTGTTTCGATTGTTTGACCAAAGCCCTGCGACGTTCTTCGGTCAAAGGTGGAATCATCAGGCGGATAACCTCGCCATCGTTTGCCGGATTCAAGCCCAAATCGGAATTGATTATTGCTTTCTCAATTTCCTGAAGCATGTTCTTTTCCCAAGGCTGTATGACAATTGTTTTAGCATCGGGAGCGCTGACACCTGCTACACCCGACAAGGGGGTGAGGCTTCCGTAATAATCGACCCTGATACCGTCAAGGATACGGGGATTTGCCTTTCCTGCACGGATATGTGCCAAAGATTCTTCCAAAAACTCAACCGCCGATTGCATTTTCGCTTCGGCTTTCTTTTCAAGTTCTTTAATGTCTGCCATTGGTTTTTTGTTTTATCTGGTTATTTTCAATTCTTTACACTTTGTTACGCATGCACCACCGTGCCGATATTTTCGCCACGCATCACCCGGGCAAGGTTGCCCACGGTATCCATATCGAAAACAACGATAGGCAGGTTGTTTTCCTTACACATGGTAGTTGCCGTCAGGTCCATAACTTTGAGGTCGCGTTTATAAACTTCGTCGTACGAAATACGGTCGAACTTAGTGGCCGTAGGGTCTTTCTCCGGGTCGGCCGTATAAACGCCATCCACCCGTGTACCTTTCAGCATGGCATCGGCCTCTATCTCAATGCCACGAAGGGCAGAGCCTGTGTCGGTTGTAAAAAACGGATTTCCCGTTCCGCACGAAATAATGGCTACTTCTCCGTTTTCCATCGCCTCTATGGCTTTCCATTTGGAGTATAACTCTCCGATAGGCTCCATACGAATGGCTGTCAGCACGCGTGCCTTCTGCCCTATGGCAACCAGAGCCGAGCTTAAGCCCAAACTGTTTATTACGGTTGCCAGCATACCCATCTGGTCGCCTTTAACACGGTCAAAACCTTTTGAAGCACCACTCAGTCCGCGGAAAATATTACCTCCGCCAATAACGATACTCACCTGCACACCCATCGCAACCACTTCCTTTACCTGTGCCGCATACTCGGTGAGGCGTTTTTCGTCGATGCCGTACTGTTTGTCTCCCATCAGCGACTCGCCACTCAGTTTGAGTAATATTCTCTTATATTTAGCCATTAGTTATTTTTACTTTTTTTTAATGTACAAAACTAATAATTTTTATGACATAATACTGTCTCCATCTTCAAAATTTAAACCGTCATCAGCCCTATACTTACACCCTCCGGAGCTTACGGCAGGCAATAAAATACGATAATTGTGTCACTTTCAATATTTTTATTCCGATTTATGAACAAAATTTGAACACATATTTCATAAATTTGTTACTTAATAGTAAGGAATAATCATTTGTAGTATAATAATCAAAATTCGTAGTTCATTTAGAGAACTTATAACAAAAGGCTTATTATAAACATATTACAGCATTTATCCTTCCGGACAAAGTGAAGAATCTCTGTATTTTTTATTAAAGATCCTTCGTTTCACTCAGGATGACAAAAATGGATATATGTTATTTCTCAAATAATTAGCTTTTATTTTCTAAACGCACTACGGGTTAATCAAACTCTGAGAGCGATATGTCTGATCATAAATGCCCCTTATGCGGCAAACCTGTCGATGACGAAGGTATATTTTGCAACAATTGCCAAGAAGCAGCCAAAAACCGCAGTTCCGACTTTCTGGCATCGGTAACGGTCAAAGAAGAAACCTTAGACGAACAAATACAAGCCGAAGAACCGCCCACACCTCCGGTCGATGAACCCGAACAAGAGGCCGAAAGCCACGATTCGGATACAGGCACACCTCCGCCAACAAAAAAGAAAGACAAAAAACCGATAGCATACTTCATAGCCTGCGGCCTGCTCCTTATTGTAGGGTTGGGCGCAGTGGCATGGGTATGGAACGAAAAAAGAACCACCGAACGCACCGAAAACGATTTCTGGGAAAGCCGCATAAAAGAAAACACACCTCTCGAATACTCAAAATACCTGATTCAGTATCCCGAAGGTAAGTTTGCAGACGAAGCCGAAAAAAGAATAAAAAGCTTACGGCAAAAAGAAACAGACGATTGGACGGAAGTTAAAAAATCGTCCGACATCAATCTCTTTTACAGTTTTCTGAACCAATACCCCGACTCGCCCTTTAAGGATGAAGCCCACGATATAATGGATTCGCTCTGCTGGAACGAAACACAAAAAACAGATACCCCCGATTCGTATCAGGCCTATATCGACAACATAAGCATCGGTAACATTACCGGGAAATACATAGAATTAGCCAAAAGCCGCCATAAATACCTCAGCACGTTGGTTACACTCGAAGGGACTGCACTCGATAGTGTAAAGACTGTTTTAACCGATTTCTTCCAGGCGGTTTCGGATGCCAAAACATTCAGCATTGCCGCCAATTCCACACAAACACTGTCTGTGTTTCTGAAAAACGAAAATGTAAATGCAGGAACCATATCCGAGAAAGTAAAAGCCGAGGTAAAGGATAAGAAACTGAAAGAGAGTCTGTATCAGCCCTCTCTACAAAACATAACGGTGATACGCGACAGTGCCGGCATCTACCGTACCGATATTAAACTAACCGTTACCCAACGGTTTAAGGACAAGAAAAAGAAAGACGTTCACCAAAGCTATAACACATCGGTGACTCTCAATCCTGAAAAGAAAATTCAGGTGGTAGCCATAAAATAAAGAGCATAAATAAAGTTGTTCCAAAAGTATTTTTTAGCCCTCTTGTCATTCTGAACAAAGTGAAGGATCTTTTCCCCGAAAACCGGGATTCTTCGTTTTACTCAGAATGACAAAAATGACAACACCTTGATAGTGCCTTTTTACTTTTGGGACAACTTTGTTATAAAACGAAAAGATGATTAGTACATCTTTTCGCGCTGTGCCTTTATTTCGTCCGAATGGATATAATCGTCATAATCCATCATTTTGTCTATTATGCCATTGGGTGTAAGTTCTATAATGCGGTTACAAACGGTCTGGATAAACTCATGGTCGTGCGAGGACATCAGTACATTTCCCTTAAACTGTTTCAGCGTATTATTGAAGGCCTGAATCGACTCCAAATCCAGATGGTTGGTAGGCGAGTCCAGAACATAAGTATTGGCATTCTTCATCATCATGCGGGCAATCATACAGCGCATTTTCTCTCCTCCCGAAAGTACACTCGCGCTTTTCAACACTTCCTCGCCCGAGAACAACATTCTGCCCAAAAAGCCTTTCAGATAAATCTCGCTTGTGTCGTCCGAAAACTGTGCCAGCCAATCGACCAAGTTCATGTCGGTATCGAAAAACTCCGAATTGTCGAGCGGAAGGTAAGCTTCTGTTATGGTTTGCCCCCAATCGTAAGTTCCACCATCGGCTTTTATCTTGCCGTTAATGATTTCGAAAAAAGCCGTCATGGCACGGGGGTCTTTCGACAGGAAGATAATCTTATCGTCCTTTTCCACATTGAAATTTACATTATCGAAAAGCACTTTCCCATCGACCGACTTACTCAAGCCCTTCACCTCAAGTATTTTGTTACCTGCCTCGCGCGAGGGGGTGAAGATAATGCCCGGATATTTACGCGACGATGCTTTTATCTCTTCAACGTTCAGTTTTTCGAGCATTTTTCGGCGGCTGGTGGCTTGTCTGGATTTTGCTACATTGGCGCTGAAACGGCGGATAAATTCTTCAAGTTCTTTCCGTTTTTCTTCGGCCTTTTTGTTCTGTTGCGATTGCTGACGCAATGCCAACTGGCTCGACTCGTACCAAAAACTATAATTGCCTGCAAAAAGGTTTATCTTTCCGTAGTCTATATCAATGATGTGCGTACAAACCGAATCCAAGAAGTGGCGGTCGTGCGAGACAACGAGTACCGTATTATCGAAGTTTGCCAAATAGTTTTCTAACCAGCTAACGGTTTCTATATCCAAGTCGTTGGTAGGCTCGTCGAGCAACAGGTTGTCTGGCTGTCCAAAAAGTGCCCTCGCAAGCAATATCCTTACCTTTTGCTTACCGCTCATCGCCGACATCAACCGGGTGTGCAACCCTGTTTCTATCCCCAAGCCGTTCAGTAGGCTTGCCGCATCGCTTTCGGCTGTCCATCCGCCAAGCTCGGCAAAGCGTTCTTCAAGCTCCGAGGCACGGATACCATCTTCTTCGCTGAAGTCTTCCTTTGCGTAGAGGGCATCTTTTTCGGTCATGATTTCCGATAGCGTTGTATGCCCTTGCAAAACGGTGTCGATCACGGTAAGTCCGTCGAAGGCAAAGTGGTCTTGCGACAAGACAGACATACGCTCGCCCGGATCCATCGAAAACGACCCACGGGTAGCGTCTTTCTCTCCGCTCAATATTTTCAGGAAAGTTGATTTCCCTGCACCGTTAGCACCTATTATACCATAGCAATTCCCGTTTGTGAATTTCAGATTCACATCCTGAAACAATATTCTTTTACCAAACTGAATACTTAAATTCGAAACTGTTATCATCTTTCGTTTTTATTGAACATTAAAAAGGTGAATATCTGTCTATTCACCTTTTTGTTATTTTTTTCTTTACATTTTCTGAATTCGTATCGTTACCGAACCCCTCACCTCGGGGTCTACCCCGTAAACCCGCCGATGGTCGTTGCGTTTCACATCGAAGAGCATACGCTTTGTGCCTCCGTCCGAAACATAACGCTCAAAACTGTACAAATAAGAGAAGTTGGGCATATAAATATCTTCTTTAAACATTCTTGCCACTTCACGATAGCGGTATTTATTCCAATACATGCAGTCTTTGTAACCGTTGGCGTCTGTAAACTGTGTATCGGGGTCGCGATACTTCATCGACTCTATGATAAACCTCTTATAAGCGTTTACCAACTCATCGTTTTTGGCCTTGAAGTTCTTTCCTTGTATTTTGTATATCACATCGCCTCCGCGCAAACCTCCTCTGTAAGCAGGCGAACCCAAATCTACATTTGTGACACGGGTCATATCTTTCGAATCGAGATGGATACCCGTATAGTTATATTTTTTGAAGCTGACAACGTATCTGACTTGCGTTGCATTTTCCGTATACGGGAAGTTTAGCAACAACAGCGGAGCGTGAAACTGCGCATAGTCTTTGAGCGAAACATTCTTGGTCAGATAATCGCTCAAACGGCAATCCCATATCTGTGTCATTTTATTGGGGTCGATATATTTTTTGTCATAAAAACGTACTCCCAATTCGGCCACAAAACGACCTTCCGCCAAAGCATTCGTACTATTAGGAGAGATAATAGGCAGGGCAACCATTTTTTCGGTCAACACATCGTAGCGCCATGTTTTCTCTCCGTCTTTGGGTGTTATGGCCGCGTTATATTTTACGTTATTCTGAAAAGAATAGTATGTTTGAATCATGAAGTCGGGGTCTTTCTTGTCGCGCACAAGACCTTTTTCGAGCAATGCTTTTTCAAGTATTCCGGCTATAGCCGCATCAATATCGGGAGCATCTTTATCCATAACAAAGTCGAATGTATGATAGTCTGAATAATCTACATTCTTGTTTGTCTGTATCTGCACGGGCAGAATAAAGGCACGGTCAACGGTGTTTTCCAAACTATAAAAAGAGAAGCTGGTAGCCAAATCCGATTCCGAAAGCGACCCCACGGCATTACATTCCCTGTTTAGTTTATATTCACGGAAATAGTTGCTCATGTTACGTATAGTTAGCGAAACCACTTCGTCCGATTCGTCAAACATCCAGCGGGCAATAGTCTGATAATCGCGCAAGTAAGTAGCCGCTCCATTTACCTCCATTATTATATCGCCAACCTTTATACCGGCATCGGCCGCCGGCGAATATGGTTCTACCGTCAAAACAACAGGCTCCCCGTATCCCCACGAAGGATTACTGCTAATCTCGAACGTTACACCAAAATGACACATCTGCGATTTGTTCTGAGCATTGACGCTCGTTGCAAGCGTTACAATGAACGAAAGCAGTATTGCATATAACTGTTTCATGTGTTCCTTTTTTTTGTTTCGTTTAGAATTTTATGTAGTTTTTTTATTTACGGCTACAAATATAGCTTTTTATATTAAAATAAACAGCATACAAAGGCAAGTGAATGTAATATTTCTCTTTTAAAGAGCCCGATATTAGTTCGCAGGGTATTTCAAAAGTTGTAACTTTGTAGTTCTAACATTCTAAAAATTGCGAATCATTATGTTTTCTGGAATAATTGAAGAAGCCGCAACGGTTGTTGCCTTGAAAAACGAAGGAGAAAACCTGCACATCACCATGCAGTGCTCATTTACAGGCGAACTGAAGATAGACCAAAGCGTGGCACACAACGGTGTTTGCCTTACGGTAGTTGCTATCGACGGCAACAAATACACGGTGACAGCCATCAAAGAAACGCTGGAGCGCTCTAATCTGGGCAAACTGGAAATAGGGAGCAAAGTGAACCTTGAGCGTAGTATGCTTATGAACGGACGTCTGGACGGGCACATCGTGCAAGGACACGTAGACCAAACCGCCGTTTGCCAAAAGATTGAAGAAGCCGACGGAAGCTGGTATTTCACCTTCGGGTACGATTTTGATAAAGACATGGCACGCAAAGGATATTTTACGGTCGATAAAGGCTCGGTAACAGTAAACGGAGTGAGCCTCACGGTATGCAACCCCACCAAGGATTCCTTCCAGGTGGCAATCATCCCCTACACATACCAATACACCAACTTTCACCAGTTTAAGGTAGGTTCTGTCGTTAATCTCGAATTCGATATCATTGGCAAATACATCAGCCGCTTACAGGATTTAACAAAGTAAAAACCGAAGGAGTTTATATGAAGGTCTGCATAGCCGAAAAACCAAGCGTTGCCCGCGAGATAGCTGCTATTCTGGGGGCTAACGCCAAACGTGACGGATATCTGGAAGGTAACGGATATCAGGTCACATGGACTTTCGGGCATCTGTGCACCCTAAAAGAGCCTCACGAGTATTACCCCGAATGGAAACGCTGGTCGATAGACCTGCTGCCCATGATTCCGCCGCGCTTTGGCATAAAAGTGATTGAAAACAGCGGCATAGCTAAACAGTTTGCCGTTATCGAAAAACTGGTGCAAGCCGCCACCGAGGTTATAAACTGCGGCGATGCCGGGCAGGAGGGCGAACTCATTCAGCGGTGGGTACTGCAAAAGGCAGGCTGCAAATGCCCCGTAAAGCGGTTGTGGATATCGTCGCTTACGGAAGACGCCATTCGCGAGGGTTTCCAAAAACTGAAAGACCAATCGGAGTTCGAAAAACTATACGAGGCAGGACTGTCGCGCTCCATTGGCGACTGGCTGTTGGGCATGAATGCCACACGGCTCTATACGCTGAAATACGGGCAAAACAAATCGGTGCTGTCTATCGGGCGTGTGCAAACCCCTACCCTTGCGCTGATTGTGAACCGGCAATTGGAGATAGAAAACTTCAAGCCCGAACCCTATTGGGAGTTGAAAACCGTTTACCGGGCTACCACTTTTTCCGCCACCAAAGGGCGTTTCTCTACACAGGAAGAAGGACAGGCTTTTCTGGACGAAATACGTCAATCACTTTTTCAGATTACAGACGTTAGCACCAAAAAGGGCGAAGAAGCTCCGCCACGCTTGTTCGACCTCACATCGCTGCAAGTGGAGTGTAACAAAAAATTTGCCTTCTCGGCCGAAGATACGCTCAAAACCATACAATCGCTCTACGAAAAAAAGCTGACCACCTACCCCCGTGTAGACACAACTTACCTGAGCGACGATATTTACCCCAAAGTACCCGCTACGTTAAAGAATCTGGCGGGATACGAAGAACTGACAGCCCCTCTACTGGCGGCAGGAAAGTTACTGAAATCGAAAAAAGTGTTCGACAATAGCAAGGTAACCGACCACCATGCCATTATACCCACAGGCGTACGGGCTAACAACATGACCGAAAACGAACGCCGGGTGTACGACCTCGTAACGCGCCGTTTTATAGCCGTTTTCTACCCCAATTGCAAGATTTCGACTACCACCGTTCTGGGCGAAGCCGCTAAGGTTGAGTTCAAAACAACGGGCAAGCAAATACTCGATGCGGGCTGGCGTGTAGTTTTCGAGAAAAAGAACACATCTGCCCCTCAACAAGAGGACGACGAACAGAAAGAAGACGAAAACATCCTGCCCGAATTTGTGAAAGGCGAAGCAGGCCAGCACGAACCCGCCTTAACCGAAAAATGGACGCAACCGCCCAAGTATTACACCGAAGCAACTCTGCTGCGGGCTATGGAAACCGCCGGAAAGCTGGTGGAAGACGAAGAATTGCGCGACGCCCTGAAAGAGAACGGCATAGGCCGCCCATCTACCCGTGCCAATATCATAGAAACACTCTTTAAACGAAATTACATCCGCAAAGAGCGCAAAAACCTCCATGCCACCCTGACAGGCATCCAGTTGATACAAACAATACAGGAAGAACTGCTCAAATCGGCTCAGTTGACCGGTATCTGGGAAAAAAAGTTACGTCAGATAGAGAAAAACCAATACGAACCGAAAATCTTTCTCGACGAATTGAAGCAGATGCTCATGCAGATTGTACACAACGTGAAGCACGATTTTGGTAACCGCATAACCATAGAAGAAGCCATAACCGAAAAGAAAAGTAAGGAAACAGACAAGCCCAAGAAAGAACGCAAAAAGCGTGAGCCGAAACCCAAAGAAGAAGCTCCAAAAAACGACAGCACTCCTCAAATTTGTCCCCTCTGCGGAAAAGGGCACATCGTCAGGGGAAAAACCGCCTACGGCTGCTCCCGCTGGAAAGAAGGCTGTACCTTCCGCCGCCCTTTGGAAGGATAAAATCCTTGCGTTATATTGAATTGAAAGACTGTCATTCTGAGTCTTAGCAAAGAATCCTGATTTTGATATAGAAGATGTTTCACTGCCGTTCAACATGACAGAGAAAGCAGAGAAACATTTTCAGGCTAACCGCTCTCTGAGATACGTTCTGAACGACACGATGTGATTTAGCCAATATTTCGGCGTAATTTTATTGTGCTTCCTGCCGGAGTTTCTTGGCATCGATACGCTTCACCACCTGTCCGTAAATGACAAGACCCACCGCGGCAATCAACCCGATGGCAAAGAAATAGTACCAGATATAATGGGCATGCTCGGTAGCTGCGGCATAAAGCTCGTCGGAAGCAAATTCACGGCGGTCGGGGCAGTATTTACCCAAAAGGTAGCCCGACAACCCAAAAGCCAACAGCGACGATATGAACGAATGCAATTGGCTGAAACCAAGATACAGCCCTTCTTCGCCCTTTGGCGACTGCAACGAAAAATATTCGAGGTAACGGGGCGAGATAAAACACTCGGCCAATGCCTGAAAAGCAATACCCACAATCAGCATAAAGGTGATAGGGTGCATCACTCCAAAGAAAAGTTCACCTTTGTCGAATAAGCCTCCCGCACTCATTATCAGCGCCGATATGGGAATGATAAACATACCCACCGTCATCGAAACGAGTGACGAGCGTTTCTTCATCAGTGTTGTTACAAAATTTACACAGATAAACACTATCAGCGGGTTTACGTTGGCAATCCAACCCGGCGAAGCATCTTCGCCCACCATACGGATCACATACTTCGGCATTGTGGCATACATCTGCTGCTGCACAATCCAAAAGCCCGAAACAATGAATGTCAGTATAATAAGCCGGAAGTTCATACATACTTTACCAAAGGCATGCAACAGTTCCTTCACGCTCTTGCCCTGCCCTGTGGTGTTTGCGCTCTTATAGAAGAAGAAAACGGCAATCAGCGCAAGCAATGTCATGGTGGCGGCAAAATAGTTCAGATAAACCAGCCCTACATCACCCAGACTCTTACGCAAGGGGTCGACCACGCATTTTCCGGTAAAAGCACCTATGTTTACCATCATATAGAATATGGCATAGCCGCGTGCGCGGTTCTCTTCGGTCGTTTCGCGCGCCACGGTTCCCGATATAACCGATTTTATGAACGCCCCGCCTATAACTATAAGCAACATAATGGGTGCTATCATCCATCGATAAGGGCTTTCTTTCAGCCCCGAAAACTCAGTATCGCTACCAAAGGTTATCAGTCCGCGGTCGCTAAAGAAAGACGAGAACATCCCGTCGCCCGTACCAGCCCCGTAATGCACAAGGCCAGCATTTTCGAACATGGTGGGCAATATCGCCAAGCCCAGATAACCAATAGTAAGAAAGGTAAAGGCCGCTATGATAGAAGACCTGAAGCCTATCTTATCGGCATAAGCACCCACAAAGGTAGGAAGCAGGTATAACAAAGCCGAAAATACCCCCGATATGGTGGCGGCCTCCATGTCTGAAAATCCCCAGACATTAGACAGGTAAATGGTTAAAACTATAAAAACAGCATAATATGCCAGCCGCTCCAACAGTTCTACTGTATTGGCGACCCAAAAAGCTCTTGGAAATTTTGCCATGCAAAAAAAGATTTATGACACACTCCCTGCGGTGTCAAAAAGGTTTAATAAAATACGTCAGCCGGGCATATGCCACCCTGTTGGCCGACCGTGTGAAATAGTCCGATTTACTGTTATGGTATATATCGCCCAAGCTAAAGGCATAACGCCCCTCGAACATAAAGTTACCCACTCCGGTGCGAAACTCCACACCCAAGCCCGCTATCAAACCATAATCGAACTTGATATCGGCATCCCTGTAATATTGATAGGTAATCATATTGGCAGGAATATCCTCCGAAACCAACAGTTTTTTCAGATTATCGTTCATCGTTTCTTTTTCGCTCAGCAGCAAACCTATTTTAGGCCCGATGTTTATGACGAAGCGTACTTTATCGCCAATGGTGATGTGCGTCATAAAAGGCAGTTCAAGGTAATTGAGCCGGTGGCTGTGTTCGTAACCGCCGGGGTTATCCTTAAAATCGGTTTCCCATCCCAAACGGCTGTAATTAAGTTCGGCAAGGACGCCTACATATTTTTCGGCAATGTAACGTGCCGAGAGGCCGCCATGAAAACCCATCGTATATTTTGTTTTCAGCTTGGGGTCGGTGTCGACGGTCGAAAACGTGGGCCCGAACCCTACCCCGAAATTCCATTCGGGCTTGAAGGCATTATCTTGCGCATTCAGGTTCAATGCCGCAATTATAAAGAAAAAAGCGTATATTATTTTTCTGGTCATTCTTTGCTCAAATCAACTTTTTCGATACCCAAATCCTTGAAACACACAAAATAGATACCATTGTTCAGATAGCCCTCATTCTTGCTGCGGGTGATGAAATGGAATGCCGTTTGCAGGGGTGTGTATTTAACTTTCGACATTTTGTCTTCAAAATCTTTTCCGTATTCTTTTTTCAGAGGTAAGAAAAACATTCCCGTGTCGTAGCCCAGCATTGCATATTTAGGGAACGAAACCATCATTGTTTTATTATAAGCCCGTTTGTATTTGGCCTCGAAAGATGACAGGCAGTTCTTTTCAACAAAAAAAGAAGTGTAGATAATGGCGTTAAACTTCCGCAAATCGCCATAAACATTGGTATAAGCTTGCCAGTCGGGATATCCGAACAAACTGATATCGTACTGCCCCGCGGTTTGGTTAGCACTAAGGGCTTTCAGCCCGGCAAGTAGTTTCCCCAATGTTTGCGAAGTACTCGACGATGGCACTATTATATTCTTTGCCGACGACGACAGCACCGTGGGCAGCGACTCGCTCAGTTCGGAAGTCATTTGCAGTTCTTTTACACTGCCTCCTGCTTCGTGCAAGTTTGTTTTGAGCATCGACACAAAGTCCGACTTATCGGTATTCGAATTGTCGGTGAGCAGGATGATATTATAATTCTTGAACCTTTGGGTAAACAAACGGCTTACCTTTGGCGACATAGAGGCATGCGACATACATACCTGAAAGGCGTTTTCGTTCCCGAAAACATCCGACGACTTTGTGGGGAAAGGTATCACATACTTTATGCCCCTCTGCTTTGTGTAGCTAGACAGGAGAGCTATCTGCCCTAGCGACGAACCGCCTATTATCATATCCAAATTGGCAATATCGCTCGATTCGAGCAATGCCTCCAGTTTTTTGTTGTCGGTTGCCGTACCTATGTCGAAGGTATAAACTTCGAGCGAATATCCCTTTGCTTTCAAGTCGGATATCGCCAAGAGCATCCCTTCGTAATATTCAATGAAACGAAGATGCTGGTTGTTTGTTTTGTCCAGAAACGGCAAAAGAACTCCAACCCGTGTCACAACGTCCTTCGTTTTGTTATCTTTGGTCGCTTCTGTGGCAACAACTTCTTGCCGCGGAGTGGTTGCATTGGTGGCCGGTTGCGATTTATCTGCCACAACTTTCCCTTTGGCCGGTATCACCAATTCCTGATTCATAGCCAGTCCCGATTTGACCGAGGGGTTGGCTATCAGTAAATCCTCGACCGTAACATCATACATCCGCGATATTCCGTAAAGTGTCTCTTTGGGTGCTACCTTATGGATTATTTTATCGGTTGTTTGCTGTTGAGGCTTGCTAACGGGCGAGGTTTCGGGCACACGTATCGCCTTACCTTCCTTTATACCTTCGGTTCCCAGTTTTGGGTTTGCATTCAGTATATCTTCGACCGTAGTATTAAACTTTTTAGAAATAGAATAGAGCGTTTCTCCTTTTTCGGGCTTATACGAAAAATACTTCACCGTTTGGGGAATCACCAGCACATCGCCCACCTTCATTCCTTCTTTGGCTTTGGGGTTAGCCGCGTAAAGCTCGTTTAAGGTTATACCATTGGCCTTTGCTAAGGAATAGGCGGTTTCGCCCGGAGCAACCACATGGTTAGTACTTTTTTTAGGATTGTTGGCCAAAGCCACGTTAACACCCACAAAGAAAAACAATGTGGTAAACAGTAGGGCTATGCTCTTTTTTTTCATATAGTCATAGTTTGTTTTTATTCCGAAACCTAACCAGCACCGCGCGTGCGGGACAGTTATTTGTACTTATCCCACAGGTCGCTGTAAATCACATCGCGGGTTTTGTTCATCAACTCCGCTTTTTTCTCATCGGTCAGTCCTTCGGTTTCTATTGGTTTGTGTATTACGAGTTCAAGTTTTTTGCCAAGGTTTATCATGTACGACCCTATCTTCATCACCTCGATAGGCCCGTTCAGGGTTAAGGGCACGATAGGCAGGTGCATGTCTTCGGCTATCACAAATGCGCCTTTCTTAAATTTGCCCATCTTTCCGGTCGATGTTCTCGACCCTTCGGGGAATATTGTCATCGAAACGCCATCTTCAAGCTCGCGCTTGGCTTTGTCTATCGTTCTTTTTATTGCCCGTGGGCTTGAGTTATCTACATAAACATGGCCTATCACTTCGCACGCCTTGCCCACTAAGGGAATTTTGCGAAGGCTTTGTTTTTGCACCCATTTGGTTTTTGTTCCGAGATAGCCGTAGATAAGAAAAATATCGAATGCTCCTTGGTGATTGGCAACAAACACATACGACTGGTTGGGGTCGAGTTCGACCTCTGTTCTCACCTTGACACGGCACAAGGCCAAGCGACACGCTACTTTTCCCCAATACCGGGGCGGAATGTATCCCCAAAAACTCCGTTTGCCGCACAAACAGCCTATTATAGCCGACAAAGCTGTCAATATAGTTGCAAGCAAAAATATTGGTATAAATATAACTATCAGATAAATAACAGATAAAAAAGTCTTCATTTTTATTTAACCTACGGCTGCAAGATTTTTTTAGACCCAGCTCAATATACAAAAATACTTTAAAATTTTATTCCAACAAACATAATTAACACCTTACATCATTGCCGCAAACAAAAAAAGGAAACAGACCTCCGCCTGCTTCCTTTCCTTGATTATAATGATTGGGAAATCTCCCCTCAGAGAGATATTTGCCTTTCAAAAACTTCTTCGAACAAGATAGAAGTCTCTATTAATGTGAATCCCAGCGGAAATAGTCGCTCTTGAATTACCCGTTGCAACTCCTTGTTGTTGTGAGCCACTACTTTCAGCACCATATCATTTTGTCCCGAAGTAAAGTAACATCCCACAATTTCAGGAATGTTAAGCAGCGTTTTTTTCAACTCTTTAAGATCGGAGGTTTTTCCAATCGCTACATTAACAAAGGCACAGGTTTCGTAGCCTATCTTGTTTATGTCGAATAAGAATCTGGAACCTTTTATTATACCTGTATCCACTAAGCGATTTATTCGCTGATGGATAGCCGCGCCCGACACGTTACACTCCCTTGCCACTTCAAGAAAAGGGATTCGAGCATTCTCACCTATAAGTTTTAGAATTTTTATGTCTAAATCGTCAATTTGTTCATTCTTCATATCACACATCTTTTTTTTCGAAAAGATTTATTTGAGTATAAATCTTTCGCTTATCAACAACTTCGAATTATCTTTATCTTCTCTTACTTACTATACTTCTACAAAAGTAATCTTTTTTTGAATAATTGAGCAACATTTGCAACTCATTTTTTCAATTTTAACTACAAAAACGTATTGCAAGAAAAGAAAATAACCCAACTGATGTGCATAATGCCCTTTCGTCTATCAAAAAGGTAGGAGTGTGTAATCCGGTGCTGAAGCCGGAACCTTTCACCCCAAAACGGTAGAAGGTGGCAGGATATGCTTGCGAGAAAAAGCCGAAATCTTCGGCCGTCATACGGCGGGGAAGCCCCAATATTTTTTCTTCGGGCAGATACTCGCGTGCAAAGTTTTTCATCATGTCAGTCACCCCTTCGTGGTTGGTTGTGCAGGGATATCCGTCGTTCAGCCTTATATCGCACCGGCAGCCATAGGCTGCTGCCGTATCTGTGGCAATGGTACGAATAGCCGATTTTAACATTTGCCTTTCGTCCTCGTCCATACAGCGCAACGAGCCATCCAGATAAACTTCGTCGGGAATCACATTCGTAGCACCATTAGCCACAAATCGCCCAAACGACAGAACCGCCGGCTTGAAAGGGTTAGACCGCCGGCTAACCACCTGTTGCATAGAAACCAATATTTGCGCGGCTGCCAAAACCGTATCGGCATGTTCGTGCGGTAAAGCCCCGTGCCCACCCTTACCGCGAACGGTGATATGAACCTCGTCGGCCGATGCCATAATTGTTCCGCTTTCAAAGCCTACCGTCCCTACCTCATAATCTACATAAGCATGCTGCCCGATAATGGCATCGGGTCTGAATTCATCAAAAACCCCGTCTTTTAGCATCAGGCTTGCTCCGCCCGGATCTTTCTCTTCGCCGGGCTGAAAAACCAAAAGGACGGTACCCTTCAACCGGTCTTTCAATTCGCTGATGATACGGGCTGCCGACAGCAAACTCGCCGTATGCACATCGTGTCCGCAGGCGTGCATCACACCTTCGTGTACAGACCTGAAATCGACATCATTCTCTTCCTGTATGGGCAGAGCGTCCATATCGGCACGCAAAGCTATCACTTTCGACTTCGCCTCACGCCCCTCTATCCAGCCCAAAACACCATATCCGCCAACGTTAGCCCGGTAAGGGATGCCCAACTTTTTGAGGCAAGCCTGCACGTAAGCCGCCGTTTCCTTCTCCCGATACGACAGTTCCGGATAACGGTGCAGGTGCTTATAATGGGTAAGCGTTTCTTGGAAATATTGCTCTGTTTTATTTCTGATAATGTCGGCTAAGCTACTGTCCATTTTGTGAAGCGATTTATGCCTGTAAAAGTAATAAAAAACTATTGCTCACCTATATAAATCTTGCTTTGGAAGTCCACATCCAACCGATAATCTTTAAAAAGGCCAAATTTCTTATACTTAAACAATACTCCCGTCTCGGCAAATATGTAAGGCTCACCTTTATATACGACTTCCGCATATCGCCCAATAATTGTTGCCAACTCTTTATTTTTAGAACTATAACCACTATAAGACAATCGTTTAGGAGCTTTATCTAATACAGGGTTACACAAAACTCCTTTTCCGCTTACATAGCCGTATTTACCATTCAGACAAGTGCGGTAAGTATCATTAGTATCGTTCCCAAAAGGCAGCTCTATGGTATCATATACCGCAGGAATTACCTCTTCGCCAAAACAGTTAATGAACCCTACCTTGTTATCCTTATACACTTGTGCCAAATCCGAAAAAAGCGAATCTTTGAAGGTTTGTCCAAAAGGTTTCATCTGGTCGTATTGTGGAGCAACTATCAGTTCGTTTTGGGCATTTAACAAACCCCATTTCCCATCCCTTCTTACTCGCCTAAGACCGTCGCATTCGGATTTCAATATAAAATCATAGACCAAAGGGGTTACAATATTATTAGCCGTATCTATCAGTCCCCAACAATTATTACGAGCCACTTTGGCTATGCCATTCTTAAAAGGCTGCGCATAGTCATAAATGGGTTCTATTATGATACTGTCTTCGTCGTTGACATAGCCCCACTTATCGTTCACCTGCACAATCCGAAGTCCTTCAGCGGTTGTTTTGTCGTAACGGGCAAAAGAGTAAGCATATTCATCGTTTTTAAATCCTGCCGCACCAAGTGGAAATACCATCCCCTGATGTTCGTCCCAATGGTATATCATTAGCTTGCTGTCCTTATCTTTTCCTATTCGTAATCTATCAATTTGACTCGTCATAATAATAGGAGGTAAATAAATCTTTGTATTCTGGAAATGATACTCAAAAAAGTTCTCTTTTCTCTTTCCTTTCAGGGCTAATGTTTTGTATCCCATAGTATCTACATAAGATATTATCAAGGAATCGTTCGTAACAAAACGCAAATCCATTACATCTATCTCATTATTATGCCAATAAAGATTAAACATCCTGCTCAAACGCATATCTTCATTGATGTATTTGCCATCCAGCTCTGAGAACTTTTCTATTGCCATAAAATGTTCGGTAGAAAGTCGTTTTCCGTGGCACGAAAACAAGACGAGTATTATCAACAGAAAATAGAAATAATGGATTTTTTTCATAGAATCTGCTACTTTTGATTATTCAAGTAAGAACATGTTTTCCCAGATGGAACAATATAAATAACTCTTTTTTAGCAAAAAAATTGTACCTTAGTTCTCCGAAAGCAACAAAAAGAGATAATAAACATGATTATACGAGACGCATCGTTTGTGATAAGCAATACCGATTACAGAAAATGCCCACAGGATGGGTTGCCCGAATATGCCTTTATCGGACGTTCCAACGTTGGTAAGTCGTCTCTCATCAATATGCTTACCAACCGCAGGGGCTTGGCTATGACTTCGTCCAAACCGGGAAAGACACAGCTCATAAACCACTTCATCATCAACAACGAATGGTATCTGGTAGACCTTCCGGGATATGGCTATGCGCAACGTGGAAAAAAGGGGCGCGACAGCATTCAGCAAATCATAGAAACCTATATACTGAACCGTCAGCAGCTTACCAACTTGTTCCTTCTTCTGGATTGCCGCCACGAGCCTCAGAAAATAGACCTTGAGTTTATGGAATGGTTAGGCGAAGGCGGAATTCCTTTTGCCATTATATTCACCAAGACCGACAAATTGGGGCGCAACAAACTGAAAGAGAATATAGATAACTACATCCTCAAACTGGAAGAAACATGGGAAGAACTGCCTCCTATCTTTCTGTCGTCGTCCGACAAGCAGGAAGGCCGCGACGAAATTCTCGGTTATATCGAACAGATAAACCAGTCGTTGAAACAGTCCTGACCAGCAGAGATCCCAACTGTTGTTTATTCAGACAAAACCTTCAAAGCCTGCGAGGTACTTCGTAGGCTCAAATTCCAATATTTCGTAATCGGCAATCGCGTGCCGGAAGAAAGGATCTTCCTTCATCAATGCCTGTGCTTCGGCCAAAGTCTTTACACGAGCCACAATAATGCCCCCTATCCTGTTGGGGCGAGGACCAGAGGTTAAAAGTATTTTTTCAGCGTAATTCCTATCCAGAAAATCCCTGTGAGCCTGCAAGTGGCGGTCTACCTCTTCGAGCGGTTTTTTGTATGTAAGAACAAGAATAAACATTTTCAATCGGTTTAAAAAATACAGTTACTAAAATTACATGTTTTCGGGGAGATTTTCTACAAAAACAAAAAAGGAATCGCGACACACAATCGCAATTCCTTTTCCTTATAATAAGATTTCTTATTTCGGGTTTCTTATTATTCTGCTGCGGGAGCCTCCGGAGCTTGTGCTTCAGGAGCTTCTTCTTTAACTTCAGCCTTTGGAGCAGCCTCTGCTTTAGGGGCGGCTTTCCGTGAACGGCGTGTTGTTTTAGCTTTAGCAGCAGCTTTTTCTTTCAACATGTTTTCGTTGTAGTCTACAAGTTCAATAAAACACATCGAAGCGTTATCACCAAGACGGTTTCCTGTTTTGATGATACGTGTATAACCTCCCGGACGGTCAGCTATTTTTTGCGAAACATTCTGGAACAATTCTGTTACCGCAGCTTTGCTTTGCAATTCTTGGAATACCAAACGACGTGAGTGTGTAGTATCTTCCTTTGCTTTATTGATGATAGGCTCTACAACCTTACGCAAGGCTTTCGCTTTAGCGACAGTCGTGAATATGCGTTTGTTCGGACTCAAAATCAGAGACACGCTCATGTTAGACAACATGGCATTTCTGTGAGTGTTGGTGCGACCTAAGTGATTGAATTTTTTATTATGTCTCATCGCTTATATTACTCTTTATCTAATTTATATTTTGAAATATCCAAACCAAAAGACAGGTTCAGGCTATCCAAAAGTTCATCAAGCTCGGTAAGCGATTTCTTACCAAAGTTGCGGAACTTAAGCAAATCGTTCTTATTGAACTGTACAAGTTCTCCCAAAGTTTCTACTTCGGCCGACTTCAAGCAGTTTAGCGCACGAACCGAAAGGTTCATATCAACTAACTTGCTTTTAAGCAATTGGCGCATATGTAGTATTTCTTCGTCAAACTCGTCATTTCCGTCAGCTTCGTTTTGTTCAAGAAGGATTTTCTCGTCCGAGAACAACATGAAGTGATGAATAAGAATTTTAGCAGCCTCTTTCAATGCATCTTTTGGATGTATAGAACCATCGGTCGATATCTCCAATACTAGTTTTTCGTAGTCCGTTTTTTGTTCCACACGATAGTTTTCTATCGTATATTTCACATTACGGATAGGAGTATATATCGAGTCGATAGCAATGACATTAACATCGTCGGTCTGTACCAGATTTTCGTCTGCCGGAACATAACCACGACCTTTGCTAATAGTCAATTCTATTTGGAAACTTGCACTCGAATCTAAACGACAAATCACCAAATCGGGATTGAGAACTTCAAATCCTGATAAGTGTTTGTCAATATCTCCAGCCTTGAACACTTCGGAACCCGAAACAGTAATGCTTACTTTTTCGTTTTCAATTTCTTCTACAATTTGTTTAAACCTAACTTTTTTCAGGTTAAGGATTATGTTTGTAACATCCTCAATAACACCCGGAATAGTAGCAAATTCGTGCTCAACTCCGTCTATTTTGATTGATGTGATAGCAAAGCCTTCGAGTGAAGAAAGTAGAATGCGGCGCAGGGCATTACCGATGGTAACACCGTAACCGGGCTCCAACGGACGAAATTCAAACTTTCCGAAGAAGTTGTCCGCTTCTAACATTAATACTTTATCGGGTTTTTGAAATGCTAATATAGCCATGAAATTAATTTTTAGAATACAATTCTACGATCAACTGTTCTTTTATGTTCTCTGGGATATCGGCTCTTTCCGGTATATGTAGGAATTTGCCTTGTTTTGAACTGTTATCCCATTCCATCCAAGGATATTTACTGTGATTGAAACCCGATAGTGAATTATCAATCACCTCCAAAGATTTAGACTTCTCGCGAACAGAAACCAATTGACCCGGTTTTACTGAATAAGAAGGAATGTTTACAATCTTTCCATCAACAGTAATATGTTTGTGAGAAACCAACTGGCGGGCTGCAGCTCTTGTTGGAGCAATACCTAAACGAAAAACGATGTTATCGAGGCGGCATTCCAACAATTGCAACAGTATCTCACCGGTAATACCGCGAGTACGTGCCGCTTTGTCAAACAGATTACGGAATTGTTTCTCTAACACACCATAAGTGTATTTAGCTTTTTGTTTTTCACGAAGCTGAATTCCGTACTCCGATGTTTTCTTTCTTCTGTTATTTCCGTGTTGTCCGGGAGGATAGTTCTTTTTAGAAAGAACTTTGTCCGGTCCGAAAATAGGTTCACCAAATTTACGGGCGATTTTTGATTTTGGTCCAGTATATCTTGCCATTTTTCTTTTACGAATTAATAAAAAACATCTAAAACGAAGCCCGAATTGTGCAGCCGCGATTACAGAGAGGGTTTCTTGTGCAATCAATCACAACTCAAGTTTCTACAATAGATAAAACCTGATAATTAAACTCTTCTTTGTTTTGGGGGGCGGCATCCATTGTGTGGAAGCGGAGTAACGTCTACGATTTCGGTTACTTCAATGCCTGCTCCGTGTACTGTTCTGATTGCCGACTCACGTCCGTTGCCTGGCCCTTTAACGTATGCTTTAACTTTTCTCAAGCCAAGGTCATAAGCTATTTTAGCACAATCTTGTGCCGCCATTTGGGCTGCATATGGAGTGTTTTTCTTAGAACTTCTGAATCCCATCTTACCGGCCGACGACCAGCTGATTACTTGTCCTTCACTGTTTGTAAGAGAAATAATAATATTGTTAAACGAAGAATGAACATGAAGCTGTCCGTTTGCATCGACCTTAACGTTTCTCTTTTTCGCTGCGACTGTTTTCTTTGCCATATTAAACTATTATTTTGTAGCTTTTTTCTTATTTGCAACAGTTTTCTTTCTTCCCTTACGTGTACGGGCGTTATTTTTGGTGCTTTGACCTCTTAGGGGCAAACCGATACGGTGGCGTATACCACGGTAGCATCCGATATCCATCAGACGTTTGATGTTCAACTGAACTTCAGAACGAAGGTCTCCCTCCACTTTGTATTTTGTTCCAATTAGTTCACGAACAGCTCCGGCTTGTTCGTCGTTCCAGTCTTTCACTTTGATATCACGGTCGATACCAGCTTCTTCCAATATTTTATTGGCAGTGCTTCTTCCTATACCATAGATATAAGTCAAGGCTATTTCGCCTCTCTTATTACTTGGTAAATCCACACCAACTATTCTTATTGCCATATAGTTATTTTATAATTTGTGCAAAATTAATAAATTATCCTTGACGTTGTTTGTACTTAGGATTTTTTTTGTTGATAATGTATAAACGACCTTTTCTTCTGACAATCTTGCAGTCGGCCGTACGTTTCTTTAATGATGCTCTTACTTTCATATCTTTTTTTGTTTTATTTATATCTGAAAGAGATTCGTCCTTTCGACAAATCATAAGGCGACATTTCAACTCTTACCTTATCGCCGGGAAGGATTTTGATGTAATGCATACGCATCTTCCCCGAGATATGGGCGGTTATTTCATGTCCGTTTTCCAACTCTACACGAAACATTGCGTTAGACAATGCCTCGATTATTACTCCGTCTTGTTCTATTGCTGCTTGTTTAGCCATAAATAATATTTCAGATTGCGTTTTCTCCTAAAACTGCTTCTATGAATTCGAATGTAGACAGGATATCTGCCTCGCCGCCTGTAATAGCCACCGTATGTTCAAAGTGAGCAGCGGGTTTGCGGTCTTTTGTGCGGACAGTCCACCCGTCGCGTTCAAAAACCACGTTTTTGCTACCCATATTAATCATCGGCTCGATAGCTATGCACATACCTTTCTTCAGCAAAGGACCGGTGCCTTTTTTGCCGTAGTTGGGAACCTGTGGGTCTTCGTGCATCCGGCGACCAATTCCATGACCAACCAACTCGCGCACTACCGAGTAACCCTTCGCTTCGCAATACGACTGTACGGCGTTTCCTATATCCCCTATCCTGTTTCCTTCCACAGCTTGTTCTATCCCTTTGTACAATCCTTCTTTTGTAGCCCGAAGCAATGCTTTCACATCTTCGGCAACTTCGCCCACGCAAAACGTATAGGCCGAATCGCCACAAAAACCGTTTAACTCCGTTCCACAGTCGACCGAGATAATATCTCCATCGCGCAGTTCATAGTCGGATGGTATGCCATGCACAACCTCTTCGTTTACCGAGGCACAGATAGAACCGGGGAAGTCGATAGCTCCGGGAGCTCCTTTGTATCCTAAGAACAAAGGAATGGCCCCGTGACTACGTATAAAATCGGTTGCAACCTTGTTCAGATGGGCTGTTGTTACGCCCGGTTTGATGATTTTAGCCATCTCGCCCAGCGTCATTCCAACCAAACGGTTGCTTTTCCGCATTAATTCAATTTCTTCCGCTGTTTTCAGGAATATCATCTGTAATCTAAATTAATAGGCTGCAATTGAACCTGAACGACCTTTTATTCTTGCCCCTGATTTCAACAAACCGTCGTAGCGCCTCATCAACAGATGACTCTCCACTTGTTGCAGTGTATCAAGTACAACCCCAACCAAGATAAGAAGAGATGTTCCGCCAAAGAACTGAGCAAACTCACGGCTGATTCCAAACAAGCTTGCAAATGCAGGCATGATAGCTACAAGTGCCAAGAATAGAGAACCGGGCAGAGTGATACGCGACATTACTTCATCAATATAATCAGCTGTCCGCTTTCCGGGTTTGATACCGGGAATAAATCCGTTATTTCTTTTCAACTCTTCGGCCATCTGTACTGGATTGACCGTTACGGCTGTATAGAAATAAGTAAAGATTATGATTAAAGCTGAAAAAATCAGACAGTATAACCAACTTGTATTGTCGTTCAATTGAGTAGACAACCAACCGGCATTTTCGCTGGTCGAAAAGCCTGTTATTGCAATAGGTATAAACATGATTGCCTGAGCAAAGATGATAGGCATTACGTTAGCAGCATTTACCTTTAGAGGAATGTACTGGCGCGCGCCACCATATTGTTTGTTACCTACAATTCGTTTTGCATATTGCACAGGTATTTTGCGTGTTCCCTGAACCAATAGTATTGCACCGGCAATAACAAAAAGTAGGAATACGATTTCTACCAAGAACATAACCAAACCACCGGCTTGATCGTTCAATCGTGATGCAAACTCACCAATCAAAGCATGAGGCAAACGGGCGATGATACCCACAAGGATGATAAACGAAATACCGTTACCGATACCTTTGTCGGTGATACGCTCTCCCAACCACAATACAAACATACTACCACCGGCAAGGATTATTGTTGAAGGCAACAAGAAATCCCAGAAACCACCCGGAGTTGCACCCTGAAGCGCACCCAACAGGTAGGCAGGACCTTGGAACAACAATATCGCAATTGTCAGGTAGCGGGTATATTGATTCATTTTTGTACGGCCACTTTCACCTTCACGTTGCAATTTTTGGAAATAGGGTAATGCAATTCCCAATAACTGGATTACAATCGACGCTGAGATGTAGGGCATTATACCTAACGCAAAGATAGATGCATTGGCAAATGCTCCTCCCGAAAACATATCTAACAGCCCTAACAAGCCGCCTGATGTATGCGCGCGAAGTGCGTCCAATTGTGCCGGATCAACCCCGGGCAATACAACAAACGAGCCGAAGCGATAGATAACTACGAAAAAGAAAGTAGTGAGGATTCTTTTTCTCAAATCCTCAATCTTCCATATGTTCTCTAGTGTCTTTACTAATCCCATGTTATTTCAGTTTTGTTACAGTTCCGCCAACTTTTGTAATAGCTTCTTCTGCTGATTTTGAGAATGCATGGGCTTCAACTTCCAGTTTGGCAGTCAATGCTCCATTACCTAATATTTTAACAAGGTGCTTAGATGCGATAAAGCCAGCCTCGATCAATGTGTTCACATCTATTTTAGTTAAGCCTTTTGCATCTGCCAAGCCTTGTAGCAAGTCGAGGTTGATTGGTTTGTACTCAACACGGTTGATGTTTTTGAAACCAAATTTAGGCAAGCGGCGTTGAATTGGCATCTGACCACCTTCAAACCCGATCTTGCGCGAGTAACCCGATCTTGACTTAGCTCCTTTATGACCTCTTGTTGAAGTGCCACCCAAACCCGAACCAGTACCACGACCGATTCTTTTTCTTGTTTTAGTAGCGCCTGCAGCAGGTTTTAAATTCGATAAATTCATATTCTGTTATATTTTTATCTTACTTACTCTAATTATTTTTCTACAGAAACCAAGTGTTTCACTTTTTCGATCATACCAAGTATCGAAGGAGTATCTTCATGCTCAACAACGCGATGCAATTTTCTCAAACCAAGGGCATCCAAAACATTTTTTTGCGATTGTGGACAATTGATTCTACTTCTAACTTGTTTAACTTTAATTTTTGCCATTTCTTTTTCTGTTTTGCAAATTAACCTTTAAACACTTTTTCCATAGACACTCCTCTGTTTTGAGCAACAGTGTATGCGTCTCTCAACTCACCCAAAGCCTCGATTGTAGCCTTCACTAAGTTGTGAGGGTTTGACGATCCTTTCGATTTTGCAAGCACGTCTGTTACACCAACGCTCTCAAGCACGGCACGCATCGCACCCCCTGCCTTAACCCCTGTACCGGGAGCAGCCGGGCGGATCATTACTTCCGAACCACCAAAGCGAGAAACTTGCTCGTGAGGAATCGTTCCTTTAAGCACTGGCACTTTGATTAGGTTTTTCTTAGCGGCTTCAACACCTTTTGCGATAGCTGTTGTTACCTCACCGGCTTTTCCTAATCCCCAACCAACGATACCGTCTTCGTTACCTACAACTACAATAGCTGCAAAGCTGAATGTGCGACCACCTTTTGTTACTTTCGTAACACGGTTGATAGCCACCAAACGGTCTTTCAACTCAATATCGTTAGTCGTCTTAACTTTATTATTAATTCCTGCCATCTCTCATTAAAATTTAAGTCCACCATTACGAGCAGCTTCAGCCAACTCTTTCACTCTGCCGTGGTATAAGAAACCGTTACGGTCAAACACAACGGCTGTTACACCTGCTTCCTGAGCACTTTTTGCAATAAGTTCGCCTACCTTAGCAGCCAATTCTTTCTTAGGAGCCTTGTCGGCTATTTTAAGAGAAGATGCCGATGCCAAAGTTTTTCCAGCCACATCGTCAATTACCTGTGCATAGATTTGCTTGTTGCTTCTAAACACTGTCAAACGTGGACGCTCTGCAGTTCCTGAAATCTTACTGCGTACGTCTAATTTTATTTTACGTCTTCTTTCTACTTTATTCGTTGCCATGTTTTCTTCAGTTTTTCAAATTACTTACCTGCTGATTTACCTGACTTACGACGTATAACCTCGCCCACAAAACGTATACCTTTTCCTTTGTAAGGCTCAGGTTTACGGAACGAACGAATCTTAGAACATACTTGCCCGATCAGCTGTTTATCGCACGATTCAAGGATAATAAGAGGGTTCTTATTTCTTTCCGATTTGGTATCCAATACAATTTCTTTAGGCAATTGCATAAAGATACTGTGGGTATAACCCAACGAAAGCTCCAGAATCTGACCCTGATGAGAGGCACGGTAACCCACACCCACAAGCTCAAGTTCTTTGCGATATCCTTCAGAAACACCAACAACCATATTATTGATCAACGATCTGTATAGGCCGTGTAATGCACGATGATTTTTTTCGTCTGTAGGACGGCTCACAGTTAGTTCGCCTCCGTCAACAGAAACTTTAATATCAGGATTCACTGCTTGTATCAGTTCTCCTTTTTTACCTTTCACAGTAACCACGTTATCGTCCGATACCGTGATTGTCACCCCCGCAGGGATACTTATTGGTAATTTTCCTATTCTTGACATAAATACTATCCTCCTTCTAAATTAATAAATATAACATAAAACTTCGCCACCCACCTGATTTGCGCGGGCTTCTTTGTCTGTCATAACACCTTTAGAAGTAGATAATACAGCTATACCCAATCCGTTAAGAACACGGGGCATATCTTTATATCCGGTGTATTTACGAAGACCCGGAGTTGAAACGCGAACCAATTTCTTGATAGCGTTCACTTTGTTCACCGGATCGTACTTCAAGGCGATTTTTATGCTGCCCTGAGGTCCTTCGTCTACAAACTTATAGTTAAGGATGTAGCCTTTTTCCAAGAGAATTTTAGTTATCTCTTTTTTTAGATTCGACGCCGGTATTTCTACCACACGATGTTTGGCTTGAATAGCATTTCTCAAGCGCGTCAAATAATCTGCTATTGGATCTGTCATGATTAAAATGATTTAAATTAATTCCGACTATCGGAACAATATTTAACTCTATAATAAAATAATTGTTTGCTTACCAGCTTGCTTTCTTGATGCCGGGGATAAGACCTTTCGATGCCATTTCCCGGAATTGGATACGAGAAATTCCAAATTGGCGGATATAGCCTTTTGGACGGCCTGTAAGGCTGCAACGATTGTGCAAACGTACAGGAGAGGCATTTTTAGGTAGAGCCTGCAAGGCATCATAATCGCCCTCGGCTTTCAACTGCGCTCTTTTAGCTGCGTATTTAGCAACCAATCTTGCACGTTTCACCTCACGGGCTTTCATTGATTCTTTTGCCATCTTATATTAATCTTTTTTAGCGTTCTTAAATGGAAGACCAAATTCTCTCAAAAGAGCATAACCTTCTTCGTCTGTTTTAGCAGAAGTTACAAAGGTAATATTCATTCCTAAAATTCTGTTAATCGTATCGATATTTATTTCAGGGAAAATGATTTGCTCTTGGATACCCAATGTATAATTACCGCGTCCGTCAAGTTTGCTTTCAATACCTTTGAAGTCACGAATACGTGGAAGGGCAACTCTTACCAGTCTTTCCAAAAATTCGTACATGCGGTCGTGACGCAAAGTTACCATCACACCGATAGGCATTTTTTTACGCAATTTGAAGTTCGAGATATCTTTTTTCGAAACCGTTGCCACAGCTTTCTGGCCTGTAATGTTGGTCAGTTCGTTGATAGCTGTTTCTATTATCTTTTTGTCGGCAACGGCAATTCCAAGACCTTGGTTCACCACGATCTTTTTCAATACAGGAACTTGCATTGGCGACTTGTAACCGAATTCGTTCATCAAAGAAGCTACAATACGGTCTTTATATTCTGTTTTAAGATTTGTTGTATTGCTCATTATTTAATCTCCTTCCCTGATTTTTTAGCGTAACGTACTAACTTCCCATCAACCAATTTACGACCTATACGTGTAGCTTTCCCCGATGCAGGGTCAACAACGTTCAGGTTAGAAATATGGATAGGAGCTTCTTTCTTCTCTATTCCTCCTTGAGGATTCTTTGCATTAGGCTTCGCGTGTTTTGAAATCATATTAACACCTTCAACAACGGCACGTTGTTTTTCAACAAGGACTTTGATCACACGACCAGTCTTTCCTTTGCTCGAACCGGCATTAACATAAACAGTATCGCCTTTTTTGATATGTAATTTACTCATTACCTTCTCTGGTTTTTATGGATTAAAGTACCTCTGGTGCTAATGAAACGATTTTCATGTTAGTGGCACGAAGTTCGCGCGCTACCGGACCGAAAATACGGCTTCCTCTGATTTCACCCGATGCATTCAGCAATACGCACGCATTGTCGTCGAAACGGATATACGAACCGTCTGCACGGCGTACTTCTTTTTTCGTACGAACAATAATAGCTTTTGTTACTGCACCTTTTTTAACATCACTCGAAGGGATCACGTTTTTGATAGCAACAACGATTACATCCCCAACAGAAGCATAGCGTCTTCTTGTTCCGCCCAAAACACGGATACAAAGAGCCTCACGGGCACCACTATTATCTGCAACTACTAGTCTTGATTCTTGTTGTATCATATTACTTAGCCCTTTCGATTATTTCGATTAATCTCCATCTTTTTGTTTTGCTCAACGGACGAGTTTCCATGATTCGTACTGTGTCACCAATGTTACACTCGTTTTTCTCATCGTGAGCATGAAATTTCTTCGTTTTATTAACGAACTTACCATAAATAGGGTGTTTCTCTTTCCATTTTACAGCAACTGTGATAGACTTGTCCATTTTGTTACTGAAAACGACCCCGATTCTTTCTTTTCTTAAATTTCTAGTTTCCATCAGCCCTTGTTATTATTTATTTCCCTTTGGCGAATTTCTGTCAACAAGCGAGCCACTGTACGGCGGCTGTCCTTGATTTTAGAAGGATTATCCAATGGAGTTACACTGTGGTTCAATACTAATTGGTTTAATGCTATACGTTCAGCATCCAATCTGTCACGCAAGTCTTTTTCGGACAGTTCTCTTACTTCTGCAATCTTCATAGTGCTTAAGAATTTTGAGTTAAGTCATAGTCTCTGCGTACCACAAATTTTGTAGTAACAGGGAGTTTCTGTGCAGCCAAGCGCAATGCTTCTTTTGCTACATCAAAAGAGACTCCTTCTATTTCAAAAAGAATTCTACCCGGAGTAACAGGGGCAACAAATCCTTCGGGAGAACCCTTACCCTTACCCATACGCACTTCTGCAGGCTTCTTTGTGATTGGTTTGTCTGGGAAAATCCTCACCCAAACCTGTCCTTGACGTTGCATGTAACGTGTCACAGCAATACGAGCCGCTTCGATCTGACGTCCGGTGATCCATTTGTTTTCAAGAGTTTTGATTCCAAACGATCCGAATGCCAACTCATGCCCTCTTTGGGCATTTCCTTTCATACGACCTTTTTGCTGTCTTCTGAACTTTGTTTTTTTCGGTTGTAACATCTTACTTCAAACGTTTAATTCTTATTTTCTCTTACCTTTCTTGAAACCTCGACCACCTTCCGATCTGCGACCACCGCCACCGTGGTTAGATGGAGCGTCTTTCGATGTGAATGAAGGAGCAAGGTCTTTCTTGCCGTAAACTTCTCCACGGCAAATCCATACTTTAATACCAAGCAAACCAACTTTTGTAAGGGCCTCGGCGTGAGCATAGTCGATATCGGCACGGAATGTATGAAGTGGAGTACGTCCTTCTTTATACATTTCAGAGCGAGCCATTTCAGCTCCGTTAAGACGGCCTGAAATCTGAATTTTGATACCTTCCGCACCCAAACGCATTGTTGAAGCGATAGCCATCTTAACAGCGCGGCGGTAAGCAATCTTACCTTCCAACTGACGTGCTATGTTATTAGCAACGATCACCGCATCAAGCTCTGGCTTTTTGATCTCAAAAATGTTGATTTGAATGTCTTTATCTGTAATTTTCTTTAATTCTTCTTTCAGCTTGTCTACTTCCTGTCCACCTTTACCGATAATGATACCGGGGCGTGCAGTACATACTGTTATTGTTACAAGCTTCAATGTACGTTCTATCACGATACGAGACACACTAGCTTTTGCCAGGCGGGCATTCAAATAAGTACGAATCTTGCTGTCTTCCAACAATGTTTCGCCATATTTTTTACCGCCATACCAGTTAGAGTCCCATCCACGGATGATACCTAAACGATTTGCTATCGGATTGACTTTTTGTCCCATCTGGCTTAATTATTTTTTTTGTTATTAAGTGTATCTACTATAATTGTCACATGATTTGAGCGTTTGCGGATTCTGTAACCCCTTCCCTGTGGTGCAGGGCGAAGGCGTTTCAGCATAGCTGCGCTATCCACCTTTATTTCAGATATATATAATTCTCCACTCTCAGCTTTACGCTCGTTTTTTGCTTCCCAGTTAGCGATTGCAGATTTCAAAAGTTTTTCAACCCTTGCTGCAGCCTCTTTGTTCGAGAATCTCAAAACGCCAAGAGCTTTGAACGCCTCCATACCTCTTACCATATCCGCCACAAGGCGCATTTTGCGAGGTGATGTTGGGACCGCATTCAACTTTGCGAAAGAAACCGTTTTATTGGCCTCTTTACGTGCTTGAGCTGCTAAATATTTTCTCTTTCCCATTTTTTATTTTCTGTTTCTTTTTTACTAATTCTCTTGGCTCAATTATCTTTTCTTGTTACCACCATGTCCGCGGAAGGTACGAGTTAATGCAAACTCGCCCAGTTTGTGACCTACCATATTTTCAGTTACATAAACAGGAATAAATTTATTTCCGTTATGAACAGCAATAGTATGACCTACAAAGTCGGGTGATATCATTGAAGCCCTTGCCCATGTCTTAACCACAGCTTTCTTGCCCGACTCATTCATAGCCAGTACTTTCTTTTCAAGCTTTATGTTGATATATGGACCTTTTTTTAACGAACGACTCATATTTCTTTAAATTATATCAGATTATTTTTTTCTTCTTTCAATTATGTACTTAGAAGAGTGTTTCTTCGGTGCTCTAGTCTTAAGACCCTTAGCGTACAATCCTTTGCGTGATCTTGGGTGACCTCCTGACGAACGTCCTTCACCACCACCCATTGGGTGATCGACTGGGTTCATCACAACACCACGGTTGTGCGGACGGCGTCCAAGCCATCTAGAGCGACCTGCCTTACCTGATTTTTCAAGAGCATGGTCCGAATTACCAACACTACCAATAGTAGCTTTACAAGCTGCCAAGATTTTGCGGGTTTCGCCCGAAGGCATGCGGATAATCACATAGTCGCCTTCGCGAGAAGTCAACTGTGCGAACGCTCCTGCCGAACGAACCATCTTAGCACCCTGTCCGGGACGTAATTCGATGTTATGAACAACTGTACCGACTGGTATATTTGCCATCGGTAAAGCATTTCCTATTTCAGGGGCAGCTTCTGCGCCTGAGATCACTGTCTGACCTACCTGCAACCCATTTGGAGAAACGATATACGCTTTTGCTCCATCTGCGTAATATAACAAGGCGATACGAGCCGAACGGTTCGGATCGTATTCGATTGATTTTACTGTAGCAGGAATTCCGTCTTTGTTTCTCTTGAAGTCAATGATTCTGAATTTTCTTTTGTGACCGCCTCCAAGGTAACGCATTGTCATTTTACCTTCGTTGTTACGGCCACCAGATGCTTTCTTACCGACTACAAGAGATTTCTCTGGTACACTCGCAGTGATTTCTTCAAATGTACCAATAACTTTGTGTCTTTGCCCCGGTGTTGTGGGCTTTAATTTTCTAACTGCCATTTTCTATTTAGATATTACTAAAAAAGTCTATTACTTGACCTTCTGCCAAGGTCACGATTGCTTTCTTGAAAGAAGGAGTTCTACCATTTACCACACCCGATTTGGTGAAGCGGCTTTTGCGTTTGCCCAGATAGTTCATGGTATTTACTTTAGCTACTTTCACGCCGTAAAGCTGTTCCACTGCGTTTTTGATTTCTACTTTATTTGCACTTGGAACAACACGAAAAGCGTAACGATTAGGGAACTTTTCCGAAATCGCTGTTTGTTTTTCTGTTAATATTGGTTTTATTAAAATTCCCATTTTTTATTCTCCTTATGCTTTTAAAAGTTTATCAATTACAGCCACAGAAGACTCTGCCATCACAAAGCTTGTACAATTAAGAATTGTGTAAGCGTTTATGTCAGAAGCCGTTACAACTTTTACATTTTGTAAATTACGAGCCGACAAATATACGTTTTTATTTTGATCCGGCAAAACCAGAACTACCTTTTTGTCAGCAACTTGCAAGTTTTTAGCTAAAGCGATAAAATCTTTTGTTTTTGGTGCCGCAAGAGAGAAGTCTTCAACAACAAGAATCTGATTTTCTTTCGCTTTGTATGCCAAAGCCGATTTACGGGCCAAAACTTTAACTTTTTTGTTCAGTTTGAAGTGATAATCTCTTGGTTTTGGGCCAAACACGCGGGCACCACCAACCAACACTGGAGAGTTGATATCACCACGGCGAGCGCCACCACCACCTTTTTGGCGGATCAGCTTGCGGGTACTACCAGACATTTCGCTTCTTTCTTTCGACTTGTGTGTTCCTTGGCGTTGGTTTGCAAGGTATTGCTTAACGTCCAACCAAAGTACGTGATCGTTAGGTTCGATTCCATAAATAGCATCGTTGAGCGCTATTTTTTTGCCGGTATCTTTACCTTCTATATTAAATACACTAAGTTCCATTATTTCTCAATTATTACGATTGAACCTTTGCTTCCCGGAACAGAACCTTTAATCAACAATAGGTTGTGCTCTGCAATTACTTTAATTACCTGTAGATTTTGCACTGTTACGCGCTCATTTCCCATTTGTCCGCCCATGCGAGTTCCTTTAAACACTTTTGCCGGATAAGAACAAGCTCCGATAGAACCCGGTGCACGAAGACGGTTGTGCTGACCAAGGGTTTTTTGACCAACCCCGCCAAAACCGTGACGTTTTACTACACCCTGAAATCCTTTACCTTTTGATGTACCGATTACATCAACGAAGCCGCTTTCCTCGAACAAATCTACAGTTAGTACATCTCCGAGTTTACAATCTTCAAATCCTTTGAACTCAACCAAGTGTCTCTTTGGCGCTACTCCTGCTTTTTTGAAGTGACCGGCCAATGGTTTTGTTGTGTGCTTGTCTTTTTTGTCTTCAAAGCCAATTTGCACAGCCTCATAACCATCTTTTTCGGCAGTCTTCACCTGAGTAACAACACAAGGACCTACTTCGACAACAGTGCATGGAATGTTTTTTCCCTCGGCACTGAAAACGGATGTCATTCCGATTTTTTTTCCTAATAATCCTGGCATTTCATTAATAATTTTACTGGTTTATCAAACTTTGATTTCTACTTCTACACCACTTGGCAACTCTAACTTCATCAGAGCGTCTACTGTTTTGGCAGTTGAGCTGTAGATGTCGATAAGTCTTTTGTAAGAGTTTAGTTCGAATTGCTCGCGCGATTTTTTGTTTACGAACGTCGAACGGTTTACAGTGAAGATACGTTTGTGGGTTGGGAGTGGAATTGGCCCGCTAACAACCGCGCCGGTAGCCTTTACTGTTTTAACGATCTTTTCGGCAGACTTGTCTACCAAGTTGTAATCGTAAGATTTTAGTTTGATTCTAATTTTTTGACTCATTGTCAATTTTCTGTTAATTAATTTATAAATATTGCGTATAACAAAGAAAGTTGCGGTTAAGAGTCATTTACTAACCGCAACTTCGTTCATTTATTTTATAAGATCAACACGACCTTGGCATTCTGTCAATACCTGACGTGCAATTGATGATGAAACTTCTTCGTAGTGAGAGAATGTCATTGCCGACGTTGCTCTACCCGAAGTGATTGTTCTCAACGATGTTACGTATCCGAACATTTCTGCCAAAGGCACTTTAGCCTTAACGATACGCGCACCCGAACGGTTCGATTCCATACCTTCAACCTGTCCACGACGTTTGTTCAAGTCTGAAATCACATCCCCCATGCTTTCTTCGGGAGTAACAACTTCAAGTTTCATGATAGGCTCTTGCAACACTGGACGTGCTTTTTCGCAAGCGTTTCTGAAGGCCATACGCGCACAAAGCTCGTACGACAACTGGTCTGAATCGACAGGGTGATAAGAACCGTCAATCAAAACAACTTTCAGGCTGTCGAGTGGGAATCCTGCAAGAACACCGGTTTTCATAGCGCTCAAGAAACCTTTCTGAACCGAAGGTATAAATTCTTTAGGAATGTTACCACCTTTCACTTCGTCTACAAATTGTAGTTCACTTGTTTCAAAGTCAGCATCTTTAGGACCAATCTTAACGATGATATCGGCAAATTTACCACGACCACCGGTTTGTTTCTTATAAACTTCGCGAAGTTGAACTTCTTCTGTAATCGCTTCTTTATAAGTAACCTGAGGACGGCCTTGGTTACACTCTACCTTAAACTCACGTTTAAGACGGTCTATAATGATTTCCAAGTGAAGCTCGCCCATACCTTCGATAACCGTTTGTCCGGTTTCTTCGTTGGTGCTTACGCGGAAAGTTGGATCTTCTTCCGACAGCTTAGCCAAGCCGGTAGAAAGTTTGTCGATATCTTTCTGAGTTTTAGGCTCGATAGCAACCCCGATAACCGGTTCTGGGAAGTCCATAGACTCAAGAACGATAGGATTGTTTTCGTCGCAAAGCGTATCACCTGTACGGATATCCTTGAAGCCTACACCTGCACCGATATCACCACAACCAATCACATCCTTAGGATTTTGTTTGTTTGAGTGCATCTGGAACAAACGTGAAATACGTTCTTTCTTTTCAGAACGTGGGTTGTACACGTAAGAACCTGCGGGAAGTTCGCCCGAATAAACACGGAAGAAGCAAAGGCGGCCAACAAACGGGTCGGTTGCGATCTTAAACGCCAAGGCGCAAAGAGGCTCGTCCGGACTTGGGTGGCGAACAACTTTCTCGTCTGTTCTGGGGTCTGTTCCCTCGATAGCCAATGTATCGATAGGGCTGGGCAGATATGATGAAACGGCATCCAAAAGAGGTTGTACACCTTTGTTTTTGAACGACGAACCCAACAACATCGGGTTGATTTGCATATTAAGGGTTCCGATACGGATAGCCGCGCGGATTTCATCTTCAGTGATTGTTGAAGGATCGTCAAAGAATTTCTCCATCAACGATTCGTCGCATTCGGCGATCTTTTCCAACAATTTCTCTCTCCATTCTTCAGCCTCAGCACGGTATTCGGCAGGGATTTCTTCTACTGTGTAAGCAGCTCCCATTGTTTCGTCGTGCCAGAAGTAAGCTTTCATGGTTACCAAGTCTACAATACCTTTGAAAGTCTCTTCGGCTCCCACAGGGATTTGTATAGGGCATGGATTTGCGCCCAAAACTTCTTTAATCTGACGGGCTACTTCGAAGAAGTTTGCACCCGAACGGTCCATTTTGTTTACATAACAAATACGTGGAACGTTATATTTATCGGCCTGACGCCATACTGTTTCGGATTGGGGCTCAACACCACCTACCGCACAGAATGTAGCGATTGCACCGTCAAGGATACGAAGCGAACGCTCTACCTCTACGGTAAAGTCAACGTGTCCCGGAGTGTCTATCAGGTTTATTTTATATATTTCGTTGTCATACTTCCACTGGGTGGTTGTAGCAGCCGATGTGATAGTGATACCACGCTCTTGCTCTTGCTCCATCCAGTCCATGGTGGCTGCACCATCGTGTACCTCACCGATTTTGTGTGTCAAACCGGTATAGAAAAGGATACGCTCTGATGTAGTAGTTTTACCGGCATCGATGTGAGCCATGATACCGATGTTTCTGGTAAGTCTTAAACTGTCTATAGCTTTTGCCATTGGTTTTGTTTCCTCCTTAATAATTAAAATCTGAAATAAGCGAATGCACGGTTAGCTTCGGCCATTTTGTGCATATCTTCTTTTCTTTTGTAAGCACCACCCTGATTGTTGAATGCGTCTACGATTTCGGCTCCCAATTTGTCGGCCATTGTTTTACCTCCTCTTTTGCGAGCGTAAAGGATAAGGTTTTTCATAGAAACAGATTCTTTGCGGTCGGGGCGAATTTCTGTTGGTACTTGGAATGTAGCACCACCAACACGGCGAGACTTAACCTCTACTTGTGGTGTTACGTTATCTAATGCTGCTCTCCATATTTCGAGCGGAGATTTTTCTTCGTTAGGAAGTTTTGCTTTAACTACTTCTAAAGCAGAATAGAAAATAGTAAACGATGTACTTTTCTTTCCGTCATACATCAGGTGGTTAACAAACTTTGTAACCTTTACATCACCGAAAACCGGATCCGGAAGGATCTGTCTTTTCTTTGGTTTTGTCTTTCTCATTTTTAATTTTTTGTTTTGTTTGGCTGCCAATCTTCGACGTCTTCAACGATTCATCCGAATCATTTACTCAACCTTTTGTAGCCTACTTTTTTTGTTTAATACTTTTTTGCTGTTAAATCTTACTCAGATTTATTTTTTGCCTGCGGGTTTTGCTGCCGCACCCGGTTTTGGACGTTTAGCCCCGTATTTTGAGCGTCTTTGTGTACGGCCATTCACACCGGCAGTATCGAGCGTACCGCGAACGATGTGGTAACGTACACCCGGAAGGTCTTTTACACGACCACCTCTAACCAATACGATAGAGTGTTCTTGCAAGTTGTGGCCTTCGCCCGGAATGTAAGCATTCACTTCTTTGGTGTTAGTTAAACGCACACGTGCTACTTTACGCATTGCTGAGTTTGGTTTTTTAGGAGTAGTTGTGTACACACGCACACAAACACCGCGTCTTTGTGGACATGAATCCAACGCAGGAGATTTACTCTTCTCAACCAAAACAGCCCGTCCTTTTCTTACTAATTGTTGAATTGTAGGCATTTTTTTTCTTTTTAAAACTAAAAATTTAATTTCTTTTTTTGGTTAAAACAACTTTCAGCCAAAGCCCAAAACACACCGTCAACACTATGATTACCAATCAGATACCATACATCGACAGTCGTTCGACTTTAAACCGAGTTGCAAAAGTACGTCATTTGCCCGAAATAAACAAATTAATTACCAATAAATTACAAATGTTATAAACACAAAAGCCGTACCTTTTTGCTCAAATAAAAAACAAGGAAAAGCCCGTAGACTCATCCTTGTTTTTATTCCTATTTTCTAAACAGAGGCGTTTTTACCCCCTATCTTTTCCTTTTATTTATTTCGTCCCCGAAACAATATCCATCGTATCGGAAGCAATCATGTATTCTTCGTCGGTTGGGATAACAACCACTTTTACCTTCGATTGCGGTGTGCTGATAACGATTTCTTCGCCACGGGTTCCGCTATTTACCTTTTGGTCTATTTCAATACCCATAAAAGCAAGCCCTTGGCAAATTTCGTAGCGTGTATCTGTATCGTTCTCGCCGATACCTCCGGTAAACACAAGCACATCCAAGCCTCCTAAGGCAGCCGCATAAGCACCTATGTATTTTTTTACGCGATACGAAAACATTTCCAAGGCCAGTTTAGCCCGTTCACTACCTTCTTCTACGGCCGCATGAAGCTCGCGCATATCGGACGAAACACCCGAAACACCCAACAGTCCGCTGAACTTATTAACTATCGTAGAGATAGACTGAGGCCCAACGTTTTCTTTCTCCATAATATAAGAAAGTACTCCGGCGTCAACATCGCCCGAACGTGTTCCCATCAGCAAACCTTCAACAGGAGTCATACCCATGCTCGTGTCTAACGATTTACCGCCTGCCACAGCCGCCAGCGACCCACCGTTGCCAATGTGCGCCGAAACGATTTTCTGCTCCTCGTAAGGCAAGCCTAAAAATTCGCACGCGCGCTTGGTTACATAACGGTGACTTGTTCCGTGGAAACCGTAACGGCGGATAGCGTACTTCTCGTACAACGAATAAGGTGTGCCATACATATACGCCTTAGCGGGCATAGTCTGGTGGAAAGCCGTATCAAAAACCCCAACCTGAGGGATGTCGCCCATCAGTTCCTTCACAGCATCAACCCCCGCAATATTAGGCGGATTGTGCAAAGGAGCAAGGTCTATACACTCTACAACCTTTTCCATAACCTGATCGGTTATAAGCACACTCTTATTAAACTTTTCGCCGCCATGCACCAAGCGATGCCCCACGGCATCAATTTCGCTCAGCGATTTAAGGCAACCGTATTTTTGGCTGGTAAGAACACCAAGTATATATTCTATCCCTGTTTTATGCTCCATCACATCGCCCTCAAAAACAACCTTGTCTCCGTTTGGCATTTTTGCGGTAAGGAAAGAGCCTTTCATGCCCACTTTTTCGATACCACCCTGAGCAACCACCTCTTTGCTGTTCATATCAAAGAGTTTATATTTTATAGACGAACTTCCGCAGTTCAATACAAGTATTTTCATTTCGGTATCAGATTAAATCGTTAGCTTTTAGTTTATTTCCGGCTTCGTCATAAATATAGAATCCTCTGCCCGACGACATGCCATACTGTTTAGAACGGTAAAGGCGCAACAACAAAGGCGGAGCTTTATATTTCTTGTCGCCATACTCGTTAAACATATTATCCATGAGCATAACCAGTTTTTCGATACCGAATATGTCGGCCAACTGGAATATTCCGTAACGTTGTCCGTAAATAACACGGAATTCTTCGTCTATATTTTCCATCGAAGTCAAGTTTTCCATCAACATCTGGCAGGCTTCGTTAAGCATCGTTACCATCAAGCGGAGGCTAACCAAGCCGCTGCTTTCCTGTACTTCGATAGGCGTATATTTTACAAGTTTGGCAAAAAGGAGTACACGTTCCAAAACCTCGGGCGAGGTGAAGGTACCTTTCACAATCTCCAACAAACGGGCATCCGAATGCGCTATCGGGAAGTGAAGGCTCACACAACGCTCTTTATGCACTAAATCGGCAGCAAGTTCGCTGATAATAACCGTAGTGGCATTTGTTGCGATAATAGCATCGGGAGCCAATACTGATTCAAGTTTTTTGAAAGCTTCCTTCCGGAGTTCTGTGCTACGCTGACCGTCGGCGTCATAGCGGATACACTCTATCACCAAGTCGCAATCTTTGAGGTCGGCATAGTTGATCGAACCGGTTATACGGTTCATTGTTGCACGTTTCTCGTTTTGAGTCAAGCCCCAGTTTTGGATTTTTGTATCGAGGCTATGGCTAATCTCGTTTAAAGCATATTGCACCCTTTCTTCCGAAATATCAACAAAAACCACTTCCATGCCGGCAAGAGCCGTCAGGTTTACTATACTGCGTCCATCCTTGCCACAGCCCACGACTCCTATTTTCGAGAACATGGACTTGCCTTTTTCGTGTTTTCCCAGTCCAAAGTTTTCGATAGATTCCTTTATAACTTCTCCCATTTCTTACTTATATGTGATTGTATTATTATTTCTTTTTGGCAGCAATAGCCTGATTGGCCGTAATGGCAACAAGTTTATAAATATCGTCGACCGAGCAACCTCTCGACAGGTCGTTTACCGGAGCGGCCATACCTTGCAGAACAGGGCCCACAGCTTCGGCTTCGCCCAAACGTTGAACCAGTTTGTAAGCTATATTACCTACTTCCAGCGTAGGGAACACCAATACATTTGCTCTACCTGCAACTTCACTGCCCGGAGCTTTGCTTGCTCCTACCGAAGGAACAAGGGCGGCATCGGCCTGTAACTCGCCGTCTATCAACATAGTGGGATCAAGTTCACGAGCCAATCGGGTGGCCTCAACTACCTTGTCTACCATCTCGTGCTTAGCACTTCCTTTGGTCGAAAAGCTGAGCATAGCCACACGGGGTTCTTCGCCAACAAAAGTACGTGCCGAATTACCTGTACAAACAGCTATCTGCGCAAGCTCGGCGGCCGTAGGATTTGGCGTTACGGCACAGTCGGCACACAACAGCAAGCCGTTTTTACCGTATTGAGGAGTTTTTGTAAACATCAGGAACACCCCCGACACAACACTTATGCCCGGCACTGTTTTGATGATTTGCAAAGCCGGACGCAACACATTGCCCGTTGCATTCATCGCTCCGGCAACCTCGCCATCGGCATCGCCCGCTTTTATCATCAAACAAGCCAGATACAGAGGGTCTTCCACCAGCTTGGCAGCTTGTTCGGGTGTCAATCCTTTCGACTTGCGCAATTCCACCAAGAGGTCTATATAGGCTTGTTTCTTTGCATGATTCTTCGGATCTATAATGGTTGCCCTGTCTATGTTTTTCAGCCCATACGACGCGGCCTGAGCCTTAACCTCGTCGGGGTTACCCAACAATGTAATGTTCGCTACTCCGTCACCAATAAGACGGTCGGCAGCCCGGAGAGTCCGTTCTTCGGTGCCTTCGGGCAATACAATCGATTGTTTATCGGCTTTTGCCCTTACAATCATTTCTTGAATCAAGTCCATAAAAATCCTTGTTATAAAAAGAAAAGAAGCCAACGGAATGGATATTTCCGCCGGGCTTTATTTCTGATGTTTATTAATTTATGCAAATGTACAAATTGCAATATTGAGTTTGCAAATTTAAAGGGATAAAAAAACATCTATTTTACAAAATTTAGATATAAAAACTATATTATACCCTAAACCTAATATAGTAAAAAAAGTGCAATTATCATAAAAAATGAGTGTGTTTTCAGAGAGTGGTGTTTAATCAAAAACACTACTCTCTCATTGTTTTGTTTAGTATAGTTTTATTTTGTTTATTGTTGTCGTACGGAAGGGGTATTGCTAAGGTATACGTTTAGGGTATCTGCTTAGGGTATCGCCACTACCAAATATTTTTTGGTAGTCAAAGTACCCTTGGCGCAAATACTCACTGTTACACAATAAGTTACACAGATACACAAAACATCAAAAAAAGCAAAATTATTGCACAATATTTCCGTTTTCGCATCAAAAGCAGAAAAGAAGATATTTAGCTCGCTCTGTTTATTATAAGTTCTTTTATTATCTTTGTGCGATTTTCCATGTTTTAGAAAAAGCATTAAAAGAGATGCAATTCAAACACTTCATTATAACACAATTCAATTTACGCCTGTGGACAAAAGACAAATTGAATGTCTCTACTTACACAGAAGAATGGCTGTTTAAACGGTTTATTTTGTTCGATAAATATTGTTTTCCATCCGTCGAAAAGCAAACCGAAAAAAACTTTATATGGATATGCCTTTTTGACAAGGGGACACCGGTTCCTTACTTAGAAAGAATAAAACAGTACCAACAGAGATGCCCACAGCTATTACCCTGTTTCCTTGACGAAAAAGATACAAAAGATTGGCTGGGCTTTACCCAAAACGTAATAAAACAGCACTTAAAGGAAGAAGACGAATTTGTGGTTACCACAAACCTCGATAACGACGACGCTATCAGTATAAACATGGTCGAAACCGTACGCACCCGCATAGAAAACGACCGAAAGGCTGTGCTTTATAGTTTTCTTTATGGATATCAATACTTCACCGAATCGGGCGTAATACTGAAGATGCAATATCCTCATAATCATTTCCTGACACTGGTCGAAAAAAACAAACCCGGCTTTGCTACCATAAAATCGAGAGGTCATGCCGCTATGCGCAAACATTACGAAACCATAGACCTGAAAGATTATCCGGCATGGATAGAGTTCGTACACAAAAACAACGTAAACAACGACTTACGCATAACATCGCGCATAAAATACTATCCCGTGTTCAGTACCATATCGCTCAACAACTTTGAGGTCGATATTACACTTACCCGAAAAGGCAATATCGTGAAGGCCTTTACCAAAATGCCATCCCTTTTTGCGCAAACAGCCATTCGTAAGTTGCAAAAAAAGATAAGCAAGCCCAAAAAGTAACACCTCTGATATCCCTTCAAAAACGAGAATCAAATAAAACACAAAACAGGCTCAAAACTTTTCAGTTCTGAGCCTGTTTTATATTGTTCAGGTAAGGAAAATTTATTTCACTTTATTAACAATAGCTTTGAAAGCCTCTGGATGATTTACTGCTAAATCGGCAAGGACTTTACGGTTGATTTCAACTCCGTTTTTATGAAGAGCACCCATCAAACGAGAGTACGACATTCCTTCCAAACGGGCAGCCGCATTGATACGTTGTATCCAAAGGGCACGGAAATTGCGTTTTTTAACGCGACGGTCGCGGAAAGCATAAGTAAGACCTTTTTCCCAAGTGTTTTTGGCAACTGTCCATACGTTTTTACGAGCTCCGTAATAACCTCTTGTTAACTTTAATACTTTTTTTCGGCGGTTGCGCGAGGCAACATGATTGACTGATCTTGGCATAATTTAGTAAGATGTTTTGAATGATAGCGGCACTCTATATGAGGCTCTTTTGTGCATACATTCGGTTAATAAATCTGTTGAAAAAATTGCTCTAAAAAACTTTAATGGATTATTTCAATGCAAGCAATTGCTTTACACTGTGCTCATCTACCTTACTGATAGTACCAGTATGGGTAAGATTCCTTTTTTGCTTTTTAGTCTTCTTAGTCAAGATGTGACTTTTGAACGCATGTTTTCTCTTGATTTTTCCTGATCCGGTAAGGCTGAACCTTTTTTTGGCACCGGAGTTAGTCTTCATTTTAGGCATCTTAGATACGTTTATTAAAAAATTAAATATTTAAACAACAACCTTTTGTCTACAAAGGATGTTTATTCTTTTCTTTTACAAAATTACATTCACAGCAAAAAAACGGCTGCTACTATTCTTCAGTCGATTTTTCGACCGATGTTGCTTCAGTTTCTTCTTCTGTCCGTGCTGCTTTAGGCTCTTTTTCGGGCTTGGCAGAAGCGGGTTTGGCAACTTGCTTTACAGGTGCTTTTTTGGGCGAAAGCATGATTATCATCTTCTTACCCTCAAGCTGTGGAAGCTGATCTACCTTGGCGTAATCTTCCAACTCGTTTGCAAAGCGGAGCAAAAGCACCTCGCCTTGTTCTTTAAACAAAATGGAACGTCCTTTGAAGAAAACATAGGCTTTCACTTTCGAACCCTCTTCCAAAAACGATTTCGCATGTTTCAGTTTAAAGTTGAAATCATGGTCGTCGGTTTGAGGTCCAAAACGAATTTCCTTTACAACAACCTTAACCGATTTGGCTTTTTGCTCTTTAAGTTTCTTCTTTTGGTGGTAAAGAAATTTTTGATAATCAGTAATCCGGCAAACTGGTGGCACAGCATTAGGAGAAATCTCCACAAGGTCGAGCCCCATATCTTCGGCCATTGCCAAAGCCTGACGCGTTGGAAAAACGCCTTGCTCCACATTATCGCCTACTAAACGAACTTCGGGAACACGGATCCTCTCATTAATCCTGTGTTGCTCCTCTTTTTTGGTTGTGTTAAAACGATTATTTCTCATTAAAAAGTTTTATGTATTCGCTTTTTCTTTTTTAAGTTTAAATTATTGATTATCAAACATTAATTAACCCACAAAAGCCGCACTTAATGCTGCCAGGCATTCATCATGCGGTCAACTTCTTCGGTCAATCGGTCGGCAAAGGTAGTAAATTTCATCGAACCTGTATCACCTTCGCCCTGTTTTCTAACAGAAACTTCTTCATTTTCTGCTTCTTTCTCCCCTACAATCAGCAAATAAGGGATACGCTTCAACTCATTGTCGCGTATCTTACGCCCTATTTTTTCGTTACGGTCGTCAACTTGCGAGCGGATGTCGTGGCTCTTCAGATAAGACGAAACACGGTAGGCATAATCGTTGAATTTTTCCGATATTGGAAGAACAACAACCTGATCGGGTGTCAGCCACAGCGGGAATTTACCGGCTGTATGCTCTATAAGCACAGCGATGAAACGCTCCATCGAGCCGAATGGCGCACGGTGAATCATCACAGGACGGTGTTTCTGGTTGTCGGCTCCCGTATATTCCAGTTCGAAACGTTCCGGCAGGTTATAATCGACCTGAATTGTACCCAATTGCCAACGGCGGCCAAGGGCATCTTTTACCATAAAGTCGAGCTTAGGCCCGTAGAAAGCGGCTTCGCCCAATTCGACCCGCGCAGGCAAACCTTTTTCCTCGCAAGCTTCTATGATGGCACGTTCGGCTTTTTCCCAGTTTTCGTCCGAGCCTATATATTTTTCTTTGTTTTCGGGGTCACGAAGCGAAATCTGAGCCTCGAAGTTCTCAAAGTTAAGAGCCTTGAAGATAATAAAGATAATGTCCATCACCTTCAGGAACTCGGCTTTCAACTGGTCGGGCATACAGAAGATATGCGCATCGTCTTGCGTAAACCCACGCACACGAGTCAAACCGTGCAGCTCGCCGCTTTGTTCGTAGCGATAAACCGTACCAAACTCGGCTAAGCGCAATGGCAGATCTTTGTATGAACGTGGCGTCACCTTATATATTTCGCAATGGTGAGGGCAGTTCATCGGTTTCAGCAAAAACTCCTCGCCTTCTTCGGGCGTATGTATCGGCTGGAACGAATCCTTACCATATTTTGCATAGTGTCCTGATATAACGTACAGTTGCTTGTTCCCGATATGGGGAGTCATTACCTGCTCGTACTCGAAACGTTTTTGGATTTTTTTCAGGAAGTCTTCCAGACGCAAACGCAACTGAGTACCTCGTGGCAACCAAAGCGGAAGCCCTGCGCCAACGTTTTGCGAGAAAGCGAATAATTCGAGTTCCTTTCCTATCTTGCGGTGGTCGCGCTTCTTGGCTTCTTCCAAAAGAACAAGATATTCATCAAGCATCTTTTTCTTGGGGAAAGTGATAGCATAAAGGCGTGTCAGCTGTTTGCGCTTTTCATCGCCACGCCAGTATGCACCGGCTGCGCTCAATATTTTTATCGCCTTGATGTACGATGTATTTGGCAAGTGAGGCCCACGGCAAAGGTCGGTAAATACGCCTTGGGTATAAGTGGTGATTGTTCCGTCTTGCAACTCACTGATAAGCTCCACTTTGTAGCCTTCGTCACGGTCGCCAAACATACGCAAGGCATCGGTCTTGCTTATATCGCTTCTCACGATAGGCTCTTTTGCAGCTACAAGCTCTTGCATCTTGGCCTCGATACGGGGAAAATCGGTATCCTTAACCGGAGTATCGCCGAAATCTATATCGTAATAAAAGCCGTTTTCGATTGCCGGGCCTATACCAAACTTGGCATGCGGATAAAGAATCTGCACAGCCTCGGCCATAAGGTGAGCCGACGAGTGCCAGTAAGCATGCTTAGCGTCATCGTCCTCCCATTTAAGGAGTTCTATGGCAGCATCTTCTTCTATGGGGCGAGTCAGGTCCCAAACCTGTCCGTTAACCCTTGCGGCAAGTACGTCTTGCGCCAAACGCGAACTTATGCTCTCGGCCACCTGCAACGAGGTTGTACCTTTTGCAAATTCTCTTACAGAGCCATCAGGAAATGTAATTTTAATCATCCTATATATTCCTATATTTATGTAACCTCCCTACAAACAGAGGCTACTGTTAATTTCAAAAATGTCTGCAAAAATAATCAATTTATGAATTCAATATGCTTTTTTTGAACAAAATAAGGCGCGCGGCTCTTTATTTTATTGCAAGAGCGAACCCAAGTGCAAAAAGTGCTCCATGTAACGATTAAAGTGAAGTGTTGCTAAATATTACCTGCCTACTGTTTTGTCATGCGTTTTATGATGCTGTAAGCGCTTACTATGCCCAGTTCGCCGGCTTTGCGCAGGTCGGCAAGTCCTCGGTCGATATCGGCTATATGCAGACGGCAGATTCCACGATTGTAGTAGGCTTCGGCAAATTCGGGGTCGCGGCGGATAGCTTCGTTATAATCCAGAATTGCCGACCGGTAGTCGCTTTGCATAACTCTGACTCCCGCCCGATTGTAGTACGCGTAAACGAAATCGGGACTCAGTTCTATAACCTTAGTGTAGTTCCCGATGGCCATTCCGTATTCCATAATATCTTTTTGCATCGACGCATCACCTGCCGTTTTAGACGGTTGCTCCTTTGGCTCGCCTTGCGGTGTTGGCAGAGTAACCCCATTGAAGGTTGTCTGGTTTGTGCCCTGATTCTTTTTCAGTGTCAACTGCTTAGCATAAAGCCCTCCCAGATTGAAATAGGCCAGCGTAAAATCGGGAGCCACAGCCACAGCTTTATTCATGTCTGAAATGGCATTCGCTACGTCCTGAACGAGCATATAATCTACACCCCGGGCAAAATAAAGGATGCTGTTCATCTTGTCGTTCTCTATCGCATCCGATTTTTCGGCTATCGACGCAAAGTGCATATCAATCTGATTCTGTGTCAGAGCCCCTTCGGCATTTGTCATTTTGAGCTTGTGAAACAAAACGCCTTTCTTATTGAGCTCGTTTATTTCGTTGTTGAAGTGTACAAAGCTTTTCACTTCGCTCGTTTTTTCGTAGTAGGTTGCAACGAAGATAGGTTCAAGCTCCAGATTTACTTGCTTGTCTTGCACCCGTCCACGGGCACTGCTCTTATATTTGCTTTTCTGTTCTTCGGTTTTGTCGGCAACCATGAGCAGATTAAACTTATCGATCGACTTATCCGATTTCTCTCGGGTTTTGTCTTCATCGTCCTTCTGCCCCTTGCCCGACATTATTTCTTTCGTTATACGGGCTTCTAAGTTACGGGCGTATCTGAAATCTTTTTCCGCCCCTTGTTGGTCGCGCATTTTGCTTTTTATTTCGGAACGGGCATAAAATCCGTGATAAAAATCGGGATATTCGGCCAGCACCTTGTTCATGTCGTCTATGGCACCCCGGTAGTCGGCTGTACTAACTTTCAGCAAGGCACGGTTGTAGTATGCTATATGGTTGTTCGGTTCGGCTTTCAGCACCACATCAAAGTCGGCTATGGCATTGTTGTCGTCGCCCACCTGCGCGCGAAGCAGCCCCCGGTTAAAGCGACCTATGATATTCGCTCCGTCCAGATCGACCACCTTATCGTAATCGGCCATTGCGCCACGAAAATCGTTTTTATGATATTTTACCAATCCCCGGTTTATATAATTACCCAAAGAGAAAGGTTCGAGCTTTATTGCCTCGTCAAAATCGGCAAGAGCCTTGTCGTATTCCTTCTGATGAGAGTACAGCAGTCCCCGCATAGAATATCCTTGCGAATTGAACAAGTCGCCCGCAATTGCTTTATTGTAATCATTCAACGCTTTTATAGTATCTCCCTGCTCAAGATACAAAGACCCACGAGTGAGCAGCCCCGGGGTGTATGTTGGATACTTTTCTACCAGAACATCCAGTTGCTTTTCGGCTTCGGCATACTGTTTTTTCTGGATATATGCTATCCCCAGATTTATCTGCACAAACTTGTTGTCGGGAATCATGCCCAAACTTTTGTTATAGTCTTCTATCGCCCCGTCGTAGTTACCGTTGTTAAGCCGGCAATCGCCTCTCAAGTAATAGGCATTGGCCACAAAAGGATTGCGGTTTACGCATTCCGTACAATCGTATTCGGCACCTTCAAAGTCTTCGAGCAGGTATTTTGCCACAGCCCTGAAATAGTATGGGTCGGCCAGATAAGGCTTTGCTTTGATAACCTGATTGAAGTACTGGATAGAAAGTACATAATCCTCGTAATAAAGCGCATTACGGCCTATGGCCATAACCTTGTCGGTGTCAATAACCTGAGCTGCCGATGGCACAAAAGACAAAGAAAACAAAAGATATAACAGAAGATTTCTCATCGCGGACTAAAATTCTTGATTAGCAAATATATCAATTCTGCATTAAGCACAAAAAAGAGATACCCCGATAGTACCTCTTTTTAAAGATTTTTATTTCTTCCCTTCGCGCGCCCTCCGGTTTTAAAGGGTTCAAAATATGGGTGGCAATTTTGTTACATTTTTGTTAAGTTTGGCAAAAGCCCATAGCAGCTTATATTTTTATAAACTATTAGCATTATCTTCGGGGGGTTAAATCATAGAAACAAAAGCCGTTTATAACTACATAGCCAAATATGTATATGGAAAAGAAACACCTTACCGGGCTCACCAACGCACAGGTTCAGGAAAGCAGGCAAAAACACGGGGCAAACGTTCTGACGCCTCCCAAAAAAGAATCGCTGTGGAAGCTGTTCCTCGAAAAGTTTGAAGACCCTATCGTCCGCATCCTTATCATTGCCGCGCTCCTGTCGCTGAGCATTGCCGTTTTTGAGCATATATCCACAGGCCTTGGGCACTATGCCGAAACAGTAGGCATATTCTTTGCCATCCTTCTGGCTACGGGCGTTGCCTTCTGGTTCGAGATGGATGCCAACAAAAAATTTGACGTACTGAATCAGGTGAACGACGATACGCTGGTGAAAGTAATACGCAACAGCAACGTGATTGAGGTTCCCCGGCACGATATAGTTGTAGGCGACATAGTTATTCTCGAAACAGGCGAAGAAGTTCCCGCCGATGGCGAATTGATCGAAGCTATATCCTTACAGATAGACGAATCGAGCTTGACGGGCGAACCCCTGATTGACAAGACAACCCTCATTGCCGGATTTGACGAAGAAGCAACCTACCCCTCAAACTGGGTGATGCGCGGAACAAACGTAATGGACGGACACGGCATGTTTGAAGTAAAACGTGTGGGCGATGCCACCGAATATGGCAAGGTTGCCGAAAAATCGACCGAAATAACAGGCGAAGAAACTCCTCTCAACCGACAATTAGAAGGCTTGGCAAAACTCATTGGCTTTGTAGGCCTCATTTTGGCTACGCTCACTTTTTCTATCCTCTTCCTCAAAGATGTATTTGGCGGTGTGACCGTTTATTCGCTCGGCCAGTTGTTTCTGCTGGGGGCGGTTATTGTGGGCGGAATCGTTGCCCTGTCAAAAGTATGGGTACCTATCCTTTACGACGGATTCGAATTGCTTGGGCGGCCAAAAGAACTGCCCCGAAGCATAGCCAAAGGCAGTTGGTTGCAATGGATGATTACGGGTGTACTCACTTTTGCCCTTCTGGCGGGAGGCGGTTACCTGTTCGGTATAAATCCGTTTACATCATCCTCGTGGGTAAGCATAGAAACGGCAAGCCACGTTTTGCAATATTTTATGATAGCCGTAACGCTTATTGTAGTTGCCGTACCCGAAGGATTGCCTATGAGCGTTACCCTCAGCCTGGCTATGAGTATGCGCCGTATGCTGAAAACAAACAATCTTGTACGTAAGATGCACGCTTGCGAGACTATGGGCGCCGCAACCGTTATCTGTACAGACAAGACGGGAACCCTTACCCAGAACCAGATGCGGGTGGCGGAAACAAATTTCTTCGGTTTAAACAACCAGACGCTGACCGACAACGAGGTAAGCAATCTGGTGCGGGAAAGCATAGCCACAAACTCAACGGCCTACCTCGACTACTCCGACCCCGAAAAAGTGAAAACGCTCGGCAATCCTACCGAAGCAGCGTTGCTCCTGTGGCTCAACGACAATGGCATTAACTACCTAAACATCAGAGAGACGACGCCCGTCACCGAACAGCTCACCTTCTCCACCGAGCGCAAGTATATGGCCACGATGGTAAAATCGCCCGTGTTGGGCAAAACCATTCTCTACGTAAAAGGCGCTCCCGAAATTGTGATGGCTAAATGCGCAACCATACTTAATAGCAGCGATGGCAGCCAAAGCCCTATCGCGAGTATGAAGGCGGCAATAGAAAACCAATTGTTGCAATACCAAAATCAAGCTATGCGTACACTGGGGTTTGCTTATAAAATAATAGACCAACCCACAAACGATGCCGAAATAAAGGAACTTGCGGAACAAAACCTTGTTTTTCTGGGCATAGCTGCCATATCCGACCCCGTGCGCGAAGACGTACCCGCCGCCGTGCAAAGATGCTTGAAGGCCGGAATAGATGTAAAAATAGTTACAGGCGATACTCCCGCAACGGCTCGCCAGATAGGCCGCCAGATAGGTATATGGAAAGAAGATGATACCGACACAAATATAATAACCGGACCCGCATTCGAAGCCCTGACCGACAACGAAGCACTCAACATGGCGCAACACCTGAAAATAATGTGCCGGGCACGTCCCACCGACAAGCAACGCCTTGTGCAACTCTTGCAGCAGAAAGGCGAAATAGTTGCCGTAACGGGCGACGGAACAAACGATGCTCCCGCCCTGAATCATGCCAACGTAGGCTTATCTATGGGTACGGGAACTTCCGTAGCGAAAGAGGCAAGCGATATAACCCTGCTCGACGATTCGTTCAACAGCATTGCTACGGCCGTTATGTGGGGGCGTTCGCTCTACGAGAATATACAGCGTTTCATCCTCTTCCAACTTACCATCAATGTGGCTGCCTTGCTATTGGTTTTCTTGGGTTCGATATTCGGGCACGAACTACCGCTCACCGTAACCCAGATGCTTTGGGTGAACCTCATTATGGATACCTTTGCGGCAGGGGCTTTGGCCTCATTGCCTCCCAACGAGGGTGTGATGCGGGAAAAACCCCGGAAGAACTCCGATTTCATCATCACCCCACCCATGAAGAGAAGCATCCTGTTTACGGGCATATCGTTCGTTGTGGTGCTTCTGGGCTTGATGTTCGGCTTCTCGAAGCCCGAATGCCTCGACCTGATGTTTGCCCATGTTGCCCAAGCGGAGCGGATGCCTTACGCGCTGTCGTTCTTCTTCACGTTTTTTGTGTTGCTGCAATTCTGGAATATGTTTAATGCCAAGGCTTTCCGTACAGGCAAGTCGGCGTTTTACGGTTTAAAGAACAGCAAAGCATTTGTTTCGGTTCTGCTCCTTATACTTGTGGGGCAGGTGCTTATCGTCTCCTTCGGTGGCGAAGTGTTCCGTACCGTACCTTTGCAGGTGAGAGATTGGCTCATCATCGCAGGAGCATCGTCTCTGGTACTTTGGATAGGCGAAGCAGGACGACTGCTAAGCCGAAGCAGATAGTTTTTGATGGCTTTTAATAATAAATTGTTAAATATTCATAGCTTTGTATTTATATTTATTTGAAGCATTTATATATACAAAAAACTATGAACAGATTTTCACAAAAAACAATCGAAGAGTTAAACTACTATGTTTATATATTGGTCGATCCCCGAGACAATAAAATTTTTTATGTAGGTAAAGGAAAAGACAATCGGGTTTTTGCTCATATCGCTTGTTCGTTGAATGAAGAATTAGAGAGCGATAAACTAAATATTATTCGCGAAATTACTCTATGTGGCAAAACCGTGAAGCACTTTATAGTACGGCACGGCTTAAACGAAAATGAAGCATTCTTGGTTGAATCAGTTTTAATTGATTTCTTAAGTTATTCCGATTTCTTTTCTGTTTGTACTATTTCCAATATACAAGCAGGGCACCATCAATGGTTCAAAGGAATTAAAACCGTAGAAGAACTGGAGCAGCTATATGCTTGCGAGCCTCTTAATATTGAAAATATCCAACACAACCTGATAACCATAAACATTAACAAAACCTATAACATCAAGAACGATTACCATCCTAATATTTACGAAGCAACCCGAAAAAGTTGGAAAATAAATGAACGCCGATTGCCACAAATAGAATATGTGCTTAGTGAGTTTAGAGGAATAGTACGTGCAATTTTTAAGCCCACAAAATGGTTAAAGAACGGCGACCGTTGGATGTTTGAAGGAATAGAAATTACTGACAAAGAAATCACTGATTTGTATTTGAACAAATCTCTTCCTGAAAAAAAGAAAGGAGAGGCCAATCCTATTAAATATTTTACAAAACACCAATAAAACGGTGACAGATAGTGATTCCGGAGCAGAAAATCAACTATACCCGTAGTGCATTTAGAGAGCCTATATCAAACAGCTTATTATAAATATATTATAGTATTTGTCGTTCTGAACAAAGTGAAAAATCTCTGTGTTTTTTATTCAAGATCCTTCGTTTCACTCAGGATGACAAAATGAACATACGTTATTTTTGGAAATATACCTATTTTTCAAATAGTTAGCCTTTATTTTCTAAATGCACCACGGGTAAAATTATAATTGCAGGTCATAAATATATATTGTGTCTGCGTTTTGTTGCATCCAGAATCGAAACTGTGAATTGTGCGGCGATTGATACTGAATAAATGTTCCGGGAGGAGAAAACCAATCGGGGACGTCCTTAGGGCAGTACCACGTTGCGGTGTCAACAAACAAACCGTTGAGTTCTATAAGTTCGTTGCGCCACTCTTCGGGAGCCACTATCAGAAGATAGGCTTCATATTCTGAGGTAAAATGCCCCGATTGCCAATATCTTCCTTTCAGAACTTCCACTCGGCTGTTCGGCAAAGGGATATGAGTCCAATACCGGAACACTTTCTGCGGATTGTCTGTATGAACCTGAGAGCATCCCGACAGGAATAAGACTATTATCAAGAAAAGAAAAAACGGTTTCATCTTTGTCATTCTGAGCGCGGCGAAGAATCTCACCCCACCGTTAGCTAAAGAACAGGTACGCAACAAATATTGCTGTAACGACTCCTGCCAAGTCGGCAAGCAAAGCATAAGGTATGGTATAGCGGCTATTTTTTATATTAACACAGCCGTAATAGACGGCAACTACGTAGAAGGTAGTGTCAGTAGACCCTTGGAACACGCCCGCAAGGCGGCCTACAAACGAATCTGCACCGTAGGTCGACATGGCGTCTACCATCATACCCCGTGCGCCGCTTCCGCTAAGCGGTTTCATGAAGGCGGTAGGCATGGCTTCCACCCATTTGGAGTCGAATCCGCAGAACGACACTCCGGCACGCAGCCCGTCCAGCAAAAAATCCATTGCCCCCGATGCCCTGAACATCCCCACGGCAACCAAAATGGCTATAAGGTAAGGAATAATCCGCACGGCGGTCGAAAATCCATCTTTCGCACCCTCTATAAATGAGTCGTAAACATTAACTTTCTTCTTTACTCCACTGAGAATAAAGAAAATAATCACCCCAAACAGAATGAGGCTCGCCACAACGTTCGACACCACTTGCGCCCGCTCCTGCCCCATAGCGTTAAAGCCCCACACCACAAAACCGATAAGGGCAAGCACTGCCCCAAAAGTGCTGAGTATAACCCTGTCGAAAATATTAATCCGCTGTTTTATACATACCGCCAGCACACCTATCAGCGTGGAAAGGAAGGTTGCAATCATTATCGGCACAAATATATCGGCAGGATTGGTGGCACCCATCTGCGCGCGTATCGTCATCACCGAAACAGGAATCAGCGTCAGCCCCGACGCATTCAGCACAAGAAACATAATCATGGGGTTCGATGCCGAGTTCTTGTCGGCGTTCAACGTTTGCAGTTCGCGCATTGCCTGCAATCCGGCGGGGGTAGCGGCATTGTCCAAACCCAGCATATTGGCCGATATATTCATCAGCATGGCTCCCGATGCCGGATGCCCTTTCGGTATATCAGGAAAAAGACGGCTAAACAAGGGGTTCATCGCACGGGAAAACATTTGTATCACTCCGCCGTTTTCGCCTATCTTCATCAAACCCATCCATAAGGCCAGAACCCCGGTAAGCCCCAACGAAATTTCGAAACCCTGCCGGGCCGAACCGAATGTTGAGTTAACTATCCCAATAAAAGCCTCGTAGTCGCCCCAAAATATCAATCTTGCCAAACCTACCACAAAGGCCACCAGAATGAGGCATATCCATATATAATTCAAAACCATAATCGCAAGTTCATTACAGCCCAAAAGTATAATATATTTATGGAATAGGTAAATAAAAATCCCACGAAAGTTTTCCGTGGGATTAAGAGGATTATAAATTCAGAGATTCAAGCCAAATTATTCGGAATCGTTTAGTTTAAATGTAACGGGAATGGTAAATTGCACGGCTACCGGAATTTTATTCTTTATACCGGGCTTCCATCTTGGCATTTCACGAACAAGCCGGCGGGCTTCTTTGTCGCACTCGTACGATAGCGATTTAACCACTTTTATATCTTTAACCAATCCTACCTCATTCACAACAAATTGTACTAACACTTCCCCCTCAACCTTTTTCTTTTTCACACTTTCGGGGTATTTCATGTTTTCGGCCAGATAATTGACCAAACCTTCGGCTCCACCCGGAAAAGAAGGTTGGTAGTCAAGCTTTTTGTATTCTTCTTCAGCTTGAGGTCCGAACACATAAGCATTGCCAAGACTTCCCGGTGTCATCATAAAAGTTATGGGCAAGGTATATTCTACTTTGATAGGCTTTCCACCTCTTTTGCCTGGCATCCACTTAGGCATTGCCGCTACAACTCTACGAGCTTCAGCATCACATTCGGGATGGAGCGGCTGTATAACTTTAACATTCTCAACACTGCCTGTTTCTGCTATAGTAAGAGTAAGTATTACTTTTCCCTGAATATTTTGCTTTGCAGCATTAACCGGATATTTAATATTACTGGCCAGATACCTCATCAATGCATCACTTCCCCCGGGATATACAGGCATCTTATAATATTTTTCATATGCCGATATATATTCCTGAAAACCTTTCTCTCCAGTAGCATCCGTTGGTTTAAAGAAGAAGGGAAGATTTATTTTTTTTCCTTTGTGTACAGACATATTAGTTCCGTTCACAATCCGCAAGACTTCTGCATCAAATTCTTCGCCTAACGACTTTTCTATTTTAGCATCTGATATTTTACCATCGTCACCAACTGTTATATCTACATACACAAACCCTTCGATTTTATCTTTTCTTGCTTTTTCAGGATATACGAGAGTATTGTATAGATATCTAAGGTAATTTATTTCAGCATTATTCAATCCGGTGTTCAAATGCTTATTATTTTTTGGATACTTCTGTTCTTCAAGGGTTTCTTCTTCCACTTTTTGCAATTTAAAGGTTATGGGAAGTGTAAACTGCACAGCTACATTTTTTCCTGCATTTTTGGCGGGCGTCCAAGCAGACATGTTGCTAACAACACGCAAAGCTTCGGCATCGCATTCGGGCGACAAGGATTTTACGATCTTCGCATTGGTCACCTTGCCCACACTACTGATTACAAACTGTGTAACCACTCTACCCTCTATTCCGGCTTCGGCTGCTTGTATGGGATATTTTATATTGTTTGACAGATATCTGAATAAGGCCTCGCTCCCACCGGGATATACAGGCATTTTTTCTGCAATCTTAATCACTTCTTCGTCCTGTACTTCTTCCGAAAAAAGGTTTGCCGGACAAAACAGTAATAGAAATAATAAATAGAATAATCGGTTTTTCATTATAAGTAAAATTGTAAGATTATATTATTTTTTGCAAAAATATAGTAAATAACCGATACCCTAAAAGCAAAAAGTTATAATTACAAAACAAAAAACTCTTGTGAGTCTACCCTCTATTGCCTAACTTGTTATTAATGCGAATCAGTATTTAAAAAATTAGATAAATAAAAGCGATGGCAATTTTGCCCATCGTATGTATGAGTAGTCCGGCAGTGGACCTTAC
>NZ_JARXWE010000015.1 GCF_029893235.1 Dysgonomonas sp. PH5-45
TTAGTTATCGCTTTTTAATCGACTTATAGTCGACACTCACACGAATTTTATTCGTAATCTAACCTATGGATTTCCAATCCATAGTCGTTAAGTTTAATAATGTCCAACATGAATATCCCGATAATGACTAATGCTATCCCAAGCCACATTCCCCCAACATTCTGCAAAAGTTTAGCTACCTGAAACTGACTTGCTCCAAAATAGAAAATCAAACCAAGTGCCGTATAGGTAAACATTCTGCCGAGTGTATAGAATACGCCATTAAACATTACTCTTCGCTTATCGCCTATATCTTTACTAAGATAAGCGGTAGCTGTAATGTTGGTTGCCAATGGGCAAGGACTGATTGCAGTCATTAAGCCCAAAAGAAACGCCGTTAGTAATGGAAAGTTAGAGCCATCCACAAGATTCTGTAAAAACTCCATCATAATCTTTTATTGACTTCGGTTTTGATCAGGTCAGTGAGGTTTTCGGGAGTATTCAAAGCGTTGGCAAATGCCTTGTCGGTAATATCTATGGAATTATCCCCTTTGGCAATAATAAGGGCATTCCATGTTACTTCATATTTTTCTACGAGTGAAGCATTTTGTTTTTCATCGGTTTTTACTTCAATGAATTTCACGTGTGGATTGTCTGCATAAAGTTCTTTTATTGTCTTCTCTGTTACATCGCCTACCGCAATACAGGTTTTACAGCGTTGTTTACCGTGGAAATAGTAAACGTTCACCACAGAAGCATCCGCTACTTGCTCTTTAGCTTGCGTTTCAGTGGCTTGTCCGTTGTTTTTTTGTGCATTACCACCACAGGCTACCAGCAATATGGCAAAAAGCCCGATTAAAATACTTTTTTTCATACAATGTGTTTTTATTAGTTTGTACTATGTTTATTTATAATATTTCTTCCGAAGCCAAAAAGCCAAGTTCACTAACAGGATTAATACCGGGACTTCGACCAATGGCCCGACTACTCCGGCAAAGGCTTGTCCGCTATGTAATCCGAATACGCCGATTGCCACTGCGATAGCCAGTTCAAAGTTGTTTCCGGTTGCAGTGAAAGCAATAGAAGCATTTTTATCATAAGAAGCCCCCATAAACTTACCTGCGAAGAAACTAAGCAGGAACATCACGACAAAGTAGATAAGCAACGGTATGGCTATCCGAACCACATCCATTGGTATTTGTACAATCAATTCACCTTTCAGGCTGAACATAAGAACGATTGTAAATAACAGTGCAATTAAGGTTATCGGGGATATTTTCGGGATAAACTTTTCCTTATACCATTGTTCTCCTTTCAATTTCACTAATATAAGTCGGCTCAATATTCCCATTAAGAAAGGAATACCTAAATATATAGCAACCGTTTCGGCAATCGTACCGATGGAAATATCAACGATAGCCCCTTCAAACCCGAAAAGGGGAGGAAGTTTCGTAATAAACAACCAAGCATAGAAACTGTAAAAGAATACCTGAAAGATACTGTTCAGGGCTACTAAACCTGCACCGTATTCCGTATTTCCTTCCGCAAGGTCATTCCACACAAGCACCATTGCTATACATCTCGCTAATCCGATAAGGATTACACCTACCATGTATTCAGGGTAATCGTGTAAGAAGATGATGGCAAGTACAAACATTAATATCGGCCCGATAATCCAATTCAGGATTAACGAAACTGATAATATTTTTACGTCCTTAAAAACCTTCGGTAATTGTTTATAATCGACTTTTGCCAATGGCGGATACATCATTAAGATTAAACCGATGGCTAAAGGGATGTTTGTAGTTCCACTGGATAATGAATCTATTGTAGTGCTGAAAGATGGGAAAAAGTAACCCAGCCCAACCCCGATAGCCATTGCCAGGAATATCCAAAGAGTGAGATTCTTATCTAAAAAACTCATTTTCTTCTTACTCATTGCCTTTTATTTTTTCTATGTATAATTTATAAAATGCTTCTTTTATTTCATCCCGTACCCGGATATATTCCGAATGGATAAATTCTGGTGACCCTTTTGCTTCTGACGGATCTTCAAATCCTATGTGCAAACGGTTTTTCACTTTACCGAAAAAAGTAGGACAGTTTTCATTTGCCCCACCACAAACCGTAATGACATAATCCCATTCTTCATTCAGATACTTATCTACACTATCGGAAGTATGGCTGGATATATCTACTCCGGCTTCTTTCATTACTTCTATGGCTTTGGGATTAACCTTTCCGCTTGCATTTGTCCCTGCAGAGAATACTTTTAATGCAGGGTCGAAAGATTGCAGGAAGCCATGTGCCATTTGGCTACGGCAACTATTGCCTGTACAAAGAATTAAAACTTTTTGTGCATTCATATCAAAACATTATTAACAGCATCCGGAACTACAATCGCAAGCACTTTCAGGTTTTACACCTGTTACTGTAATAGAGAATATCTTTGAATTATTCTCCTTGTATTCATGGAATGATTTTTCATCAAGATGCTCTTTTAGGATATCATCAGGGACAACGATAGGTTTTTCCCTTTGTATTTTCACCTGTAAAAAACCTGCACTGAAAATCTTAACCATATATTGTTCTTTAGGAATTGCTCCTGCAATGCATCCGGCGTATAATTCTGCTACTTGTTTGATGGATTCAGGTAATTCACCTTCTAAAACCACATCCGAGATGCAGAAATGCCCACCGGGTTTTAAAACCCTGAAAATTTCATGGAAGATTTTATCTTTGGTTGGTAATAGGTTTAATACGCAGTTACTTATTACAACGTCAACGGAATTACCACCAATAGGCATATCTTCTATTTCACCTTTGCGGAAAGTGACATTTGTAAAACCTCTCTTTTGTGCGTTATTTCTTGCCTTTTCTATCATAGCATCTGTAAAATCAATACCGATGATTTTCCCTGTTTCTCCGACTTCAGCGCGGGCTACAAAACAATCATTTCCTGCCCCGGAACCTAAATCCACAACAAAATCGCCTTTTTTTAATCCGGCAAAAGCTGTAGGAAGTCCACATCCCAGACCTAAATCAGCATCTGCTTCATAGCCGTCAAGCTGACTGTAATCCTCATTCATAATGTTATACACATTATCAGAGGAACAGCATCCAGAGCCACAACAAGACGACTGGTTATCATTTTGTAAAGCAAGTGCGCTGTATTTTTGCTTTACCATTTCTTTAATTTCTTTATTTTCCATATATAATAATAAGTTTATCAAAAATTCAATTCGCTTTAAAGCGAATTGTCTGTAGGTTCGCAAACATACGAACTTTAAAGATAAAAAATTATGTATTACAACAATTGTCTGATATTTCTACTTCAGTCAATAAAGCTTCAAATAATCTTTTCGCTAAAGACCAGTTTTTCTGATTAATGCAATACTTAACAGATGGCAATGTAATTTCACCTTGTATCAAACCGGCATCTTTTAATTCATTCAAATGTTGCGATAAAGTGCTTTTCGCTACTGGTAACACTTCAGACATATCTCCATGATAACAACATTCTTGACTTGCTAACAATTGCAGAATAGCAATCCGTACAGGATGCGAAAGGGCTTTGGCGAAACGTGCCATTTGCACCTGCTCAACCGTATATCTTTTCTTCACTTTTTCCATCTTCTTCATTTTATAGTTCGCAAATATACGAATAGTTTTTTAATTCGCAAATATACGAACAGTTTTTTCAGACAACAAACTGATTAGTATAATTTGAGTTGTATAGTTCATTATTCTTTATTACGGCAAACATGCGGGCTACGAGTTTGGCTCTGATAGCATTTAGTACTGACATTTTATTTTTGCCCTCAGCAACTTTTCTATCGTAATATACCCTTAATCCACTATTCTTATTTTGAATAGCAGATAAGGCTGCTAAATGGAGTAAAGATTTTATACTTTTATTTGCTCTATGGGAAACCCGATTTTTAGAATGCTGACTACTTCCTGATGAATAACTGAATGGAGCAACACCCGCATGGCAACAGAATTTACGACTATCTGTAAATCGTGTAAAGCCTTGTGTTTCCAGTATCATTTTTAAAGAAGTTTTTTTACCTATTCCTTCAATGCTCAATAATAATTTCATCTGATGAGATAATAAAGCATCCTTTGCTACAATATCCTCAATCTCCGCTTCAATATTAGCTATTGCTTTATCTAATTCTTTAATAAGCAGAGATAATCTCTTTGACTTCAATTTATAGACTCTATCAGGCATATATTCTTTTTGATCTGATAATTGAGCTTGGTATTTAGCTCTATCAACACATAGCATATTTAATTCTGTTGTTAATAGCTTTATTGATTCAACACTTATAGTTGGGTGGTTATATATTTTAAGTTTATCTATATAACGATAGGCATATAAAGCAATACGCTTTGCATCTACGGGATCATTTTTTCCTCGTTGCAACCCTGAACTGTATTTTATTTGAGTAGGATCTTCTAACCAAAGTTTATAGTTTCCGGCTTGACAAGAGATTGTTAAAGGATAAATATATAATCCTGTAAATTCAGCACATACTACTATTTGTTCTGCATCTATATTTTGTTCTGCACAAATTACAGATAAGTAGTCCTCGATACTCTTTTGATGATTTGAAATAACATCTTGTTTCACCACCACACCATTACTCAGGAGGCAACAATCCAAGTTCTTTTTACTCACATCAATTCCAATAAAATAATAGTTTCCCATAATAAAGTGATTTAATGATTTATAATTTGGAAAGGCATTTGAATATATCCTAAAAACCTTAAATATCTTTCAGATAAAATTCTTATATAGGTCTAATCCAAGACAAATAACAAGTTCGTTATAGTAACATAAGTTATTCCTATTTTCCATGCTGATTTACTTGTTATTTTCCTTTCTTCTTAATTCATAACGTAAATCATTAAATATTCTTGAAATTAAATGAATAAAATGAGTCCCAAATAGTAACATAGACTTTACATTTCTCTTTTTCCATACGGTTCACTCATTATAGTTTATAAAATAATTACAATGCAAACCTAAGGTTTTCCATGAGTAAAAGTAATCTAACGGAAGAAAAAGTAACAAAAAGCCTTTTAAACCTATTTGTTTTCATACATTTGAACAAATAGGTATTTTTGTCTTGAAATCTCAATAATATGCCTGTAAAAATAGAAAAATGGGTAGTTGCCCAAAAAAAACATAAATTGTCAGATAAGCACGTCCAGATGGCTCGTGAGTTGGGACTAAATCCCGATAAATTAGGTAAAATAGATAACCATAAACAGGAAACATGGAAAGTTCCGTTACCCCAGTTTATCGAAGATATATATATCAAACGGTTTAAACGGGAAGAACCTGTTACTGTTCGCTCTCTGAATGACATTATCGCAGATGACAAAGCAAAAAAAGAAAAGAAGAAAAAAGAGAAAGCTAAAAAGCGTGCTTTACGAGAACAAACCGATAGTAGCGAAAATAAATACATAGAATAATCTACAAATTCCACTATGGAAAGTAAATTGTAGATTAACAGATATTTAAAAAGTTAAATGAAATCATCTATGATATATATAAATTCTCTACTTTTGCATAAAAAGCGATAAGCATGAAGGTTGAACATATAACATATAAAGGCTCTACACTTGTTAGAGATACTGATGATATTACAGAGGAAACAATAAATTTACTCAAACCCTTTGAGGACATTAATAAGGAAAAGAGCAAATTGAAATTTCCTTTAACTAATTTGGAAGTCGTTACTACCATAGCCAGCAACGTTGCTATTTTTAACTTTGAAAAAAATAATATCCCTTTGTATATGAACTTTTGCTGTTTTGAAGCAAAAGACGCATCTATGGTATTGGAACTGGTTGATAATTTTATAGAGAAAAGAGGATTTGAGAAATTGACTACTACCCCCAAAGAAAGCTCTTTTATATATACAGTTCCTTGCTATCCTTCCGCTTCGCTTACAAGCGGAGAAGAAGAAATGATAATGGGCGAAGTGGAACTATACATATATTATTCCTTATATCTCAACGATTACCGAAAAAAAACAAATAACACACATTCTGCTGACACTACATCAAAAGAAAAAATAAAATACGAGGTGGGTAAGAGATTCCCTGATGAAAGATATTTGAATCAAATAGAAACAACTGCTGCTATTATTAATACAGCATTTTTTGATGTTTTTTGCAGTTTCCATGAACCAACGACAGAAGAAATAAGACTATTCCGAAAGGGGAAATTAGATGTTTACTTATATGAAAACTCTAACATTCCATTTCTGATTTTTGACATGGGTTTTTCTTTTGAAGTGAGTATTGATGTAACTAAAATTCCAGAGGAAAAACAAGACGATTGGTTAAATTCAGAAGCAAATATAATAACAATGTTTCTTGTGGATGCCGGAACCGGAATCATGCAGGGAATAAGAACAATAAGTATTCCCCCCAATTTTGCAGAAAAAATTAGGGATATATCGGAAAAGCAGTTACAGGAGGACATAAATGTAGAACAAGCAATAGATCAGATAACGGAACAACTTTCAACAGAGCAAATGATGAAGAAATCAACTCTAAAATATACCGTGAAATAAAAAACAAAAGAAGCATTAAAGTTAAATTTAATGCTTCTTTTGTTTTATCGAGGTCTGTCAAAATCATTTTCCATTTCCCACCTGATCCAATCCTCCAGAGAATCAAATTCGTGAGGCATCTTGTCCAATGAATGCCTGTCAATCTTCAGTTCCTTTTGTTTCTCTCTGTAATGTCTGTCTAATTCCTGCACCTTCCTTTGGTATTCCTTTTCCATTTGCCGACTATCAATTATCCACCAAGTTGTAAAGCCTACCACGAACAGGATAAATACAGAAACGAAAAGTATCTCCCCTTTTGAAATGTAGCCCATAGCCCGCAAATCCTCAAACACAAATTTCTTATACTCAATATAGTCTTTTACTTTAGTATAGATTGTCTTTATTTCCATAAACGGGGTTTATTATGGGTAACTGAAAACATATTAAAATAGGTTCTCTCCGGCTTTTCCTTAGATAACAAATGAACAAAGCCCGTGCGGGTTACAATCTCCACATAAACCTCTGTTTCGTCCAGATGTACTATGTCTTCAAATCGAATACAATCCCGTGTACTGACTAATTCTTTTTTCCCTTTCATTGCTTCATAGACATACTCATAGTCAGGAAAAATAAATAGTGATTCTTTAATCGAAATTCTGTGTAATACCAGTATAGGACGGATTTTATCACAAACAGTAAACTTATTTACAGGTGATTGCCTTTTAAGGTAAAGTTTAGAAATGGCTTTTTGTGCAAAATTCATGATCTCTCTGTAATATTATGTTAGTACCAAAAAACAGGCGCAAGAATTACTAAATATCGGCTTTGAGGTACCGCCAAGCACCCACTCACTCAATAGATAATAACCTCACGCCCTTGCCGGTATATGCGAGTAACATATATACAGACTGACGGAAGCTAACATCCATTACCATGTGAGTGAGTTCTAAAATATTTGGCGGTTTTCAAAACCTCACTATAATGCTGCTATTTCCTATGTAAGAACCATCCGATGACTGGCATCGTTATAAATGATCCTGTGTGCAAAAATACACAAAAACAATGGAATATTACTGATTTTGAAAACATAAATCAATAGCACGCCACTGTAAACTATCCTATTTGCTTGTTGATTTCTCGCTTGAATGTAAACGGACGAGCGATAAAAGGATAGCTACTGATAGCACCGCCAGTCGTTACTGTAATAGTTCCAAAATTAAATATACGTCCCAACACGTTCTGGCTTACATGCAATCCTTCGCATTTAGCCAGGACAAGTTCGACCGTTCTGCGGCTTATTACACCCGTTTTCAAAATTACTCGTTTATTAGTAACGGCATAAATCGAACCAACCTTTATCAAAACACGCTGTACAAGGGAAACCAACCCCAAGAACAGCAATGTTACACCTAAATAGCGTGTCATCCGGGCATCATCAAGATAACACATATAGCCAATACCCAACAATATAGCGGGTTGGAGAAAAAGAAATATATGTATTTTTGCCCTGTATTTTATTTCTTCTCCGGGCTGTAAATATGTAGATAAAAAGTTCATATTTTTGTTTTTTAGATTTTCCGCCCTTTCCCTTTTCGGTCTGGCTTTTTATTGATTTGGATAGAGTTTTTTTGTTTTTCTGCGGTAGTTTGTTCCACAGATTTGACATTTAGGTTTTTGCTCTTTGCATCATACCTTAATTCTCCAATTTTCACAAAACCATTAGATGTTTGTATATCCTTAACTCTAATAGATTCTCCATTATATAGCTGCTTATGCTGATCGTATGATAAGGGCTTATTTATTATATTTTCCACTCTTTTGTGGAATGTATAAATGTTATCGCCCTTGCTAATCTCTTCTGGAATATTGATGTTATATCCCTCAATAGCTTTTTTAGTAAATAAAATCATATCAGCAGTCCTCATATTAGAAGGAACCCAACCTAATGAACTGGGATCACTCTTAACGGCTGTTTCAGCAACTTCGGGTGTCCAAGCCTTTTGCGGTATAACGTGAAAACTTCTACCGCTCTTTTGTAAAGCATCTTTTGCTATTTCCGGTGTGATTAAATCATGACTAACAATATGTAACAACAAATCCACTTTTTCGGGATTAGTATGAGCTTTAAATACTTCCAGCAACATTTGAGATGATGTAACAGAATTAACAACAGAGAAATCGTTTTTATCTTTCCCGAAAGTATTGTCCAAAGCAATCCGACACAATTCATCGGTTCGGTCTTCATAAGGAATACCTATTAAGTTTTTCGGATTATCTTTTACCATTTTTCGATATTGTTCTTCCCCTTTCATTTCATCCAAAATATACGGAATGGCATAAGGACTGCTTTTTATAGCTAACTCACATAATTCTTTTGTTTTTTGGCTTTCTGGAATATGTGCCAAGTATGATCCGTCACGTTTTACAGCAGCTTCGCATAATTGTTTATCCTTAAATTGGATGGGGATATTGTAAAACAACTCTGGTTGTTTCTCAAAAATTTTATATGCCAAATCCTGTTTTATATAATCAGGCTTCATATTCTCCAAAAATTCTTTCGTAGTGGAGTAATCTTTGCATTGTTCATTGAAAACCTTTAGATGAATATCCTCAAACGGTATAAATGACAATATACGGGGATGACTGGCTGTATTTACCGCTTCCAGACAAACTTCATGTGTTAGTTTATCCGCAGGGAAATACTGTATTGCAAAAGCGTCTTTCTTTAAAGCCTGATTACATAGTTCCGTAGTTTTCATTTCATCGGGAACATATCTCAGGCTATGAAAGGTCGAATTAATTGCAGCCTCGCATAATTCCATCGTTTTATCTTTGTCAGGAATATTATATAGCCGCATACCATCACCTTTAACAGCCTCCATTCTTAACTCATAAGAATGAAGATGTTCCGGAATAAAGCCTAATACTCCCGGTTCATCCTTAACACCATACATGGCCATCTCCGCAGTCATAATTTGCGGATTGATGAAGCCGTATATATCCATCATATTAACCATAGAATTTTCATATAGCTTTATCCCATGCATACAAACGTCTGGATAAGGGATGAAAGCTAACACTTCGATACCCTCTCCCGTAATATCATAAGCGGAATGAAGGGCTCTTCGGCACATTTGTTCTGTTTTCATTTCTTCAGGAACAAACTGTAATGCCCAGCCGCTATTCTCCACAGCAACATTACATAGATCGGATGTTTTCATATTATCAGGTATGTACTCCAATGTTAAACCATCACCTTGAAGTGCCTTTTTCATAAGTTTTTCATTCAGAATATTTTCAGGCACATACCTTATATTATCGGGATCAACTTCAATGGCAGCCAGAGAAACACTTTCAGTTCGTCTATCTCCGGGTAGTGTCATAAATCTGTCTTTATCCTTACTGACAAATTCAGCATCTTGTTTTTCTTGTGGATTCATTTTTATTTATTTTTCGTTGTTATAATTTCAAAAAGGCAATAACACCATTTTTGGGGATTCAGATAGCGCTTACCTTTTCTTACTTCGTAATGCAGATGGCTACCTGTCGATACTCCTGTATTGCCTACACAGGCAATCTGTTGGGTTATACTTACCGAATCCCCTGCATTTACCATCGTCTTACTCAAATGGGCATAAAATGAATGGAAACCGCCTGCGTGTTCAATCTCAATGTAGTTCCCATATCCCGAACAAAAACCCTTGCGAACTACTATCCCGTTACCAGTGGCATAGACTGGGGTACCTTTGATTTTAGGAATATCAATCCCGGTATGAAATTTTTGTATTTTATAAACAGGATGATAACGCCTACCAAAGCCCGATGAAATATATAGCGGTTTTTTTATTGGAAAAATCACAGGATAGTCGGATAACTCATCAATAGACATTTGCAAAGAATCCGCTATCTGTTGGAACTCATTTATAGAATAGGCAGATTTCGTACAGTCTTCTATTTCCGATTTTCTGTTTAGAGAATCAAACGGCTGCCCCCATAAAGGCAAATGCAGCAAAACGGTGACGAATATTAGTAGGTATTTCATAATCAATCTGTAAAAACAGTAAGTACCCGAAATAATCCGGGTACTTTACTTATTCAACTTCCTCACCCCACAGATCTACGTCTGTCGGTGCATTATTCAACGAATGGGCTATCCATAGCCAGCAGAGGACGTTTAACACGATATAGCTGCATATAATCATGGACTGATACTTTTAGTAAATCATCATCTTCTTCATCATCCCCCTTGTCATTCTGCCAACTAAATGTTTTTTGCACGACCTGACCGAATGAATCTTCGATATATACGTCGATAACCTGCTGATCCGTACTGTGTGATGTATAATAGAGCCGGAATGTCGTTTTATTCAACGGATATAGGTCATTCGGTAGAAATACCGTTCCGTCATCCATCCGCAGTTCTCCTTTTCCATCACTTTGAAAATACCTGATAAAGAACCGGGCGTTATCATAGTCACCTTCCTTTACCAGTTGGCATCGAATCTCCGCACTCTCGCCCTGAACGATTTTTTTCTGGACGGGCATAGTAACAAGATCAAATGAATAAGCCTGCTGAATATCCAAATCGTCACTACAGGCACAGACTATTGCCGATAGCAATAGCGTGTATAAAAAATATGCTAAAAACTTTTTCATGTTTTTTTATTTTAAAATATTTATTGTTTTGTCATTTTATCAAAGACAGCATCAATACCTCTAACCTCTTCCTTGAAATCAGCAATAATATTATACTTGTCTATTTCCAGTTCTATTCTATCTTCTCCAATATTAAGGAGCATACGAGTTTTATCACTGTCATTAAAAACGTAGTTTACTTCCTTCGCTATTTTTTCAAAATCGTCTTTTGAAATAAACCATTTTAATGTGAAACCAACCCCCGCTGACAAAGCAGACATATTATACATATTCACAGGGACAGTATCATCCTGCGATAAATGTTCATTATTCCAGAATCTTAAAAATTCTAAGAGGTTATCTGATGTTGTTGCTATCATTTCTTCTCAAAGTTTAGTTTATTATAAATTTTAACCCTAATCCGTACTGGAAATGAAAATGCCCTGTTGATGTTCCCCACAATATCCGTTCACGGGCAGTCAGGAGCAATACAACACGGTCTGATAAATAGGTTTCCATTTCCAACGTAATAGCACCCCCATAAATGAACCGGTCTTTATTCCGGAGTGTGGAACCGTCAAAAAGTGTTTTTTCTCCCCAGTTGCTTGTTTCATATCCGGCAAGAGCAGATCCGCCCAAAGAAAAAAGGACTACTTTATTATGGTCGGAAAGAAATTTCAGGTAATAACCACCCTCTCCAGTGAACTGGCTGACAGGTATTCTGTCATCTTTATAAGGGTAATATTTATTCAGGAACTCGGCACCGAATACCCACTTATTTGCATGTTTGGTATAGGTGGCCATCGACAACCCGAAATAATAGCCCAGTTCATTCTTTTTGTCTGACAAATGGAATCCATCTACCATTCCACCAGTTACCTGTATGCCTTGCATACCGGGCAAACAACGCTGTGCGTGTGCTTGGTCTGCAAAGACCAGGCACAGCACAAACGTTAGTATAAGTAATAGCCGTTTCATGGTTATTTAACTTTCAATTCGTTGATAACTTTCGCCCTTATCAGGTCGGCATTTTCGACAACAAAACTTTGATGCCGTCCGCCCTCTTTTTCGTTCAGTTCGATGATAAGGTGCTTATCATCCGGTATCGTAAACTTCGGCAAAGTGAAAATCACACGTTCTGTCCGTTTTCCACCTATCAATGTCAGGTTATTATGCGCCCGGAGTGGTACAATTACCTGTTCCTGAATGGCTGTACGTTTCGCCAGTTTTTTATCTACAATCTTGAAAGTGATAAAATCTACATCAAACGGCACATTGGATGAGTTTTTGAGTTGCATGTGGAAATAAAGCAATCCGTTATGCGTGTAAATTCCTTTGAGTGTGTACTGAATACCGAAACGTTTGGAACCGATGTGCTTTATTTCCCTGTCATCATTTTTATAGATAGATTTCATTATCAGTTTAACCAGTAACGGCGATTCGCTACCCAATTCCCTCATGTAAATCTCCATAGCGTTATTTGGTCTGTTCACGGCTTCTCCATCATGGATAAAGTCGGTCATTTCGACACTCAATTTCACCGGTTCATCGGCATATTTAACATTAAAGGTATAGTATGCGCCATCGTCGGTAATGACCGCCAAATTGCTTTCACGAGAGAAGTCCCGGAGAGCAGCTTTTACACGCAATACGTTTTCCGCTCCAGCAGCTTTGGCTGCCAACAGGTCGGCAGAACCCAAATCGACATATCTTATAGCAGACGGGAAAATGATATGCACTGTCTTTGAGAATGTAACCTCCAGTGCGTACGGTGGTATCATCCGGTTAAAGGTTAGCGGTCTGGTCAGACCGTCAAAATAATCTCCGGTAGAGGGAGAAATATTTGCTGTTTGCTGTTTTTCTACGCTCTGTTTTTCAACATCCTGAGCGTTCGCTGTGAATACGCACCCGATAATAGCGAGTGCAAAAAGAATTTGTTTCATACGAAAAATTGTTTTAATTGTTAATTACTAAATACTATTGGATTTTTTTAGTGGTAGGCTTACGCCCTGTTTTATACCTTTGGAAGAAGTAATACCTGATGATTAGCTTTCAATGTTACTTCCACTTTACGCATTTTTTTACTGACGTATTGCGACAATCCCTGAATGGCGCTTCGCCCCAAATCGGCGGCAAGCTGTGAACCTGCGTCGTCTGTTATGGTAATGCTACTGCCCATCGACGTACCCATGTTGGCTGCAATTTCTTTAGCTGCGTTCATTTCATCCGAACCCGGAGCCGAAAATCCCCGCAATCCGTCTAAATCGTAAACATCCATTTCAACAGGTATCACATTATCTGCATACTGTATAGAAATGATTGTTACCTGAAGCCGCTCCCCGCTAATCTTCGCACTTCCTGTCAGAATAGTATTAGCAGGAATCAGAATATTTCCGGCTCTCATAGGCTCCAGTAAACGCAGTTGCATTTCTTTCCCATCGGAAAGTTTTATAGTCTGGCACACACAAGCCTTGATACCGTTTTTCTCCCTTACGCCTTCCTGTCCGGCAGCCGTGATAAATCCCATGTTACGGGGCTTGCTGTATTGCTCCAGAAACTCGTCATTATCCATTGGAGCTGCCAAAAGCGAAACAACACTGTGATGTACCTGTGACACAGGCTTCGGGGTTACTTTCTCACGCAGGTTGATTGTGTTATCCCCATTTTGTTGCTGCTGTCCGTCAGGCGTTACCTGTCCCTGTGCATTGGGCGTGTATTTGGCTGCAATCTGATAAGATTTTTCTATCAGTTCCAGTTGTTTATCCTCCGCACTTTTCGCAGCTTCGGCTTCTTCCAGTTTACGCTCCAATTCCTGCATACGCCGATCCAAAGCAAGCTGCTGTTCATCGGCTCCGCTTGCGGGTTGTTCATACCAACTGTTTAACTGGCGGTTTACATCCTGATAAGCATGGGCTGAAGATTGGATAGGAGAAGCCGCACTACGGGAGTTATCGGGAGAATCGGGAGTAACAGGAGCCGTGCGCACCTGTTTTTCGTAATCTTCCTGCGTTTTGCGGTCTTCATCTTCACCGAGCGAAAATGCAAAGTCTTGTAAACTACGCCTTTTATTTTCTTCTTTGTTACGCATGGCTTCCTGTTCGTAAGCTGTCCGCTTATCCCCTACAATACCTTCGTCTTTAGGGATGGGTAGTTCAGGGTTAAACCCGTCGGGTTGCTTTTCATCCTTTCCGCCGGAGGGCGCAAAGATGAGCCACATAGCCCCGATGAACAGCAAGACAAACAAGGGATAGACAAGCATCTTTTTCCGCTTCTGAATCTCCTGCGGCGTAAGCTCTTTTTTAGGCTTACTCTCTTTCTTTTTTTCAGTAACTTCCGGTTTCGGTTCGTTACCTTCGTTTTCCTTACTCATAATCAAATCTGTTTATTTGGTTGATACTATCTGCTTTCTGCTGATACTCCAGTTCCAGTTGCTTGATATGGTCTATCTGCATTTCCTGACCGCTTTTCTTTCCCATATTATATATGGAAGAAACCGTCATGTAGATGGAACCTGCGCCAAACACGAAAAGCATTACAAGGATTATAATAATCCGTCCGTCGGGCGTTATCTGCCCTAACAATGACCGCAGACCGTCTTCCATCCAGTCCCTTACGGCTGTAAGTTTTTTCTTTATCATGGCTTATCGGTCTATTGTTCTTAAATCCCTGTTTTCTATTATCTCAAAGCGTTCCATAGTGAACCCATGAGGATTATTGTCGCTTCTGACAGAGTTTATCAGGTCGCAGCGTGTAACAAGGCTTCGCTCCGTTACATTACTTGCCCTGATAATCATTTGCCGGGCGTAGGTCATTACCTTATAGGGATAAACATCGAGATTACATGCCACAGAATCAATCTGAATAATCTGATTGATATTACCCGACACAATGCGGTTGTAGTAACCTTTTTCCGACATATCCTGATAATAGCGGAAAGCACTTTTGTCCACCAGAAAGAGTGCCCTGTTGATGTTTGATTCAATGGCGCTTTTATCCGGTGATAAGGTAAAGAACAGTTCGTGAAATCGCTTGATATGCTCCCTTGCTTCAACAGGACGGTTTTGAGATAAGTCCTGTGAAAGAGCCAACATAAGCGATTTTCCTTCATCCAATACATAGATTTTCTGCCGTTGTGCTTCCGCAAAGCTGAATGAGTTCCAGACTGCATATCCGGTAATTCCTGCACACAGCACCACAAACACAATGGCGATAATCCTTATTTGCTTGAAACTTGTTTCAATATTTTTTAAACTTTTGAACTCCATGTTTTTAATTACATTTATTGGTTATTTACCAAGCAAACGACCGCCAACGTTTCCGGCTACTGATCCCGCAACGCCTCCGGCAATTCCACCTGCTTTACTTGCTGTTTTGTTTACTGCGCTTCCGTATGCACCCGCTCCACCTGATTGAATAATCCATCCGGCTACGGTCGGGATAGTGAAGTATCCGATAATTCCGATAATCAAGAATACGATATACACACCATTCGAGCCGTCGGGAATATAGTTCGGATCTTGCAACAAGGCTATATCCTGTTCAAGCATCAAAGTCTGTATGCGTGCCAGTACGGAAGAAAAAATGTCAGAAATAGGAAGCCACAGATATACGCTTATATAGCGTGTAAGCCACTGGGTGAGCGTTGCCTGAAACCCGTCATAAATGGAAAAGGCAAACGCAATAGGCCCCAGTATGGCTAACACGACAAGGAAAAATGTGCGTATCGTATCAATGACCAATGCGGAAGCATTGAACAGCAGTTCAAAGAAATCCCTGATTACCTGCCGGAACCATGCCTTGATATCATACCAAAGGCGTTCTCCCCACATACTGATAATTTCAGGCGTATCGGTAATACCGAGGTCTTTCATTTTTTGATCGTACACTTTATCATCGACAAGCCACGCTTTACCCTCACGGACACGGGCTTCGTACTCCAGATTATCTTTCTGTTGCTGATAGGCTTTCATATCCATTGTCTGCGATTCCAAAATGCTATGAGTACCTGTAACAATGGGACTCATAACCGCATTGATAGTTCCCAAAACCAGTGTAGGGAAAAACATTATACAAAGCCCTATCGCAAAAGGACGGAGAAGCGGAAACACATCAATAGGCTCCGCACGGCTTAACGCCTGCCATACCCTGTATGCTACATAAAAGAGTGCGCCCAATCCTGCCAACCCCTTTGCAACCCCAATCATGTTGCTGCAAAGAGGTATCATGTCTTGGTACAGATTCGCAAGAATCTGATGTAAGTTGTCAAAATTCATAACTGACTACATTTGTTTGATTACCAATATCTTTCGGCAGGACTACCGTAAAGAGATAATACCCTGTCCGTATCGCCTTTTTCTTTGGCACGGATATACGAAACCGATATACTCTTTTGGGTATAATACTTAGTCAGGTTACGATAGTCCAACATCTTAGTATAAATGTCATCTATCGCATCCATCCGTTCTTTATCGGACAGGGAAAGCCCGTTGCTTCCGGTAACTACGTTTTTCAAATCCGTTACCAACGCTCCCCCTTCCTCCAGTAGTTTGGCATAGCCTGTTGAGATTGCCGCCAGTTCATTCGGGGTAAAATTGGGATCACCCACCATTTTATTAAATCCGTTCACGTAGATGTCCGTAATTTCGCTGACCATTGAAATCGTCTTTTGTACCTTACGGGCATCTTTAATCAGATTGTGGACAGACTTCAAAGCGTCGTAGTATTCCTTTCCCTGATTGTAGATTTTGATACTTTCTTGCAGGTTTTTTATCATATTACCTGCCGTGGATGTACCTTGTATCGCACTTGTGATATTTTGCACAAGATTGGTCGGATCGGTTACAACCCACTGCGCTTTCGCCTGAAATGAGAACATAGAAAGTGCCACTATCAGGCACATAAATATTCGTTTCATACTTTTTATTTTTTAATGATTATTGATTTTGTGTACCTTAATCGTACACCCTTTTGTATTCGCCTTCGGTAGTAAGCAGAAGCATATCCCGCTCATCATCGTAGGCAATGCGAATCATACCGTAGAAATAGAAAAAGGTAATCCCCCAGCTCTGGCACAAAGGGACGGTAAACGCCGTGTTTTGTTTGTAAATAAACTTCAACCGGAACCGACTACCGTCATGGAATATTTTAAGTCCGGGGGAACCGCAAAGGCTTTCCCATGTCCCGCATATCTCTCTCATCGGGAAATGGGTATGAAGTTGCGGTGCCGCAAACGGCTTACTGTTTTTTCTTTTCATGGCATCTATCCTCCGTACTCCTGTCGCTTGCTTTCAGCAATCTGCTTAATCGCCAGTTCCATATTTCCATCCAGTTTTTCAGCCAGTTGCATCACTTCCATTTTCTCCGATTCTTCGGTTGTATAGGTGTAATATTCTTCCAGACTTACTTCTGTGGCATATACGGCACTTTGTACACCTCCTAACCCAAACCAGACTTCCTTGTATTTACGACTGGGTACATTGGACATATTGATAGAGAGTACCTGCGATTTTTCCTTTTCGGTCAATCCCAACAACGCCTGAATACTGTCAAATTTGTTCATGTATTTTCTTTGGTCGAGCAAAATTTTACAGTCGCTATTGTTGATAATACTCTCTTTCACAATAGGAGAAGCGATAATATCATCGACCTCCTGTGTAACGACAATCGCCTCTCCGAAGAATTTCCTCACAGTCTTAAAAAGATACTTAATGTACTCTGCCATACCCTCTTTAGCGATTGCCTTCCATGCTTCTTCAATCAATATCATCTTACGGATGCCCTGCAAACGGCGCATTTTGTTGATGAACACTTCCATGATTATGATCGTTACGACGGGAAATAGGATTTTATGGTCTTTTATCGCATCTATCTCAAAGACAATGAAGCGTTTAGATAATAAATCCAGTTGCTTATCCGAGTTCAACAGGAAGTCGTATTCACCCCCGCGATAGTACGGCTCCAGTACATTCAGGAAATTCGCTATATCGAAGTCCTTTTCACGTACTTTCTTTTCTTCCAGTACCTTTTTGTAGTCATCACGGACAAACTCATAGAATGTGTTGAAAGACGGTATCAGTTTTTTATCGGTTTTCAACTTTTCTATATACTGGCTGACTGCATTGGAGAGGGCAACTTCTTCCGCCCGTGAAGGCGGCTCATTATCCCTTTTCCACAGGGTAAGGATCAGCGTTTTTATACTCTCACGCTTTTCAATATCGAAAACATTATCATCCGTGTAAAAAGGATTGAAAGCAATCGGATTTTGTTCCGTGTAAGTAAAATATACTCCATCCTGACCACCTGTGCGCTTGTTGATTAGGTTGCATAATCCCTGATAAGAGTTTCCTGTGTCCACCAAAACGATATGCGTACCCTGTTCGTAGTATTGGCGCACCATGTGATTTGTAAAGAAAGATTTGCCACTTCCCGACGGCCCAAGAATGAATTTATTCCTATTTGTAATAATTCCTTTTTTCATGGGCAAGTCGGAAATATCCACATGGAGTGGCTTACCTGAAACCCTGTCCGCCATTTTGATACCGAACGGACTGGGTGAACTCCGGTAGTTTGTTTCTTCCGTGAAAAAGCACAAGGCAGGTTCGATAAATGTATAGAACGCTTCTTCCGCAGGAAAATCCCCACTATTACCCGGCATTCCTGCCCAGTACAAAGTAGCGGCATCCACAGTATTGTGTCTGGGCTTACATTCCATAAGAGCCAACTGGCTACCTACGTCATTGCGGATATGTTTTAGTTCTTCCACATCATCACTCCACGCTATCACGTTGAAATGCGCCCTGATGGAAGTCAGCCCGAAGCTATGCGCTTCGTTTAGATACTGGTCGATCCACTCCTTATTTATTTGATTTCCACGACTGTACTTTGAAAGCGACTGCATATTCCTTGCACTCTTTTCAAACTTCCGAAGATTCTCCGCACTATCCTCAATAAATAAATACTGGTTGTAGATATGGTCGCATGAGAGAAGTAATCCTACCGGAGAAGCGAACGACAAACGGCAATCACTTCTATCGGTCGATAGTTTTTCATACCGCATATCCGTTCCAATACGTCCGGGCAGATCTTCTGCATCCGAAAGCGTATGCAGGCAAATATGTTTACTACCTACCCGAAGTCCGTCGGCACCCAGTTCCATATCCTGCAAGCAGGTGGTATCATCGAGCGACAAGGCGAAATACTTTTCAATAAGCCCTGCCTTTTCATCCGTTCCTGTAATCTCATCCGAACTGATACGGGTAAGCGTAATAAATCCGCTATCATTCATTATCCGTTCAAATTGCCCGACAGCTTCCAGAAACTTCACACTCGTATCCTTATTGACTTCTTTAGGAATAATGTTCCCACGACAAAGCGATGAGAAGTTGCTTTGCATTCTCATTCGCTCTTTCGTTGTTTTAGTCAGGAACAGGAAACATGAGTGATTCAGGAAAGGACGTTCGTTGAAGTGCTTTTCAAAACTGCGGGATAAGAAACTCATATCATCCTTATCAGTCTGTGGTTTGTAGGTTTCACGCACAAACCAATCTTGTTTATGCACCACACTGTATTCAGGAAGGACTTTTACTGCTTTCGTCCAGGACGAGTGTATCGCTTCATATTCCGTATTGGTTACTGTAAACAATTCCGGCAGCTCCACATAATAAGCGACCGTAATATCCGCATCCTTTGAAATGATGCAGTCATGTTCGACAGCCAGTAACGGGAACTTGTTTTCAATGGTAGATGCCTTCATTATATTACGCATATCCTACCTCCTTTCTTTTCCGTTTGAACAGGCGGTGCGGAGTTTTCCTGTTTATCAAATAGCGGGGATGCTGTTTTACAGCCATGACTTTCATTAAGCCATGTTCCCCGTATTTTGTATTCAGGTTAAAGGTCATCCATACCAATACCGATGCAGCGATTACACCGAAGCCGATACACACCCACTGATCCACGCCTGCCATATACATAATGACAAAGACAATGAATACGGCAAGCAAGCCTGCGGCAAATATGAAAAGGTATTGTGATTTTAAACCTTTGAACTCCACGCTTTTGCCTATCCCTTTGTTAATATTAAACTCCATAACTCTTATCTGTATGAAGCTGATTAAAGGAAGAAGGAGCGCAGGATGGTAGCGGCAACTATAAGAAATATACAGGCACCGAACCACGACGCGGCCGTTTTCGATGTATCGGGATCGCCGGAACTGAATTTTCCGTACACCTTTACACCCCCAATCAAACCGACGACCGCACCTATGGCGTATATCAATTTTGTCCCCGGATCGAAATAGCTCGTTACCATGTTCGTGGCCTCGGTAATGCCGCCAATTCCGTTACCTTGTGCGAATGCACTTGAAACAGCAGCCAGAATAAAAGCTGCCGACATTAGAAATTTTTTCTTTGTCATAATGAGAAATTGTTTAAAAAATGGTATCGGGGTGGATAGTCCCGATACCGGGTTGATAAATCTTGTTACTATTGAATTTTTTAGTGGTTGATAGCGCGAAAGCTATCCGTAATCTCTTTCTTTCATCTTTCTTTGTTTTACATTATTATTAATACTTTTCGCACTATGCGAAATCTCTGATATTAAAATTGTCGGGAGCCTTTTTGCCGTTTCCGGCAGTTCCGGCTTCCTTGTCTTTCCGCTCATAAAAAGCCGAAAGGCTTTCAGCCATAAGGTCGGTAACGATTCGCTTTGCATCGGGCTTACCAGAAACCACCTGTTCAAACATATCAGTCTGCCGTATCTCCAGTAAAGTATCGCCCGCTTTTCGTTTTTGCTCCGGCGTTGCTTCATTCGTCCGGTTTACAGTGCGGACTGCATTACCCAGATCATCGAACTGAATACCTGAAGCGAGTACGGCTTGTGCCGTTCCTTCCACTTCTTCCGTTTCTTCTTCGTCTTCCGGCGCATCTTCGTTTTCGTCCGTCATTTCATATTCGAGCGGATAATCTATATCCATAGGCTCGTTTTCTTCATCCGGTGGAGTGTCGGAAAACGCTTCTTCCAATTCCTCCGGCGGCACTTCCGCTGATGGCTTTACCTCGTTAGGCGAAGCAAATATATCGGGATTTTCAGCCTGATTTTCAGATTTTAGCGAGGTGGCAGTGAGTGGCTCCGATTTGGCAGCGAGTGGCGTCGATGCGCTTAAATCAAATGTGCTTTTCCCGACAATATTTTCCTTCAAACGACCTGCTTCATGAATGGAGCTACCCTGACCGATAATGTTCTTTTTTCGTCTTTTTCCTGCTCTTGCCCACAAGAAATAAATTCCGACAAAAAGGGCATACAGGATAACTACGGTTATAAATATCTTTTCCATCCTTACTTTTTAGGGTTTAGGTAATCATCATTGTTATTCTTCTTATACTGTTCTGAAATCTCATCCTGAAAGGTTTCAAAATGATGCTTCAGGACATTGTCTATGTAACTGAATATGGTTACTTCATTTTTTCCTATAACCCCTACAATCTTTGAAATCCGGTTATGGTATTCCTTACGGATACTTACTAATTTTCCGTTTCTTGTCGGGATACCTGCATTGACAAGAAACTGTTTCTTATAGCCGGAAGATTCGGGTTTCGTTTTATCACCCGGAACGACTATCATTTCTATTTCAGGAGCCGTTTTTTCTTCGTATTCTTTCCGCATACGTTTCTTATAGCGAATAGCTTTCGGCAGAATAATTGCCGCCAGTATCACCAATCCCCAGAGGACAATTCCTATTATTGCCTTATCTCCGCTATCTATTAAAAATGGACTGACTATCATAATTTGATTGTTTTATTGTTAGAAAATTCCTTCGTTGTTTTTATTGTACAATTCCGTTATCTCATCCTGATAAGCAGCAAAATGTTGGGACAGTACATTATCTATATAGCTGAATAAAGACACCTGATTTTTACCGATGACCTGAACGATCTTCATAATCTTTTCATGGTGGTCTTTGCGTATGTAAACAGATTTTCCGGTACGTGCCGTAATGCCGACTTCCTGAATAAACAGGCTTTCGTAATCAGGAGATTTACTGCGTTTCCGTTTGGTTTCCTCACGGGGGGATTCTTCCTGAATAACTTCCGTTTTTTCAGGTTCCACGCTTTCCGCTTCCTGTTCCTGTTTCTTTTCGTGTTCAGGAACTAATGCTCTGGGTATGGAACTCGGATTATTCCGGCGTTCCTTATTCTTGAATGAGGATATGACAAAACTGGCATCAATCTCATTCAGGTTTACTTCTTCTTTCTTTTTCGCCATAATCGGTTATTTTAAAGTTTCCAACATTTCATCTATCAGGGCATCGAGGTTACTGCCTCTTACCAATGCTTTGTCCGCAGGGAACAGTGTAGAGCGGAACAGGGCTTTGTGGTTTACCGACTGCTCCCGGCGGAACCGCTTACTGTCGGGCAGGAATGTTTTGAAAAGCGGGAAACCCAGTTTATCAATCACATCTTCATACACTTCGTAGAGTTCGGTTTTCTCCCGACCATCAACGAGATTCCAAAGCAGGTACAGCCCTTTGATTTTTGCTTTGCCGGGCGTAATCAGGGCATCATTGACCGTAATCACATATTGCAGGGTGCTTTCCAGTACCAACCTGTCAGCACTGATCGGAGCAATAATGTAATCCATGAGTGAAAGCGTGTGTACAACTGCCGGATTGTTGATTGTTCCGGGCAGGTCGAAAAATACGAAGTCAGGCTGCAATACTTCAATAACTTCCTGTGCATCTTCCATAGCATTTTCTGGGCTGCTTTCGATAACTTCATAAGCCTTTTTACCCAATGCAGAAAACTGTTCGTAAGCCATGAGCTTGTAATGGTCATCATCCATCGACATTTTTATATCACGCTCACGCATTTCCGCAATCGAGTGTTGTGGAAAGTCGCAATCAATCACGGCTACGTTATAGCCTTTCACATAGTGCAAGTAAGAAGCAACCAACACCGTAAGAGTTGTTTTTCCGGCTCCCCCCTTTTGGGTACTGAAAGCCACGTTCAAAGTTTTCTTTTCCATTGTCTGAAATTTTTAATTATTATACATCGTTTGTATCTCTGTCCGGTTGAACAACCGTCTGTCTGTTCAGCCATACGTTTGATTAGTTATCCGTTCATCTGTCCGTCCGTTTGACCGTTTAGCCATTTGGCTGTTTGTCTGTCCGTCTGTTTAGCCGTTGGAACGTTTAGCCGTTTAGCCAGTCATTTGTTTGTTCAGCCATTTGTTTAGCTATTAATCCGGCTGTATCTCCATATAGCCGACTGTATGTTTTTATATCCGTACAGCTATTCATTTAGCTATCCGGCTGTCTGTTCATACAGTCATTTTCTCTGCAAATAAAAACCTATTTATTAGCAGAATCATCACTTTTTCACGAGGTGGCAGTGAGTGGCGTCGATTTGGCAGCGAGTGGCTTCGCTGCTTGGAATACAGCACGTTACTTTAGCCTATAACTTTGCTGCATGAAATGTCGGGAGATATCCGACCGCCATTTTCGCTCGTTTACTCGCATTCATATCTGTCCCTGTTCAGGACAGATTTTATTTGCGTCATGGCAAATAGCAAGCTGTGTTTTTTGCTGCACGAAACAAGTTCTGCTGCAAAAAACGCTTGCCCCTCCGGGGGGGCGCAACCTCCGAAGTCGGTTGCTTATAATGAATCATTCGGGCGATGATTGTTAAGGCGGCAAGGGTGCCTAACGACGGATTATACCACTAAAAAATCCGACGTATGAATGAAAAAGCAAAGAATCTCCCCAAAAGGGGAAAAGGGGGTAGAAACCCCAAGAATGATCCGGCGAATTACCGTTATTCGGTAAACTTCACCGCAGTAGAACATGCCCGGTTCCTCACCATGTTTGAGCAATCAGGGCTACAATCGAAGGCTCGTTTTATCGCTGCCCGTGTTTTCGGGGACGAGTTTCGAGTGGTAAAAATCGACCGTTCCGCTATGGAATACGTTACTAAACTCACATCTTTTTACGCACAATTCCGTTCCGTTGGGACGAATTACAATCAGGTTGTAAAGGAATTGCATACCAATTTTTCAGAAAAGAAAGCACTTGCTTTGCTCTATAAATTGGAAAAGGCAACGGTAGAACTGGCAGAAACGGGGAAAAAAATTCTGGAATTATCGGAAGAATTTAAGGAACAATGGTTGCAAAAATAAACATCGGTAGTAACCTGTACGGTGCATTGACGTACAATCAGGAAAAGGTTGATAAAGGTCTGGGAAAGATATTAGGTGCGAATCTTGTGTTTGAACCTGCCGATGGACACTTCAACGTTATTGATTGTATTGAGGACTTCATGCAGTTTATCCCGTCGCACTTCCGTACCGAACAACACGTTTTCCATGTATCCCTGAATCCACATGAGGATGATGTTTTGACAGATGACCAACTGGTAGATATCGGAAGGGAATACATGAAACGATTGGGGTATGGCGATCAACCTTATCTGATATTCAAGCATGAGGACATTGAGCGGGAGCATATGCACATTGTATCGCTTCGGGTAAAAAGCGACGGAAAAAAGGTTTATGATGGAAAAGAACATGAACGAAGTAAGGCTATAACAGAAGATTTGGAACGGGAATATAACTTGCATCCGGCAGAAGGACAAAAGCAGGGTGAACAATGGGAACTAACCCCTGTCGATTTTTCAAAGGGAAACCTTAAAAAGCAGATTGCATCCGTTATCAAACCGCTGGCTTCTATGTATCACTTTCAAAGCATGGGAGAATATAAAGCCGTCCTTTCCTTATATAATATAAATGTTGAGGAACTGAAAGGCGAGGCAAAAGGAAAGCCTTATCGGGGATTGCTTTATTCCGCTTTGGATAGTGAGGGCAACAAGGTCGGCAATCCGCTAAAGTCTTCCATATTCGGGAAGTCAGTCGGTTACGATGGACTGGAAAAGCGTATGGAGAAATCTGCCGAACGCATCAAAACTAAAAACCTGAAGACACATACATTAAAAGCGGTATCGGAAGCCAAGCAGGGCAGCCAAAGTGAGAGCGAGTTCCGAGCGAAGCTAAGGCAGCAGGGTATTGATGTTCTGTTTAGGCGGAATGATGAAGGACGGATATATGGCGCTACATTCATAGACCATACTACCCGCACCATACTGAACGGTTCCCGATTGGGTAAAGAGTATTCCGCTAATGTTTTCAATGACCTGTACGGTGGAAAACAGGAACAAGCACAAGAGCCAGTCAAAGACACACGCCTTTCTGATGTTTACAATAATATTCAGCCAGGCACGCACCATGATAACAGTTACACTTCGGATAGTGTAACCGGTGGGCTTTTCTCAATTCTTAATCCGGAGCCGGAGAACCATCCTAAAGAAGAAATGCCATTACCACGTCGTAAGAAAAAAAAGAAGCGCAGGTATGGCAGGCAGATGTAATAAAATATAGGTTTTGTTTGTCATTTCACCTATACGATAAAAGACGGAATCAGGTTATTGATTTCGTCTTTTATAATTAATAACTTGCCCATTAGGATGTTGAATCAACAAAGTTATTGTCTGTAATTAACTATATTTATTCTGGATCTGCCGTGTGTTGCTTTTTTTTATAGTCAATTAAATCTTTACCCGAACCTTTCATCAGATCAATAGCCCATTTTGTTATTACTACCGAGCTTATTATACCACTCAAACAATCTAACCAATATATCTGCCAAAACATTCCGATAGTTAGGGCAATAATAGCGGTTATACTTGTTAATCCGTCAGCCAATACATGTAGGTATGCCGAGTGGATATTATGGTCACGATGCTCATGATCGTGATGCAGGAATACTGCACTTAGAGCATTTACAATCAATCCAACAATGGCAACGATAATAGCTTCCTTGAAAAATATATCTACTGGATTCATTAACCTTTGTACGGATTCAACTGCCATCAATACAGCTACAATCAGCAATGCTACGGCACTCGTATAGCCGGATAAAGCCAATAGTTTCCCTTTATTGAATGAGTGATTTTCTGTTTGTGAATACTTACGGGCTGCATAGTAAGCAACCCATGTCAGACCTAAAGCAAGTACATGGGAAGCCATGTGCCAGCCGTCAGCTAATAATGCCATTGAGTTAGTCCAGTACCCGAAGCTAATTTCTACTACCATTGTTGCGGCTGTCAGCAAAACAACCCATTTGGTTTTCTGTTCGTTGGTATGTGTATGATTTTTAGTATGCGGATGATTATTCTCCGCATGATTATGTTTATCTCCCATGATGATTAATATTTTATTTGGATAATCGTCTTATTATTTAGCTAAGAAGTTATTTATAAAATATTATTCTTGGGTGGATGCCAGATTGAGTTAATAAGATTTTGAGGAATATAATATGTGTGATCCGGTATTTTAATATCGGATTTTATGGCAAATGGTTTTTCAGGATTGTCGAAAGAATGTTCCGCAAATATAAAAGGATTAATATGTACTGTATTAAGTGAGTTATGAAAAGGCAAAGATGCGTGATTGTGATTTGCCTTTTTTTTCGTTTTATGCTCATTTTCGGAATAATGCAGTTTAAAAAAATCTTTTAAGTCAATGGATGTTTCTTCAGTGTGTTCGCAATAATGTTGGATTAAAAAAGGCAAGCGATATATTTCCTGCAAAACAGTATTAGTGAATCCTATTTGCAGGGACAGTAAAGTAACGACTATGATGGTCAAAAATTTCACGCCTCAAATTTAGCAATATTCCTTAAAATAGTAAATCACTATTTTAAGGTATTTACTTATAAGGTACCTCTTATTCCATTTTAGCGCCACTCGCTGCCAAATCGAAGCCACAAGCGACCACATGACAGAAAATCAATCATTTACAAGAACAACCTCTCTAATTTCGCTTCTCAAACTTTTAATTTTTAAAGATTATGCAACAAGAAGATGATTTAAGAGGACTTGCCAAAGTGATGGAGTTCATGAGGGCAATCAGTATTATTTTTGTAGTGATAAACATTTATTGGTTTTGCTATTACGCTTTGCGTGAATGGGGAATCAATATTTCGGTAGTTGATAAGATACTACTGAACTTTGACCGGACTGCCGGACTATTCGGTAGTATTCTTTATACCAAATTATTTGCCGTTGTTTTCCTTGCCCTTTCGTGTCTGGGAACTAAGGGAGTTAAAGAGGAAAAAATCACTTGGCCGAAAATCTATGTTTTTCTGACAATAGGTTTTATCCTGTTCTTTATGAATTGGTGGATACTTGAATTGCCATTACCTGCATCGGCTACAACAGGTTTTTACATCCTGACAATGGCAGCAGGTTATCTGTTCCTTTTGGTCGGTGGATTATGGATGAGCCGTTTACTCAAAAACAATATGTTCGACGACGTATTCAACACGGAGAACGAGAGTTTTATGCAGGAAACACGGCTATTACAGAGTGAATATTCCGTGAACCTGCCTACGAAATTCTGGTATAAGAAAAAAGAATGGCGGGGTTGGATAAACGTTGTAAATCCTTTTCGTGCAAGTATTGTGTTAGGAACTCCGGGCAGTGGGAAGTCATACGCTGTTGTTAATCAATACATTAAGCAACAAATTGAGAAAGGATTTTCAATGTACGTGTATGATTTTAAGTTTCCTGACCTTTCTACAATCGCTTATAATCATTTACTGAACAATCAATTAGGCTACAAAAAAGTCCCCACGTTTTACGTGATAAACTTCGACGATCCGAGCCGTTCACACCGATGTAATCCAATCAACCCTTCTTTCATGGAAGATATTAGCGATGCTTACGAATCGAGTTATACAATTATGCTTAACCTTAATAAAACATGGGTGCAAAAACAAGGCGACTTCTTTGTGGAATCTCCGATAATTCTGTTTGCTGCTATTATATGGTATCTCCGAATTTATAAAGACGGAAAATATTGCACATTCCCTCATGCGATAGAGTTCCTGAATAAAAGGTATGAAGATATTTTCCCTATTTTGACAAGTTATCCCGAACTGGAAAACTACCTAAGTCCCTTTATGGACGCGTGGCTTGGGGGCGCAATGGAACAGTTGCAGGGACAGATAGCAAGTGCTAAAATACCGCTTTCAAGAATGATTAGCCCGCAATTATACTGGGTAATGAGCGGTGATGAGTTCACGCTTGATATAAACAACCCTGATGATCCGAAGGTATTAGTCGTAGGCAATAACCCCGATAGGCAAAATATATACGGCGCAGCTTTGGGACTTTACAATTCCAGAATAGTTAAATTGATAAACAAAAAAGGGCAATTAAAGAGTTCGGTCGTAATCGACGAATTACCGACAATTTATTTCAAAGGTCTTGACAATTTGATCGCAACAGCCCGTAGTAATAAGGTTGCTGTGCTTTTGGGCTTTCAGGATTTTTCGCAGCTAATAAGGGACTACGGGGATAAGGAAGCAAAAGTTGTGATGAACACCGTAGGAAATGTTTTTAGCGGTCAGGTTGTGGGAGAAACTGCAAAAACATTATCCGATAGATTTGGTAAAGTCTTACAGAAACGCCAGTCTATGACTATTAACCGCAATGATAAATCGACCTCTATAAGTACCCAGATGGATAGCTTGATACCACCGTCCAAAATCAGTAACTTGACACAAGGGATGTTTGTCGGAGCGATTGCCGACAACTTTGATGAACGTATCGAGCAGAAAATTTTCCATTGTGAAATAGTTGTAGATAATGCAAAGGTAGCTGCCGAAACTAAGGCTTATCAATCTATTCCTATTATTACCGACTTTAAAGACGAAAACGGAGTAGATAAGATGAAAGAGCAGATACAGCTCAACTATAACCGTATCAAAGAGGAAACCAAACAAATTGTTGCAGAAGAACTACAACGCATTAAGGATGATCCTTCATTGGCTCATTTATTACAGCAACAAGAATAAATATACATATATATATAATGTAGGAGAGCCGGATTTCCGGCTCTTTGTTTTTCCTATAACGCCACTCACTGCCAAATCGAAGCCACAAGCGACCACCTGCCGAAAAATCAACAGCTAACCTCTTGATTACCGCTACTTTTATTCTGCATTAATAGTGATGCAGAACAAAAACAGTTTTTATTATGGATGAAAAATTAAATCCGAAAGACAAAGTTCTCCTGATGCGAGATGAAGGAGAAGGCAACAAACTCAAAGTCGTGAAAGGCATCGACAAAAAAGGTAAAATTGATGCCATTGATCCCATGAAGGCGAAGCAAACCGATTTTATCAAAATTGACAAACACGCCGATCCCCTTGAAAACTTTTTCAAAAACTTCTTTAATCAAGCTAAAAACCCGTCGCATACAGGATTCTATGCGGTTACCGTCGATATGCTTGATAAAGTATTAAAACTAAGTGATGAAGATTTGGAGAAGTATCGTATCAATCCGAAAGATTATATGAATCAGCAGGAACAATCCACCAAAGAGAGTGAAAAGCAAGTTCAAACCGAAAAAAAAGAAGAAAAAATGGAAGCAACACCAGCAACCGAACAGAAGACCGAATTTAAGCAATTCGACACAAGCCGTATCCCTGAAAGTGAATATCAGAAATACGGTATCAAGCCCGAAAATCTGGAGGGCGAACTCAAAGCCATGAGTTACGGGTATAAATCTCCGCACCTTGTAGATATCAACCCCAAAATAGAGGGAGTAGAATATCCCATGAAAGCCCGTCTTTCACTGGAGGAACAGCCGGATGGCAGCCTGAAATTTACCCCGCATCCATACCAACAGCAGGTTGATTTGGAAAAACCGTTTCAGGGCATTATGCTCCCCAATGACGTAAAAGAAAACCTGTTAGCAACGGGTAACAGTGGTAGGGTGGTAGAACTGGAGCCAAGACCGGGCGAAAAAGTACCGTCGCTTATTTCTATCGACAAGCAGACTAACCGTTTGGAAGCCGTACCCCTTGATAAGCTCACAGTATCTCAAAACCTGAAAGGTGTTGAGTTATCTCCTGAACAACAACAGGCATTAAAAGAAGGGAAAAAGGTACTCGTAGAGGGTATGACCTCCAAAAAGACAATAGGTACCGATAATCCTAAAAAATTCGATGCTTATGTTCAGTTTAATGCAGCCAAAGGCGGTTACGATTTCAATTATGACGGATTAGACCGCAATAAGTATCAGCAGAACAATAGACAGGAACAAAGCCAGAACGGAGAACAGCAGAACCAAGTCCGTATTCCTAAAAAACTTTTAGGCGTTGATTTGGACGATAAACAACAAAGTTCTCTCCGGGAAGGAAAAGCCGTCTATGTTCAGGGTATGATGAAAGACGGAAAGGGCGAGCCTTTCAATGCCTATGTAAAGGTCAATCAGGAAAAAGGCAAACTGGATTTCTTTAAGTGGAACCCGGACAGAGCCAAAAAGCAAGGTGCGGATGTGAAAGTTGCCGAAGGCAATAAGACACAGGTAGCAGTCAATTCACAGGGTAAAACCAATGAAGCAACCAAACATTCAAATGAACCCCTGAAACAAGGTCAGCAAAACCCGACCGAAAAGCAGCAAGAGCAGAAGCAGATTAGGAAACCTGTGAAAAAGTCCACAGGACATAAAATGTAATACCAACCACTAAAAAATCCAATAGTAAATGAAAGTAATAATTGCAGAAAAGCCAAGCGTAGCCCGTGATATAGCGGCTATCGTTGGTGCGGATAACCGCAAGGACGGTTATTTAGAAGGGAACGGATATTGTGTAACGTGGGCATTTGGCCACCTCATAGGACTGGCAATGCCGCAGGACTATGGTATTACAGGATTTCAGGCTGAAAACCTACCGATACTTCCTGCCGAATTTAAGTTATTGCCCCGTCAGGTAAAGGACGGTAAAGAATACAAACCTGATCCGGGCACAATGAAACAACTTAAAGTTATCAAAGAGTTATTTAATAAATGTGAGTGTATAGTGGTTGCGACCGATGCCGGAAGAGAAGGGGAGTTAATTTTCAGATATATATATAATTATCTGGAGTGTTCCCGCCCTTTCGACCGTCTTTGGATAAGCTCTCTCACGGATCAGGCTATCCGCAAAGGATTGGAGAACCTACGTCCGGGAAAAGAGTACGACAACCTGTATCGTTCGGCAAAAGCCCGGAGCCAAGCCGATTGGGTTGTCGGGATAAACGCTTCACAAGCCCTGTCAATATCAGCCGGGCACGGCGTATGGTCATTGGGAAGGGTGCAAACACCTACACTCGCCATGATATGCAGCCGTTATCTGGAAAACAAAGATTTCAAACCGCAAACCTATTTTCAGGTAAAATTGCACACAGTAAAAGATGCAACCCAGTTCGCCGCTATTTCCACAGAACGGTTTGGCACAAAGCAGGAGGCAGACGACATCTTAAACCGTGTCCGATCCGCCGAATCCGTAAACGTGATAAGCGTCGAAAAGAAAGAAGCCAATCAGGAACCTCCATTGCTGTACGATTTGACTACTTTGCAGAAAGAAGCGAACAGCCGCCATAGTTTTTCAGCAGATAAAACCCTGTCGGTAGGCCAGTCGCTTTACGAAGCGAAACTTATTTCCTATCCAAGAACGGGAAGCCGTTATATTTCCGATGATGTTTTTGCCGAGATACCCACCCTTATCGGTCAGTTATCCGGTTACGCTCCATTCGGCAACTATGCAAAAACAATGTCAGGGGCAAGCCTGAACAGGCGTTCTGTAAACGATAAGAAAGTAACAGACCACCATGCCCTGATTATCACTGAAAATATGCCGAAAGATATTTCAGCCGACCAACGTATCATATATGATATGATTGCTGCCCGTATGTTGGAAGCCTTTTCCGGCAAATGTACCAAAGAAAACACAAGCGTTTCTTTGGATGCTTCGGGCATTGCTTTTTCAGTCAAAGGTAGCATTATCCTTATTCCCGGTTGGCGTGCCGTATTGAACGCACCTGATGAAGAAAAAGGCGAAGACGATGCTCCGGCACTCCCGTCCCTGTCCGATGGCGATATACTTCCCATTAACGGAACGGATTTACTGAAGAAACAAACCAAGCCCCGCCCATTACATACGGAAAGTAGTTTATTATCTTCTATGGAAACCTGCGGTAAAGACCTTACGGACGAAACGGAACGGGAAGCGCTCAAAGAATCGGGTATCGGAACACCTGCCACCCGTGCCGCTATTATCGAAACGCTTTTCTCCCGTGAATATATTCAGCGTGAAAAGAAATCCCTTGTTCCTACCAATAAAGGATTGGTTGTCTATCTGGCTATCCGTGATAAAAAAATAGCGGACGTAGCTATGACCGGAGCATGGGAAAGCGCATTGAATAAAATAGCAACGGGAGAAATGGATGCCGATACCTTTCATCGAAGTATCGAAGTATATGCCGCACAGATTACCACCGAATTACTGGAGAAGAAAATCGAAGGCGGCAATACAAGAGAGAGCTGTCCATGTCCGAAATGTAAAAACGGTCAGGTAGTAATATTCCAAAAGGTTGCAAAATGTAACAATGAGGCTTGCGGACTGACAGTATTCCGGAATAAATCAGGAAAAGACCTGACGGACGGACAACTGAAAGACCTGCTAACCAAAGGCAAGACAGGTACTATCAAAGGCTTTAAGAGTAAAGAAAATAAGCCTTTTGATGCTGCCGTAGCTTTTGATGCAGAGTATAAAGCGATATTCCAATTTGATAATTCCAAAAAGAGGAAAAAGTAATGAAAATAAGTTTGTTATTAAATTTAGGACAGGCATTGACGAGAAATGCAAATCTGGATAAGCCGACTAAAATGCTATATTCTTTTATTGATTATTGTAAAAGTCATGATTTTCCATATCCTACTACTCCAAGAATCGGAGAATTTATTTCATTGGAAGAGTTCTTTATAGAATGGGCGAAATCACTTGATGACTGCGAATTAAATATGCTTGAAAATATTAATTCGCTAACCACGTGTATCGGTAAGGAAATTAAGGTTATCAATGTTATTCACAATGTAAATCGCTCAGTCCTGTACTGTTCTGACTTGTATAAATTGGAATAAAACAGCTATCTTTGCCACTAAGAAGTTCATATGTCACAGGTTTTAATGAGAAATTATTAAATCAGGTGCTATTGAATTTTTTAGTGGTGGCACTGGGGAGGGATACCCCGGTGCCTTTTGCTTATCCATACCAAAAGTTTTCCACTAAAAAATTCATAGTTATGAAATACAATTCAAATTTAGAGCCTGCGGAAATGTCGTACTTCCGGCTCAATCTACTTTCTTATTTACGTGATTCCCACCCCGACAAAGCAAATGACCTTTCATTTATTGCCGGACGTGGGGATATGGCAGCCGAAGCGTACAGCGAAGCAGTAAAAAGCGGTTTAGACCATATTCAAGCTGCCGAAATTGCAAACGAAGCCTTATTCAAAGGCTTACACTTTTCTCCTTATAATATAGTAGTTGAAATACTCTGGAATGAGTTTTTCGACGAAGTTTCTCCGGGTGATGCCCAGGCAAAGGCAAAGGAACTAATGCCCGAATGTCAGGCGGTATTTGCTAAATACAACCTTAGTGATGATTATGCCGAAACGACAGAGTACCAGTCGCTTTATACAGAGCTTGTCGGCACAATCCTGATACTGCTCGAAAATGAGTTACAATAAGCGAACTCATTTGCGTCAGAATATTGACGCAATAAAGTTAGCGTTAAGGCTCGACAAGGAACAAAAAAAGGCAACACCCGAAGAACGGGAAATACTCGCAAAATATTCAGGCTTCGGAGGGATTAAGGCAATCCTTAACCCTGCCGACAAACCCGAAGATATTGAGCGGTGGTCTAAATCCGAAGTCGAGCTTTTTCCGTTGGTGCAGGAACTCCACGAGGTACTCCGTGAAAGTTCTCCCACACCGGAAGTTTACAAACGCTATGTCAGCTCCCTGAAAAGTTCTATCCTTACGGCATTTTATACGCCGAAGCCTGTTATTGATGCGTTAGCGGATGCACTAAAGGATAACGGGATAACACCGACACGCTTTTTAGAACCCAGTGCCGGAACAGGTGCGTTTATTTCTTCTTTCAAAGATATTGCACCTGAAGCTAAAGTAACCAGTTTTGAAAAAGACCTGCTGACAGGTAAAATTCTATCGCACCTTTATCCTGATGATAAGGTACGGATTGAAGGTTACGAAAAAATGGAAGGACGCTATTCACAGCATTTTGATGTGATTGCATCCAATATCCCTTTTGGCGATGTTTCAGTATTCGATCCGCTACTTTCCAATCATGAAATACCCGCCGTCAAACAATCGACACAGGCGATACACAACTACTTTTTTGTAAAAAGTGTTATGTCGGCCAGAGAGGGCGGGTTAATCGCCTTTATTACCAGTCAGGGCGTACTTAATTCGGAACAGAACAAGCCGATACGGGAATACCTGATGAACACCTGCGATGTTGTTTCCGCTATCCGTTTGCCGAACAACCTCTTTTCCGACCATGCCGGAACTGATGTCGGCAGCGACCTGATTGTATTACAACGGAATAATAAAAATATAGTTCCAAGCCAACGACAGCAGGATTTTATCGAATCCCGCAAATTATCTAACGGCATATCTATTAATAACCTGTTCCGTGATTTCAACAGAGTAGTACAAACCCGTTCCAAAATCGACACCGATCCATACGGCAAACCTGCTATTGTTTTTACCCATGAAGGCGGTATTGAGGGAATAGCCACAGATTTGCGGCAAATGCTGAAAGATGATTTTTCAAAACATTTGGATTTGCAGCGTTACCAAAACTATGCACAGGAAAACCCGGCACAGTCGGTAACACAACAATCTCAATCTGCAAAATTGGATAACAGCAATCAGATAACCGAACAGGATATTCAGGAATTAAGTGATTACGCTTCTGAAATGGACAGAAAACTGTATGCCGAACGTCCGCCACAACCCGAAGATTTTGGAATTAAAGAAAAAAAGCAGAATGAAACAGAAGAAAGACAACCGGCTGCTCCAAATACTTTTAGAGGTACTCTTTTCGATATGGATGATCCTGCCATTAAAAAAGCGCCGACTACGGAGGCGAAACCCCAGTCCGTAACGCAAGAACCATTAATAACGCTCTATGACCTTTTCGGCTTTACCCAAGAGGAACGCAGTCAGGTAAACAAACCCAAAAAGAGAGGTAGAAAATCCAAATTACAGGCAAGCAAGTCAAAGGAACTGCCGTTTATGGACTGGCGGGAAGAAATGGCGCATAATGCAGCGCAGCAACGGGAAAAGCTACAACAGGAAAGCGTCGAGGCCTACCCCGTATTCGATGCCCGTCGGGAAGAACAGTTGGAACGGCTGAAAGAGGAAGCCGAACGGGAACAGCAGGAACGCATGAAACCTGTTCCTTTCCTATTGGAAGATATACCGTCCCATTACCGTGATGGCTCACTTGTTACCGACGAAAATAATCGTATCGGTTATTTGCGTGATTTGAATGGATTTCAGCCGATGTTCCATCCGCTTCAGCTCACCGGAACACAGCAGGCGAAAGCATCCCTTTATATTGAAATACGGGACACTTATCACCACCTGTACAGCAACGAAGCAACAAGGTTGGAAGCCAATCCTGCATTAAGGGAAATGCTTAACCGGCTGTATGATGATTTTACCCGCCGTTTCGGAAATATAAACGACGCAAAAAATCTTAGCCTTATAAAAATGGATGCCGGAGGAACGGAAATTCTTTCTCTGGAAAGGTATATCGATGGTAAAGCCGTCAAAGCAGATATATTTCAACAACCGGTTGCCTTTAATCCCAATGAGATTACCCATGCCGATAATGCACGGGAAGCCCTGACCGCTTCGCTCAATAAACATGCAACGGTAAACCTTGAATATATGGCAGGGCTTACAGGGGGGACTTCGGATGAAATACTGGAGGAACTCAAAGAGCAGGTATTTTTCAATCCAATGATAGGCTCTTATGAAATTAAAGACAAGTTCATAAGTGGTAATGTTATCTCCAAAGCGGAACACGTAGAGCGGTATATAGAAAACCACCCCGACAATGAAGCGGCAAAAGAATCATTAAAGGCTCTGAAAGAAGCAATACCCCGTCCGATAGCATTCGAAGATTTGGATTTTAATTTCGGAGAACGGTGGATACCGTCGGGCATTTACAGCAAATACGCTTCACATTTGTTTGATACGAATGTATCGGTGCATTATGCTCAAAGCCGTGATGAATACACGCTCAAAGCCGACAGCAAAAATATCAAGATATGGGATCAGTACGCTGTTAAGGCAACAAGCCGGACTTTCGACGGTATCGCCCTGATGAAACACGCCTTGCATAATACCTCTCCTGATATAACAAAGAAAGTCAATAAGTTGATTGACGGGGAAATAAAAGAGGTCAAGGTACGTGATTCCGAATCTATTCAACTCGCCAATTCCAAGATTGACGAGATACGGAACGGTTTCGTTGAATGGCTTAACGAACAATCACCGGAGTTCAAAGACCGACTGGCAGATAAATACAACCGTACATTTAATTGTTTCGTCCGTCCGGAGTATGACGGAAGCCACCAAGAGTTTCCGGGACTGGATCTGAAAGGCTTGGGTATTCCCGACCTATACAATAGCCAAAAGGATGCAATTTGGATGGATAAACTCAATGGCGGGGGTATTATCGACCACGAAGTCGGGGGCGGTAAAACCCTGATAATGTGTGTAAGCGCCTACGAGAAAAAACGTTTGGGATTGGTAAATAAACCGCTCATTATGGCGCTCAAAGCCAATGTTCATGAAATAGCCCAAACTTTCTGTACGGCTTACCCCAATGCAAAAGTGTTGTATCCGGGTAAAGAAGATTTCACCCCTGCTAAACGGGCGAAGATTTTCAACGAAATGAAGAATAACAACTGGGATGCAATCATTTTAACACACGAACAGTTTGGTATGATACCCCAGTCACCCGAAATTCAGCAACGGATATTACAGGCGGAACTCGATAGCGTAGAAGAAAATCTGGAAGTGTTACGGGCACAAGGAAAGGAGATTTCCCGTGCTATGGAAAAAGGTTTAGTTAAAAGACAATTAAACCTTGAAGCCAAATTGGAAAATATAACCTACCAGATTGAGAACCGCAAGGATGACACCGTAGATTTCCGTCTTATGGGTATCGACCACTTGTATGTTGATGAGAGCCACCGATTCAAGAACCTGACCTTTACAACCCGACACGACAGGGTTGCAGGTCTGGGTAATGCCGAAGGCTCACAACGTGCCTTGAATATGCTTTTTGCCCTGCGTACCATTCAGGACAGGACGGGAAAAGATTTGGGAGCCACTTTTCTTTCAGGCACAACCATTTCCAACAGTTTGACAGAGTTATACTTGCTTTTCAAGTATCTCCGGCCGAACGAACTGGAACGACAGGGTATTAATACATTCGATGCGTGGGCGGCAATCTTCGCCAAAAAGTCGATAGACTACGAATTTTCGGTAACGAATGAAATTGTGCAAAAAGAACGCTTTCGGTATTTTATCAAAGTACCCGAATTGGCAGCTTTTTATGCCGAAATAACAGACTATCGTTCTGCGGAGGATATTGGTATCGACCGCCCTGTAAAGAATGAAATTCTGCATAATATTCCACCAACACCCGACCAACAGGAGTTTATACAAAAGTTGGTAGAGTTCGCCAAAACAGGTAAAGGTGAAATATTAGGACGTGCGCCATTATCGGAAAGCGAAGAAAAAGCAAAAATGCTTATCGCTACCGATTACGCGCGAAAGATGTCCCTCGATATGCGACTGATTGATCCAGTTAAATATGGCGACCATGTGGACAACAAGGCTTCCCATGTGGCTAAAATGGTATCAGACTACTACACAAAATTCAAAGACCACAAAGCAACCCAGTTCGTTTTCTCCGATTTAGGCACTTACAAACCCGGAGAATGGAACCCATGCTCCGAGATAAAGCGTAAACTGGTGGATGACTATGGAATCCCGGCTCACGAAATACGCTTTATTCAGGAAGCCAAAACGGATAAGGCTCGTAAAACCATGATTAAGGATATGAACGAGGGTAAAATCCGTGTATTGTTCGGCTCTACCGAAATGTTGGGAACCGGAGTAAACGCCCAGAAACGATGCGTTGCAATCCACCATTTAGATGCGCCTTGGCGACCGTCAGACTTGGAACAGCGGGACGGTCGGGGCATTCGCAAGGGCAATGAAATTGCGAAGCTATATGCGGATAATAAAGTAGATGTACTTATCTATGCTGTGGAAAAATCGTTAGATGCGTACAAGTTCGGTTTACTTCACAACAAGCAGCTTTTCATTCGCCAGTTGAAAAATAATTCACTGGGTAGCCGTACTATCGACGAGGGAAGTATGGACGAAAAAGGCGGTATGAACTTCTCTGAATATGTGGCAATTCTTTCCGGCAATACCGAATTACTGGAGAAAGCACGATTGGAAAAGAAAATCGCTTCTTTGGAATCCGAACGACAGGCATTCATGCGTGGCAAGTCATCATCACGTTACAAATTGGAGGATATTATATCCAATGTAGAGCAAAACAACGGGTTTATTAGCCGTATATCCAAAGATATTGAAGCGTTTAACACCCGTGTTCAGCATCAGCCGGACGGTATTACCCGCCTGAATCCTGTTCAGTTAGACGGATTACAGGGCAGTAACCCAAAAGAAGTCGGGCTGAAGCTAAATGAAATAGCCGACAAAGCCCGCACACATGGAGCGCATGAGAAAATTGGTACACTTTACGGTTTTGATTTAATGGTAAAATCTGAAACCACTAATAAAGATGGCTTCGATGTTATACAAAATCGTTTCTTTATTAAGGGAGAGGGCAATATTCTCTACAATTATAATCACGGGGTAATGGCTACTGATCCGAAGACCGCAGCACAAAATTTCCTGAATGCACTCGATACCATGCCTAAACTTTTGGAGAAGTATCAAGCGGATAATGAGAAGTTGCAAAAGGATATACCTGTACTGAAAGAAGTAGTCGAAGGTACTTGGCGTAAGGAACCGGAACTGAAAACCCTGAAAGACGAGTTAATAAAGTTGGATAGGGAAATTCAGCTCTCACTTACTCCAATCAGTGAAACTGAAGGACAAGCGGAAACTGTACCTGATAAGACTGTTTCTACTACCAATCAGAACCAGTCGCAAGGCAAGACCGAAACATCGACTGTTCGGGATGCACCATTGCCAAATACTTTGCAGGGAGTTAAAGAAATAATGGGCGATAGGCTTGTTATTGCATCGGTGGGTGGTAGTCCGCCGAAAGTGGATAAAAAGGATTCTTCTAAAAATTTCAAACTGTAAAAATAAAGCCCGTGCCTGTCATCACGACGGTACGGGCTTTTGAATATAAATTCATAAAAACTATAAATATGGAAATAGTAATGCCCTCACGGGTTTTTCTTATTGTTGCCCCTTTTCTTGTTAAAGTTTTCCCTGATGAAAATATGAACATCACTTTCTTTGTAGTATGTCTTATGATAAACTGTCTGAAAAGGCAGTTCTCCGGTACTACGATAGCGTTGCAGGGTGCGTTTACTTACATTAAGCAACATGCACAAATCCTGATTATCAAGCAAAATTTCTCCATCTAACATATTCCTACGTTTACTCATTTTATCAAGTATTTTATCTATTTTGTCGAAGCGATCCATGATACGCTCCATCCATGCTTCAAAATTTTCTCTATCTATATACATAGTATTTCGTTTTTAGATGATATGCCCTATCATAAAGTAGTTTTGATTGGACGGATCTTTTATAATTATATCTTTCTCTCGCATATATTTAATATAGCTTTTGGCGGTACGTTCCTTTACATCCATTATCTGCTGTATGCGGTCGCATAGGTCTATATAGGTCAGATGCCTTTGTGAATCGAATATCTCACGGGCAACTGTCGCCAGTTCTTTCTCTTTCCTTTTTTCTTTTTCCTCTCGTGGTTTTTCTCCGATATATATGTGCATACCTAATTCTTTATCCCACGAAAACTGCATTAAAGGAACGTCGAGAGGACTGCCGTCCCTTACTTTGAGCGCCTTCACCACTGATATTGACGGATCGCTGTCAAGTTCTATACTAAGGATTGCAGCAGCTTTGCGTTGTAATTCCGAACCAAGATGCCCACGCAATTTCAAGCCATTGGGTACATAATGAAGCACACATATAATACAGGTACGGTATATTCCTGCCAACCTGTATAGTTCATCCATAATCCTGATGCTTTCAACTTCGTCATTTGCCGATGACACTAAATCTGCTATCCCGTCAATGACAACTAAGCGAATGCCCTCATATTCGTAATGGTACTTATCCATACTCTGAACAATAGCTTGTAACCGTTCTTTTCGGGACATTCCCGTAAGAGAAAAAGCCCGTAGTTCTTCCGGTTTTTCTTCCAGTTTAGCACGCTTTAAAAGATTTGATACATTTTTGAAAAGCTGTACTTCCGATTGTTCCGTATCATAGAGCAAAACCGCTTTATGGTCGGAATTATCCCGTACATCAACGCCTAACGTATCAATGGGACGATTGTCGTTTCTTATCGAACCTGCAATCAGGGCAGCAACATAGTTGCTTTTTCCTGTGCCTTCACCGCCAGTAATACAAAGTATGTTACCCTGTGTGCCCAGTGGTACGTCGCCGGCAGATATAACTTCTTCTGCTTTTGCCGGAGGATTGTTAAAATCAATTTCGCATGATTTCAGCATGGTCATTGTTTCATTATATAGGTTATCAAGAAAATCGAGAAATAATTGTCGGAACTCTTTCCGGCTATTACCCTTACTGAAATAGTCGGTAATATCTTTGTCCTTTTTTTCTCCCGAAAGTGGGAGTACAAGACGTTTAACACCATATTCGGACAATGCCTTTTCATGCTTCACCGCACTATCTGTTCCTGTTTTATCTGCATCATAGAGCAGTACAATATGTTTAAACCGGAATGTCAGTTTGTAGATGATCCCTGTCGGGATTATAGAGGTTTCACTATTAAAGCAGATAGCGTGGAATCCATGAGCGGCAAGTGTCATCACGTCTTTTTCTCCGCCGGTGATAAACAGCGTATCTCCTTTGGCGGGTAATTGCTCCAGTCCGAAACAGTAATTCTCCCCGATATTACCACCATATAAAAAACGGACTTCCGAAAACGGACGGTAAATCTTCACATACCGTTTACTCATATATCCGAAAATAGGCTCATTTTCTGATGAAGTATAGTAGAATGGTTTATTGTCTTTATTTTCGCTTCTAAATTCTTTCAGGGAAACTGTTTTGTAGTATTTCAATATTTCGGGCGTAATACCTGATTGCTTCCAAAAATCCAGTTCTTTTTGAGTGAATTTTTGTTGAATGATATTATACGGTTTGTTTTTGGGTAGTTCAGGCGTAGGCTGTTGTTTGTTCGATGTGATTGGCTGCGGAGTATGAGAGTAATCGGAATCACCCAGTCCTAATGCCATATCCCTGTTTATTGTCTTTAATATTTCGACAAAATCAGCTCCATTGCTACAATCCAAACCGTTCAATCTTCCAACGAAGAAAAAGCAATCGCCACTGTAATCGTCATTGCCGAAATCCTTAATTTTATAAACGCCATTACGACGGTCAAAATATACATTGCACGATGCTTTACGGTCTTCATACAAAGGATTAAGGAAATTACGTCCTGTTTTCCATTGGACTGGGATATAGTGTTTGAATACGTCCAAACCGTTATTCGTCCGTCTTAATAATTCGTCTTTGTTGAGCATGGAGTTTATGATTATTTATAAGGTCATTCATACATTCATCGGTGCTGCGGATTCTTTTCTCAGTAAGCATCCGTTTTATTTCAGCAATGGTATAATATGATTTGCCGGAGATAATGGAATAAGAAATCATCCGGTTACTTCGCAAACGTTGAAGTGTTCGTTCGCTGATTTTGAGAAAGGTGCAAACTTCGTAACTGTCCACCCACATTTCGTCCGGGTTGGTAGTATCATCATCCTGATGATCTATCACGAATTTCGCTATGGCATTAATTTTGGAAACTAATTCTTTGTATGCCTGTGATTCTATTGTAATGACATCCATAATTGCTACTTATTGAATTGATGCAAAGTTCGGAAGTTGCAAAAACGTAGAATGACAAGTTGCTATAACTATTTTTGAAATTTCATTCTAAATATCTAATAATCAGAATGTTTTAGTTTTGTTTTTTTAGGAATGTAAAGTGAGAATCTTTACATTGGGTATTTTTGGAAGAAAAAGACGTAAAAAAGCCCTGAAAATGATAGTTTTTCAGGGCTAAAAGAGGGAAAATCCGTTAAGATAAACTTTATATCATCTTTATATTGATTTTCTCATAACTTATTGATAATGAATTGATTTTTATAATTACTTCTGCTGTTTTTTTATTGACCACCTGACATTTTACCTGTTATCGTCATCATCCATTTTTTTGTTAAGGCTATCTCGCAATGAATCAAGATATAAAGTCCGGCTTTCTTTCCGGTTTCTGATATTCAAATAGATGCGGTAAAACTCTCCGGCATCGGTATTGAAAACATTACAGAAATAATCTATCAACTCTTTAATATCAATGTTTCCATAATTTATGCTTCCTTTTGCATATATAGCATAAATCAGTTCGACAAGTTCTGTTTTAGTTCCTGTCCAAGTATGTTTTATACGGGGAAATTTAGAGTTATCCATTTCGTTTTCAGGATGTTTTTCCAGTTTATTTAATTCAGCATTGAGATAAATACGGAGCATCTCATTGGCTAATATTTTAGAAACTTTGTAATCAAAACTGGTAGAAAAATTATTATCCCTTTCAAAGTAGAAGCAATCTACATTAAGTTCAATATTCGGCTCTACCCGAAGAAAATAATAACGGTCAAGATGAGTCTTCTCTGTCCTGTAATACTGGTAGAAATCTAAGTTTTTATCAAAATAATCTTTTATCCTGTCTAATTCCCTTATTATATAATTTTTCTGTGCCGTATCACTTCCAGTCGGTCGATTAGTTTCTATCTTATAAATCTCCGAGTAATAGATTAATTTGCTGAAAAGTTGGGGTTTGTACTCTTTAAAAAAACATATTTCTTCATCATCACTTTTGAACTTATAATCGTTCAGTTTCATCTTTAGCTGTTGCATAATTCCTTTTAGCAACAAAACTGCTTTTTTAGCTTTTCTTAAAGAGGCTTCTTCTTCCAGTTCAATAGCTTCAAGCTGATCATTCACTTTTTCGATTATAGTATTGACGTGTTTATTCATAAGGCTATATTTTAGGTACAAACCCCAACAGGGCATAATTAAAATTTCATTTTCAAAATCCTAATAGCGTTCAATATCGCCAATAACGATACCCCAACATCAGCAAATACCGCTTCCCATAAGGTTGCAACACCTCCTGCACCCAAAATCAACACAATGAGCTTTACACCAAAAGCCAGACTTATATTCTGTATAACAATTCGGCGTGTAGCTTTGCCTATTGTTATAGCCGTTGCTATCCGGCTCGGTTGGTCTGTCTGAATAATAACGTCTGCCGTTTCTATGGCAACGTCGCTACCCAGTCCACCCATTGCAATGCCTACGTCGCTCATGGCAAGAACAGGCGCATCGTTTATCCCATCGCCTACAAAAGCAATGTTATTACCCGGATCGGACTTCAACTGCTCTACATACTCAACCTTTCCTTCGGGCAGCAGATCGCCATGCGCTTGCGTAACGTTCAACTCTGTGGCAAGCTGCGAAACGATGGCCTGTTTATCTCCTGACAGCATTACAATATTCTTAATTCCTAACTCACGCAAAGCGTTCACGGCTGTAGCTGCATCCTCTTTCGGAGCATCGGCTACCAGAATATATCCGGAATAGATGCCATTGATAGCGCAAACAACAATCGTTTCGGGTATAGTCGCTATTTCCGGCGGGAACTCTACATTGTTTTTTATCAATAATTTAGGATTACCCACAAGAACTATTTTACCATTGATAGAAGCCTGTAAGCCGTGCCCTGCGATTTCATTCACAATCTCCGGCTTAATTACTTCGATATTCTGCTCTTTTGCATATTCCACAATAGCTTTCGCTATGGGATGCGTACTTTGCGTTTCAACCGAAGCCACTAAATTCACAAGGTCTGTTTCGAGCAGAAAATCTGCCGGAACAATCTTTTGTACCTTGAAAACTCCCTGTGTCAGTGTTCCGGTTTTATCCATCACCACCGTATTTACTTTGGTAATGGCTTCCAAATAGTTGCTTCCTTTAAATAGTATTCCTTTACGGCTTGCCGCCCCGATACCACCAAAGTAGCCCAACGGTATGCTGATAACCAAAGCACACGGGCAGGAAATAACGAGGAATACCAATCCACGATAAACCCAGTCGTACAACACAAAATTGAATGCCGGATTAATAGCAGAGTATGCCAGTGGTAATAACACTATAAGCGCAGCCAGTGCCACCACTATCGGAGTATAGATGCGGGCAAATTTGCGTATGAACTGTTCTGCGGGTGCCTTTTTTTCTGTGGCGTTCTGAACAAGGTCAAGAATACGAGCCAAAGCACTCATACCAAATGGTTTCGTTACTTCAATTCTTGAAACATTGTCGGTAAGTATCATACCTGCAAATACGTCCTCATTTTTCCGTATCGTTCTGGGAACACTCTCTCCAGTTAATGCCGAAGTATTAAAAGATGCCGATTCATTCAGTAAAATTCCGTCAAGAGGCACTCTTTCGCCTACCTTGACTTCCACAATATCACCTACATTTACATTCTCCGGCGACATTATTTCAGTTTTATCCATCTTAATAACTGTCGCTGTTTCTGGTCGGACATCAAGTAATGCACTAATGCTCCTTTTTGCACGGTTTACCGCTGCATCCTGAAAGAGTTCGCCTACGGCATAGAACAGCATTACTGCAACGCCTTCGGGGTATTCTCCGATAAAGAACGCCCCGATGGTAGCTATACTCATCAATGTAAACTCGCTGAATACGTCTTTCTGGCGAATGGCTTCCCATGCTTCTTTTATCACCGGTAAGCCTACCGGAATATAAGCGATGATATACCATGCGAGTTGTACCCACTTATCGGCAAAGAACGAAAGCCCGACAGCGGAAAAGATGATGCCTGCAATCAGCATCACAAAGGAGATAGCCGCCCGGATGTAACCTCTTTTCTGTGAGGTATCCATTTCCTGTTTGGTCTTGTCTATAACACAAGCCCCATCATTGCAATTTCCCATAATTATTTTAATTTATCGTTTATACTTCTTTTTATACAATTCCTCATTCAAAAACACAAATGGTAATAGTGTAAACAAAGTCCCAAAGAATAAGACTTCCTTTAACGGCCATCTATGAAAGAAACAATGATGATGGGGACATCTGGTTACATAATACCATAACAAAAAACCTAATGTAATCCCAATGGTTATACTTAACGCTACAATCCATTTTTTTGCTCTTGAACTAATCATTTTTTTCTTTGCAATGACCTTACTCTTTTTTTTCTTTTGCTGTCTTTTCATGACATCATTTTTTAGAGTTCTACGGCTGCAAGTTCGGCAAATGCCAGTTGATAATCCCTTTCGGCTGCAAGCGTCTGGTTTACGTTGTCGTAGTACAATCCCATTTCAACCATGTAATCAAGCAAGGATATTTCACCCGCATCAAGTGCTTTTTTCAACAGGATGGTATTATTTACGTTTGCCAGCGATTTACGATATTTGTCGGCAGTAGTTTTCAGTCCCATTGCTTTGGAATACTGTATTTGCAGTTGGCTGAAAAACTGTTGCTTGGTATCGGCTTCGCGGCTTTGGGCAGCAGCAACAGATGCCTTTGCCTGTTTCACCTGATTTTTATTCGACCATAGCGGTATGGATATACCAAGCGACACACCCTGATACCGTTGTCCGACTACTTTTTCACTCATGTATCCGGCGGTAAACTTAGGCAGGTTCATCGCTTTGCTTAGTGATACCTGTTTCTGGCTTACTTCGATTTCGTTACGCACGTATGCCAACACCGGGTTTTTATCTTCGGCTTGTACATACCAGTCGTTAAAGTTCAACGGAAGCTCACGGCTGCCGTAGTCTGCATCATTAAAGACTACGTCGATACCGCCGTTCAGCCTTTTCAACTGGGCAAGGAGTGCATCACGTTCTACTTCCATGCGCGATATTTCTCCTTGTATGGTAGAAAGGTTCAGGTTTACTTTGTTGTACTCCAAGATACTTACGTCGCCCCTGTCCATACGGTCTTTATAACCTTTGGCAATGGTTTCTGCATGTTCCAGACGCAAATAAAGTTCTTTAAGCAGGGAATTGTAATATATCAGTTCAATGCAGTATTGTTTTGCTTCGAGCAATATATTCATACGGTCGGCTTTGTACTGCCATTCCACAAGGTTGTTTCTACCGTTTGCTAACCGACTTTTCATTCCCGTAATGGTGGGAATGTCGAATGTCTGCGATACGCTAAAATCGGTACGATTACCTATATTTGAAGGGTTACCCCAGAGATAATTGAAGCCCACTTCCGGATCATCAAGGAAGATGCCCGTTTTGTTTTGCAGCTTATCCGCTTCAACTTGTTCGCGGAGGGCTTTCAGGGTTGTATTGTTCTCTTCTATCGAAGACAATACAGGGTTGATATTATTCTGCGCATTGAGCGTTATGCCTGCGAAGAGTACCAACATGGTTATTATGATTGTTCTCATTCTAATTCTAATTTAGTGTTGTTTACTTCAGGTTCCTCGTTGTCCAGAATTTCGGTTTCAACTACTTTCCTGTTTGTAATTAAGTACATGATAGGAATAATAAAGCCGTTGAGCAAAGTCGATGTGAGCAATCCGCCCAGGATAACCTTTGCCATCGGACTTTGTATTTCGTTACCCGGCAAATCACCACCCAATGCAAGCGGTATCAGTGCAAGACCGGAGGTTAATGCGGTCATCAAGATGGGGTTTAGACGGTCTAACGAGCCGGTCATTACCGCATCAAGTTTGCTATACCCCTCTGCCACAAGGTCGTTGTATCGTGAGATAAGCAACATACCGTTACGTGTAGCGATACCGAACAGGGAGATAAACCCGATAATAGCCGGTATGCTCAGAACGCCGTTAGTAAAGAAAATGGCAAACACTCCGCCGATAAGGGCAAGCGGCAGGTTAAGCAGGATAACAACGGACTGGTTTATGCTCTTAAACTGCGCAAACAGAAGCATGAAAATAGCAAGAATGGAGAAGATTGAGGTAATAAGCAGGGTGCGTGATGCTGCCTGTTCGCTCTCAAACTGTCCGCCGTACTCAATATGATAACCTTCGGGCAGTTCTATCTTTTCGTTTACGATGTCCTGAATGTCATTTACTACTCCGCGCAGGTCACGTCCGGCAACGTTAGCCGATATTACAATCTTACGGGCAACGTTTTCCCTATTGATGGTGTTGGGGCCTGTGGACGATGTTATTTCGGCTATATTACTCAATGGAATTTTACGTCCGTTGGCATCAACAATAAGGTTCTTTATCCTTTCGGCTGTTTCACGGCTATCGTCGTTTACTTTTAGGGTAAGGTCGAACGAGCGGTTTTCTTCGTACACCTGTGAAACGACTTCACCTGCGAGCATGACGTTTACAATCTTCGCAAAGTCGGGTAAGGTTATGCCGTATTTCGCCATTACTTCCCTTTTGGGTTCTATCTTCAACTGCGGACGTTCCACTTGTTGTTCTACGTTCAGATCGGCAATACCTTCAATGTCCTGAATGTTTGCTTTTATTTGGTTACCGATGGAGAACATTTTATTGAGGTCTGTTCCGAACAACTTGATAGCGATGTTGGCACGTGTACCGGATAACATAGCGTCGATACGGTGCGAAATGGGTGCGCCTATTTCTATATTCACTCCCGGCAACACTTTTATCTTTTCGCGTATTTCGGCAAGCACTTCATCTTTGGAACGTTTATCGAGGATGAACGGTGCTTCGATTTCCGATACGTTTACACCGAGTGCGTGTTCATCGAGTTCGGCACGTCCTGTTTTCCGTCCTACGGTTTGAACTTCGGGTATGGAAAGCAAGATATCTTCTGCTATACGCCCCATCTTGTCGGATTCTTCAAGCGATATACCGGGCATACTACTGATGCTTACGGTAAATGAACCCTCATTGAATGGCGGCAGGAAGCTACGACCTAATGAGAAGAAAATGATAACGGCAATCACTAAAACAACACCTGTTCCGCCAAGTACCCATTTCTTGTATTTGAGTGTCCATTTAAGGGCTACCTCGTAAACGATTTTCAGTTTCCTTACTATATACGGTTCACGTTCCGGTTTATCATCTTTTCGTGGTTTACCCAACAGGTAGCTACACAATACTGGAGTAAGGGTTAAGGCTACTACGGTAGAAGCTATCAATGCCATAATAAAGGCTACTCCTAACGGTGCAAGCATACGACCTTCCATTCCAGAAAGGAAGAACAAGGGAACGAAGCTGGCGATGATGATAAATGTGGAGTATAGAATTGGCATACGCACTTCTTTGGAAGCATCGAACACGACGTTGAGTACGGTTTTTTGCAGTTCCTTTGGTTTCTGCCTGTTCTCCCGCAATCGCTTGAACACATTTTCTACATCGACAATGGCATCATCCACAAGCGAGCCAATAGCAATAGCCATACCTCCGAGGCTCATGGTATTAATAGTAAGCCCCATGAATTTTAAGGAGAGTATTGCAAAGACTAATGACAACGGTATCGTTACAAGTGATATAATGGTTGTACGTGCGTTCATCAGGAAGATAACGAAAACGATAACCACGAAGATACCCCCTTCGTACAATGATTTCTGTACGTTATTGATGGAGTTGTCTATAAAACGTGCCTGACGAAAGATGTCGGTTGTTATCTTCACATCTGCCGGAAGCTGTTTCTGTAAATCGGCAAGCGAAGCGTCAAGTTTGTCTGTCAATTCGAGCGTACTTGTAGCCGGTTGCTTGGTAACAGTTATCAATACGGCAGCTTTGCCGTCGTTGGATGCCATACCCAGTTTAGGTGCTTTATCTCCTATTTTTACTTCAGCAATGTTTTCTATCAGGATAGGAACATTGTTTACTGTTTTGATAACAGCTTTTCCCAATGATGGTATTTTATTTGTTGAAAGCACGCCACGGATGATAAATTCGTTTCCGTATTCATACAATACACCACCTGCGGCGTTCTGGTTCATTTCGGTAACGACGTCGATTACTTCATTGAGTCCGATGTTGTAATGTTTCATCTTTCCGGGATCGAGCAATATCTGGTATTCCTTGATTTCACCACCGAGAACGGTTACCTGTGCCACTCCACCTGTTGATAATAAACGGGGGCGGATAGTCCAGTCAGATAATGTCCGCAAATCCTGTAATGAGGTTGAATCGGCGGTTACTCCGATAATCATAAGCTCACCCAGTATGGACGATTGCGGCCCCAACGTCGGATTACCAACGTTAGACGGCAACTGGTCATTGACAACGGCTAACTTTTCGGATACAATCTGACGGGCACGGTAGATGTCCGTTCCCCAGTTAAATTCTACCCATACGATAGAAAAGCCTGTGGTAGAGGATGAACGCACACGGCGTACATCAGTAGCACCGTTCAGGGCGGTTTCGACAGGGAAAGTAACGAGCCGTTCGACTTCTTCGGGAGCCATACCTCGTGCCTCTGTCATCACCACAACGGTGGGTGCATTGAGGTCGGGAAATACATCGACTTCCATATTGACGGCTGTATAGGTTCCTGCCAGCATAAGCAGCAGGGATGCCACTAAAACAACGACACGGTTGTTCAGCGAGAATTTTATTATCTTGTTCAACATACTGATTCGTGTTTTAATGGTTAGTGACTATGTCCTTCGGGCATTACTGAAGAAGTTGCTGCCAGTTTCACCTGATATACTCCTTTGGTAACTACTTTGGCTCCGCGTTGAAGACCTGAAAGGATCTGCACTCTTTCGCCGTTATTCTGTCCGAGGGTTACTTCCTGTTTCTTATATTCTTCGTCGCCTATTTGCAGATACACGAAGTTAAGTCCCTGTTCTTCGGTAATAGCAGAAACGGGAACGGATATTACATTATCCTGTAAGGTCGAAAGCAGATATACTTCGGTATATGCTCCGGGAATAATATCGCCCACGTTATCAAACTCGAATGTAACAGGAATATAGAAAGATTGGTCAGTGGATGCTTTACCGAAAGATAAAAGCCGGCCGTTAAGTTCCGAAAGTTTATATACCTGATTGTCATAGGCAGGCTTAAAGTTAGCACTACTGATGCTTTTAAGTATCTTGAAATTGTTCTCTGATACTTCGGCTCGTAGCTGCAAACGCCTATTCTGCGATACAGTTGCAATGGGCTGACCTACTGAAACGTATTCCCCCTGTGCAACAAGCCTGTTCTTAATATATCCGGCAATGGGAGCTGTAACGCTTACCCCGGTGGCTGTCATATTGCCTGCCTGTGCCTGATATACTGTTTTCGCTGTTTCATAACGCAAACGAGCCTGTTCAAAGTCCTTAGCGGAAATAATCTGGTCTTTTACCAATGATTCGGCACGTTGGAACTCTTTCTGTGCAGTTTCGTATTCAATCCGCGCTTTTACGGACGGATCGCCTTCCAACAGTTTCTTTGCTGAAATAGTTACAATGGATTGTCCGGCTTGTACGGCTGTACCGTCTGTTATGGACGGATTGGTGAAAGATACAATACCGTTGGAAGTAGCTGCAATAACAGCTTCATCACCCTGCGAGGCTTGTATCTGTCCACTGGTTTTAATGGAATTGTAGAAACTACCAAGAGCAACGGTTTCTGTCTTCAATCCAACAAGTTGCGCTTGCTGTTTGGTGAAAAGTATTTCATCCGAATGGCTGTCTTCCATTGCTTCTGCTCCGTGGTCATGTCCGTCGCCCTCGGAGTGCTTATGATCTTTCTCGTTAGCGTGGTCATGCCCATCGCCGTCAGTATGTTTATGTTCTTTATCGTTTGAATGGTCATGTCCATCACCTTCGGAGTGTTCATGCTCTTTCTCATTAGAATGGTCATGTCCATCACCATCAACATGCTCATGTTTATCACTTGATTTTTGATTGTTTTTTCCCTGACCGGAATTGCATCCGGTTAATAATATTGCGATAACAACGAATAATCCTATTATGTACGTTTTCATTTTATTTTTTAATTATTGGGGGAAGTAAAGCATATCCTGATATTTGCTTTGCTTCTCGTGAGAAATATTGATTTTTATGGGTTGATATGTATATACCAATACCCTATGCCTTGAACATATCCAAATGCACAAAGCAGCATGACTTACAGCCTGTAAGTCAAAACATCAGGAAATTATGGAAGGAGGGGCGCGTAAACCGTGAAATTGGTTTGCTTCTGCGGATTTATAGAATGAAATAAATTCTCCGTACTCAAAGTCGGAGGTTGATTCTCCCGAATCGTAGATTAAGAAATCCGCAGCTAAAAAGAATATCGGGAATAAATGTGTAAGATCATGGTTTTGACAAGAAGAAACCTTGCACTTAGTTTCATTTGTCGTTTTGGGTGAAGTATATTTAGATTCAGCAATACAAGATTGTTCATGGTCACTGTCATTAGGTAACTCACGATGGTCTGTATGTTCATCGTTTACCTGATTATCCTGTTCGCATATCTCCATAACAATACACACCAATCCCTCATGATGATGATGTGGTACTATTGCAAGTATCAGTAATACTAAACTTGACAATGCAACAAACGATATGGAAATAATTCGTTTCACTAAATCTTTTTTTACCTGTGCAAAGATAAAATAAAAAGTCATGCAACTAAGTTGCAATCTTATCACATTTTCCGCAATAGCCTTTAATTACGAAATTAACGCTCTCCAATTCCATATTTCCCGGTAGTTCTATTTGAGGAACAGGCACGTTTTCCAAACAAAATGCCTTTTTACAGTAGTTACAGTAAAAGTGTAAATGATAATCACCTTCACTACAACCGCAATCCTCCTGACAAACCGAATATTTAACCGAACCTGATCCGTCGTCAAATTTATGAATCAGCCCATTATCATTAAAGAGGTGAATTATACGAGAAATAGTCGATTTATCAATGCTCAATAATTTTTTCTCTAAGTCCCCTAAACTGAATGCTTCGGTGAACTTTAGCATTGTATCCCATACTAAAATCCGTGTAGATGTGGGCTTTATGCCTTTTCCTTCTAATAATTTTATGATAAAATCGTCCACGTATTTCAAAGATTATTTATGTTATTTATTCTATAACAAAAAGGATGTGTCAAATGATGCTGATTTTAAAATCACTGCACATCCTTTTTGCATATAATATCTTAATTATGATGGTTGCCCTTATTATGAGAGCCATCGGCACTTCCATTGTGATTGTGGCTCTTATCAGTACAGGTATTCACATCATGATTTTGTTCCCCATTGTGATTATGACTTGCATCAGTGCAAGTGTTCACATCATGGTTTTGTTCTCCATTGTGATTATGGCTTGTATCTGTACAAGTATTCACATCATGGTTTTGTCCGTTATTGTGATTATGGTTTGCATCAGTACAAGTATTCACATCGTGGTTTTGTGTGTTGTTATGATTGTGGCTTACATCCATGCAGGTATTGGAATCATGGTTATTTCCTCCATGTCCTGTGCCTGTGCCATTGTGATGGGTACCGTCATGTTTAATTCCTGAATGTTGGGAATTTGTACAAACCTGATGTGTTCCGTCTGCAAGTATATCGCAGTTTTCGTGATTTCCGGCAGCACACTGATTCAGCACGCTGCTTTTGTAGATATCGCCATTTGAAAAACCGAGTGTAGATGCACGAAGCTCCAAACTTTGATCTATATCTCCAAAGTTGCTATCATCATCCTGGCTACAAGAAACGAATGTGATAACCGATGCGAGAACCGCTAATGAATAAAATACTCTTTTCATATTCCTTTATTGTTAAAATGTTATATGTTAATATACCGCATAAGAGTAATTATACCCTACCAAAAAATAAAATAATTTTTAACTTGAACGGAGAAAGACACTTCTCATAATTTTACCACAAGATTATCTCCTATTTTTGTAGAGGGCTTTTTCTCAATATACTCCCGTAATGAAAAATCTTTTCTCAATGCTCTATCAGAAATAAAAAGTATTGAACCGCCATAAATATCGGACATAATATCATCCTTTTCAGCTATGATAACACTCTCTCCTAAATATACTTTCATATTCTCTGGACGGCGGATTCCATAAACAATGTATTGTTTTGAATTTTCTGATAACTCAATCCCACTCTTACACATATTTTCATAACCGACATAGCTGTTCAGAAAAGGCATTTCAAAGGATACAATAAATATCACGGTTAAAATCCCTATTGATATGCTGTTAATCGAACGAATTATATTCTTTCGGAAAATCAGAAAATATAAAGAAAGGAATCCAAATAGAGCAAGTGAAATTAATCCCCATATTATGGAAGTGTGAATTTCATTCAACCAAGAAAATGTAATATCATTTTTACTCAATAAAAACAACGGCAAAGCCATTATTGCTATGAGAGATAACGCTATCATAAAATATACAATCCATTTCTTATTCTTTAATCTCATCAATATAATAACTGACAGATAAGCCACAAAAGGAAATACAGGCAACATATAAATTTCAATCTTTGCACTTACAATAGATAAGACAAGAAATGACGTTAAAACAACAGTCAAAAACAATTTATCTATATCTGTTTTTATCAGCTCATTTTTAATCCCTAACAGGATAAGGGCAAAGAATAAAATTGACCAAGGAGCGAAGGAATACCAAAATACCTGAAAATAATAATAGAACGGCTCCTTATGATGGAATGAGCTAACAGCACGGTTGAATGTCTGATTAAAGAGTAAATCGTTCAAATAACTATTTCCCGCTTCAACCCACACTAAGCTGAACCAAACAGAACAAAGCAATAAGAGTATTCCCCAAGTTCTAAACCCTAAATATTTTCCACTATCCTTAATTTTCCCTTTTATAGTTAGAAATGTCAGTATAGAGACTACCGGAATAATTATTCCGATTGGCCCTTTACTGAATATTGCGAGGAAAATACAAAGAGGAAGCAAATACTTATCATATTTTCTCTCTCTGCCTGAATACATTCTATAAAAAACATATAATGCCAATGTTATAAACATAGACATTAACATATCCATTCTTAGAATAATGGCTCCACCCATAAATAGAGCGCTTGTGAACAATAATAGTTTTGCACTGGATTGATATTCGTTTGGAAGTTCAGCTCGTGTCCACCTGTCCATCGTAAACTGAATGACAAAAGCGGGTAGTAATGAGAATAGCGACAAGAACCATATTTGATGACTTCCGAATATCTTTTTTCCGAGCATTATAATCCAGAAATATAAAGGCGGTTTATCGGCATATATTTCACCATGATTATAAAATGAGAAAAAATTCCCTGTTTTTAAGGCATCATCAACTATATTCAAATATCTAAGTTCGTTTGCAGGCGTATAATCCCGGAGTAGGATTAATGGGAACATTAATGCAAAAACAAGAATATAGTAGATGTGGTCAATCGTAAATAATCGTTTTAATGTCATAGTTAATAATTAAGGATTAACACCTATTGATTTTCCATTGAGTTAAACCACTCAATAAATGATTTTATTCCTTCCGGTAATACTGTTTTGGGCTTATAATGAATGTATCTGGTCAATTTGCTTATATCAGCATAGGTTTCCTTTACATCACCGGATTGAAAAGGGTACATTTCCAAATGAGCGTCTTTTTGCATTTCATATTCAATCGCTTCTATAAACTGGAGTAAATTAACTGGCTTTGAATTGCCGATATTAAAAATCTGATAGAAAGCGGAATCTGAATTTTTATCCGGAGTTTTATCCAAGAGTAAGACGATGCTTTTTATAACATCATCTATATAGGTGAAATCTCTAAGCATATCCCCATTATTAAAAACCTTGATTGTTCTGCCCTCCCGAATAGATCTTGCGAAAATCATCGGAGCCATATCAGGTCTTCCCCATGCTCCATATACAGTAAAAAGTCTTATTCCTGTGGAGGGCAAATTGAACAAATGACTATAAGAATGAGCCATCAGTTCATTACTTTTTTTTGTTGCAGCATAAAAACTGGCAGGATTATCAACTGTGGCAGATTCCTTAAAAGGAATTTTATTGTTCAATCCATAAACCGAAGAACTGGAAGCATATATAAGATGCTTGATATTATTATGCCTGCAACACTCTAAGATATTTACAAAGCCAAGAATGTTAGAGTTGATATAAGCATGGGGATTTTCTAAAGAATACCGAACCCCCGCTTGTGCTGCCAGATTGATAACATAATCAAATTGATACTTCTTAAAAAGAACACCTAATTGTATAAAGTCCGTAAGATCAATCTTTCCAAAATCATAATTGCAATAAAATGAACTATGGACTACTTCATTTTCTGTTATATCCTCTTTTCCTATTCCACATTCAGACAACCTGCCATATTTTAGGTTTACATCGTAATAGTCATTTATATTATCTATTCCCACAACGAAATTCTCTTTATTTTCAACCAATGCTTTTACCAAGTGAAATCCGATAAATCCTGCACTGCCTGTAACTAATATTTTCATTTAATCTCTTTTTTAGATTCATCCTCATTACAGTTTTTTATAATCAACCACACATTTCTGGAATATGTGATAAAACCAAAACTTTGACCAATAAGCAATACCGGATCTTCTCTGAATATTGCGTATGCAATAGTTATCAGAGAACCTATTATACTCAACAGCCAAAAGTTTAAGGGAAGGACAGATTCACCTCTCAATCTTGAATGCCACCATTGATAAACAAAGCGGAAAGTGAAAATTATCTGACCTGCGGAACCAAATAGAAGTAACCATAACGATATATTTGAAAATAACCTGTCAATGCTTACTTCATTGTTATATAGCACATAGCAAAGTGCGGCAGCAGGTATTAAGAGAATTACTGTTCTTATAGCTAAATGGATTTTTTTCCAGTTGTTTTTACTATTCAAATTCCATATATAGATATAATAGGAGAATAGTTGTCCGAGAATTATTACAAAATCTCCCCTTAGCCACCCATATATAGAAAATAATATAGAAGCTAATAAACTTAACTGCCAATAGATAGTCGGAGATACAACTTTTTTAGCCTTTTCCGATAAAATCCACTGAATAAGCATTCTGGCAGAAAATAACCCCTGTGCTAAAAAACCTAAAACAAAATACCAAATGTCGTTATTCACTTTTTGCTATGGCTTAATTAATACCTTCTTTTTCAATAGTATAGTTTATGTACCGTTTCTTCATCCATCGGAAAGCAAAGCAATCCATAAAAGGACTAACCAACCTGTTCCATAAATGAAATTTTGATTGACCTGCGGTACGTTCAAAATGCCTAACAGGAACCTGCTTTACCCTGCCATGTTGTAACTGAAGGAGAGCAGGTAGGAAACGGTGCATCCCCGTAAACATCGGAATGCGTTTAGCGTATTCGGTATGAATAATTTTTAGTGGACACCCCGTATCTTCTATGCCGTCATTAGTCATCATGCGGCGAAAACTATTGGCTATTTTCGACGATAGTTTTTTTCCTAAACTATCTTTGCGTCCTGTACGGATACCCATTACCATTTCATATTCATTTCTATATGGCAATAAAAGTTCAAAATCTTTAGGCGCTGTTTGTAAATCAGCATCTATATATCCGACAAATGACGACTGGGCTATATCTATCCCTGCTTTTATAGCTGCGCTTAATCCGCAATTTCGAGCAAAACTTATATAAAAAAGATGACGGTTTCGCTGACACACTTCCTGTATCAATGTTTTGCTTTGGTCTTTCGATCCATCATCAACGAATAGTATGCAGGTTTTTACTGATGAAGAACATACATATTCAGATAGTTCCTTTTCAAGTTTGTTTATATTTTCTTCTTCATTATAAACAGGAACTATTATGGTTAAATCATAATCTTTTGTAGAGTTCATATCATTTATATTTTAAAATTGCATTGAAAGCGATAAACCACCCTGCTGACCTGTGTAATAGGGGTAAAAAGCAAGATTTCGTTTGTTCTTTTTCTCCTGACCACCTTTAAATATTTTCTTTTCAACAGTAGGATAGAGCCAATAGGCAAGTTTTGTACTTAATATGCCAAGCCCGGCACCGAATGCGACGTCGCCTACCCAGTGCTTATTATTGTATATGCGGAATGCTCCGGTTCCCGCAGCGATAGTATATCCCGCTATTCCATACCAGATTGAAACATCTTTATATTCTTGCCAAAGAAATTCAGCACCCATAAAAGCGATTGCCGTATGCCCTGACGGAAAAGAATTTTTTGCGGATTTATCTGGTCTTTCAACTCGTGCCGTATATTTTAAACCATTCACTGAAGCCGCCGTGAACAGGCTTGCCATTCCTAAAATAATCGTCCTGTCTTTGAAATTGTGTTTGCCTTTTATCCCGACTAAGTTTAAAGCATATACACTCGCCGCAGGTACATATTGCGTTATATCATCAATCTGAAACTTTTCAGGTTTGTGTGTTATTACTTCATGCCCTATGGCATAGTTTAATAGGCGATTTTTGGGCGCTAATGTTGCTTCTATTGTTCCGTACAACATCAGGGATGCAGGTATTATTAATTGTTTATATGAGAATTTATAGTCATTTACCTGAATACTATCGCTTTCAGAAAGCGTGTTATTATTTGTTTGGGTATAAGCATTTGGGAGTGAAACCGAAAGTAATAACACAATGGTACACAATGCTTTTGTCAATTTTAAAAACATCTTATTTATATTATTTTTTTGGGATTGTTCGGAAAATTAGATATAGCGGTGGCTTAGTATCTACCGGAAGATAGATTACAAGCACAAAGGATAAAGACTATAATTTAGTCTTTCTGTTATGAAAAGGTGAAAGGAGGTGCCCGCAAACCATGAAATTGATTTGCTGCTGCGGATTTATAGCTTAGTATATACTCACCGTAATCAGATTCGATAAATGAACTATCTAAACTATAATTAAATAAATTTCCAACAAGGAAAAAGATAGGAAATAAAACAGTATCATTTTGATTATCTGATACTTTTAGTTTTGTTTCATCAACAGATGTAGGAATGATGAATTTTGATTTAGCAATACAGGTTTCATCGTGATTTTGCTCACTATCCGTATCGCTGTGATGTGTATGTTCATCGTTTATTGCATTATCCAACTCACACAACTCGATAACAATGCAGGCTTTCCCACCATGATGATGATGTGGAATAACTGCAAAAACCAAAAATAGTATGGTTGAGAGTACAATAGCGGATATGGAACATTTATTTTTCAAACTTAATATCTTAACTGTGGTTAGATAATTTTATTATAGGCAATGTGTTTTAAAAAAGGGATTCAATAAAGAAATTGTTTCCCCTTTATTGAATCCCATCGTACATAAAGGTTATTAATGGTGTTTACCATCATGCGAACCGTGTGAATGACCATCTTTGTCATGTGTTCCATGATCGGTTCCATTGTGATGGGTGCCGTCATGGTTTTTCCCTGAATGGTCGGAATATGCGCAGGCTTCGTGAGTGCCATCGTTATAAATATCACAATTTTCATGATTTCCCGCTGAACATTGCTCTGCTACACTTGCTTGGTAAGCTGCAACATCATCAAATCCTAAAGCCGCAGCTCTGGCTTCAATATCTTGTTTTGCTGATGTCCCAAAATCTTCATGGTCGTCATTACTGCAAGCAACGAATGTTACTGCAAATAAAACTACTGCCAACGAATAAAATAACTTTTTCATTTGATCTACTAATTTACGAATTTGTACTTTGTTTTTTTCTGAAGCGCTTTCGTAATAGTAACCGCATAAAGCAGGGTTTACCCTACCATAAATCAAAAAATAATTTCAAGAAATACCGTTGGAGTAAATGGAGTTGCTTTTGTGAAGATATTTGTTGCAGTATTTTGACCGGAAATCTGATAGTTGTATTTTATATTCTTAGTACCAAACACATTCAATAGCGATACGCCTGCTTGCAGCCTTACTTTCTTTATTTGTGCCCTGTATGTAGCACCTATATCAAAGCGGCTGTATGGCTCATCGGAATAATCCGTATGTTCGTGTTCGGAGCCATGCTGTCCTTCCTCATTGCCTTGTCCATGTCCGTGCCCTCCAGTGGAAATATAAGAAAAGCCTGTACCATAAACATAACTCAACGAAAAATAGAAAGGATCGAATGCCCCGATACCTCCGACTTTTATTTCATGCGAAAGTTCGTTTTGCGGTTTACTAAGGCGGTTGATGGAATACGAGCCATATAAAGTATGATTTCTGATTAGCTTTTTGGCAAACAAGTCTGCTCCTAAAATCGTATTATCTATTTTATAGACTGTATTATCCAAAAAATACTGACTGTTTTTTGTAGTCTTATAATATCCTTCCATACTGACCAAGAAGCCGTTTTTACTGTATGCAATACCTGCGGTAGTGTGCATTGCCTTTGTAAAGGTACTGTCTGCCATAGTCCATACGGTTTGAAATCCCGATTCATCATATTGGTATGCGGTACGGGTAAGAAACTGATTGTATAGTCCCCACGAAGCAGTTGCAGTTAGTTCTTCCGATATTTTATATGTGCCGGATAAACGGGGCTGTACATAGACTTTTTTATTCAATGGCATATCCACCCGTACACCTGCACTTAAAGTCAAATTATCCAATAATATATTATCTGTAATATAGACTGTCGGCTTATCCAGTTCTCCGCATAGCTCGTTCAGACTTACCCTGTATTGTTGCCACTCCCCGCCAACTTGTACTTTGTTACGGCTTCCGATATTAAAGTCATGGTTAAGTCTTACCGAAAACTCCTGTACCTCATTATCCAGATGACTAACATCGTCTGTTGTCGGCTTTTTATCTCCCAGTATTGTGAGATTATCCAACAAAGAGGTAAGCCGTGAGAATGTAGCCACAACTTTTGTAGTTGAGCCGTTTTCCCATACCCGTTTATAAGAAGCCGCCCCACCATATTGCCTGTTCTTTTCAGAAGCATTGACATCATACTCGTTTGGTTGATTTACCGAGTATTTAAAGCGGTCATTAGCTCCATACAGGCTGATGTAATAGGAATCATCCTTAAATGCTTTTCCTGATAGCTTTAAATTGGCATCATTGAAATGGTAATCAGGCTTTATATATATGCTTGAATAAATCGTTTGTGGATTATTTTCACTATTGGATAAATCCACATTCTCATTGTTATACAGGTTATAGAAAGTCTGCCTGTAAGCAGCAGAGATATTCAATTTCTTTGTCAAGGGTACCGAAGCAAAAAGGTTCATTGTATAATTGCTGACAGTTGCTTTTACAGACGGAGCATTAAAATTACCGTCTATACCTGTTATCTCCGTAATGGCACCGATACGTCCGCCCTGATTGGAGCCGTACCCGCCTTTCAAGATGCGTATGTCTTTTACCATATAGGGATTGACCGAACCTATATGGTCGTTATAGTTCTTTATACCGAATAGCGTATATCCGTCGTATGTTATCTTGCTTTCACCCATATTACTGCCCCACACAATCAGGTCTTCCGATGGCTCGCCCGATGCTCTTACTCCGGGCATCATCCGCATAAGGTTAAATACGGAATTATCATTGCTTCCGGGAATATATTTTGAAATTTGATGATTGATGCGGATTTCGCCGGGACTATTGCCGGATTGGATAAGCATTGTGGCGGGAGCAGGACTGACGATTACTTCATCCATAGTAAAAACAGCAGATTGTAGCCGGATTTCGTTTAGTCCGGGAGAAAGAATAGTATCTTGTGCCTGATAGCCCAAATACTGCACTTGTACACGCTGATTTCCTTTTTTCTCGGTTTTGAAAGAAAAATAACCTGCTTCATCAGTTGAAACGGTCTTTTCGGGAGTAGTGATATAAGCGTAAGGTAAACCTTCTTCGCTATCTGCATCCCTTATTGTCCCTGAAAACGTATAGTACCGCTTAACTTCAACAACAGGCGGTTGCTCTATCTTTTCAGTATAGGAAGCGATAACATAAACTCCGTTTATATTTTCGTGGCGAAACGGTTTATCTTTCAGCAAAAAATCAAGTGCGCTTTGAGGATTATTAAATTTTCGATTGACCGTTACCTTATATTGGGAAAGGGCATTATCATCAAAAGAAATTTCTACGGGTAATCCCCGCAGAACATCGTTAAGGGGCTTGTCATTAACGACCAAATGCAGCTCTTGTGAAAAAGCTGCAATTGTGCCTGTAAGGGTTATTATAAGTATAACTATAAATTTCTTCAATTACTTTATCTTAAATTCTATTCCGAACGGTTTACCTACTATTTTAAGCACATCATTCGGATCTTTAGCTTTCGTAAAATTACCTGAATATGAATAATTCAGATTTGAATTAGGCAATACTTCAATATCATACTGTCTTTCAATCTCCTGAATTACATCTTGCAAAGGTACGCTAACAAAAACAAATTTACCATGTTTCCAATTAATAGATTCTTTCGCATCTTCGACATCATTAGTGGTAAGTTTGCCATTACTTAATAATGCCTGCATATTCGGGGTAAGTATTACTGATTCCGATTTATCCGAAACATTCACCTTTCCGGTAAGACAGGTTACCTTAAAATTTTCGGCACGGGAAAACACATTAAAACTTGTTCCCAGTACACTTACAGTGTATTGCCCGGAACGTACATCAAATGTGCTTCCTTTTTCAACTTCAAAATATGCTTCGCCTTTCAGTTCTACATCACGGGAAATAAACCACCAGAGAGGTTTATAGCCGATTTTACTTTCGGCATTCAAATCTACTTTAGAGCCGTCGGGTAAAACCACCGCCAGATGTGTACCTCTTTCAGCAACTTCATTTTTTGTATAGAAAAATGCTATGGAGGGTAGAATTATAGCTATTGCAGCAATAGATGCAGCCGCATAAAACCACAATGATCTTTTTCGGGGAGCCATTTCAATAACTTTGGGAGTTTCTTCCAATCCTTCAAAGACACTATCCCAAATATCTTCTTTGCTTTTACTCCATTTAGGGGTTATTTTAATATCATCCGTTTTCATATCTTCTTTAATTATAATAGTTCTGTCCTAAGAAATTGCAAAGCAGCGCTCATCCGTTTTTCGACAGCTTTTACGCTTATATCCAAACATTGGGCTATTTCACTATACTTTAGTTCATCATTCCGGCTCATCAGGAAAACAACCCTTTGTAATTCCGGCATCTTTTCTAATGCTTTAGCATAAGTAGATGCCAATTCTTCAAAGTTTAATTCATCTTCGGGCGACAAGGGACTATCAATCTGAATACTCATACTCACCTCATAATCTAAACGGGTAGAACTTTTTCGATAATTGCTTATAACCATATCGTTTGCTATCTTATAAAGCAATGGTTTTAAATTAAGGTTATCCAGTTGTTCCCGTTTCTCCCAAATCTTCATAAAGACATCCTGTGCCATATCCGATGCTGCATCCCTATCGCCACAGCGATAGAAGATAAAACTTCGAATCGTATCAAAATACTTATCGAATAATTGTTTGAACTCTGCTTTGCTTATCATCCAGTTGGACATTTTACTATTATACCGCATGAAGATATAAATACCCTACATGAAATTATAAAGATTTTTGGTAATCAACTTTCAACACACCCGAATCATATACTTTTGTCTTTATTATTTCCCACTTAGATTCCTTGTTTTGTTCAGGAAATAAAGATATGCCTTTGCCCAAAATTATGGGGAAGTAGCAAATTTGCATTTCGTCAATCAAATCTGCGGCGAGCAACATTGAAATTAATTCTCCGCCTCCAACTAACCAAATATCTTTACCTTCCTGATTGCGAAGTTCAGAAATCGTTTCAATAATATTCTCCGTGATAAAACGTACATTCTCCTTTGTATCCCATTCATGGTGGGATACAACATAAGCCATCTGTTCCGAATATGGCCAAATTACATCCATGTTCATAATTTCACGGTAAGTACGACCGCCCATAATAACCGTATCAACCGAAGCTGATAGATTTTTGCAACCGTAATCTGTCTTTTCACGATTTGGGCATCCGGTAAGCCATTCCAATCCGCCGCCTGGCTCTGCAATCCGTTGGTCAAGTGATGCAGCGATGTAAAGGATAATTTTTTTCATGCTACTGAATTTAATTGTTTATACCATTGCTCGCTGTATCTCAAAAAAGAAGCGTGGAACTCACACTGCTCCGATACGAGGTACTGGTATACCTTTGAAAGAAACAGGCAAGCCCACGCCATACTCTCGTATAGCATGAACATTGCGCTATCTGTCCCTTTCAGTTGAAAATTACCAGTTTTCGTATCGAGACGTTCAGCGAACGTTATGTTATATATAAACGGAATTAATCCGCTAAAATTCTATTTATCTGGTGCAAAGATACCAAATTAGTTTAAGGTATTAAAGTCTTTCCAGTTGAGATTGTTGGTGCAAGGTGCAAGTATCTATATATAGATAAACTTGCACCTTGCACTACGTCTAAAAGATTATTTTTCAAAACCTTTGGTGATTTCAAAAATTGTAGTAACTTTGAACCCAAGTTTTATGCAGACAAATTGGCGTCAATAGCAGCCAGAACTGCCAAGAAAATAAGGCAGAAAAGGATATTGCTCCAATTCGTACCACATAAACAAAAAAAGATTTTTAATCACTGAATATATGCGTTTTGCGGTCGCGGGTTCGAGTCCCGTCCGTTCCGCTAAAAAAGGAATAAGGTTGGTAAGGTCGTTAAAAGACTGACGTACAACGAGTTTAAGAGTTTTGGCTCTAACTCGTACCCCTAAAGATAAAAAGAGGGGTTAAGTAGCTGGAAAACAGCGAAAAGACACAGTTTGGTGGCGTACCCGTCCATACCGCTTAAAAGACTGACAATCAGTCGATTACGAAGACAAAAAGCCTGTAAAATAGCATTTTACAGGCTTTTTTTATATCCCTTTAGGACACACTAAAGTCATTAAAAAGCCAAAGTCGGACAGAGTTCCGTTACCAAATCATTACCCATTTTCTAAAAAAACAAAAAGGTAACGAATGTCGCGATAAGGCGTTGATTTGTCGCAATTTGGCGTAGCAGAAATTCCTCATATGAGATCACAAGAAAGTAATTTTGTAATCTTAATAATTGAGTAATTATGCGTAGTACATTTAAAATTCTTTTCTACATTAAAAAGAATGCGATTAAGAGCAATGGGAAAGCTCCCATAATGGCAAGAATAACCTTAAACGGGGAAATTGCCCAGTTTAGTGTAAAATGCGAGGTTGACCCCGCAGATTGGAACCCCAAAGCAGGAAAAGCGAATGGCAAGTCTGCAAGTGCCATTAAGTTGAATGGGTTATTGGATAATTTCAGAGCAAGTCTTACCCAACATTACAGAGAAATAACAGATTGGGATAGTTGCGTTACCGCCGAAAAAGTTAGAAATGCATTTTTAGGCTTACAAACTCGTGAAGATTCCCTATTGGATTTATTCGACCATCACGTAGAAAATCTCAAAGCGCAAATAGGAAAAGATGTTAGTCGAGATACATATATGAAGTATCTGCGGACAAGGAACAGGCTCTATGATTTCATGAAATACAAGTACAATATTTCAGACATACACCTGAAAGAAATAAACCATTCTTTTCTTTGCGATTTTGAGGTATATATGAAGACGATGCATAGCTGCGGACAAAATACTACTGCTAAATTCATGCAGAGATTGAAGTCCATAATTCTTATAGCTAAAAGCAACGGGTGGATTAAAGTCGATCCCTTCCTAAACTATAAGCTGCAATTTGAGAAGTCTGAAAGAGAATATCTGACAGAGCCGGAATTGGAAGCCATTATGAAAAAGAAATTCCCTATCAAACGCCTTGAAACCGTAAGGGATGTATTTGTTTTTTCGTGCTTCACGGGTTTGGCATACGTTGATGTTTTTAATTTGCGAGAAAGTAATATCCGAACCACCTTTGACGAAAGTCTTTGGATTATTGGCAAACGTGTAAAAACTGGTGTTAGTTATAGAGTGCCTTTATTAGATATTCCAATGAGAATTATCGAAAAGTATAAAGGAACTCTGCCAAATGACGAAATACTACCTATCATAAGCAATCAGAAGATGAATTCTTATTTGAAAGAAATTGCAGCTGTGTGTGGAGTTGATAAAAATTTGTCATTCCACGTCGCACGTCATACGTTTGCAACAACCGTAACGCTATCTAAAGGGGTGTCAATAGAAAGCGTAAGTAAAATGTTAGGTCATACCAACATTAAAACGACACAAATCTATGCTCGGATTACCGATAATAAGATTAGTGATGATATGACTAATCTTGCAAGCAAACTTAAAAAATTGGAAACAAAATTTGCGATTAATCAATAATGCGAATCAGTATTTAAAAAATTAGATAAATAAAAGCGATGGCAATTTTGCCCATCGTATGTATGAGTAGTCCGGCAGTGGACCTTACTT
>NZ_JARXWE010000016.1 GCF_029893235.1 Dysgonomonas sp. PH5-45
ATAATTAAAAAAATAATGGGAATTATTCTTTTAAGTTAATGATTTTCAAGAGATTGAGCAAATATTCAACGCGCTTATTTCATTGATAATAAATATTTTAACTAAACAAATCAGCGAATTGTTTCAACTACTGATTCGCATTAATAACCAATTCCTTACCTATACACAACAAACTTTTAACTATATTTTCACCCTCGAGATGTGACTTTTGCGGGCACTTGCCGACTTATAGAATAAAAACAAATATCAGAGATATCCCGTGAGCGAAAAGATACAAGAGAAAGAGTTCTTGAATATGGTGCGGCAAAACGAGCGCATCATCTATAAAGTTACCTCTTTCTATGCTAATGACGACGAGCCTATCAGCGACCTGTATCAGGAGGTTGTCATCAATCTTTGGAAGGCTTACCCTAATTTCAGGGGCGAGAGCAAGCAGTCTACATGGATATATCGTATAGCACTGAACACCTGCGTCACGTTTTTTCGCCGCAGCAAAAACAAACCCTCGTATGTCGATATTACAATGGACGTACCGGACGTAAGCGACAACAATGACGAGATAAAAGAGCTATACAGGTTGATAAATAAGCTCGGTAAAATTGAAAGGGCGCTTGTGCTGCTTTACCTTGACGAAAAGTCGTATAAGGAGATTGCCGAAATCACAGGCCTATCGACCACCAATGTTGCCACCAAGCTGAGCCGCATTAAGGATAAACTGAAAAAAATGTCGAACGAGTAAAAAAACTTTATTATAATATGGATTTGGATAATTTAAAAGCCAAATGGAACGAAATTGATGTTACACCCACCATCAGCGAAGATAAAATCCAGCAAATGGTAAACAACAAAGGCAAGAGTGCCCTTGGCAAACTGTTGAGGCTGGAAAAAATAGGACTGGTTGTGCTGTTTCTCTGTATCGGGATACCTTTTTTGCACAATCACCTATCGCACGAAAGATTGGGTTACACTCCTTTTCTGTTGTACGGATACATACTCCTGTGTGTGGGTGGTATCTTTTGGCAATATTATAAAATAAAATTATTGAGAGGAATCAACCTCGACAAACTTGATATCGTGACTTGCTTAAAGTCGATACTGCGGTATAAGAAATACATAAACAACGAATTGTTTGTTGGTATCATTATCCTCATTCTGTTTCTGGGTTGCTATACATGGTCTGTCATTGACCTGATACCCGATGCGCAAAAAGTGGTCTTTGCTGTTTATGTAGCCGTTATCACACTGATTTTTATCGGTATCATTTTTATATTTTACCGAAAAATGTATAAGAAACGAATAGTACAAATAGAAGACTCTTTGCAGGAAGTTAAAGACTTTGAAGAGAAAACCGGGCAGGAATAAGCAAAGAGATACCCGTACCAATAAAAAACACTTTGCCTCTTAGCAAAGAGAATACTAAATATTATAAATGAATGCACAAAAGGTTAATGCCCTGTATATTTAGGGTGTTAATCTTTTTTGTTTCGCCCTGCCGAATAGTTTTTAAAGAACAGGAAATAAAACAGATAAACAAGAAGCGCAACTGCTCCCACAATCATAATTGTCACCCCCGATTTCCATATTATGGTCCACGATATGGGCTTTATGCCCCAAAGGGCTAAAACGGTAAGCGTTGCCCCTGTCAAGACAACCACCGTTGAGACGATACCTACTACTGCTCTCATCATTATAACATTACTTTTTGTTTGGAAAGAAAGATTTAACCTCGCATAAAAGTAAGAATATTTTCCCAGAACAAACCGTATATTAGAATCTTTTAAAGCTTGTCTGTCATAACAATTACTCTAAAATGAGGCTGATGGGCAGGCGTAAAACAAAAAAATGTGTTTACTTTGTAATCGCTTTTTTTGAGATTTTTAAAAGAAACACTAAAAAATATATGGCACAAGAAGATGTTTTCAAGAAAATAGTTTCGCACTGTAAAGAATACGGATTTGTTTTCCCTTCGAGCGAAATATACGATGGTTTGAGCGCTGTTTACGACTACGGGCAGATGGGGGTTGAACTGAAAAACAACATAAAAAAATATTGGTGGGACAGCATGGTGCTTCTCAACGACAATGTTGTGGGTATCGACTCCGCAATCTTTATGCACCCCACCATCTGGAAGGCTTCGGGACATGTCGATGCTTTTAACGACCCTCTGATAGACAATAAAGACAGCAAGAAACGCTATCGTGCCGATGTATTAATTGAAGACCATCTGGCCAAAATAGACGAAAAAATAAATAAGGAGGTCGAAAAGGCTGCCAAAAGGTTTGGCGACAGTTTCGACGCGGCAATGTTTCGCGAAACAAACCCACGGGTAAAGGAATATCAGGCAAAACGGGACGAGATTCACACTCGTTTTGCAGACGCGTTGAACGACAATAATCTTGAAGAACTACGAAACATTATCGTGGACTGCGAGATTGTTTGCCCTATAAGCGGAACCCGCAACTGGACGGAAGTCCGCCAGTTTAATCTTATGTTTGCAACCGAGATGGGCTCTACGGCCGACGGTGCAATGAAGGTATATCTCCGCCCCGAAACGGCACAAGGCATATTTGTTAACTTCCTGAATGTTCAAAAAACCGGACGGATGAAGATACCCTTCGGTATAGCCCAGATAGGAAAAGCGTTTCGTAACGAGATTGTAGCCCGTCAGTTCATATTCCGCATGCGTGAGTTCGAACAGATGGAAATGCAGTTTTTTGTTCGCCCCGGCGAGGAACTCGAATGGTTCAAGCACTGGAAAGAAACCCGTATAAAATGGCATAAGTCGCTTGGGTTTGGCGAAGGGAAGTATCGTTTTCACGACCATGAAAAACTGGCTCACTATGCTAACGCGGCCACCGATATAGAGTTTGAAATGCCCTTCGGATTTAAAGAAGTGGAGGGAATACACTCACGTACGGATTTCGATTTGAAGAGCCACGAAGAGTTTTCGGGCAAAAAATTACAGTATTTCGATCCCGAACTGAATCAGTCGTACACTCCTTATGTTGTAGAAACATCAATAGGGGTAGACCGCATGTTCCTATCCATACTATCGGCGGCATACAACGAAGAAACTCTCGAAAATGGCGAAAGCCGTGTGGTTTTGAGGCTGCCTGCTCCGCTTGCTCCAATAAAACTCGGAGTATTCCCGTTAGTAAAGAAAGACGGATTGCCCGAAAAAGCCCGCGAGATTATCAATACTCTCAAATTTGAATTTAAATGCCAGTATGACGAAAAAGACAGTATCGGCAAGCGTTATCGCCGCAGTGATGCCTTGGGCACACCGTTCTGCGTCACAGTAGACCACCAAACACTGGAAGACAACACCGTGACCATCCGCTACCGCGACACAATGGAGCAAGAACGTGTTGCCATAGGCCAACTTGCCGGTATCATTGGCGACAAAGTAAGCATGAAGGAATTACTGAAAGGTTTGTTATAGAGTTTATGATATTTAGTATCACTTTTTTGATTATTCGTAGCGTATTCACATTTTTTATATAGCCTGTTCGGCTTAAATATCCTATTTTTGCCACAATAAATTAAGTAACATATAATTAAATGAAAAAACAGATATATTTTCTCCTGCTGTTGATTCCAATTCTTTCTTTCGGTTTTTCATCGTGCGAAGATGATGATGACAATTACGATAAAGAATGGCATAAAGAGAATAAAGACGCTTTTGACAAATTTGACGGCATACGCATATATTCTGGTATGGATGTCGGTTATGGTGAGAGCAGTTTGCATGTCAAATACAAAACGGCAAGTTCCATTCGGGACAATACTGTGCCGGAAATCCCTGTAACAAACGTCAGTCCATTATTTACCGACACAGTGGTTGTTCGCTTTACGGGATGGTTTATCGACAAAAAAGGAGAAAAAATAATATTCGACTCAACAGAAGAACCTAAACACGGAAGTTCTGTGAATCCGAATAAGGTGGCTCAAAAATTTGCGGTCAACGCGGTTATAAATGGTTGGACAACGGCTCTCCAAAATATGCATGAAGGTGAAGAACGTGAAATTTGGGTTCCTTACGAGCTTGGTTATGGAGGCGTTGCCTATGGAGACATCCCGGCTTATACCACGCTCCGTTTCGACTTGGTTTTGGTAAAGGTAATCCCAATGTCCGGAAGAAGTTGACAAGATGCTCATTTAAACCTATTTATGATGTAAAATAAGTTGAAAAGGGATTTTTATAGTATTAAAAAAATCCCTTTTTCCCGTTTTAAGAATATGCTAAAAGACATATTGCCTATGATTGCTTCGAGCGACTGGCAAATATCAGAATAGCGATTGAGGGAAAATCTTTTGAGATACACATATTTACGTATTATATCAGCATTGCCAAAAGTGTGAAAATATGCTATGAAACAGGAAAAACACATATCATTTGGTTTCAAAATGACTGAAAACAGCCTGAAATAATACCATCGGAACGAACATTTAACATTTTTAGTTTTTTTTGTTTATTTTTTTTGAACTAAATTTGTGTTTAGAATTCACTAAGTGTGTACGGTGTGAATTCTGTGATTTAAAGATGCATAAACAAAATGAGCATGTCGTTGATAGAATAAGTCAAGTTTTTTAGTAAATTTGGCCGATTTTATCACCTCTTTTTCCTTTACTGAAGAATCGCATTTTTAGTCCTAATTTATTGGTGAGAGTTTTATTTAATTGAATATTCATTTATAATTAGTAATTAATCATATCATTTTTATGAAGAAAATTACCTTTTTATTCTTAGCGTTATGCTTTTTGGCGGGCATCATAAATGCTCAAGCCCAAACAAGCATAAGTGGTAAGGTTACCGACTCCAAAGACGGGTCGGCCCTGATAGGTGTTACAATCTTGGTAGAAGGAACTCAAGTCGGAACATCAACCGATTTGGATGGTAACTTTAACCTTACGGTTCCGGCAGGCGGAAAAGAGCTTGTGGTTTCGTATGTTGGTTACAAACAAAAGAAAGTGGCTGTTAAGCCGGGAGTTATGAACATTACAATGGAGCCGGATGAGCTTGTTATCGGAGGTGACGAGGGTATTGTTGTCATGGGATATGGTTCTGGCCGTAAGGTTGGAACGGTTATCGGTTCTGTTAAGAAAGTCGATTCGAAAGACATTCAGGAAAAACCGGTAGCCAATATGATGGACGCCCTTCAAGGTAAAGTTGCAGGTTTGCAGGTTTATACTTCCAGTGGAGAACCAACCGAGGCATCTTCTTTGCGTCTGCATGGTGTTGGATCTCTTGTTGCAAGTAATACTCCACTCTATATTATAGATGGTGCGCCTTTTGCGGGTAATATTACAGCTATTAACCAAAATGATATTGAAAGTATTACAGTATTGAAGGATGCTTCGGCAACTTCTATCTACGGTTCGCGTGCGGCTAACGGTGTAATCGTTATCACAACAAGACAAGGAAAAAGAGGCGAAGGTAAAGCTACAATAACCTTTAGAGGCCAATACGCAATCAATAATATGATTGATACAGACTTCTTTGGAAATTTGATGAATAGTAATCAATTGGCAGAAATGCACTCCAGCATGGGGCTTCCTAATGCATCAACTGCCAAATCGCTTGCTGCCAGAGGAATAAACACTGACTGGGAGAAAATTTACTTCAAACAAGATGTTGCTTCATATACTGCCGACCTTTCTATTTCGGGTGGTAGCGACAGAAGTTCTTACTATGTATCTGGGTCGTATCTTGATCAACCGGGGTTAGCTTATCGTTCTAATTATGAAAGATATACTGTGCGCACAAACTTGCAATTAACAGCCAACGATTGGTTGAGGTTTGGAGCTACAATTTCCGGTTCTTACGACAAACGTAACTCTAACCCATACAATTCGTCGAACAACACGAATGGTACAATGTCTTATATGTTTGCTCCTTGGTATAGTCCATATGATGCAAATGGAAAATTAGTAGATAAGCAAAGAGACTTAAATGCAACCTTACCTCATTATCAAGAGAAAAAATTTCAAGCTGATAATAATGTAACTCAAGTTATTGGTAATGTTTATGCTGAAATAAGACCTATGGCGGGTTTGACTTTCAAGACTCAATTGGCTTTGAATGCTTTTGATCAACGTATTACTTCAAAACAATTGCCTTCTTTCATGGATTCGTATGAAAACGGATATGTGTCAGAATCTTTTTATCGTTCTGTAAACCAAAGTATTACCAATACATTGGAGTATAAGTTTAATTTAGACAATGCTAAACATGCTTTTACTGTTTTGGTTGGGCAAGAAGGTATAAAGAATGAGTATTCAGGATTTAGAGGGACAGGAGAAAAAACTCAAGATGACAGATTCTCAGATCTACAACATGCCATAGGTACAAGAAATGCTACAAATACATCTCTTGATGAATATAACTATTTATCGTTCTTTGGTCGTGCAGATTATAGTTACCTTGGAAAATATTTTGTTGACTTTTCACTTCGTAATGATGCTTCTTCTCGTTTCGGTTCTGGCAAGCGTAATGGTACGTTCGTATCAGGAGGTCTTATGTGGAAAGCAAAAGCTGAGAAATTCTTAGAAAACAATAAGATAATCAATGACTTGGATGTTAAATTCAGTATTGGTACGATTGGTAACTCTTCTTTACCTTCAAATTACGGGCACTTAGACCTAATGGCTCAAACTCAATACCAGCATCGTTTTGCTTACTATTTTGCACAATACGGCAATCCTAATTTAAGTTGGGAAGCTCAAACTAAAACTACTTTAGGTTTCACTGCAGGATTATTTAACAAAGTACGTCTAAACTTAGACTTTTACGATCGTTATACTCGCGATATGTTGATTCCGGTAGCTTATGCACCTTCTTCGGGTATCACTACACGCTACGAAAATGTAGGTGAAATGGACAACAAGGGTATTGATATCCAGCTTGACTTTGATATTGTTCGTGGAGACAATTACTATGTAACTCCCTATATCAATTATAACTACAACCATAATGAGATAAAAAAACTATTTGATAATAGAGATCGTTGGGTGTTGGCAGGAACAGGTATTTGCTGGATTGTAGACAAACCGATAAGTTTCTACTATCCGCTATATGCAGGTCTTAACGATAAAGGTTATCCAACATGGTATTTGCCAGGGGAGGATAGAACAAAAACAAGAAAAGATCCTAATCATACAACTACTAATTTTGACACAGCTAACCTTGAGCAAAATACAGGTAAATCGCAATATGCAAAACAATCGGGAGGATTTGGTTTTAGTGCCGGATACAAGAATTTTGCAATGCAGGCCGATTTCTCTTTTGTGTTGAATAAGTCACTTATCAATAATGACCGTTTTTTCACAGAAAACCCATCTGTTTTTGGCAATATTTATTATAACCAAAGCAAAAATGTGATGAACTATTGGACTGAAGAGAATAAAAACGCGCGTTTCCCTCGTTTAAAAGATGAATCGGGAAGCCGTATCCAATTTACTCAGTTTGATGACCGTTTAATAGAAAACGCTTCATTCTTGAGATTGAAAAACCTTTCGTTTAGCTACAATATTCCTGCAAAGATTTTAGCAAAAACGAACTTCTTCTCTGCTGCTAAAGTATATGTTACAGGACGTAATTTATTTACTGTGACTGATTATACTGGTATCGATCCGGAGGTTGACAGCAACATTTCTATTGGATCCAACCCAAATACTAAGCAGTATATGATAGGTGTTGAATTAACATTTTAATAAATAGAAAAAAACGATATGAAAAATATATTTAAAATTGGCTCTATTTTGCTTTTGTCCGCTTTTATCTGGACATCTTGTAGTCAAGACTTAGACCCTCATGGTACAGCTAAATTTGAAGTCAAAACAGTAAAAGATGCTGAAGGTTTTAAGAATGGGTTGTATGCTCAATTAAGAAGTGTAGCTTATGGTGGTGCTGCTCTCATGTCAGATATACAAGCTGATGAGTTTAATGCAACGGCAAGGTTTGGTAACAGTTTAGGCAGTTTCCATACTTGGAATGGACTTCAGTCTAACGATAGTGATTTGACCAGCGTTTGGACAAGCTATTATAACGTAATAAAAAATGCCAACCTTTTGCTTAGCGAAAGTGCGAAATTAAACTTGAACGAGTTAACAACCACTGAGAAGGAATTAAAAGATCAAAGTAAACTTCTTACACAATACAGAGGCGCGGCATTTGCAACAAGGGCTTATTGCTATTTTAATTTGGCTTTGAGATTTTGCGAATTTTATGATGTTAACGATGCGGCAAGTGGAGAAAAATATGGACTACCTATTCATAAAGTATTCAATCCTAAGGCTCACCCCAGCAGATCAACATTAAAAGAAACTTACGATTTTATAAAACAAGATTTGGATTCTGCAGCACTTTACTTGGACGGAATTAGCGGGCAAGCAGGCTCTCCAGAATTCACAATTGACGCGATAAAAGCTATTCAGGCACAGGTAGCATTCTATACTTCAGATTATACTAAGGCAATTGAGAAAGCTGAAGCATTAGTAAATGCAGGGACTTATAAATTATATGATTCTACAGTCGATCAAAATGCTCTCTCTTATTATTGGAGATATGATGAGATACAAGAAGATATAGTTCAGTTGTTTGTATCTAATCCTAACGAACTTTCTTCAACTTTTGGATTTTACAACGGTTCGGCAGCCACAGCTTTAGGTAAAGTATATTTTACTCCTAATTATTTACCAACAAAAGCTACAAAAGACTTATTTAATTGTAAACTAAGCGAATCTGCAATTAACGATTCTCTTGATTGTAGATATAGAATTTATTTTCAAAAACAATATGTGCTTACCGCAGATGGAGCAGGTATAGAGGATGATGAAGTAAGTATATTTACTAAATTTTTAGGAAATCCACTATTATCTGATGGGTTGACAAACTACCAACAAGCTCCTAAACTATTACGTATTGCCGAAATGTATTTGATTTTAGCAGAATCAGCTTTCCATATAGGAGAGGAAGGTACAGCTCTTAAATATTTTAACGCTTTACGTTATAGTCGTGGATATATAAGATCTACATCACTTGCTGGAACGGCTTTATTGGAAGCGATAAAGTTGGAAAGACAACGGGAGTTAATGGGCGAAGGTAAGCGTTTGTTAGACCTACGCCGTTGGAAACAAGATGTAGTGAGAGGTGAAACTCAAAATACAAAATATCTAAGCGGAGTAGGAGAAAATGATTTTACAAATTTGAAAGTAATATATGGTTCTATAGAACCAGGAGGTAAGGACTATCGCCAAATGGTTTGGGGGATTCCTTACAATGAAATGCTTCTTAACAAAGGTGTTGCTGGTCAACAAAACCCAGGTTGGGGGGATGCTTCTTCTAAATAAAAAAGCGAAATTGTAAATTTTTATTTAATAAAAATAACTTATCAGATAGTAGCAAGGTTTTTCTTGCTACTATCTGTTTTTTTAGCGATATCCTCGAAAAACTAAAACACTGCATATTTATTGCACTATTGTAGTTTATGGGCATAAGGTTAAAATATCTGCCATTTATATGAAAAAGAATGATTGATATGCCTCATCCTATTTGCATTTCTTTTATTTTTGTAAATCCGAAACAGATATTTTTGCATTACGATTATGGAACAAACATTAACTATATACAATACGCTGAGTCGTCAAAAAGAAGTATTCGAACCCCTGCACGCTCCACATGTGGGCATGTATGTTTGTGGGCCAACAGTGTATGGAGATGCTCATTTAGGGCATGCACGCCCGGCCATAACCTTCGATTTGCTGTTCCGTTATCTGACTCATATCGGTTACAAGGTGCGTTATGTACGTAATATTACCGATGTAGGGCATCTCGAAAATGATTCGGACGCAGGCGAAGATAAGATAGCGAAAAAAGCCCGCTTGGAACAATTAGAGCCAATGGAGGTGGTTCAGTATTTTCTGAACCGTTATCACAAGGAAATGGATGCGCTGAATGTTCTATCGCCCTCTATCGAGCCCCATGCTTCGGGGCACATCATAGAACAAATCGAAACCATAAAGGAAATACTGAAAAACGGCTATGCTTACGAAAGTAACGGGTCGGTCTATTTCGATGTAGTGAAGTATAATAAGGACTATGACTATGGCATACTCTCGCGCCGTAACATAGAAGATATGCTGAACACAACGCGCGAACTTGACGGACAGGAAGAAAAGCACAACAGTGTGGATTTCGCCCTGTGGAAAAAAGCTTCGCCCGAACATATCATGCGATGGCCTTCGCCTTGGAGCGATGGTTTTCCCGGATGGCATATCGAATGCTCGTCTATGGGAATGAAATATCTGGGAACGGAAATTGATATTCACGGGGGTGGAATGGATTTAATTTTTCCCCACCATGAGGCCGAGATAGCCCAAAACACAGCAGCCGAAAAACACAAAGTTGTGAAATATTGGATGCACAACAACATGATAACCATAGGCGGACAGAAAATGGGAAAATCGCTGGGTAATTTTATCACTCTCGGTGAGTTTTTTACGGGCAATCATAAGCTTCTGGAAAGAGCTTATTCGCCTATGACTATCCGCTTCTTTATCCTTCAGGCTCACTATCGCAGTACGGTCGATTTTGGCAACGAAGCCCTTCAGGCAGCCGAAAAAGGGCTTAACCGCCTGTTGGAAGCATATGCAAGGATAGAAAAAATTATTCCTGCCGCGTCATCTTCGGCCGATGTAAAAACAATTCGCCAGAAATGTTATGAAGCCTTGAATGACGATTTAAACTCGGCAATGGTTATATCTCAATTGTCGCAAGCGGCAACTACTATTAATTCGGCCGTTGACGGGAAAACCAACCTGACAAAAGAAGATATTGGCGAGCTGAAATCTGTATTCGATACTTTCTTATTCCAGATATTGGGTATAAAGAACGAACTGGCAAGCGGAGGAGATTCCAGCCAAGAGGCTTTCTCTAAAGCAATAGATTTGTTGCTCGAAATCCGCAACGAAGCCAAAGCTAACAAAGACTGGGCTACCTCCGACAAAATACGCAATGAACTGAACAGCATAGGCTTTGAGATAAAAGACGGTAAAGACGGTTCGCAGTGGAAGCTTAAATAACAGTTCATCACGGTGACCGGCACAATAACAAAACAGCGCAATAAATACACATACATCTGTGTGTCTGTTGTGCTGTTTGCTTTGGTGATGTTCATTTACAGGCTTGCTATTAAGGGTTGGTTCTGGTATGACGAAGCGTATTCTATGGCAATGATACAGCATTCGTATTGCGAAATACTGCAAATAACTTCTACCGACGTTCATCCTCCTTTATATTACTTCATGCTGAAAGGCTTTGCCGCATTGTTCGGTCATTCGCTTCTCTCTTTATCTGTATTCTCTTTTCTTGGTGTTGTAGCCAGTTATTTGTTAGCTTTATTCCCTATCCGAAAGCTTTTTGGGATTAAAGTAGCAACGCTGTTTATTATATTACTCACCGTTTTGCCTATAACACAATTTCTGGCGCTTGAAGTGCGGATGTACTCGTGGGTTATGTTTTTTGTGCTGACTTGTTCTGTATATGCGTATAAAAGTTATTTGAGAGGAGGAGTGGCAGCATACACCATAATGACGATTTGCGCTATTTGTGCCGCATATACACACAACTATGGGTTAGTTGCGGCGGGAAGCATTTATCTCGTATTTCTTTTTACTGGTCTGCGTAACAAAAGGCCGATAGGTAAGTTTATTGTATCTTTGTTGATATTCTTATTCGTTTACTCATTTTGGATACCTCATTTGTGGACGCAGTTCAGCAATGTGCAAGAGTCGTATTGGATAGGGACACCTACACCCAAGGAGTTGCTACTATATTGTTATTATTTCTTTTCGCCCAAGAATCCGGAATACCCTTACATTTTTTTCTCGAAAACAACAATGTCTGTTCTGCTGATGCTGATGCTTATTTTGTTGACATTGATTATTGTAGCCGGAGTAAAATTACATGGAAAAGAGAAGACAATTAAGCTCAAAACCGCAAATGGATTTATTGCAGTATTCCTGTTAACTATGATTATACCGATAACCGTCTCTTTTTTGTTAACACCAATATTTGTTCCCCGGTACGAATGTAGTGTATTGGGGCCGCTGTTATTGAGCGCATCTATATATGTGGTAGAATTGAGTACAAAACCCAAAAATCGGAATCTTTTAATAGCAGCAATCACCATTCTGTTAATTTTGTTTGTCCTGCGTTTTTTTCACGAAAGAGCATATAGTATAAAAAACAGTGCGATCGATTTGGACATCAAGGAGTTTGTGGAATCGGAGAAGAAAACAGACAATGTTATTATATCCTCATGGAAATGTCCGTCAACAATGGCGAGATTGTCCGCTTACATTACCGACAATCGCTATTATATAATAGGGTCGGACAGTGATAAGCCTTACCCTCCGTTCAACATGAAAGGAATTATGGCATTGCCCGACACAGGCATGTTTTATATTGTAACTTCGGCTAAAGAACCGGATTTAAGATTACGGGAAGAATATAAGATTAAAAATGTTTTTTCGACACATCGCAGAGGTCCTAAAATATATCGGGTTGAATGTACAAAGGATAAAAGATAAAAAAAACATATATGAAAAAACAAGACGAAAAAAAGATAGTGTTGGCTATCAACGAAAAACCTAAACTATCGCAATGGCTGTTGCTCAGCATACAGCATCTTTTTGCTATGTTCGGCGCAACGGTGCTTGTGCCTGCCCTTACGGGTATGAGTCCGGCTGTGGCATTGGTATCGAGTGGTATCGGTACACTTTCTTTTATACTGATAACCCGTGGCAAAGTACCTTCCTATCTGGGTTCGTCGTTCGCTTTTATAAACCCGATTATTGCCGTTAAGGCTCTGGAACTCGATCCGGCTTCGGGTGTGTCGCATGGCAGCTTCTTGGTGGGTAGTTTTCTTGTGGGGGTAACATATGCCCTCATTGCCCTTATCATAGCCAAAGCAGGCACAAAGTGGCTGATGAAGCTACTGCCACCCATAGTTGTGGGGCCTGTTATAATGGTTATCGGTCTGGGATTGTCGGTAACGGCCGTCAATATGGCAACCAACAATCCGGCGGGCGAATACGACCTCAACTACGTGTTGGTAGGCTTGGTTACACTCACTATTACGATACTGACAGCTATCTTCACCAGAGGTTTCTTGAGTGTGATTCCTGTACTTATAGGCATAGTTGGCGGATATATTTTTTCGATCTGTTTGGGTATTGTTAATTTACAGGCAGTTGCCGAAGCTCCTTGGTTTCAGATACCTCCGTTTCAGATTCCGTTTGTTGACTATTCCCCTTCGTTTACGTGGCGGGTGTTTTTGATGATGGTTCCTGTGGCTATTGTGCCTATTGCCGAGCACATAGGGCATCAGTTGGTGCTGAGCAAGGTTGTGGGTAAAGATCTGATTGAAGACCCCGGATTGGATAAGTCGATGCTGGGCGATGGGGTTGCCACCATGTTTGCTTCGCTGATTGGCGGACCTCCCAACACAACGTATGGCGAAAACATCGGGGTGTTGGCCATAACCCGTGCATTCAGCATTTATTTGTTTGTAGGAGCAGCCATTTTTGCTATCCTTTTCGGTTTCTGCGGAAAAATAGCAGTATTGCTATCAACTATACCTACCCCTGTTATGGGTGGCGTATCAATTCTTCTGTTCGGCATTATAGCTTCGAGCGGTTTGCGTATGTTGGTCGAAAACAAAGTCGATTTCAGCCGTAAGCGTAACCTCATTGTTGCATCGGTTATACTTGTTATAGGAATCGGCGGAGCGGCACTTCATATAGGTCAGGTTTTTTCGCTCGAAGGCATGGCTTTGGCTTCTATCATAGGAGTGGTGCTGAATCAGGTATTACCCGGGAAACAGGTTGTAGACTTCAAAGAAATGTTTAAAGAATAACCGGTACAATTGTTATGCTATTACTCGAACCAACATCTTGGAAAGATTACGAACTGATCGACTCCGGCGGATACGAAAAACTGGAACGTTTCGGCAAATACATCGTAGCTCGCCCCGAGCCACAAGCCGTTTGGCGTAAGTCGTTGCCTGACAAAGAGTGGGAGCGATTGGCCGACGCCACATTCAGACGGGAGAAAGGAAAATCTTTGGCCGACGGAAACGAACGTGGCCAGTGGTTGCAAAAACCATCCATGCCCGACCAGTGGTTCATCGGGTACGATTATAAAGGAATGCACTTACAATTCCGCTTGGGGCTGACTTCCTTCAAGCATGTAGGTATATTTCCGGAGCAAGCCGAAAATTGGAACTTCATCTACAACACCATAAAAGCGATGAAAACCGCCGAACCAAAAGTATTGAACCTGTTTGCCTATACCGGTGGCGCATCCATTGCTGCCAAAAGCGCAGGTGCGGACGTAACGCATGTCGATTCTGTGAAGCAGGTGATATCGTGGTCGCGGCAGAATATGGAAGCATCGGGGTTGGACGGTATCCGTTGGATAGTGGAAGATGCCTTGAAATTTTGCCGTCGTGAGGTGAAGCGGGGCAAAAAGTATAACGGAATCATTCTCGATCCTCCGGCTTATGGCAGAGGCCCCGATGGAGAAAAGTGGATTCTGGAAGAACATATTGCCGAAATAATGTCCCTGTGCAACGAATTGTTGGAAGGCGCAGACTCATTCCTTATACTGAACCTTTACTCTATGGGATTTTCGGCAGTCATAGCAGAAAACCTGCTGAAAGACTATTTCCCTGACGTAGAGTGTTGTGAGTATGGCGAACTGGTTATCCCCGAAAAATCGGGTAAACGCTTGCCTTTAAGTATCTTTGTGCGATTTGTCCGAAAATAATATATATATAATATCATATGGAACTGGAATCTATTTTATTGCCCGGAATACCCGTACAGCGTCCTTTGGTTATAGCAGGCCCTTGCAGTGCCGAAACCGAAGAACAGGTGTTATTGACAGCTAAAGCATTGGCTGCCGGGGGAATAAAAATGTTCCGCGCAGGGGTATGGAAACCCCGTACAAAACCCGGAGGTTTTGAAGGGGTGGGTAGTCAAGGGTTGAAGTGGCTAAAAAGAGTGAAGCAAGAAACCGGAATGTACACCCTGACCGAAGTTGCCACCGCAAAGCATGCCGACGAAGCTCTGAAACAAGGCATCGATACCCTTTGGATAGGTGCGCGCACTACTACAAACCCATTTGCCGTACAGGAGATAGCCGAGGCTCTGCGAGGAGTGGATATTCCGGTTTTGGTGAAAAACCCCGTGAATCCCGACTTGGAACTTTGGGTAGGCGCTTTGGAGCGATTGAACAACGTGGGACTGAAAAGAATAGGAGCTATCCACCGTGGATTTAGCTCATACAACAAAAAGGTGGTATATCGCAATTCTCCCCACTGGAATATCCCTATCGAGCTCAAACGCCGCTATCCCCAATTGCCTGTTATTTCAGACCCCAGTCATATAGGCGGGCGGCGAGACTTAATCTATCTGCTTGCACAGCAGGCAATGGACATGAATTTTGACGGACTTATGATAGAAGCTCATCCCGACCCTGAAAACGCATGGAGCGATGCCGCGCAGCAGCTTACACCCGACGGGCTAAGAGAAGTGCTGTTGGCACTGGTGATTCGCAACGGAGCGGTTTCGGACGAGAAACTCTCGGAACTACGTCAACAGATAGATGATTTGGATAGCCAAATGCTGGAACTGTTGGCAAGGCGCATGCAGGTTTCGCAAGAGATAGGCATCTTCAAAAAAGAACATGGCCTCACTGTGGTACAAAACAGCCGCTATAACGAGATTCTGATGAAGCGTATGGCTCAAGCCCGTGAGATGGGTATCCGCCCCGAATTTGTACGTATGCTCTTGGAAGCTATTCACGATGAATCGGTGAGGCAACAGGTGGAAATGATGAACAGAAAAGAATGAAGATAAAGAGAAGTGAGACAGCCTCATCGCCGCTTTTGAGAGCGTACTCAAAAAATTACAGGACAAAGAGAAATGATTGCTCTTAAATATTTGTTTGTCAAAAAATAACTTCTATCTTTGCACCCACATTTTAATATTATATATAAATAAACGCTATGTATTTAGATTCAGCTAAAAAGCAAGAAATCTTTGCAAAGTACGGAAAGTCTAACACTGATACTGGCTCGGCCGAGGCTCAGATTGCATTGTTTTCATACCGTATTTCGCATTTGACTGAACACTTGAAGTCAAATCATAAAGATTATAACACAGAAAGATCTTTGAAAATGTTGGTAGGTAAACGCCGTCGTCTTTTAGATTATCTTATCGAAAAAGACATTAACCGTTACCGTACAATCATCAAAGAACTTGGTATCAGAAAGTAATTTCTGTCTTGTAACGAAACAAAAACGAAGAGCTTGTCCATTGCGGGCAGGCTCTTTTTGTTTTTACCTACAAGCAATGAATAACGTATTATAGATTATAAACCAATATTTTTCTTGATTTTTTCATTGTGTTTTTCTTGATTTTTTTTACCTTGCTCTGTAGTTATAGAAACAATTAACCGACTCGTTTTAACCTTACTGAGGTGTATGGCGGGTAAAACTTATCGCTATGAAAAAATTTCTTCTTAAAACTTCCGTTTTACTTTTTATGTTCTGTACCTTGCTCTCTTGCGATAATGACGAAGAAGGCGGCACAAAAGGTACAACTTCAATTATTAAAGAGAACATCAACGGCATTATCCAGAAAGGACCTTATATTGTAGGCTCTTCGGTTTCTTTTATAGAACTCGATTACGACTTAAACCTGACAGGACGGGCGTATGAGACTTTGGTTGTAGATAACGCCGGGAACTTTGAACAAAAAAACATTGAGTTGAAGTCAAATTATATCTTGCTGAAAGCCGATGGATACTATTTCAATGAAATATCAGGAGCCGTTTCGGATGGAACACTCTCTTTATACGCCTTGGTTGATGTAAACGATATAAGTACGGTTAATGTTAATGTTCTAACCCACTTGGAGAGACCTCGCATTGAATACCTTATTAAAGAACAAGGCTTAAGCTATGCCCTTGCAAAAAAACAAGCGGCTACCGATGTATTAAAAGTATTTGGATTTGAAGGAGACGGTCTTTCTTCCGAAGATATGGATATCAGCCAGAATGAAATGCTACTAGTAATATCAGCTATTTGTCAAGGAAATTTATCGACCGGAGAATTATCAGAACTTATTGCTAAAATCAGTAATGATATAAAAACAGACGGGAAGCTTAACGATGCAACTTTAGGTTCAGTACTTATCAATAATATAGCGTATGTTGACTTGGATAAGGTATGCGAAAATGTAATAAAAAAATATGGCGAGTTAGGGCAAAATGCCAACCTATCCCTTTCGAAGATGGAAGAGTATGTACACCAATTCGTAACCAACAGCGGTTTTGAACAAACTTCTTTTATTTCGTATCCTGAATTCGGAATGTATGGTCCGAATATTTTGAATACAGATTTAATAGAGGTACGTTCATCGGATTATATTAGCTATTCGCTTAAAGCGGTACTACCTAAGGGAAATTCAAGCCTGAAAATTGTAATAAGGTCAAAAAGCCTAAAGGATAGTTTCTGGGGAAAATACCGGAATGGTACGGAACAGAACTGGTTATGCAGTTCTTACGAATTTGAAACAAGAAGCAATATGTTTACCATAAAAAACAATCAAGAAGAGAGTGATTTAGAAGTATATTTTTCGGGCCCCGATTGCATTGTCGAGTATTATGAAAACGGATCGATTTTTCCTTCCCGAACAAAAGAAATTAAAGTTATAGTAAACTAACAAAGATTAGTCTCGTCTTTTTTTGTCTTTACTTGTTGGCTAAAATAGTATCTTTGTTTGGCAGACAAATATCAAAATCAGATGGCTAAGAACAATAATAACGACTGGAAAGACCGCCTGAACGTGGTATATTCCACGAATCCCGATTTCCGCTTTCAAACCGAAGACGAAAGCGAAGAGGTTGAAACCGCCCCCAAAGAAAAACAACCATTGCGGATACAACTCGATAAACGGAATCGCAAGGGCAAAGCCGTAACGCTTGTCACGGGTTTTGTGGGTAGTGAGGAGGACTTAGAAAGCCTTGGCAAGTTTCTGAAAGTGAAGTGCGGAGTAGGAGGCAGCGCCAAAGATGGCGAAATAATAGTGCAGGGCGACCTCCGAAACAAGGTGTTAGAGTTGTTGCAGAAGGAAGGTTATGCCAAATCGAGAATCATCTGAGAACACCAACCTGATTGTTTACAGGGCATCGGCTGGGTCGGGCAAGACGCACCGCCTGACGGGTGAATACCTGCGTCTGCTTTTTTCCTCGCCCTACGCTTACAGGCATATCCTTGCCGTTACGTTTACCAACAAGGCTACCGACGAAATGAAAAGCCGTATAGTGGACGAATTGGCAAATTTGGCATCGGGCAAGCCTTCGGACTATATACCCAAGCTGATAAGCTCCCGCTTTGACAGTGAAGAAAAGATACGGGAGGAAGCCCGCATTATTCTACAACGGATTCTGCACGATTATTCGGCTTTCTCGGTCAGTACCATCGACCGTTTTTTTCAGCAAACCATGCGTGCCTTTACCCGCGAGTTGGGCTTGGGAGGTGGCTATAATGTAGAGCTCGACACCGAAAAGGTATTGAACGAAGCTATCGACTCTATGCTCTACGATTTGGAAAAAACGGGCAATAAACAGCTACTGGAATGGTTGATACGATTTTCGGAAGAAAAAATAGAGAGCGGCGAAACGTGGAACATCCGCAATGATATCCGTACCCTCTCGAACGAGATATTCAAGGAGAGTTACAAGGCTTTTAGCGATAAAGTTCAGCAAGACATAGCCAACAAACAGCTCTTGGACGATTACAAACAAATGCTCCGTGCATATATCCGTCAGTTTGAAGCGACTTCGCAGCAGATAGGCGAAAAAGCCCTAAACGTGATGGAACGGTACGGACTCCTTCCCGACGATTTTAAGGGCGGCACACGCTCCCCGTTTTTCTCTTTTTTGCGATGGGCCAAAGGCGAAGTGAAAGAGCCTACGGCTACCTTCTGCAAATTGGCAGGTGATGTGTCGGTATGGTATCTGGCAAAAGATACAGACGAAAAAAAGCAGAAGATAGAAAGTGCTTTTTCGGGCGGGCTTAACGAGTGCGTTTGCGATATCATAGAACATTACCAGAATTCACGAAACTACCAAACTGCCGTTGAGATTAACCGCTATTATTTCACGCTGGGTATTCTGGGCGATGTAGACAAGAAGATACGCGAATATGCTGCCGAAAATAATATTATGCTGATTTCGGACACCACCGAACTACTCAACAAAATAATAAGCGGAACAGATACCCCTTTTATTTATGAAAAAGTGGGAACCCACATCGACAACTATATGATAGACGAATTTCAAGACACGTCTAACATGCAGTGGATAAATTTTTCGCCTCTCCTGAAAGACAGTTTGGCGGCGGGGCGCACCAATCTGATAGTGGGCGATGTTAAACAGAGCATATATCGTTGGCGTAATTCCGACTGGAAACTGTTGGACGAGCAGCTCGATATCGACTTCCGCACGGAGGGTATAACCCATCGGTCGCTCAACACTAATTGGCGAAGCCTGCCCAATGTGGTGAACTTCAACAATGCCGTTTTTACCCGTGGCGCTAAGCTTGTGCAAGAAGAATACAATAACGCTTTGCCTGAAGGAGTGGCAGACGAACGGCTTCTGCCCTTTCGCACTAAAATAGAAAAAGCTTATAAGGATTCGTTTCAGGAAATACCCGCCAAAGGGAAGCAGACGGATGGGCATGTGTCTATCAGATTCCTTGACAAGGAAGATGCTACCGACTGGCAAGCCGAATCGCTGAACGCGCTGCCTGGTGTTATTGAAAGCTTGCAGGATAAAGGCTACCGCCTGCGCGACATAGCCATCCTTGTGCGTACTAAGAAAGAAGGAACCGAGGTTGCGAATGTTTTGCTGGAACATAAAGAAAAATCGGCAAACACTAAGTATCGGTACGATATAATATCGGACGAGGCTCTGTTGCTGAACGCCTCGAAAAGCGTAAAGCTGATAGTTTCCCTGTTTCGGTATCTCCAAAATCCAACCGATGAGTCGCTACATGCGCTTGCTGTTTACGAATATTACAAACTCGAAAAACGGCTTTCGCCCGAAAGTGCGCTGAATTTCTATTTTTCGGCATCGCAAGATTTTCCGGACGAGGTGAAGGTTAAGCTGGAAAGGATACAAGAATTGTCTTTGTACGAGATGGCAGAAGAGATATTCGACCTTTTTGGCGAAGCAATGGAACAGAACGAAAGTGTTTATATACAGTCCTTTTTGGATACGGTCCTTGATTTCACGGTCAGGAACACCCCCGATTTGGAATCATTCCTGAAGTGGTGGGACGAGGCTGGTGTCAGGAAAACCGTTTTCACCCCCGATGGACAAGATGCCATAAGGATCATGACCATCCATAAGTCTAAAGGGCTTGGCTTCGATGTAGTACTCTTGCCGTTTTGCAACTGGGAGCTGGATCATAAAATGCCCAACATCCTGTGGTGCAGGCCTCACCAAGAGCCTTTCAACCGCTTGCACCTTGTGCCTGTAAAATATTCTAAAAACTTGCGCAACACTATCTTCGAATACGAATACTATGATGAGCGTTTGCATGCCTTTGTCGATAATCTGAACATTCTGTACGTGGCCTTCACCCGTGCAAAAAAAGAACTGATAGCCTTTTCGCCCCGCCCTAAGGACGATGGGCGTATCACCGATATTTCGTCCCTGCTGTGGCAGTGCGTCAATAATCCTACGGTTACGGAAAATAATGGCAAGCCGGTTATCAGGCTGGAAGAAAATATTGACGGTGAGTCGGGCGTTTTTGAAATTGGGGGCGATCACAATCCTGCCGTAACCGCGGAAGAAGATACTGCGGGGCACGAAATTCCGATGGGAGCCCTGAAAAGCACATCTTTCGACAACAGACTAAAACTCAAGCTGAAAAACAAATATTTCTTTTCCGATTTCGGTCAGCGCGATTATGGTAATATGATGCACGACATTCTGAGCCGTATAAAAACCATCCACGATTTGGAGAACGTTATCGACTCATATTGCGCCGAAGGATTGATAACCACCGACGAAAAACGGAAGGTGTATGCTCAATTAACGGATTACTTATCCGCCCCTATGGTTGCAGACTGGTATTCGGGGCAGTATAAGGTATTGAACGAAGTGCAGATACTCCAAACCGAAGGCCCCTTTGTACGCCCCGACCGTGTTATGCTCAAAGACGGCGAAGTAGTGGTGGTCGATTATAAATTCGGGCAACACGAATCGCCCCGGTACGTTAAACAGGTGGAATATTACAAAGATCGTATTCAGCAAATGGGATATACCCGCCTACGGGGATATATTTGGTACGTACACTTGCAGAAGGTGGTTGAAGTGTAAATCTCTAAATCACGTTAAAGCCCAATTCTTTCAGCACAGCGGCTTCGCCCGCGTTGGCGTTCATTACGCTGTATGCGCAATATTCCCTACGCAGAGGATAGTAACTCCGTAGGTAATTAAACTTCTGGGGTTCGGTTCTTAGCTTATCGTTGTCTGTAAGCAGATGGTAAGGGTAGAGTATGGCTTCGTACAGGCGGTTACCCGTAAAAAGGGTCATATCTATAACCGGATTGGGGGCTTCGGGAGCTTTTATGGCTTCGATAGGCTGTTTGCTCAGTCCATAAAAGTCGGCAACGGCTTGCAAGGCCATACGTGTGGCATTGGCTTTCCCATCGGCCGAATAACCTGCGATGTGCGATGTAGCCACATCCGCAAGTTGCATATACTCTATATCTATATCGGGTTCGTTTTCCCAACAATCTATAACCGTACCCGACACCTTGCCCATCCGGATAACTTCCTTTATGGCATCCGTTTTCACTACTCCCCCTCTTGCCGCGTTTATTATTATGGGGTTACGGCGAAGGTTGGCAAAGAAACTTTCGTTAGCCAAGTGCAGGGTCTTATATTCACCCTCTTTGGTGAGTGGTGTATGGAAGGTGATGATGTCGGCTTCGCCCACAATGGTATCCATGTCCACAAACTGGGCAGAACCTTCGGCTTTTTGTCTGGGTGGGTCGTTCAGCAGCACTCGCATACCCAATATCCGGCATGCTTGGGCAACTTTTTTCCCTACATTACCCACGCCTACAATACCTATGGTTTTATCTTTCAAGTCAAAACCTTTTGTTTGTGCCATGTGTATAAGTGCCGAAACAATATACTGCTGCACCGAGCCCGAATTGCATCCCGGAGCATTTGTCCAGCGGATACCGTTTTGCTCGCAATAGCGGGTGTCTATATGGTCAAAACCTATGCTTGTGGTACAAATCAGCTTTACGGCCGAGTCTTTCAGGTTCTCTTCGCCAAAGCGGGTAAGTGTGCGTACAATCAACGTGTCGGCATCTTTTATTATTTGGGGTGTAAACTCGTTTCCTGCCAGATAGGTTACATCGCCGTAGTGTTCGGCAGCACCTTTCAGAAAAGGGATATTGGCGTCGGCAAGTATTTTCATACGTTCTTTTTGGTCAGTTTATAGAAAGTATCTTCGATGGATGATGCGGTGCCACCCAATGCGGTGTCGTCAAAAACGATGCGTCCGCCATCTATAATAATGTAACGGGAGCAGATGCTTGTAACCTCTTGCAGTATGTGCGACGAAAACAGAACGACTTTCGACTGTGCAAAGCCTGCCAGTATCTCTCTGATTTCCATTCGCTGATTGGGGTCTAAGCCGCTTGTGGGTTCGTCCAGAATCAAGAAACGGGGATTATGGATAAGCGCCTGAGCCAGCCCCACACGTTGGCGATTGCCTTTCGAGAGGCTTACTATCTTTTTGTGATATTCTCCCTGCAAACCCATTTGTTCAACTATCTGTTCTACGGCTTCTTTCGTCCCTTTGAGCGAGTACATTTGGGCTACATAGAGCAGGTATTCTTTTACATACATGCTGCCGTAAAGCGGGTTGTCTTCGGGCAGATAGCCGATTGTTTGCTTTGCCTGAAGGGCATCGTTAACGATGCTGTTGCCAAAAACACTAACCGTGCCTTTGTCGGCATTGAGGGCTCCGGCCAGTATCTTGAGGGTGGTCGATTTGCCTGCCCCGTTCACTCCGAGGAAGCCTGCTATTTCACCCCTTTTCAGGGTGAACGAAACATCGTTCACGGCGAGGTGGTTGCCGTAGCTTTTTGATATGTTTTTGACTTCTATCACCGTGCTTTATTGAAAGGTTAGAAATTTTGCATATCGCACAGTTTGCGGTAATATCCGTTTTTGGCATGCAGTTCGTCGTGGTGTCCACGCTCCACTATCTCGCCTTCGTGCATCACGCAGATTTCGTCGGCCGACTTGATGGTCGACAAGCGGTGTGCTATAACAATCGTAGTGCGGTTCTTCATCAGGTTTTCGAGGGCATCCTGCACCAAGCGTTCCGATTCGGTGTCGAGTGCCGAAGTGGCCTCGTCAAGAATCAGTATTTGCGGGTTTTTCAGTATGGCGCGAGCTATGCTGATGCGCTGGCGTTGGCCTCCGGATAGTTTTCCACCACGGTCGCCGATGTTTGTGTCGTAACCGTTTTCGGTGGCTATAATGAAATCGTGTGCGTTGGCTATCTTGGCGGCTTCTACAACCTGTTCCATGGTTGCGCTTTCTACCCCAAAGGTGATGTTATTGAAAAACGTGTCGTTAAAAAGAATCGCTTCCTGATTTACGTTACCCATCAGCGAGCGCAATTGGTGAACTTCTCCGCGGCGGATATCTACCCCATCGATAAAGATGCCGCCTTTCTGCACATCGTAGAAGCGGGGCAAGAGGTCTACCATGGTCGATTTGCCCGACCCCGACTGACCTACCAGAGCAATGGTCTTCCCTTTGGGAACGGTCAGGCTTACGTTTTTGATTACCCAATGGGCGTTTTCGCGATACTCGAACCACACATCACGGTATTCTATCTTTTCGTTGAATTTTATTTCGACAGGTTTTTCGGGACTAAGGATATTATTTTCGGCAAGCAGAATTTTGTCGATACGCTCCATCGATGCCAAGCCTTTTTGTATAGAGTAAAACGATTTGGAAAGGTCTTTTGCCGGATTGATGATACTATAAAAAATAACCAGATAGTATATGAAACTGGGTGCCGTGATAGACGCGTTTTCGCCCAGAATAAGCGTACCACCGTACCAGAGAACAACGGCAATGGTGGCCGTGCCCAAAAACTCGCTCATGGGGTGTGCCAACTGCTGGCGGCGGGCAATGCGGTTACTCATCGAGCGGAGCACATCGCCTTCGCGGTGAAATTTGCCGGATACCTTCCCCTCGGCGTTGAACGCCTTGATGATGCGCAGTCCACCAAGTGTTTCCTCTATCTGTGCCATCAGTTCGCCCCACTTATTTTGTGCTTCAAACGATTTGCGTTTCAGTTTTTTACCTACCCGCCCCATAACAATGCCCGATATTGGCAGCAATACAATCACAAAAACCGTTAACTGCCAGCTGATAGCCAACATGGTAAAGAAATATACAAGTATGAGTATGGGGTTTTTGAAAAACATGTCGAGCGAACTCATTATAGAGTTTTCAACTTCGCCCACGTCGCCCGTCATACGCCCTATAATGTCGCCTTTGCGCTCTTCCGAAAAAAACGAAAGCGGCAGCGATAGTATCTTGTCGTTTATCTGGTTGCGCAGGTCGCGAACCACACCTGTGCGTATGGGAACAAGGTAAAACGAACTTAGGTAAGTGACTCCCGTTTTTATAAGAGTCATCACAACCAAGGCTATGGCAAGAAACAACAGGGTGTTTGCCTCCCCATAGGTTTCTACGGCATCAGCCGAATACCAATAGAAATTGTTTTTGGCAACGCTAAACAACTCTCCTATCTTCGAAAAAAACGAACCGTCGCCCAACTCATTCCAAGGCATGAAGTGATAAACCTCGTCGTCGGTTTTAAACAATATTCCTAAAATAGGTATGATAAGGGCAAACGAAAAAACGTTCATAAAAGCCGAAAGGATATTGAATATAAAGCTGAGGATAAGTTGCCTCTTGTAGGGAGGGACAAAACGTTTCAGAATCTTAATGAAATCTCTCATTATGCAATTGATGGATATAAGTGTTTGAAAACGGCCGCAAGTTAGTAATTTTTTTGCTGTGAGCGCCTGTCGGCAGTTGAAAGAAAACCTTAAAGACAGAATGCTAAAACTAAAAAAATATTTTTTTTCACTATCAAATTAAACCTTTTGGAGTGGAATTTGTCATAATCCCAGTTTTTAAGTCGAAATGTATTTCAACAAAACATGAAAAAGAATTTACTTTTATTACTTCTTTTATTTTTATCTGCCGGAGCTTTTGCCCAAAGCAGAGCTACAATCACGGGGACAATACTTGATAGTAACAGCGAGCCTATCATACAGGCCAGCGTGCGTGTGCTGAATGCCAAAGACAGCAGCTATGTGAATGGCGCGGTGTCGGGCGCGAATGGCAAATTCTCCGTTTCGGTCAATCAAGGTCGGTACATCATACATGTTTCGTATCTGGGGTATGCCGATTATTATCGCAACCTAAACACGGCTCAGGGCACATCTTTGGGACAGATAAAGCTGAAGGAAAGCTCTGTACTGCTGGCCGAAGCCGTGATTACGGCAAAAGCCGTGGAGATAGTGGTGAAAGACGATACCGTAGAATACAATGCCGATTCGTATAAAGTGCAGCAAAGCGCCATGGTTGAAGATTTGGTGAAACGAATGCCCGGCGCCGAGGTAGACTCCGAAGGTAAGATCACTGTAAACGGAAAAGAAGTAAAAAAGATTCTGCTCGATGGTAAGGAGTTTTTTAGCGACGACCCTAAGGTTGCCTCCAAAAACCTTCCGGCATCGATGGTCGATAAACTGCAGGTATTCGACAAAAAGTCGGATATGGCAATGATGACCGGCTTTGACGATGGCAACGAAGAAACCGTTATCAACCTTGTAGTGAAGCCCGGTATGAAAGAAGGTGTATTTGGGAATGCTTATGCCGGATATGGCAGCCACGACCGCTACGAAGCCAATGCCATGGTCAATTATATGCGCAACAACAATCAGTTCTCGTTTCTGGGGGGGCTGAACAATACCAACAATGCCGGCTTCTCGGACTTTGCCTCCTCTATGTTTGGCGGAAACCGTCCGCACCGGGGGATGCGCTTTGGGGGGAACAATGGTATAACCAAATCGGTGAACGGAGGGATGAACTTCGGGGTAGAAGTTTCGCCAAAGTTGGAACTGGGTGGCAACGCACGCTACGGTAGTTCCGACAACACGGTCGAAACCCGTACATTTACCAATTATACCTTGCAAGACCGTTTGGAAACCCGGTTCGGAAACGGTGATAACAAAAGTGATAACGTAGGAGCCAACCTACGCATGGAGTGGAAACCCGACGATAAAACGCAGATAACTTTCCGCCCCTCGCTCCAATACAACAAAAACGAAAACTATCAGGTGGAAGATTTCTGGACTACCCGGCAAACAAGCCTCACCGACACTCTTACACGGGGAAATACCGACTATTATTCGAAGGGCGATGGCATTACTTTGAGCGGAGACCTCAACGTGAGCCGCAAACTGAGCGATTCGGGGCGTGTGTTGAGCTTCAGGGTACAGGGCGGACTGAGCGACTCAGACAGCGATGGGACAAATAAATCGTCAACATGGCGGCAAGACGATTCGGGCTCGGTGATTAACGAACTGCAGAACCAAACATTCAAGCAAAAAGACGATAGTTACAACTGGCGGGGATATGTTTCGTACGTGGAACCGGTAGGACGGAACAACTTTTTGCAGGTCGATTACAGTTACCGCAAAAATTATTCCGAATCGGACAAGAAAACATACGATTGGCAAAACGGTGGAGCCATAGACATTGACTATACACGCAAAACGGAAAACGACTTTATAAACCAACAGGTTGGATTGAAGTTTAAGTCCATGCGCCAAAAATATAACTATACGGTGGGGTTTGCCGTGCAACCGTCTAATTCAAAAACAACGATAATCAGCCCCGATACTACATACATCACAAAAAACGATGTAGTTAACTTTGCGCCCGAATTGCAATTCAATTACAATTGGGACAAACGCTCCAATCTGCGGATAGAGTACAACGGTAACACCAATCAGCCTACCACAGCACAACTATCGGATGCCAAGATAACTTCCGATCCTCTGAATCAGACTGTGGGTAACCCCAATCTGAAACCGAGTTTCGAGAACCGCTTGCGGATTCGCTTCCGCAAATTCAATCCCGAACAGGGTAGCGCCATCATGCTTTTCAGTAACATGAGCTATACACTCAACGACATTGTTACCACCTCTACGCTGATAGACAACGTTACCTACAAGACCTATAAGAACGTTAACGGTAACTTTAGCGGAATGGCAAGGCTTATATATAACACTCCGCTCAGGAACAAGAAGTTTTCGGTCAACAGCATGACTTTCGCTTCTTATGCGCACTCTAAAGGCTTTATAGATGGGAACGACAATACGGCAAACACTTTGCGGCTAACCGAGCGGTTGGGCGTAGAATACCGTTCCGATTTGTTCGACGTGAGTTTGAGGGGTAACCTCTCGTTCTACAATATCAACAACTCGGCTGCCTCCGCAAATTCTTCTTTGCAAAACCAAAAAACTTACGATTATGGAGGTACGCTCGGCACAACCCTGTATTTGCCTTACAACTGGACTCTGGAAACCGATATCGAATATTCGACCAACTCGGGCTACGAAAACGGGTATAAACTCAATCAATGGCTTTGGAACGCATCCATATCGAAACAGATATTTAAAGACAAGAACGGTACACTCCGCATAAAGATGTACGATATCCTTAACGACCGTAACAACATAACCCGTACCTCGGCCAACGGTAGTTATTCCGATTTATCCACAAGCACAATCAACAGTTACTTTATGGTACACTTCGTGTATAAATTCCAACTGTTTAAAGGCGGCGCAAAAGCCTCGGATATGAATCCTATGGGGCGCGGCGGTTTTGGAGGCCATCCACGCAGAATGTAAATAATACATCTATAAGAAAAGGTAGAAAGATTGTTATTAATGGAAAGGTTCGGTGCATACTTGTGCCGAGCCTTTTTACATATTATTAGATTCTTGCCGACAGATAAAATCAAGACATGTAATGCACTTGCCAATATTTGTTGTAAATTTGCACCCTCAATTTTGAATATGCAAAAAATAAGGAATATTGCAATTATTGCACACGTAGACCACGGGAAAACAACCTTGGTAGACAAAATGTTGCTGGCAGGAAAGCTGTTTCGCAACAATCAACAAACCGGCGAGCTGATTCTCGACAACAACGATCTGGAACGCGAACGCGGGATAACGATACTCTCCAAAAACGTATCAATAGACTATAAAGGAACCAAGATAAACATCATAGACACTCCCGGCCACGCCGATTTTGGCGGCGAGGTGGAGCGTGTGCTGAACATGGCCGACGGCTGTTTGCTGCTTGTGGATGCTTTTGAAGGGCCTATGCCACAAACACGCTTCGTATTGCAGAAGGCAATTGAAATAGGGTTGAAGCCGATAGTTGTTATCAACAAGGTAGACAAGCCCAATTGCCGCCCCAGCGAAGTACACGAAATGGTTTTCGACCTCATGTTCAGTCTGGATGCTACCGAAGACCAGCTGGACTTCCCTACCATCTACGGCTCGGCTAAGCAAGGGTGGATGTCGGACGATTTCAGGAAACCTACCGAAGATATCACTCCCCTGCTGGACGCCATTGTAGAGTACATACCTGCACCACAGGTATTGGAGGGTACGCCGCAAATGTTGATAACATCGCTCGATTATTCGAAATACGTAGGCCGTATCGCCGTAGGCCGCATTCATCGCGGCGAATTGCGCGAGGGCATGGACGTTTCGCTATGCAAGCGCGATGGTTCGGTAGTGAAAACAAAGATTAAAGAACTGAACGTTTTTGAGGGCTTAGGGCGTATAAAGGCTCAATCGGTGCAGTGTGGCGATATTTGCGCGCTGATTGGCATTGACGGCTTCGAGATTGGCGATTCGATTGCCGACCCTGAAAACCCCGAACCGCTCGACCCCATTGATATAGACGAGCCTACCATGTCGATGCTCTTCACGATAAACAATTCGCCATTCTTTGGTAAGGACGGAAAATTCGTTACCTCACGCCATATCTACGAACGCTTGGAACGGGAACTCGATAAGAACCTCGCCTTGCGTGTAGAACCTACCGACAGCGCCGATGCGTGGATCGTTTACGGGCGTGGTGTACTTCACCTATCGGTGTTGATAGAGACAATGCGCCGCGAAGGCTACGAGCTGCAAGTGGGGCAACCACGAGTGATAGTGAAAGAGATAGACGGCATCAGGCACGAACCGGTGGAGACACTGACCGTTAATCTGCCCGAAGAATATTCGAGCAAAATTATAGACCTCGTTACCCGCCGCAAAGGCGAACTAACGATGATGGACACCAAAAACGACCGTGTTTTCTTGGAGTTCAAAATGCCATCGAGGGGTATTATCGGGCTGAACACCATCGCACTGACCTTGTCGGCAGGCGAGGCGGTGATAGCTCACCGCTTTTTGGGCTTCGAACCGTGGAAAGGCGATATAGAGAAACGTGTAAACGGGTCTATCATTGCCAGCGAGTCGGGCAACGCCTTTGCTTATGCTCTGGATAAACTTCAAGACCGTGGGCGTTTCTTTATCGAACCTCAGACCGATATTTATATGGGGCAGGTTGTGGGCGAACACTCGAAGGAAGGCGATTTGGTGGTAAACCTTACCAAATCGAAAAAACTGACAAACGTGCGGGCTTCGGGAACGGACGACAAGGTGCATCTTGCGCCTGCCGTTATTTTCAGTTTGGAAGAGGCTCTCGAATATATCAAGGAAGACGAGTATGTTGAAGTAACGCCAAGCGCCATTCGCCTCCGCAAAATATATCTGGACGAAAACGACCGCAAACGTTTGGCCAAAAATAAAGAATAAGTTGCATGTAACTTTCAAAAATACATTTAAGCCGGTTAGGAAAGCTCTTAATCGGCTTTGTTATTTCCGGTTAATTTGGTTGCTACACCAATGGGCATAGATAAAAATATTATACCTTTGTTATTCTGATATATAAACGTAAAACCGGTTATGGATTTATTCAATTATAAAAGACGTGTTTCGATCGAAGTACGGATTGGCAAAGTTCCGCTTGGCGGTAGCAACCCCATCCGCATACAGTCGATGACAAATACCGATACCAACAACACGGCGGCCAGCGTAGAGCAGATTGTTCGCATCATCGAAGCGGGAGCCGACTATGTGCGCCTTACGGCACAAGGTGTTCGCGAAGCCGAAAATCTGGCAAACATAAAAGCCGAAGTTCGCAAGCGGGGCTATGATACACCGCTTGTTGCCGATATCCACTTCAACCCACGGGCGGCCGATGCGGCGGCAAAGTGTGTGGAAAAAGTGCGTATCAACCCCGGCAATTATGTGGATGGAGTAAAACGGTTTAGCGAAAAAGAATATACCAACCAAGAATATGCCTTGGAGCTTGAAAAACTGAGAACCAAGTTTATTTCTTTCCTGAACATTTGTAAAGAGAATCAGACGGCTATCCGGATAGGAGTGAATCATGGTTCACTGTCCGACCGTATCATGTCGCGCTACGGCGATACTCCCCAAGGGATGGTGGAGTCGTGCATGGAGTTCCTCCGGATTTGCGTAGAACAGGATTTTACGGATGTTGCCATTTCCATGAAAACATCCAATACGGTGCTGATGACTAAGGCTGTACGCCTATTGGTGGAACGGATGGATGCCGAAGGATTGGCTTTCCCTCTGCATCTGGGTGTAACCGAAGCCGGCGACGGAGAGGATGGGCGCATAAAATCGGCGGTAGGAATCGGAGCTTTGCTTTCGGACGGAATAGGCGATACCATCCGTGTTTCGCTCAGCGAAGACCCCGAACTGGAAGTGCCCGTAGCACGAAAACTCGTTGACTATATTCTTCAAAGAGAAAACCATCCACATATACAGGCCGAAGCGAATAAAGATTATTCGCCGTTTTCTACTCAACGCCGTGCAACTTATCCCGTAGGCAACATAGGAGGGGAGCAGATTCCCGTTGTTATATCCGACAGGCGCGAAGGTGATTTCCGGTTTAATACACACCTCCTACCCGATTATATTTACGTGGGTGCGGAACTGAAATCCGAAGCTCCACGCTCTATCCCTGCTATTATTGACTTCCCCGGATGGAAGGCTGAGGAAAACACTTACCCCTTGTTCAACAAAACGAACTACAATAAGATTGCGGATTGCGATGTTCCCATTAAATTCCTGCAACTATCTTATCCCGATTTGACGGACGAAATAAAAGCTTTACTGAAAGCAGACCGTACTGTTGTTGTAATCCTCACCACCAATCATGCGAATGGCGTAGGCGAGCAACGGGCTTTTTTCCACACCTTGCTCAACGAAGGGTGCGCCGTCCCCGTTATTTTACAACGTAATTACCGTGAAAGTGAGGCCGAAGATATCCAGATAAAAGCGGCTACCGATTTTGGCACAGTCCTGCTGGATGGTTTTGGCAATGGTTTGATGATCGGTAACGAGGGCCATTTACCGGCTAAAGACATAGACACTTGTTCTTTCGGTATATTGCAAGCGGCTCGTGTAAGGACAAGCAAAACCGAATACATATCCTGCCCCAGTTGCGGACGAACGTTGTTCGATTTGCAATCGACCGTTGCACGGATAAAAGCGGCGACTTCGCACCTTAAACATCTGAAAATAGGAATTATGGGCTGTATAGTGAACGGACCGGGCGAGATGGCCGATGCCGATTACGGATATGTGGGCGCCGAGCGGGGAAAGATATCCCTTTATAAAAAACAAGAGTGTATAGAACGCAATATCCCTACGGAAGAGGCTGTCGATAGGCTCATAGAACTCATAAAAGCCAATAACGATTGGCTTGAACCGGAAGGGTAACAACCTTTTATAGAAAAATAAACGAGGCTATCCTACTTTTGAGACAGCCTCGTTTACTTATATTATAACGTTCTTAGTAACGGTTTCTATTGTATCCACCGTTTCCGCCACGATTATTGTAACCTTCGCTTTTAGGGCGAGCCACATTTACATTGATTGTTTTTCCTTCAAAATCAGTATTGTTCAGTTCGTCGATAGCTTTCTGACCTTCAGCATCGTTTGGCATTTCTACAAAACCGAATCCGCGCGATCTTCCTGTTTCGCGGTCTGTAATAATTTTAGCAGAATCTACTGTTCCGTATTCTGCAAATAGTTCTTGTAAACTTTCACTTGCTGTGCTAAAGTTTAGATTTGATACATAAATGTTCATCTGTTTTCTTAATTAATTGTTATTGATTATTGTTTATCCTTATTGGCAAAAGCAATCTTTACAGCATTCATGCCTTTCTGACCGCGTTCCAATTCGAATGTTACCATATTTCCTTCTGTAATAGAAGATGGGGCACTGCTGACATGAAAAAAATATTTGTCGGTGCTTCCCGTATGTTTAATAAAACCATACCCTTTGTCGGAATTAAAGTACTCTACCCTACCCTCCAACACAGGGTCTTCGTCTTCTTTTTTAGGGGTAGATATAGCGATATTCTCTATCTCTACTTTCTGCTTATTCGACAGATCGGGAGGTGTGCTTGTAATCACCCCATTCTCGTCTACATAAGCTATCATGTCTTCGAAGGAGGTGCCGCCTCCATGTGCTTTGCGCTCTTCTTTGCGTTTTAGCTTCTCTTGTTTTTTCTGTTCTTTTTTCTTTTCTAATTCTCTTTTGTTGAATGATATAGCCATGGGCGTTGTTATAGTTTTTAATATTTTATGCAGAAATTGATACTGTATTCAATTTCTTTCCTGTCAGTTTTTGTATATCCTTTAGCATTCCTCTTTCTTCATTGGCACAGAAAGTCATGGCCACACCTGTATTTCCGGCTCTTCCGGTGCGCCCGATGCGATGTATATATGTTTCGGCAACATCAGGCAAATCGTAATTGATAACCAATTCCAGATTATTGATGTCAATACCTCTGGCGGCAATATCGGTTGCTATTAAGGCCTGTATCTCGTGCGATTTAAAATCGGACAAAGCTCTTTGCCGTGCATTTTGCGATTTATTACCATGAATAGCGGCACTGCCTATTCCGGCTTTAGACAGAATCCGTGCTATTCTGTCGGCACCATGTTTTGTACGGGAAAATATCAGTGCGGATTTTTCCTTGTCTTTTTTAAGCAAACTTATCAACAAATCTTTCTTTTCTGTTTTTTCCACAAAATAGAGACGTTGTTCTATGGTATCCACAACCGATGAGGCAGGCGTTACTTCTACCTTTACAGGGTTATGAAGGATAGACCGCGAAAGCGTTGCTATGGACGAGGGCATGGTGGCCGAAAAGAAAAGCGTTTGTTTTTTCTTTGGTAGTTTAGGCAACAGGCGTTTAATGTCGTGGATGAATCCCATATCCAGCATACGGTCGGCTTCGTCCAATACAAAGTGACGGATAGAGTTTAGGCTGATAATGCCCTGGCTCATCAAATCCAGTAACCGCCCCGGAGTAGCAACCAGTATGTCTATACCGGCTTTCAATTCGTTCACCTGAGCATTTTGTTTTACACCCCCATAAATCACACAATGGCGTATGCCTGTATATTGGGTATAGTCATTCAAGCAGTCGTTTATCTGAATTGCCAACTCGCGCGTTGGTGTTAATATCAAAGCCTTAATGTTTTTTTTCTCTCCATTGTTTTTATTCAAATACAATTGTTGGATGATTGGCAGGGAAAAAGCCGCAGTTTTGCCTGTACCGGTTTGGGCTAATCCTAAAATGTCGCGATTGTCTAATGCCGGTTTAATGGCCTGCTGCTGGATAGGTGTTGGGGTTATATATTCTTTTTCGTTCAGAGCCTTCAAAATCGGCTCAATAATATCTAATTCTTTAAATGTCATATTTTTATAATTCACCGTTGCAAAACAAGGCAACAGCCGTCTACATAGATTAATAGATTAACAATATACGATTTTTTTCGCATTTATATTCCTCCCTCAAGTTTTGCTGTCAGAAATTCGGCTTTTAGATTGGCAATCACTTCCTTTACGGTTGATATCTTTTCTGACAGATGGACATTAATCCCTGTAAATGCGTAACCTTTTTTCATATTGCCTCTTGCCGCCTGATAAAGACACTGGACAATGCAATAAGGACTTTTCGTATAATCGCATGTTTTTATGCAATGGAAAGGACAACTTTTAGGTTTTTCCAGTCCTTTCTCAACGCTTCTGATAAATTCGCCATCAATGGCTCTTCCCGGCATTCCTACCGGACTTTGTATTATTTTTATATCCTCTTGCCGGGCGTTTACAAAAACCGTTTTGAATGTGTGAGACGCGTCGCATTCGGTTGTGGTAACAAACATAGTTCCCATTTGTATGCCGGAAGCCCCCATTTCAATAAAACGGAACATGTCTTTTCCCGACGAAATTCCTCCGGCGGCAATAACAGGTATGTCTTTTTCGGCTTTATATGAATTGGCAATGCTCACTACTTCGGGGACAAGCTGCTCCAGAGAGTATTGTTCGTCTTCCAACTGATTTACCTTAAACCCTAAATGGCCTCCCGCCTTGGGCCCTTCAACAACAATGGCATCGGGTAGGTAATCATAATTGTTTTTCCATTTGTCGCATATTATTTTCGCAGCCCGCGGGGACGAAACAATAGGTACCAACTTTGTTGTGCTTTCCGGGGTAAGGTAAGAGGGCAAATCGAAGGGAAGTCCCGCACCTACAAAGAGGATATCAACTTTCTCTGCGATAGAAGTTTTTACCATATCGGCATAATTGGTCAGAGCAACCATGATGTTTACTCCTATTATACCTTTACTTTTTTCTTTAGCTTTTTGGATTTCTTCTTTCAATCCGGAAATGCACTTATTTAAATAATCGCCGGGGCATTTATTATAAATCAGCCCCAATCCGGCACACGATATAACTCCTATACCACCTTCGTTGGCTACAGCCGAGGCCAACCCCGACAAGGAAACGCCTACGCCCATTCCCCCTTGAATAATAGGAAGTTTCACTTCCAGATTACCGATACAAAATGACTTCATCTTATTTGCAAAAATGTGTCACGATACTGTGTTACACACCTTCGCGACTTGTTGATATTATAAACAAGAAAGTTGATTTTGTTGTCGATTTTGACGATGGGAAGATCCGCAGATTAAGGGCGGAGCAAAACATTGTGACGAAAAGATACAATAAAAACTTGATTGCTCTGACGGCAAAGATACGAAATAAATTGACTTATTTGCTGTATTTCAGTATTATATTCAGGTAAATGATAAATACCCAGCAACGGTATCATTTATTCACGGTTTAGAGCAGGTCGGCATAAATTCATCAAAACCAAACCCTTGCAAGCAAAGAATTCGCCAAGCTCCGTTCTCTTTCAGAGCTTTTAGGCTGTAAGCCAAAAATACAAAGACGGACAACAGTATAACTATATATTTCATTTTCGCGGAATATTATGTAGTGAATTTACTTAAAAATTTGTTGTATAAGCCCAGCCCTTACTTTTAATGTTTCGTCAGCAAGCACTCTGAATATATACTCCGCTTGCAACATGCTGTGGGCATAATTCACCTGCAATACTATGTCTCTACACCTGTTTTAACAAAAATATCCATTGTTAAAAATAGAATTCTTATACAATTTACACAAAACATTAATACGATTTTAGCTTGTTCTGCAATCACAAGGCGAGATACACCCTACTAACAATGAATGAGTTAAACAACAAACGTAGTTTTAATGTACTACGTAAATAAAAAAATAGAGGTAATTAAGTAGAAAGGAATTCAAATATTTATCTCAATTGCTTTTTCTTTGACCTTGGTTAGTTTCCCCAAACTTGTATTGATACCTTATAGTAAATAACGATGAAGCCTCTTCATCTATTATCGAAACAAAGAATAAAACCTGATATAGATATGCCCATCAAAACGAAAAACAAAAAACTTCAGCCAAAAGCTAAGATCAGAATTATATTGGGAGTGTATGCAATAGTTGCAGTTGCTATATTAGTTCTGATATTCAACATTATATAGCAGCATTTAGCTTCTACGTAATTTCACGAAGGTTAGTCGTCCAATAGTTTTCTGAGAAACTGCACAGTTTTTTCGTCTGTGGGAATATTCAAATTCCTGCGCAACCGGTAAATCAGCGTCTCGATGGTTCTTACCGAACGGTTGGTTATTTGCGCTATTTCCTTTGTATTCATGTTCAACACCAGCAGAGCGCAAAGACGTTGCTCCATCTTTGTGAGGTTTGGATTTATTTTATCCAGATTTGTGTAGAATGAATGGTGTATCTGTTCGAAATAGAGCTTAAACTCGTCCCAGCCTTGGTGCGAGTTATAGGAACTGATAACAGAGGCCATTTCTTCCGTAATACTTTTTTGCTTATCCTGCTCTTTGGTTATCAGCAATTGCTTTATGCTTCTGTCGAGGCTACCCAACATCTCGTTCGTTTTCATCAGGAATAAGGCATTGCTTGCCAGTTTGCGGTCTTTCTCTTCGAGCGAAACCTCGTATTCTTTCCTTATCACTTCCTGCTGAGCGCTGGTTTCTTTTTCAATATTCTTTACCGAACTTCGGTATATACGGCGCACCAAAACAAAAGCCACTACACTCACCACCAACAACAAAAAAAGCAAGATGATGAGTATAACATTCTTCTTTAAATTAGAAAGGTTGGCCAGCTGCAACTCTTTCTCCAACAGGTTTTTTTCGGTACTGATTTTATAATTATCGAACTGTTGCGAAAGTATGGAAATCTTCTCCATATTCTGGTTGCTGAACAAGGAATCGCGTATCACCATCCCTTGTTTCATATAATCGCACGCTTTTTGGTACTGATGGGTGTTGTAGTACAGGTCAGACAATTCGATAAGCACCGAACCTTTTATCTGGATAGCACCGGCAGCCTCCGCGGCTTGCAATGCCCGGAGGTAGTATTCTTCCGAAGCCCCCAGCTCTTTAATCTCGTACAATAGGAAAGCCATATTCTGCAAAAGACGGGCATAGTTGTACGGTTCCTTATGCGAAACATCTATCGCCTTCTGCAGATAGTCTTTAGCCATGGCATATTCGCCCATGTCCTGATATATTATTGCCATATTATGAAACATATACGACTTAGACGATATATCTTCGGCATAGTCGTAATATTTGACCGACAGATTCAGATAATACAGAGCCGAATCCAGCTGCTTTGTTGTATAATAATATCCTGCCAATGAGTTATATACGGTCGACGATGTTTTCATCATGGTTGCACTGTCTGTTTCGGACAGCAACTTCAAGGCCATGCTATTGTACGTTTTGGACTTTTCCATTTGCCGCACATGCATAAAAACAAACCCTAAATACGAACAGGCATCTATTGTGTATCTGTTGACAGGCTGCTGTACAATAGAAAAGAAATACGAAATACTTTCGTCATACATCCCCAAATTCCGGCAGTTCTTGCCCAAAATCAGACGTATTTTGTTCATCTCCAAGGAATCTTGGCGCGATAGAGACCGGAGGTTTTTCATTTCGTCCAATATTTTCGCCCCTGTCTTATACGACTCTATGTATCCACCGTTTTCGGACGAAAGCTGCATTTTCTTTATGGCCATCGTCCGTTCCATCTTATAGTCTTTTGCATTTCTATAATAGTTCAGGGTGCTATCATAGAAAGCTATTTTCTGTTGATAGGGCACTTTCTCATCTTCAATCATCGACCGGTAATATTGTATTTTGGCTTGGTCTTGCAAAGATTGGGCAAACATTGCCGGAGAAAGGCTTCCGAGGAATACAACTACGTATATCTGAAGTAATCTTTTTATTATACAATTCATTTTCTACCAAATTCACTTATACACAAAAATAATTCTTTTCGCATATAATAAAGAATATTATTACATATTAACACAAACTGTTTAATGAAACCGGAAACCGCAATATTTACATTTAAGTAATTTTTAGAAATAGTGTGGCGATCAAATACACCGTTTCAAAATATCCACAATACCACCAATCCGGTCATTCGTCAAACTATTTGTAAACATATATGGAATAATCCATAAATTACGAAAACCAATAAGCCATTTTTTGATAAAAAAAGAAAGAATAACACCCTATTGTAGTGACATAAATGAGCTTTTTTTTCGTGAAAGAAGAAAAATACGGATATTTAGGCCCAAATAACCAATAAAAAGATACGTTTTTAAACCATAAATTAAAAATTTTACACCACTTAAATATCTATTTATCAATACATATACGCACCATACGTAGTTTTTACGTATTACGTATTTTGTTTTGTAGGGATAATAGAGTAAAAATAAAAATCCGTTTTCATTTAATAAAGCTTTTCTTTGATATTGGACAAGAGTCTTCAATAACATAAAATAATATTTAAATATCATATTTGACTAAATTAATCTAAATAAACTTCTTTGTTATGAAAAAACTATTACTCTTTTCTGCAGCCCTGTTAATTGGGATATTTTATATCATAGGGCAAGAGTGGCAAACAAAGGCTGTCACGGATTATGAAACGCCGGCAATAACAATGACTACAACCGACGAAGTACAAAACCAGACATTGACTATAACCGTAAAAGCAAATGCCGCGGGCAATATCATGGTCGATTTTGGGAATGACACGCAAGTATCATTTACCGCCACAGCAAACTCAACCCTCAATATGAGTGGAACTGTTGCTGGCTCCAGCGTAAAGGTTTATACACCCGACGGTATGTCTATCACAGATTTACAAATAAAGGGTATTGCCGAAGCTCCGGCTCTCAAAACAATCAACATCACGGCTCTGACCGGACTAAAAATGCTGACTCTTTCTTATCACAAGTTCACGACGCTCGATGTTTCTAAAAATACCGAGTTGGTTTCGGCCACTTGTACATACACCGATTTAGCGGCATTGAATCTGAACAGCAACAAGAAGATGCATACCATAAACTGTTCTTACAACAAATTAAGGACACTAACCGTAAACGATGCAACTACATTGAAAAACATTACTTGTAACAACAACCAACTTTCTCAACTTAAACTCTCTGATACAGGAAACGGGGGAACAGTAGAAAAACTTGTTTGTTCTGACAATAAACTGACCGCACTCGACCTGACAAAGAACACATGGCTCAGTGACATAGAATGTGCCAATAACGAATTAACCACACTCAACTTAACCGGCCAGAACAGCTCATGGAGAGTATTGAATGTGGCTAATAACAAACTGACCGAACTTATTTTGCCAGCATCAATGAATGGTGGAATGTCTGCAAAAAAGCTGTATTGCGAAAACAATCAGATTGCCAAACTGGATGTACCCCTTGGCTTACGCTACACAGCATTCCATTGCTATGGTAATAATTTAAAATATAGCACCTTGCCAATACTTACAGGCGATATGAACAGCAACGTAAAATATGCTCCTCAAAACGGAGTGGTAATACCCCGAATAGGAACCGTTGCCGACCTAAGCAGTGAATATACCGTAAATGGAGTAACCACAGAGTATAAATGGTTTAAAACAAGCGGTACACTCCTTCTGCAAGGAACAGATTATACATTCAACGCAGGGGTTACCACATTCACCCGCGAACAAGACGAAGACGTGTATGGAGTACTATCGAACACAACCTTCCCCGACTTCGACCTAAGCGATACCGACAAACTGAAAACAATGCCAATCACAATTACATCGGCATCCAACATGGGACCCGTCATAACAATGGAAGCAACCGAAGCATACAAAGGCAGTTCTTTATCGATAAGAATGACCCCTACAACATCAGGTAATGTTTATGTTGATTATGGAAATGGGTACTTCGAGCCATTCACCGCAACAGCAAATACTACCCTTAACGCCGCAAAACCATGCCAAGGCAAGGATGTTACCGTTTATCTGCCTAAGGGAATGGATTTGAAGGATATTCGTGTAAACGGCAGTTCCACAACATCTGCCTTGTCATCGATCGACCTTTCGCAAATAGACTCTTTAAATTCGGTGATTCTCAACTACAATGCAATAGAACGATTGGATTTAACAAACAAACGTAAGCTCGAAACCCTTACTGTTACTTATGGCACCCTAAAGGAACTTATCCTTACTGGCGACACCCTGCTTACAACCTTGTCGTTATACAGCAACGAACTCGAAACGCTCGATTTTACCGGAAACTACAAAGTTCGCAGCATCAATGCGAACACCAACAAACTAAAGAGCGTAAATACCAGTGCACTGCCCGAACTTTACTTATTGGACGTATCCGGTAATGAATTAACATCAATCGATGTATCCAAAAACGGCAAACTCTCTAATTTTAAAATAAATAGCAATAAAATAGCAGCCATTGATGTTTCTAAAAACCTCGAACTGTCCGATTTCAACTGTTACGACAACGAATTGGGGGCACTTGACCTCAGTACAAACAAGAAAATCTCTAATTTGCAATGTGGAAAAAATAAATTGACAGCCATAGATGTAACCCAGTTAGGTGAAAAACTAACAACATTCCGATGCGAAGACAATCTGCTCACAAGCATCGATGTTTCTAAAAATGAGTTTCTACGCCAGTTCCATTGTCAAAACAATCAACTTACCGAACTGGATATAACTCAAAATCCGTCTATCAATAACTTCTTCTGCCATAACAATCAGCTAAGGACTCTCGACTTGTCTAAGCAGCAAGGGCTTATGCAATACAATTGCTCAGGCAATTATTTCAAGTTCAGCACATTGCCAAGCCCATTCTCTATAATGAGTTTCACATATGCACCACAGCATGATGTAGAAATACCCGCTTCGGCAAACATTGTTGACTTCAGTGCCGAAGATAGTATATCAGTAGATATGTATGGCGAAAAAAAGACATTCTATACAACTTACAAATGGACAACATCATCGGGAACAGAACTAACCGAGGGTGAAGACTACAAAATAGAAAAGGGCGTAACAACCTTCCTGAAACCTCAGCAAGACAGTGTTTTCTGTACATTGGCAAACGAGGCATTCCATAGCTTCAAGGACAACAATGCCTTGAAAACAACAATGACAAAAGTTGTTCTGTACAACCCTGTGGTTACACTCACCACAACCGACGATGCTCAAGAAAAACGGGTTACAATATCTGTAACAACTGATGCCGAAGGAACTATCAAGGCTGATTTTGGCGATGGTAACCTTACCGATTTCGAAATTGCTTCGGCAGGAAGAGGCGTCAACATTCAGGGCGAAGTAAATGGCAACAATATTACTTTGTATGCTTCCAGCGGAATGAACATCACAGCTTTGCAGGCAAACGGAAGTTCTTCTGCTCCATATTATAGCACTTTGGATGTTAGTACTCTTACTACGTTAACTTCGTTGAGCGCAAATTATAATGCCTTGACCGCGTTAGACCTCACTAATAACACCGCCCTTAAAACGCTAAACGTTGCCAACAATCAACTGGCATCGATCGATGTATCGAAAAACGTAGAGTTGACAACTTTGAATTTGGCAAACAATAAACTTGCTGATATAGATGTTTCGAAACTGACCGATTTGCAAACACTGAACATTCAGAAAAACGAATTGACAAGCCTCAACGTTTCGGCAAACACAGCTCTGAAAACACTGGAAGTATTCGACAACGGGCTTAGCATTCTGAATGTATCGACCAATACCCATCTCGAAACGCTTAACCTTCAGAATAACCAGATTACAGGTCTTAATCTGACCGGCAATACAGGACTGCGGTTCCTGAACTGTGCAAACAACAAATTGACAGCACTTAATCTGGCTACAAATACAAACCTATCCAGCGTTAATTGCAGTAACAACGAAATCGCATCGCTCGATTTGAACAATTCTACAAAAGCGCATACGCTCGATTGTTCTTCCAACAAACTGACGTCTTTAAGCATCAATTTATCGGTAGGGCTGAAAAACATTATTTGCAGCAGCAACCAGCTCACTGCCTTAGAGCTTCCTGATGCTGGCGATGGAGGTAATATCGCAAATATCACTTGTTCCGACAATAAGATTACGTCTCTCGACCTTTCAAAGAACAACCTGATATCCATCCTTGTATGTGCCAACAACCTGTTGACGGAATTGTCGGTAGCAGACCAAACAATAATGCGGACACTGAATGTTGCCAATAATAAACTGACAACACTCAATCTGCCGGAATCGAAAGAAATGAAGTACCTCAATTGCGAAAACAATATGCTAACCGAACTCACATTACCTACTGTGATGTGGAAAACACTTGAATGTTACGGAAATAAACTTAAATTCAGTACATTGCCTACACCTTTCTATGCCGAAGTATTCAATTACGCGCCGCAAGAAGACATCGAAATTCCTGCTACAATCAACGTAGGGAACGAACTCGACCTCAGCAGCGAATATAAGATAGGGTATCAGGTGTTAGAAGACGAAAACATGGTCGACAAAACAGCTTTCTCTGCCTACAAGTGGATAACAACCGCCGGAACAGAGCTTGTGGAAGGAACAGACTATACCATTACCGACGGGAAAACAACATTCCTCAAAGCATTTGATGCTGTGTATTGTGTTCTGGAAAATGAATTATTCCCTAACTTCGAAGATGATAATCAATTTAAGACTTCGGTTATTAAAGTTGAGGCCGGAAGCGGCATTACCAACCATCAGGTACAGGTTTGCATATATGCCCTCAATCAAACCATCTTTATAGAAGGTCAAAACGGTGCTAATGTTACAGTGTACACCATAACCGGAAAAGCAATCGCAACCGCAAGGCTCGATAGCGATTATAGCCAAATTCCGATGGAAGCACAGGGTGTCTTTATTGTGAAGCTCACCAATAATGGCCACACAACAAACCATAAGGTTTTAATTAAATAGTACTCTTAGCTTTGAGTTGTCCCGGGTTTTCCTATCCGGGGCAACTTCAATTAAAGCCCGTTAAACAGGAAAAATCAAAAAACTAAATATAACAACTATGAGAAAATCACTACTATCGCTTATAATACCCTTATTTGCTTTTTGCTACGGGTATTCGCAAGTACTTTTTGAGGCCAACTTCGACGTTCAGGCCGACAGAGAAAAATGGGTCAACATCGACAACGATGGCGATGGCTTTAAATGGGGGGCAGGCCCTCTTGGTGTAGACGACGATTGGGCTATGACCTCGCCGTCCATCCATCCCCAGCTTGGCACTCCTCTCACTCCCGACGATTGGTGGGTAACCCCCATAATAGATTTAACATCGCTACCCGAGGGCGAAAAGATAACCCTTTCGTACTACATTGGCGTTCTGGACGAGGAAGAACTGATGAGTTATAAGGTTTACATAACCGAAACAATACATCAGGACACGGCGTATGTAGCCGACTTCTCTAAAATAATCAGAAGCGAAACTGTTCGCGAATGGCCTAACGATTACTACCTTTTCCGTTCCCTCAACCTAAGTGCTTATTCCGGCAAAAAAGTCAGAATAGCCTTCCAGCACAATGGTTCCATAGGCTCCTCTTACCTGCTGTTGGATAAGGTTAAAATACAGAAAACGGGCGCGGGCGCAGACTTGTTTCTCGATCAGATATATAGTCCCGGAAGGGGATACGCTTACAACCTGAATAAAGAGATACCCGCTCAGGTAAAAATAGGAAACACAGGCCTTTCAACAGCCACAGGTGTAAAACTGTCATATACGGTGAATGGCGCTAAAACAACGGAAAGCATACCCGACCTCGAAGCCGGCGAAACGTTCACTTACGAGTTCGAGAATAGCATTCCGGGGTTTTCCCAAATACAAGATCCTACCGATATCGTATTTACCATTACTTGCGACAATGACGGGAACAGTGCCAATAACTCAAAAAGCTCCTCTTTCTATGTTTTCCCACCGAATCCCGGTATTAAATGGGATTTCGAAACAGTGGAATGTTTCAATCTGTTTACCAAAACAAAATACGACGACAATACTATCTACCCTGACAAAGTGTTGCGATCGCTTTTCCCTAAGAATGAGGCATGGAACCTGATTAAAGGACAGAGCGGAGAAGACAATCCGTTCCCCGAAGGATGGGGAATAGGATTTGCGGCAAGTACATCTTGTTTCGAACCTAACGGACAGGCCGACCGTTGGCTGATAACACCCCGGATTAACCTTAAAATCGACGATGGCAACCAATTCCTTTTGTACTGGTATGGAGCCACATACGCAACAAACATCTCCGGTGGTATCGGGCTGGTAATACCCGAATCGTACGAAATTTTGGTTTCGGAAAAAGGGTTGGAGAAAGAAGACTTTAAACTGATAGGGAAAGTAGACCACGAAAACGGAGAAATGGAATATCCTATCAGGCATTGGTTAGATGTTTCAGAGTATGCCGGCAAGGATGTGTACTTTGCCTTCCGCAATCATAGCAATCCTGTTGGCGTAATCAGCCCTACAATATTGGTTATAGACAACATCACCATCTACCACCAAGGTACGGTGGGCGGAATGTCTGTACTCGAAACAGAATTGACAAACCCCGACACCAATGTTTCGGTATATCCTAATCCGGTGGTAACCGAGTTGACTGTTTCGTGTGCTACGGATATCAATTCCATTAATATTTACAACCTGTTCGGGCAATTGGTTTACAGCCTTAAATCCGGTGCAACCAATACCCATATTATCAACGTGAGCGACCTCCCTGCCGAAATGTATCTGCTGAAGGTGGAAACAACCGATGGACAGGTTACAACAAAGAAATTTATCAAGAAATAAGTATTAATCTTTTAAAAACACAAAAAGATGAAAAAATATATCTCACTCGCGGTAATTCTGTGCTTCGCGGCTCTTTGCAGCCTTTTGGCACAAGACGGCACATGGAAAGTATTGAATTCGACCGACTTAATGAAAGAATACAACTTCAATCAGGTAACTTTCGCCCCCGGTCTTAATTATCATCAGGGTTATGCCTCAGGGTTCATTTTTGCCGAAAACATTGATGGTACAGGAGCTGTACTGAAAACTATGGACGGCGGTGATACGTGGGCTATCTTGAAAACAACAAACGAATCGTATGGCGGACTGACCAACGGAAAAATGTTTGGCTCCATATTTTACGCATGGGGAAAAGAAAAAACCCTTTTAAAAGGTGAAAGCGGTGGCCTTATATGGTCTTTGCTCACCCTCCCGGAAACAAGCGAAAGCGAAATACTTGATGCCGAATTCAAATCGGACGGTGTTACAGGCATCATTACCGATGGCAAACACATATATTATACTTCTAACGGAGGAACAGCTTGGGGCGAATCTGAATTGCCCAACGGTGTTACGGGTATCAGTGACCTTGTTTATGCGGGTGGCAATCTATTCTTTGCCGTTGGCCAAAAAGGGCAAATACTCAAATCGACCAACAGCGGATATCAATGGACTGTAGTAAACAACAGTAATACAACTATAAACTTTACGGCAGCCATCTTTAGGGATAGCGACTACGGGGTTTTTGCAGGGGTTTCAACCGTAAGCCCCAAGAAAGCGTGTATCTGGCTTACCACCAATGGCGGTTTGGATATATTTGAAGCGCAAACAATCGAAACCACCAATATCTTCAAGAGTTTTACTTCTACAAACGACGGACATTTATATACCATCAGCGATGGCGGTAAGCTTATCCGTTCGATTGACGAAGGTCTTACATGGAACAATGTGGCGCTTGATATGCCTGTCGGCCAAACAGCAAAAGCATTCACCATAACTCCGCACAATGTAATGTATGCCGTAGGCGAACTGGGTTTAGTAGAAATCAATGCTCCGAAACTGAAAGCCGATTTTGCGTCGTACTTACCAGACAACAGCAAAAAAAATGAATTTGCCTTCACCAATAAATCGGAGGGGTATATCTCATCTATAAAATGGAGGTTCGAGAGTGCCAATCCTTCGGAAGGTTTTGGTAGGGAAGTCCCTCTTGTTTCTTTCAATAAATCGGGCTCGTGGGACGTAACATTGGTTGTAACCGGAAAATGCCCCGGAACCACTGCTACTGTATCAGACACAATAATCAAGCCTATCGAGGCAATAGCCGATTTCGATTGGGAACTATTTGTTATAGGCGATTACCGGAATACAAGAGTTGTGTTCCCCGAAGGGCAAAACCTTATAGGATTTATGACCACAAGCTATATGACCACCGGACAAAAAGGGGAAATCTGGAAAACTACCGATGGTGGTAATACTTGGAGATGTGTGCTGAAATCGACCGACGATCTTGTTGTTAAAGGACTTGAAGGATTAGATTTTTGTAATCTTCAGAAAGGTTATGCCTGTGGATTTGGTGCTTCATTTACCGGAAAAGGAGGTAAAGACTCTCAATTGTGGAGAACCACCGACGAAGGCGAAACATGGAGTCTTGTAGATTTGAGCGGCGTTGAGAGCTATGGTACTGAAGAGTATTTCGGGAATATCGTTTTCTCGGACGAGAACACAGGGGTATTGCTGTACACAACAAAGGTATTTTATACAGAAGACGGTGGTACAACGTGGAATTTAGGAAAAATAAAATCCAATATCTGGAATGGCATCAGGGCTAATATGTCTTTATGGGATATTTGTTCGGCCGACGACAGCACATTCTACGGTGTGGGTAAAGACAATCAGGTGTTCAAATCGGACGATGGCGGGAAAAACTGGGTCCTTGTATATTCAGCCGAACAAGGAGCGCAACAGTATTACACATCTGTTGGTTTCCGCGATGCCAATTACGGTATTGTAGGCCCTGACGACACCAGCGACGGAAACGTTTACCTAACAACCGACGGTGGCACAACATGGTCGGAAATCCCTACCAAAACATATGCCATATTCAATACCGTCGATTTTGTTAACGATACCACTGTTTACATAGGCGGTACAACCTATTCTTCAACCATTCTTAAAAGTATAGATGGCGGCCTTACATGGACAGAAGAAAAACATCCGAGCATCGGCGAAGCTCTGAATGATATAAGCCACTCCTCAACCGGTGTTGTTTATGCTACCGGATCAAGTGGTGTATTCAAACGCTATATTCCTGAAATCAACGCGGAATTTTCTTTTGTACAAGACGATGAAAAGAAAAACCTTGACGTAGAATTCCGTAACGGTTCGTTCGGATTCCTTACAGACTACGAATGGAAAGTGAACGGAGAAGTTAAATCAACAAAATTCAACCCGGTAATAACATTCCCCGGAGCAGGTACTTACCAAGTCACTCTGACCGTATCGGGAAATCATCCCGACAAGGGTTTATTATCAGCCACCGTTACCAAGAGCATCGAAATAGTTGGAGGTTCTTCTATCGAGGACGAAACATTATCGGGTGGCGATTTGAATGTCTTTCCAAATCCTGTTGTCGATATGCTGAATTATTCTTTCAGTCTGAACAAATCGGCCAATGTTAAAGTCGACATCATGAATGTAAACGGGCAGACAATCGCCACGCAACAGTATACAAGCCTCGAAGCCGGAGAATACTTGTATAAAGTAAACGCCGAGTCTTGGAACAAAGGTGTATATCTTCTTCAACTCGTTGTTGACGGAAGTGTAGTGAAAACTGTTAAGATTATCAAGTAAAACAGCACCAAGAATCATGCAAAAAAAGAATAAATATTGGATTTTAGCCGGATTCTTCGTCTTCTTTATAGCCTGTTTCGGTATTCAGGCGCAAGAGGTGGAATATGTACCGGGACGCATAAGCGTGAAGCTCGACCGGGAGGCCGCTTTCAAAATATCGCCCCGGCTACGGTCGGGACAGATAAAGTCCGCATCGCCCACGTATGTGCAAACAGGTATTTCGGGGCTCGATGCTGTTTTGAAGCAAGCCAAAACAACCCGCCTAAGGCGCTTACTGCCTTACAGTCCGAAGTATGAAGAACGTTACAAAGCCGAAGGACTGGATTTGTGGTACGAACTGGAAGTGGAAGAGGCTAATATCCTTCAGATTGTTAAAAACTTGGCCAGCCAGCAGGGAATCCTGCTGGCCGAGCCTGTTTATCCGATAAAACAAGCCTCCGCAGCCAACAACGATTACCCTTTTAACGACCCGCATATAGGCAAACAATGGAGTTATAACAATACCGGATTCAACCCCGAAAGCGGTTTGCCGGCCGGAACAGCCGGAACGGACATAAACCTCTATAAGGCGTGGGAAATAACAGCCGGTTCGCCCAACGTTGTTGTTGCCATAATGGATGCCGGAGTCGATGTGAAACATCCCGACTTGGTTGCCAACCTATGGGTCAACACTGCCGAAAAAGGTGGGGCATCGGGGGTAGACGATGATGGCAACGGATATATAGACGACATACACGGACACGACTTCGTTAACCACAACCTAACCATCGAAGCCAGCGACCACGGAACCCATGTGGCAGGAACGGTAGCCGCCACCAATAACAACGGGGTAGGTGTTGCCGGAGTTGCCGGAGGAACCGGAAAAGGCGATGGCGCGCGTATAATGTCGTGCCAGGTAATGACAGCCAACGGAGCCAGCGGAGATATATTCGAAGCCTTTGTTTATGCCGCCAACAATGGTGCTGTTATAGCACAATGCAGTTGGGCATGGATGACGGCAGGGTACAAGAACCAAGCCGTATTGGATGGTATAGACTATTTTGTTAAATACGCGGGTAAGGATAGCGAAGGTAATCCCCTTACAAGAACACCCATGAACGGTGGCTTAGTTGTTTTTGCCGCAGGGAATAACGGTTTTGACGATGCCTACTATCCTGCCTATTACGAAAAATGCTATGCCGTAGCTGCCGTGAACATAGACAAAGAACGTGCGGTTTATTCCAACTACGGCTCATGGATAGACATAACCGCGCCGGGAGGATGGGACAAATCGCCAAGCGGACAGTTTGGTAATATACTGAGCACACGCCCCCACTCTGCGTATGGCTACGACTTCGGCACATCCATGGCCTGCCCCCATGTATCGGGCGTTGCCGCGTTAATCTTGTCTAAGTACGGAAATGGTAATTTCACCCCCGAGATGTTGAAACAGCGAATATCGTCAACAGCACGGGTATTAACTTCCGATCCCGGTAAAATGGGTGCAGGGTTCGTTGATGCTTTTGCCGCGCTTAGTTCCGATATACCCGATGCTGAGGCAAACCTGTACTTTGGGTCTTTCCTGCTGGAAGAAAACAACGACGGGTCTTTTGTTACATACGAACAGCCTTTCAGAATATTAAATTCCGGAAGCGGGGAAATGGTTATATCAGCAATGGAGTTTTCGAGCAACCAATACACTATAACAGGCTTCACCGCGGGGCAAAAACTGAAATCCGGAGAATATGCCGATTTTACAGTCCGGTTCACTCCCACAGCTGTTGGAGGATACAAAGACAAACTTACGGTAACTTACGGGGGAAGCTTTTCGGGAAAATCAACGGAGACTTTCCTGCATGCAAACATAACAGGCTGGGCAACCACCCGCAAAGTTGTTCTTTTCAAGGACGACTTCGAAAGAGGCATGTACAAATGGAGCTCGTCCGATCAGGATGGCGACCGCCGCAATTGGTTTTACGAAATAAATAGCAGCTATATACTCGCTAAGTCGGGCTCTTTCTTCGTAACATCCGAAAGCGGATCATCTACCGAAAGTTATACTCCTAACAATTGGCTCATATCGCCCGTTATAGACCTTACGGAATGTCCCGAAAACTCAGATGTGGTGCTTTCGTACTGGGTTCGCATCATCTCTTCTACCTTCGGTGCGGAAAACTACAAAGTAGCTGTTTCTACTGTACCCGAGAAGGATTTTGCACCGGCCGACTTCAGCAATATACTTATATCGGAAGCCGTAGAACCTTCCGACTTTAACGACGGATACAACCACAAAACCGTATCACTGAGCGCGTTTTCAGGGAAGAAAATTAAAATTGCCTTTATACATGCCGAAACATCGCCAAGCAGGGTGCTTGTTCTGGACGATGTTGAAGTAGCACATTTCCCTAAGAAAGATTTTGCCCAAGTGGTTATCAATAAGATGGTTTCGCCCGGATACGAAATAGTGAAGGGGGCAAATTACCCTCTCACCATATCGGTAAGTAATATCGGTAACCTCGCGGCTCAGAACGTTGAGGTAGCATATACTTTTGGCCAGAATTCTAAGGTGAAGGGCACAATACCAAACATTGCGGCAGGCAAAACGGTTTCCTATACATTCAGCACAGAAATAAGTGCCGATATGGAAGGAGACAACGATTTGCTTATCGAGGCAAATTGCCCGGCCAACCTATTCAAAAATTCGGATAATGTAAAGAACTGGTTTACAGGCAAAATATGGATTAACCCCTACCCTGCCGAATATACATGGGACTTTGAGAGGACTAACAGTCAGGGATTGTATTGGCCAAGTAATTTCACGAAATTCAATTACGACAAAAACACGGTCGATCCTTTCCTTAAATACACATCGTGGGGAGCTCAATGGCCGTCAACCGACAATAATGCTTGTTTGGCAAACTACTTCTTGGCCAATAATACCGCTTTCGGGCAGCGGGTCATAGTATCTGCCTCGTACTTCAAACCCCAAGGCAAAGCCAATCGCGGATTTATAATTGACGTGCCCGAGGTGAAAGCCGATAAGGTGTACCTGAAGTGGACCGCACGCTCCTTCAGTGAGGATGCCCCCGAAAGCTATCAGGTGTTGATTGCCTCCGAAGATGTGAGCGACGTGGACGGATTCACTTTGCTGAAAACCGTGACAAACGAAAACTGGGAGTTGACAAACCATCTGATTGATGTTTCGCAATATGCCAACAAGCCTTTCCGGGTTGCTTTCCGCCAAATTACGGAAAACGGGCTAATATTGCTTTGGGACAACATCAGCATACTCAGTTCTTCGGCATCGTCTATCAACCCCGAAGTTCAAACAGACCAACTATTGGTATATCCAAATCCTGCAAAAGACAGGATTACTATCAGGAATACAGCCTCTATGAATCAGCTACGCATAGTTGATCTAAAAGGGCGAACCCTGATGGATATCAACAATATTAACAAAGAAGCGGTAGAAGTGAATATATCTGCATTTGAGAAAGGTATTTATATTGTTTATGTTGACGGCAAAGCAGCCAAGATTATAAAGCAATAACAAACCTCTTCTCGGTTCATACAACCACAAACGAGGTTGTGCCGAATGGCGCGGCCTCGTTTTTTAGTTTTTTCCGCTCCGGCGTTTTATGGCTCAGCGGATTTTCGTGGTTGATAAGCCTTAAAAATTGCAAATATGGATGGTTGTTTTCTGTAGAAAGTCCTGTTAGTCGAAGTATTCGTTTCATTACCTTTAAACAATGATAGGGACTTTGTTCTGTATCTACACATAGATGACATTCGACTTGTCGGCAGGAAACGAGGCTGAATAATTCAATGTCATACCGTTTTTTAAGGCGGCAGCTACAATTGCAGATACATTGAATGTTTTTTTGCTTTTGGCTTTACCAATAAACCATTGTCAACACATGTCAACTAATGCCTCAGTGTGACATCGGGCTTCACCGCAAAATTGTTTCGCGGTAGAAATACGGTACGAAAACAGGGTGAAAAACAGGTACTAACAAAAAGTGATGGGTAAGTGTTAAAACGAAGGGAGGCCCTCAAAATGAGAAACTTATTGCTAATTGATTACCGTTGTTTACAGTTAATTCTAAGGCTTCATTCGAAGAAGATATTGGCGAAAAAAATCCTCTTTACAATGTCCGAAATACTCTATATCTTCCCAATCCTGCGCTCCACAGATTACAGCGGCTACAGTTATAAAGACAATATCACAGGCTTGGTGTTGTACTTTTACTTCCTGGCGAAAATCAGGAATACGATGTGCGAAATCTAATATATTCATCTGGTTTTATTTGTTTGAATATCAGACAAATATACGAATTTTTATTGATGGGAACAAATAATAACGAGCTTATATTCAGATGATTACGAAAATATACACATCTTCGTTATTGATTAATTTTCATGCGTTTGCCCTGATTGGCCCCCCATTCATACATATACTCCATAACAGAAAGGTACGCCAATAGTTGCCTGAGTACTAAGCCGGGGCATAGCAAAAAAATATGTAATTGATAGAATCGTGGCCGGCAGCCACAGTTTTGTATATTTGTTTGTTTTCATAAAGTTAATGTTACACTCTCTGTTATTTAGTTAAGTAATCTTTCAAAGAAATAGATACGGGGTCCATGCCGGGCTTAATTAAATAGAGACACTGTCCGCTATTTTCACAAATAGCTGGGCAATTGATAAAAGGCAAAATAGGCATGGAGTGCCCCCGTACTTAGTCTTGATAACCACTTCTTCTTTATCGTTTTGAAGTAACAGCATAAGAATTATGAACAGAATTTTTCGCAAAAAAATGAAGGGATACCGCCTTTATTTTTTGCATAATCAAAAAAAGCAATTGTGTTAGTTGTGATTTTTGTGAACATCACCCCCTTGGCAAGATTACAATACCATCCAATTTTTCGGACAGCAAGAGCGATATTATAAATAATCGTCATTTGGCCTTTCATTATTTCGATTCATTATTCAGTTGGCAAATTTAATGATAAAAATGAAACGAAAAACACAAAAGGCCTCCCAAACAACAGTTGTTAAAATTTAGATAACCGATTTTATCTTATTGGAAGTATTTATTTTTGCTTGTTTTTCTCCTGTCGAAACTCCTTGTTTCCGGTTTCGGAATCCTTTCTCCATCTATGTTGTTGCATATTGGGCAAGTACACAAACTTAAACTCTTTTTAGTGTTTTTTATGACGGCTGCGTAATTATATTTCCACACGTTAATTCTTTATTTATTTGCAATTTTTAAAACAAACAAGCAGTTATTTAACAATATGGCAACAAGTGTTCGTTTGTACCCTTCTATCAATTTTCCCTATATATTTATATCCAGATTCACAAACAGATATTGTTCCGACTTAGCTCTGTCGGGATTGATATTGCGGAAGTTGGGCGATACCTTAACCTGCTTCAATGGTTGATATTCAATTCCTCCCACCATCAGTTGTCCGCCAAGGTTGTTCCATGCCGAAGAAAAGTTGTGGGGTGTTTTCGAATCCATCAAATCGTAGCGCGCATACACCCGCCACTTAGGAGCAAAACTGTACGAAACGTATGCGAAATAACCATAGTAGTCTTTATCTTTTACGAAACCTTTGTTAAAAACACGGTTATATTCAACTCCCCCCGAAAGTTCTTTATTCTGATAGCCTGCAAACAAAGCCAGTGAATACTGGTTTCCGAACTTTCCGAGAACGCCCTCAGGTAGTGCATCGTGCTGTTCGTCTGTTTCGGAATAAACATCTCCATAAACCCTAAACACAACATTTCTGATTGGGAATACGCTAATGCCCGCCGCATAACGCATAGAATTAAATATTGATTATAAGCGCATCTGTTGAAAATTGGATTAGACCTTGGTCCGAAAAAAATGGAATAGATCTGACTCTTTCTACTTTGATAGAAGTAAAAAACGGTTTGCTTACGGGGCTATTTTTGTCAAAGAACTGTTATGGAAAAGAAAAGGTTAACAGGCTTTTAGCAGAATTCCCCAATCGAAGCGATTATCATTTAATTGTTTATGGCGATAGTGCTGGAGATAAGGAGTTAATTGATTTTGCGGATGAAGGGTATTACCTGTAAGAATAATTCACTGTTTTGTATGTAATTTTGCCGTATAAACGGAAACTTGCCAAGGTATATGATTTGTAAAGTACAGGAAAACGATTATCCTCGCTTACAGCAGATTTGGGAAAATGCTGTGAGGAATACCCACGATTTTTTAGAACCTAACGACTTTGAATATTATAAGTCGCAACTACCCGTGTATTTCAAACATGTAGATTTGTACGCTTATAAAGATGAATCGGGAGAAGCGAGAGGCTTTCTGGGTATATCGGTCGATAGAATAGAAATGCTTTTTGTTGAAGACTCCTTGCGAGGTACAGGAATAGGGAAGACGTTGGTGCAGTTTGCCGTCTCCGATTTAGGCGCTTGTAAAGTTGATGTGAACGAACAAAACAAGCAGGCAGTAGGTTTCTATCTTCATTTAGGGTTTAAAACAATGGGGCGGTCTGAGTTTGATGGCGATGGCCGGCACTATCCGTTGCTCCATATGGAAAGGAATGTATAAAAAATGCAGCCGGTCTGTAAGCCGGGTTCTGTTCTTTTAAATCAGAAACTGAAATTAAAAGTGTTTGCCATTTATCTACGCCTGCCGTCACCGACAGGCTCAAGCGACCTACCCCCCGACATCGGACGAGCAATCCTACATACGCCGGTATACATGGTCTTACAACCCGCAAGAGGTACGGCTCACGATATCGCTACCGCAACCGGTGGGCTCTTACCCCGCCTTTTCACCCTTACCCGTTTGTTTCCGCACGGGCGGTTATTTTCTGTTACCCTTGCTCTACCCTCACGGATAGCTTCCACATTAAGAAGTGCGGTGCTCTGTGTTGCCCGGACTTTCCTCTTTCATCCCCCCGAAGGAGGGTGCCAGCGGCAAACCAACCTGCTGCATAGATGCAAAGGTAAGCTTATTTGACGGATACGGCAAAGATTATTTCTGTTCTTGATATTTGTGCCAACGTGCCAGAACCTTATCTACGTAGTTCAGGGTTTCTGTACTTCTGAAATATCCGTTCTTACAAACAGGGTCGTTATAGTATTCGGGTTTACTTTTCAGGTTTATATATTTACGGACATTGTTTTCCCATACATGAGGGTCGGCTCCGTATTTGCGGGCAAGGGCTTGCGCGTCGCTTACATGCCCTCCTCCGGCGTTGTAAGCCGCCAGAACGAACTTTATTCGTTCGTGGGGGTCGTGAATCGACGCATACGATTTTTCCAATTTAGACAGCAGTTTTGTTGCAGCTTTTATGCTTAGGTCGGGGTTGGTGCGGTCTTCGCTTCTGATGCCCATCGCAACGGCAGTTCTGGGCATCAGTCCCATCAACCCTGTTGCTCCGGCCCATGACGAAAGGTTGGTCTTGAAATTCGATTCGTGATAAGCTATCGCAGCCAATAGGCGCCAGTCTAAATCTGAGTTTTGAGCATGTTTCTTGAACAGGTCGTCGAACGGAGACAGATGCCCTTTTGGGATGGATGGGTTGGTTAAAGAAGAGGAGATGTCATCGTCAAGGTCTGCTTTACTCAGTTCGAAGTATTTTTTTGTTATTGACTTATAGACAGGAGTATTCCCGTTTTTGGAGAACCATTCGTCAAGGGCATTTGCCAGTTTAGGTGTGTTTTTTCTCACCACCCACGATGAGAGTTGTTCAAAGCTGATAGGAATGGATACGTCAATATTGCGGAAGTAGGTTTTGTTCAGTTTTGCAATATTTTCATCGCTGACGGTGTATCTTATTTCACCATCGGCAACCATTGCGATGAGGTCTTCGGTGGTGATGGAGTCGCCTTCCACATCTTTTATCAGAATACCTCCGCCGAGTTCGGCGTTCAGGTTTTCGAGCCGGGTATGGTATTTTGTTTTGTGCCTTACATACACTTCTTTCCCAATCAGGTCGGGAACATCGCGCAGAAGCGTATCACCTTTGTTTGCCGACTGAACAAGCACTTGGTGGCTTATCTGTCCCAGTCCGCAGTATATGATGGAGTCTTTCAGGCTATTCTGTACGGGTATGCCGTAGGCCACAAGGTCGCCCTCGCCATTTTCGAGCATTTCGAGCAGCTGAGTCTGGTTCTTAGCAATTTTAATATTGAGCGATAACCCATAATGATCGCAAAAATCACGGCATAGGTCGTAATCGTAGCCCATAGGTTCGTCTTTGTATATGAAGTACGATGTAGAGCTGTTCAACGTGATCACGGTGAGTTGTCCCGAAGCCTTTATCTGGTCAAAATCGTACACGTCTTTCTTTTGGGGTTTACAACCCGATAGGGCGAGCACGGTAATCGTGCACCAGATGATGATATATTTGATATGTAAAGGATGTGCCATATATTATGAGTATGATGATGAATAAGGACGATATCCTTACCCTTTTGTTGTTATATACATTCCCAACCAAACGGCGCAAACGCCAATCAAGCAGCTTGCTACCGTATATGCAAGTGCCAATCCCGGCTGATTGTTTTGCATAAGGGAGAGTGTTTCTTTGGCAAAGGCCGAAAAAGTGGTGAATCCACCACAAAAACCTGCCATGAGCATAATTTTCAGGCTTTGGTTGTTTGCCGGAATGAGGTTTGCCAGCAATCCGATGCAAAAACAACCCAGTATGTTGACAACGAAAGTGGCAACAGGTAGTGCTGCAAAGTGATATTTATGCGTCAGTTCGGATATCAGAAACCGCAATATGCTTCCCACACCTCCCCCAAGGCCTACCAATAAGATATATTTCATCATAATTTCCCCTCCTCTCGTTACGGTTATCGCCGGAATGATAAAAAACGAGGCGATAAATTTTCTTTATGCCAAACTTATTTCATTTCCCTGTGATAATCAGCCTTGAGACCCCAAAATCATAAAAGACAGAAAGGTTATTTTTTATCAAAAAATGAACTTTTCTCTGTTTCATTTGTAAAAATAAGAAAAGAAATGTTTTTAAAGAACAAGAACAGAAACTAACTTGTTTTTCATTTGCGTTAAATAATGTTTTTGAGGAGAAGTTCTTTTAAGAAAAACATTGGCAGGAAAACGAAAAAAGAGTAATATTAATCCGTATTTCGTATTTTAAGGGTTAACCTTATAACTAAAAACTAACTATCATGCTGTTTGTGTTAAATATTCTGCTTCAGACTCCTGTGTTGGCAGAGGGAGGGAGTGTTTCGTGGTTGGATGTGGCTCTTGCTGCGGTTCCTGTCGTTCTGCTGATTGTACTCATGGGTTTCCTTAAAATGGCAGGACACAAAAGTGCGCTGATAACCCTTATCGCGGCAGTGGTTATCGGTCTTTTTGCTTTTCACCTGCCGGTGGGCGATGTTGGCCTGTCTTTGATATATGGAGTGTTGAAGGCTATTTTTCCGATACTGATTATCATAATTATGGCCATATTTAGCTATAATGTTTTGGTACACACCGGTAAGATGGAGATAATAAAGGAACAATTTTCGTCCATATCGTCCGACAAGTGCATACAGGTTCTTCTGCTTACCTGGGGCTTTGGCGGATTGCTTGAAGGTATGGCCGGATTCGGAACAGCAGTAGCCATTCCCGCGGCAATATTGATCAGTTTAGGATTTAAACCTGTATTCTCGGCAGTAACCAGCCTGATAGCCAATAGTGTGGCAACAGGATTCGGGGCAGTGGGAACACCCGTAAAGGTTCTTGCCGAGCAGGCAGGTGTTACCGATATACAGACATTGAGTACCCATGTGGTGTTGCAATTATCGCCCTTGATGATTTTGATACCCTTTGTGCTGGTGTTTATGACCGACCCTCGCCTGAAGGCCTTGCCTAAACATATACTATTGAGTGTAATTGTGGGAGTGGTTTCTCTTATAACACAGTATATTGCCGCAAAATATATGGGAGCCGAAACACCGGCCATTATGGGTAGCATAGCCTCTATCGTAGCAATAATCATTTATGCACGGCTGACGGCAACCAAAGAAGATAAGGAGCTGAAAGCAAAATTCCCCAAAAGGTCGTTCACGGAAGTTGCAAAGGCTTGGAGTGTGTATGGGCTGATACTTCTGTTGGTGGTACTGACCAGCCCCTTACTTCCCTTCAGGGATGTATTGGCGCCATTGTTGACAACGGTGTTCAGTTTCGATATATTCGACGTATCGGCACAGGCAGATGTTGCCCGTTCGGTAAAAATATCGTGGCTGGTCGATGCCGGGGTGTTGCTCTTTATAGGGTCTATAATAGGAGGACTGATTCAAGGAGCAAAGATAGGCAGTTTGTTCAGTCTTTTGGGGAAGGTGGTGAAGCAACAACAAAAAACCATTATTACCGTGTGTAGCCTCATAGCGTTGTCTTCGGTTATGGATTTTTCGGGTATGATTTCAGAGCTGGGCGTAGCTCTTGCGCTTGTCACCGGATCGCTGTATCCATTGTTTGCCCCTACCATAGGTTGTTTGGGAACGTTCCTTACGGGAAGCGATACGTCGTCGAACATACTGTTTGGCAAGTTGCAGGCATCAGTTGCAACGGCAACCGGAGCCGACCCAAGCTGGTTGGCAGCGGCCAATACGGCAGGAGCAACGGGTGGTAAAATAATTTCACCGCAAAGTATTGCCGTAGCCACTTCGGCGTGCGGGCTGCAAGGCAAGGAGGGCGAAATAATGAAGAAAGCCATACCGTTTGCCTTAGGATACATAGTAGTGGCCGGGCTTATGGTTTATTTTGTGCCACTGATAATGGGCAACATATTGTTCTAAGAAGAGAAATATCAATCAACTAAAACGATAAGGAAATGAAAGTAGGATTATTTATTCCGTGCTACGTTAATGCCATATATCCCGAAGTGGGTGTAGCAGCTTACAAACTGCTCGATTATCTGGGGGTGGATGTCGATTATCCGCTCGACCAGACCTGCTGCGGCCAACCGATGGCTAATGCCGGGTTTGAAGACAAGGCCATACCTTTGGCACAGCGTTTCGAAGCACAATTCGAGAAATATGAATACGTAGTAGCGCCTTCGGCCAGTTGTGCAGCCTTTGTGAAGGAGAACTACCCACGACTGATGGAAAAAGAAGGGCATCTCTGCCAAACCAGCGGAAAGATTTACGATTTGTGCGAATTCCTGCACGATATACTGAAGGTGAAGCAACTGCCCGGCAAATTCCCTCACAAAGTGAGTGTACACAATAGTTGCCACGGGGTGCGCGAGTTGCATCTGTCGTCGGCCAGCGAATTAAATATCCCCCGTTATTCTAAAATCAAAGACTTGCTCAGTTTGGTGGAGGGGATAACCGTGCTTGAGCCTGCAATGCTGGACGAATGCTGCGGATTTGGCGGTATGTTTGCCGTTGAAGAACATTCCGTATCGGTTTGTATGGGGCAAGATAAGGTGAGGCATCATATGGATACCGGAGCCGAGTATATAACCGGAGCCGATAGTTCGTGCCTGATGCACATGCAGGGTATAGTGAGCAGGGAAAAGCTCCCTGTTAAGTTTATTCATGTTATTGAAATTTTAGCTGCCGGATTATGAGTACAAAACATGCTGAAGCCGCAAACCGCTTCATAGAGAATAAAGAACGCGAAACATGGCATAACGAAACTCTTTGGTTTGTCCGTGAAAAAAGAGACCGTATGGCTATGGATGTTCCCGAATGGGAGCAACTGAGGGAGTTGGCAGGCAAAATAAAGATGCATACCATTACGCATCTTGACACCTATGCCCGCCAGTTTGCCGAAAAGGCCGAAGCCAATGGTGTGATTGTGCATTGGGCCAAAGATGCCGAAGAGCATAACGAGATTATCTTTAAAATACTGACCGACCACGGGGCAAAGAAACTGGTTAAAAGTAAATCTATGCTTGCCGAGGAGTGCGAACTGAATCCTTATCTGATAAAACGGGGTATAGATGCCGTGGAAAGCGATTTAGGCGAACGGATTCTTCAACTGAAGAACGAGCCTCCCAGCCATATCGTGTTGCCTGCAATCCACCTAACCCGCCAACAAGTGGGCAAGCTGTTTGAAGAAAAACTGCATACCGAAAAAGGGAATAGCGATCCCACTTACCTTACCCATGCAGCCCGTCAGCATTTGCGCAATGAGTTTTTGACAGCCGATGCCTCGATGACAGGTTGTAACTTTGCCGTGGCCGATACAGGCGAAGTGGTGGTTTGTACCAACGAGGGTAATGCCGATATGGGTACATCGCTGGCCAAACTGCATATAGTAACTATGGGTATCGAAAAGATTGTGCCTAACCACAAGGCTTTGAGCATATATACCCGCCTGCTGGCACGTTCGGCAACGGGGCAGCCCACTACTACTTATACATCGCATTACCGGAAGGCACGCTCGGAAGATGCCGAAATGCACATCGTCATTGTAGATAACGGGCGTAGCGAAATACTCGGTAACGACGAGCATATACAAGCCCTGAAGTGTATCCGTTGCGGAGCCTGTATGAACACATGCCCTGTTTACCGCCGTAGCGGAGGATATTCGTACACGTATTTCATTCCCGGGCCGATAGGTATAAATCTGGGTATGCTGAAAGCGCCCGAAGAATATTACGACAATGTTTCGGCATGTTCGCTTTGCTATTCGTGCAATAATGTGTGTCCTGTAAAAATTGACCTTGCCGACCAGATATATCGTTGGCGGCAAAACTTGGATTTGCTTGGTCGTGCCGACAAGATGAAAAAAATAATGTCGGACGGTATGAAGTTCCTTTTTGTGCATCCTTCGCTCTATAATGCCGCCTTGAACGTGGATACGGTTGTAAATCATTTGCCTCGGTTTATGATTTATAACGGATTGAACGATTGGGGCAAGGGGCGCGAAATGCCTGTGTTTGCAAAAGAATCGTTCACCTCTATGTGGAAAAAAGGCAAGGTAAAGAAAAGCAAAAAATAATTTTGTCGTTTAAAATAACCCAAAAACAAAAGGAAATGAGTAGCAAAGAAGATATATTGAACAGCATAAAACGGCACACCAGAGCGCAATACGATATGCCCGATCTGGACACTCTGGAGGGGATACAATATCCGGATAAGACACAGCAATTTATAGAAATAAGCAAGGGTGTTGGCGGCGATGCCCTGTTGTTGGACGGTGATATAAACCAACTGATACGCACGCTATATCCTGAGGCTAAAACAATAGCATCCAATCTGCCCGAAATAACAATTGCCACCACCAACCCCGATAATGTGGACGACCCCCATAGCCTGAACGGAACGGATTTGGCAATTGTGGAGGGCGAAATAGGTGTAGCCGAAAACGGGTGCGTATGGATTCCGCAAAACGTAAAACAAAAAGTGATTTATTTCATAGCCGAATATTTGGTTATAGTTCTGGACAGGAACAAAATAGTGAACAATATGCACGAGGCATATGCTAAACTCGATTTGGGCGATAAACGCTTCGGGGTGTTTATTTCAGGTCCTTCAAAAACCGCCGATATAGAACAGGCCTTGGTCGTGGGCGCACATGGCGCGCGGGGAGTAACGGTGGTTTTGAGGTAAAAAAGGAAGAAAAATGCAGAAATATGAAGTCGCAAAGCTTTTGTTTTCCTCCTTGGAGGGGTAACTTGCTGATTATCTTCGTATTTTGTACTCTAACGTTTAAGTTCATTATTCCCATACAATTCGCCTTGTATGGAGATTGTAATAAAAAGAGGGTGTGTTAAAAGTCGATTGATGATATCAAATTGATATACTCTACTGTCATGTTGAACGATAGTGAAACATCTTTTCCTGTAAAAGGAGATTCTTCCCTACGGTCAGAATGACAAAAAGAAATTTACTTTTGGCACACCCTCTTTTAGACGATGAGGGGTAATAAATTATTTTTGTAAATTTACAATACCCCATTGTATAGATGGACCACTCATAAATCCGCCATAATGTGTTCTGTTAAGCAAGAATTTGCCATCACCAAGGCTTCGTGTGTTTCTTGGGGAGAAGCTTTTAGTAACATCATTGTTATCGGTAAATAATTCGTTCCACGATTCAGTACCATCGTTTCCTAATTTTATCAAGATAGTTTGGATGCTCCCTGATTTGGCTTTACCCAAAAACATTTTTACTGTATTGTAAATAATGTAGGCAGCATCATTCTGGTCGAAACCAAGAGCATAAGAGGCTCTGTTGCGATCTTCGTTCTGTAAGTTTTGGTTTTTAGGTATTTTATACGCCCAAAGCAAGTTCCCGTTCTTGTCGAAATTCAATAACGATATATCACTATAATGATAGATGTTGTATTTGAAAACAACTCCTTGTTGTCTTTTTTCAATTAGAGTAATTGCTCTTTTTTCCGCACTTATATAGAATCCTCCGTCATTTTTGAAATGAATGTCTTCAAATTTGTAATAATATCCATCGTCGAAGTCTTTATTTTTATCTTTTTTCTCTAAAGTCTTTTCGGCTTCTTTTTCATTCATTCCTTTGGTAAGGTAATTGTTGTCGAAGAGTTTTTCATTCATCCGGAAATCTTTTATCGAACCCGAAGGTAAGATGATAGAAAAAGAGCCGATAGCACTTTTATTCCCTATTCTTGAAAAGAATCCGGCACAAATAAGGTCGTTATTGTTGTTTATTCCAAGATGTTGAGACAATGCGTAGTTCTGACCGGAAAAGGTTATTTCTTTGATTCCTGCATCTGAACCATCACCGGGATAATGGGTGAGAAACAATTTTTTATCTTTCCCCTTCTTTTTATACACATGGCTTGTCAGATAGGCGTTTGCATTGTTATCGACCACATACTGGCCTAAATAAACTTTCTCGTCTTTGGTAAGGGTTGGGAAGTCGTTGGCGCGTTTCCATATAGAGGTCAATTTATTATCGAATACTTCTAAACCAAAACTCAATATCTCGTTCTTTTTATTCAGTAAGCTGTAAGATATTAATATTTTCGATTCGTCGGGAGAAGTTACGAACGACATGTTACTCAACTTACCTCCTTTTATTTTACTATAATCGATTTCACCTATCATCCGTTCATCGCGGTTTAAGCTGAAAGGTTCTTTCTTTACGGTTTCGGCAAAGAAGTAATATTTTTTATCTTTCTTGTTTTTGAACGACGAAAATAGATATATATCGCCGTTTATTACCTTTGCTCCTTCATAATTGCGATCTACCTTTTTTATATTGTTTAATTCAATCTTGAAATATTCCATTTTCCCGTCTTTCAAGTTGTGTTTCACTATATAATCTCCGGTATTTTGCCGTTCCGGGGGGATGCCTGTTTGGTATAGATAAAAAATAACATTGTCATCTCCTGTCAGATAGACGCAATCTTTTATTCTTTTCCCTTTTTGCCCTGGAGTTTTTTTATCAGTCCACTCAACATTTAGAAATAGAGGCTTTTCTTGAGCAAGAAGTATTGTCGATATGGTTAAAGGTATCAATAGGGTTAAAATAAATTTTTTCATATGACTATGATTTAAAGTTTGCTAAATACTTGCTGTTAAAAGAGGTAGCCGAGTTTAATAGCTATGGGAATAATTAGTCGATTCTTGGTAGGGAAACTTTCGTAAGAACTTTCGCTATGAGACATTCGTTCTTCGGCATGAAAAGCATACGATTTACTGTCCATACTTTTTTGATGCTGAATACCTAAACCGATAGATACATCGAGCAGAAGCCTGTTATCCCACACCCATTGTTTGCCGGGAGCGAACGAAACTTCGTAAAGTTGTATCTGCCCCGGTATGAAACGGGCACGGCCAGGTATGCTTATGTAAAAAAAATCCATGCCGTCTTTATAATATTTCAGCACAGCCGACAAGCTGAATCCCATCTTAGGGTTTTTAAGAGAGTCGTCGCCTGTGTCGATAAAATTGTTTAAAGGGTCGTCATTGTAGTAGCCTAAAAGCACTCCGGCTCCGGCTTCAACCGAAAATTCTTTACTTACCAAATACTCCATTGAGAGATGGAGATCACCTTGATAGATGGAAGTTAAATTTACTTTGCCCAATAACTTAGCATTAGAAAAACCTCCATCGTCCAGATATTGATCTATTCCGGAGGTTTTTTTTTGGGCAAACGCAACGGATGAGAATAACAAGATGTACAAAAAAGCAGTTAATAGTGTTTTCATTTCAATTTGGGATTTATTTTATATAATGTAACCTAATTTTACGCTCATGTATATATCGAACAATAAGTCGTTCTTTTCTTTGTTGAACAATAGTGGATAACCATTCTTACCATGTTGTTTGATGAATGATATCCCTGATGCAAAGTCAATTATAAACTTTTCGGAAACCGTCCATACATATCCTGTTACAATACTAATTGCATGTAGCTGAGAATGACCATAGTTTTTATACGAATACAACAAGCTGTTATACAAATGAGGGAATGTATTACTGTAGTAAAAACGGGGAGATAGCGAAAAACTGAATCCGGGGTTGTTCTGAACAAAAGCCGGATTCCTTTTTGAAGACATAACAGAAGGCATCTCAAGTATTGTATCAGTCAGTAGAACACCCATTCCAGCTTCTACTGTGAAAACATCGGAAAAACGATGCTCCCATTGGAGTGATATATTTCCCTCCAATATTGAACAGATATCCGTTTTTACAATATCTGATGTGTACCATAAGCTATTATTGGAAGTAGTTTTTTTAAAGAAATAAGGAATTGAATCATTTTGATTTTGTGCTCTTAAGGTTAAAGTTGGGGTCAGCGGATTTTCCCGGTTGATAAACCTTGTCACATATCACGAATATAGCATCGCCAGTCTGTACATAAAGAACTTAATATCTCCCACGCCT
>NZ_JARXWE010000017.1 GCF_029893235.1 Dysgonomonas sp. PH5-45
TTTTGACAATGTCCTGCAAATAGGTAAATTGTCATTATTTCCTGATCGGTAAATACGGGATTGGAATTATTACTATATCTTTGACAGTAATACTTAAGTTCTGAATCGTATAAATCACAGATATACATATAAATCTTTATCAGTTTAAGCTCTTTCTTCTTGGGAATCATAATTAAAAAAATAATGGGGATTATTCTTTTAAGTTAATGATTTTCAAGAGATTGAGCAAATGTTCAACGCGCTTATTTCATTGATAATAAATAATTTAACTAAACAAATCAGCGAATTGTTTCAACTACTGATTCGCATTATCAATAAAAAGTATAATTTTTGCACAAAATACAATACCTTATGAATAAAGCACTACTGGCACTAATACTATCGCTTTGTTTATCGCAAACAGCTAAAGCCCAAAAGGACAGTGTTGATTATTACTTAGGGGCAATAAAGGAGAACTTCGACCAAAAGCATTTTGACCAAGTTATTGTAGATTGCTTTAAGGTAATCAATCTCGACCCCGATAATCTGGATGCTCACACATACTGCGGCATTTCGTACCGTATGATAAACATCTTTCCCAGTGCCATTCATTATTTTCAGCAGGCTGTTGAAATTTCGCCCCGCGACGGACGTATGCTCAATAATCTGGCAACTACATATGCTGAACTTGGATACGATAGTCTGGCACTTAATATTTATGACAGAAGCGTAGAAGCATCACCCTACAACGCCAATACTTACAACAACAGAGGAGCTTTGTACCTCGACAGGCAGGAGTTCCGTAAAGCGGAATCGGACTTCAGGCAGTCGATAGAAATGAACCCCTCATCGCCACACCCTTACGTGAATATGGGGAACTTCTATATGGATCAAAATAAGTACAATGAAGCACTACCTTACTTTGATATGGCAATAGAAAGAGCTCCCGGTTTTGCCAATCCTATCTACTGCAAAGCCCTAATGATTGAAAAAACAGGAGGCAAGAAAAAACATTACGAATCGTTAATAAAAGAGGCAGTAGAGCAATACACGAAAAACATAAAAGACAATCGTTACGATTACGATGCTTTGCTGCGCAGGGCAAAAGCTTACGATAAAATCGGCAAAAAGTATTTAGCGAAAATCGATTATAGGAAAGCCCTGAAAATGTTCGACCAACTGGTAAACCAAAACCCTGACAGTTGGCGGATGCTTTACGCTCGTGGATCGGCCTACTACGGACTGAAAGAATATGATAAGGCTAAATCCGATTTTGAAAAAGTTCTCTTCCTCAATCCTAAGCATAAAGGAACGCAGGGGAAACTAAAAGAAATAAAGAATAAAAACCTATAAATAAAAACTATTAAAATACACACACTTATGAATCAGTTTAAAATAATCAAAAAATCGAACTACTGGTCTACCGACCAATTATGCCAAGAAGTAGAAGAAACACTAAAACAACTGGAAGATGCCGGATACGAAATTATAAGCGTCTCGATGGGCGTGAATCTGTGGTGGGCACCCACAGCCTATATCACCGTAAAAAAATGAACGTATTTTTTTTAATATCGGCCGATATTCTTGTCTTAATTGCCATCAGGATATGGGTTTTCAAGAAATTAGAAAAATAATTAACTGAAAATCAAAAGGTTGAAAAAATAATTAAAGACGTTGTCGAAAACAGGAAAGAGCGTGAGAGAACACGACAACAGTTTTTACGCTGAACTTAAAACGCGCGGAAAACAATCGTTTTTCCTTCCACTTCAATAACAAAAGAATCGCCAAGGACTTCGTTCAGTGTTCCTTGCCACCAGTTGGTCAGTGTTCCACGGGTTATAGGGTATCTTAGGTTGTGCGTCGTTACGGCGTCTTGCCCTATACTGAAAATGGATACCTGCTGCCCTACCCTACTTTCAAATTCGGAAGTGCTGTCAATAGCCCTGTAAATGCCATAATCGGTAATAATTTCCACGTCCATACCGGGCAGGTCAAGATATTCGGCAAGGAGGCTTATATTACCTATGGTATGGTCTTCGCGCCTACCTGTTGCCCCAAGTATAACAATTTTTTTACGTCCCGAAGCCTCACAAAAAGAGATTGATTTGGTTAGGTCGTTCGTATCCTGTTCGCTTACAGTAAATATTATGGATTCGAACCACTTCCGATTTTCGGGCCTCAGCGAATCGCAATCGCCTACAATCGCATCAGGGACACGCTCCACTTGACTATCCATCAACTGATTAACTGCCCCGTCACAGCAAACAATATACTTGCTGTTTTTCAAAATAGTCAAGGGTAAGCAATTCTTCGGAAATTCACCGTTTGCAAGAACCACCGTTTGGGCAACAGTATCGAGTGTAGGGAGCTTATAGGTTTTCATTTTAAAATTTTATTTTTCTTTATTATCGGTTGCTAATGCCATGTTTCTCCAATTCAACAAACCGAAAACCGAAACTACGGCATAAACCGCATACAAAACAGCCGATGGGTACAATCCCATATAAAAGAACAATGCCGCCGAAACAACGTTGGCTACGATAAGCAGCAACCACTGTTCAGCATACCTTTGCGCCAACATCCACATGGCGGCAATACTCAGCGTTGTTATAAAACTATCGCCCCAAGCTACAGTGCTTTCTCCTAAATATTGCAACACATAGCCTATCAGTAAAAACAAAGTAATGACGACAGGTAATAAAAACAGAAAAACTTTCCGGGGTGCCCGCCTAACGTTCCTTTCGTCCGTTTGAGACGCTCTTCCCCACATAAACCACCCGTAAACGCCGGCAAGAATATAATATATATTGATGACAGCAAAAGCATATATCCCTGCCGATACAAAAACATATACATAGAACAACGACATGAGGATGCCTGTTGGCCACATCTTCATATCGGCTTTATACTCGTAATAGAGATATAGAAGCCCGAACAATGTGCCCAACAGTTCCTGCCAATGTGTTTCTATGAAATTTATCATTGATGGCGGTACTAAAACCTTAATGTTAATTTAGCCATGAAGTTACGTGTGGCTTGCGGAAACAGGCCTGTGTAAACTTCTTTGGTTCCGTCCGTAAATTTATAAGTTTCTGTCCAAGCATTAGCCACATATCTTTTATTTAAGACATTATTGACAAAAATTTGCAAATCGGCGCTGCCTACTCCTTCCAGCTTAAAAGTATATCCGGCAACCACATTACCTACAAAATAATCGTTCAGGCGAAGTTCTTCGTCCGAAGTATTATCGTAATATTGCTTACCCACGTATTTACCTACAAGCGACAGTGTTGCGTTCTTAACCGGAAAGAACGAAATGATTCCGCTACCAACAACATTGGGCGAAAACGAAATATCCGTTTTTTTATGAAATTCCGATACTTGTCCTTTGGAATTCCAATCAGTATCGTACAAATCGTAATAAGCCGTATAATTCTTTATTTTATTCTGGCTAAAACTAACATTGGCATCAACCCTAACCCAATTGGTTGGCTTTACTGCTCCCGAAAGTTCAATACCTATACGGTAGCTGTCAGGAACGTTTTCCATCAGCTTGTAGCCCACATCGTTAAGTTTTCCGGTTTGTACCATCTGGTCTTTGTAGTACATATAGTAAGCGTTTGCTCCGAACGAATACATAGCGCTTTGCTTGGTATAACCCAGTTCGTAGTCGAACAAACGTTCCGATTTTATTTTCTGTGTGCCGCCGCCTTTTATCGATTCTTTAATGTCTGTACGCAAAGGCTCGCGGTTGGAGATCGCCGCAAAAGCGTAAACATTACCATATTTGGCGTTTTCGCCCAAAGCATACGATACCCCTAATTTAGGGTTGAAGAAGCTGTAATTATTGCGGTTGTTTATATTGGCAAAATCGTCGTCCATGCCAAACATCCGGTAGTCTACATAGCGGTACTGAACATCGCCAAACAGATTCAGATTCTCAATAACATTATACTCTGCTTTTGCAAACAGGCTGAATTCTTTCTTTTCCGAATTATTCCTGTACCATTCGTAATTTTTTGGAATATTCTCGTTATACTTTACCCAAGGCAAACGCCCGTAATGGTTACCATGAAAAGCTGACACAAAGCCTCCTCCCGTTATTTTCAGTTTATCAGCCTTGTACTCTAAAGCCATATTTGCCGTATAAAGGTCGTTATCCATCAATTTCCGGCGAATAACATCCGATATTTCATACTCAACCCCGTCTACAATTTGGTTATCTAATCCGAATTTGCTGCCTAAACTTTGATCCGCTTTGTAATTTTCGTAATAGCCATAGCCATGCATGTAATTGAAACTGGCATTGAAAGTTAAAGAAGCACTCAAAAAGCGCGAGTAGCTAAGTTGCGCAATATCAGAATAATAATTATCGGTTTCATTGTCATAATAGCGGGTATTGCCGTCATCGTCGGTATATTCTCCGGCGGAGTTATAGCGACGGTCTTTTGCCATTTGCTCAGGACTGATACCTTCCCACGTTATGCCCGTGTGTTGCACTCCTTTCATATAGCTCAAACGGAACAGTTCTTTTTCGCCATAATACGACAGAGCCACATACAGGTTGCGGTGGTCAACCTTTCCGTTACGGATGTAACCGTCTCCGTTCACTTTCGAGAAACGGGCATCAAGCGACAAACCGTTTTTAAGTATTCCCGTTCCTGCGGCAAGCGAATACAGGCTTGTGCCGTAACTCCCCAAAGAACCTGTTGCCTCGCCATATGGTTTTGAATTTGCGGCCGTGGTATTCAACGAAATACTTCCCCCAATAGAGGCTGTACCGTTGGTAGACGTCCCCACCCCACGTTGCACCTGTATGCTTTGCAGCGAGTTCGAAACATCGGGAAAATTAACCCAATAAACCTCCTGACTTTCAGGATTATTAAGCGGCATACCGTTCAGGGTTACATTGATGCGGGTTGCGTCTACCCCACGTATACGCAGGGATGTATTTCCCACACCCGAACCATCTTCGGAGAATGCTACAACCGAAGGCAGTGTTTGCAAGATAAAGGGAATGTTTTTTGCCGCATTGTCTTGCTTAATTTGTGTTTGGTTGAGGTTAGAATAAGCTATTGGAGCATTTCCTCCGGCACGCTGAGCCGATACGGTTACTCCCTCAAGCTTAACTTGTTTGATACTGTCGGGCACTTCCACAGCACAGAGCGAAGATGCGGAGAATAAAGCCCCGATAATGAATAGAATTTCCTTTTTCATTTAAAAATAAATTATCAAATAAATAAAAAAGGGGTCTTAAAAAAAAGAGATGATTACCAAATTTAGAACGCCCACAGTATTATATAACTCTTAAAGCGTATCTATCTCCCTACGCCGGTACTAACCGAATCAGGTTCGATGGGTATGATCTCAGCCTGTTTTTAGGCACCCCCTAAGATTTCGGGGCAAAGGTATATATTTTTCTATAAAAAGCTTACTAAATACAAACAATATTTACAATATAACATTAAATATACGTAACACACTTATAATCTGATGTATAAAATGGCAATCAATCCATTCTGTAACCGAATTTACGGAGCAGATTGTCGCGGCTGCGCCAGTCTTTTTCTACCTTGACGTACATTTCGAGGAATATTTTTTTCTCAAAAAAGCGTTCAATGTCTTTCCGTGCCATTGCACCCACCTTTTTCAGAGCCAGCCCCTTATGGCCGATGATGATACCCTTTTGCGAATCGCGCTCGCAAACAATCAGCACCCGGATGTTGATGATATCTTTTTCTTCTTTAAACTCCTCTACAACTACCTCCACGGCATAAGGTATTTCCTTTTGGTAATAAAGAAGTATTTTTTCGCGGATTATTTCCGTAACAAAAAAACGGGCAGGGCGGTCGGTCAAAGCATCTTTCTCAAAATAGGGAGGCGATTCGGGTACAAGCTCCAACACTCTTTTCTTAACTAAATCTACATTAAATTTGTTAAGTGCCGATATTGGGTATATCTCGGCCTTAGGCAACAATCCGTGCCACTCTTGCACCAATTCTTCCAGTTCCTTCTGATTGGTCTGGTCTACCTTATTTATAAGCAGTAATACCGGTGCATCAACATTCTGTACTTTGTGCAGAAACTCTTCGTTTTTGGCAGTCTTTTCAACTACATCGGTAACATAAAGCAGAACATCGGCATCGCTCAACGCCGATTCCGAGAAATTAAGCATCGACTCTTGCAACTTGTAGTTTGGGCGCAGCACTCCCGGTGTGTCCGAATATACTATCTGGTAATCTTCGGTATTAACTATCCCCAATATCCTGTGGCGGGTTGTTTGTGCCTTCGATGTGATGATTGATATACGCTCGCCCACCAGCGCGTTCATCAAAGTTGATTTCCCCACATTAGGATTGCCTACAATATTTACAAATCCGGATTTATGCATTTTTCTCTTTCCTTATTATTTTTAATGTTGAAGTAACAAAGATAAATTTAATTATACAAAAAACGTATCTGCATTTACCGCAAATACGTTTTCGTTAATATGATGACAACAAAATATACTCTTGCAATTTTAAGTATTCTTTGTTTTAGTATGCCCATTTAAGGTAAATTGCACCCCAAGTAAAGCCCGCGCCAAAAGCAGCAAGGATTATATTATCGCCTTTCTTCAGTTGGCTTTCCCATTCGGCCAAGCAAACAGGTATCGTACCAGCACTGGTATTGCCATATTTCTGAATATTGATCATTACCTTATCGGACGACAAGCCCATACGATTGGCTGCCGCGTCAATAATACGGAGATTTGCCTGATGAGGAATAAACCATGCTATATCGTCTTTGGTGAGATGGTTGCGTTCCATAATCTCAGCCGCTGTATCGGCCATTTTAGAAACAGCATGTTTAAATACAACTTGCCCGTCTTGGTAGATATAATGCCATTTGTTTTTTACGGTTTCTTCGGTTGCCGGATAAGCAGAACCTCCACCTTTCAGGTATAGGTGAGGAATACCAACACCATCTGTGTGCAAAATAGAATCCATGATACCTACATTTTCTTCGGTAGGCTCCAATAAAACAGCCCCTACGGCATCACCAAACAAAGGACAGGTTGTCCGGTCGGTATAATCTGTAACAGACGTCATTTTATCGCCTGCCACAACAATCACTTTTTTATATTTGCCTGTACGCACAAAATTGGCTCCTGTTTCGAGGGCTACCAAAAAGCCAGAACATGCAGCTTCCATATCGAAAGCAAAGGCATTTTTTATCCCAACATTCTCGCAAACAATAGCAGCCGTTGCCGGAAAAGCATGATCGGGAGTGGTGGTTGCGAAAATAAGTATTTCAACTTCTTCGGGACGGGTTTTTGTTTTTTCAAGCAACTTTTCCACTGCTTTTGTGCCCATCACAGAAGTTCCTTGCCCTTCTCCTCTCAATATACGACGCTCTTTAATACCTACACGTGTGGTTATCCATTCGTCGCTTGTATCGACCATCTTGGCCAAATCGGCATTGGTTATAACATCTTCAGGAACATATGCTCCTATACCAGTTATCGCTGCTTGAATCATTGTTCTATGGTTTTATTTTTTATTACAAAAAAACGCCCTAAAATTTTTGAGTCTTTTAGGGCTTTTATTGTCTCGACAATCAAACTGCTACCTCTTTCTCTATAGCCAATTTACCTCTGTAATATCCACAATCAGGACATACAGTGTGGTATTTATGCCATGAACCGCAATTTGAACAAACGGCCAATGTTGGAGCCACAGCTTTGTCGTGAGTTCTTCTTTTTGCTGTTCTCGATTTCGATTGTCTGTGCTTAGGATGTGCCATTTTTTTATTTAAATTTAGTTATGAATTCTTTGTTTTATTTTTATGCTAATCTTTTCTTTCTCTATTGTGGCTCTGTTCAGTCTTCCACATTTATATCCTTGAGCGCGTCCCAACGCGGATCGGTAGGCATCTCTCCAGCCTCTTCGTTGTGCGCATCACTGTCCATAGTGTCAATATCGTCTTCGTCGTCAGCGTTGGTGGCCCTGTGTTTGTTCAATTTGGTCGACATCATTCTGTTGCATTTTCCCGGAGCATGCACACGCTTCATCGGGATACTGAGCGAAACAAATTCGAACAAAAACCAAGCTATATTTATCTCCCCTTCGTCTTCGGGTATGACAACTATTTCGTCGCTCTCTTCGGAGTATTCTTTTCCGAATTTCACAAACAGTTTGTTCTGTGCAACTACTTCTACCGACAGGTCGTCCAAACAACGGTCGCAGGGAACAGATACAACTCCATTCAAATCGAAACCGAATTCAAATGTCGATCCGATTCTTTTTACCACCAATTCTACCGACACATCGCCTCTGCGTATGTCAGACTCACCATCACCAATATTAGTGAAGTAAGTTTTATCCAATACGTAATTGAATGTGTGACTGCCTTCCGAAAGGCCTCTCAATGGTATGTTGTATATTCCAAATTTTCCCACAACTATTCCGGTTTGCACCATGTATAAGAATGGACGCAAAGGTAAAAACTTTTTTTTAAGTACCCAATATTTGAATAATCTTTCTATAACGACCGCATCAAATTTGGATAAAGTTACTTCAGATACACAAACTATCTAAAAAAAACTATTCAAATTTGATGCGGTTGCTCTAAAATACAGAATAAGTAACCCGTAGTGTATTCTCCAAATGCACCACGGGTACCGTTTATTTCTAAGTTATAGAATCCTTCGGCATTCTACAACAAAACATCAAAAACGCAACTTTATTTTTTACAGATAATACCTTTCTTGACAATTGTTATACCTGCCCCGAAAGTGTCTCTTCCAAAATATTTCCCGGTATTGAAACCCAAAGATAGCTTCACATCCAAATCGGGCATTTTAGGCGGAGTATAGGTCAAGTTGAGCAACGATGCTACACCATCTTTTACCGACTTATAAGGCACATAGTATGTCCCCCACGAGCGGCCGGTGGTTGCAAGCAGGTTATATTTGAAGGTTGGATGAAGATATCCCTCAATACCCAAATGAAAAGCAATTATACGGGAACTTTTAAAAACCAGACTTCCATCGGTGTTATACTCCGGCGAAAGAAACAAAGGCGTGCCCATAGTACGTCCGTAATACGACCGTCCCTGTACATAATCCAGATTGTTGTAATAATTATCGTTCCCGTTTCCTTTATTGCGTATGCCATCGTGCTCATCGTCCATCATCATATTAAAATGGATGGGGCCTGTTTGTTGTTTTGTGTATATGTATTCGAGAACAGCTCCCGATAACAATTGTTTTTTGCCCGACTTATACTCCACACCCAGCAACATATCCTTGTAGTTTTCAAAAACCATGCCTGAGCCATCGTCAAAAAAATGTTGCGTATATAAACTTATACTTTCTTTATCTTTCAGCTTGTAGTCGAGTTTCAAGGTATAGGAACCAACCTGCGAACCGGCAACATAAGCATTATCACCAAATGTTGATTTGGAAGAACCTTCTTTGGCTATCATTACCCTAAAAAAATCGTCCAATCCCTTGGGTTGCTTCACAATATTGTAACCACCGGGCGCATTTTTATCTTTCTGATAGAGGGTTCCGCCCCATTGCACTTGATGGTCTAAACCGAGAGTAAATTGTAATTTATGCTTTCCTTCAATATTACCGAATCTGAAATAAATGGATTTGTGGTGCGACAACACATCTTTTTCATAGCTTTGCCCATGGGGTTTCGCCACATCTTCCATATAGTTGCCATCCATATATTTCCCCACAGCAAAATCGCCTTTGATGTACATATTTCCTTTGGTTTTAGGGATCAAAAGGAATTCCGGAACGCTTATCTTAACTTCCGGCATGGGTCGCGAATTGTTAGAATAGCTAAAATCACCCGAACTTAAATAAGGATTTAATGAAGAAGTGTAATCTTCCTTCGACCCTATATTTAAGCGAACAAAGCGCCAATTCAACTCACCATAAAGTTGCTGTATCCAAAGGCTTCCGTACGAATGCGGAGACGAACCCGCAATGTCCAATCCTGCCTTAAAAGACCAATCTTTGTTGATTTTCTGTTCATGGAAAGCCCCACCTCGCACATAAAAATTATTAGCATCCAACGGAACCATTCCCCAGTTATGGTACTGCATCCAGAAAGGGGTATTATCGCCCGAAGACACCGAACCGAAAGTCTCGGCTCTATAAGATGTTTCGGACTGCGATACGGCTTTTTCCGCAAAAAAAACGAGACAAGCTATCAGTAAAGTTATGTGTGTTTTCATAGTAACGATCAGTATTTTTTGAAGGTATAGGTCTTCTTATCAACTTCCGACAACAAAACCAACCGTTTGCCGTCAACTTTTTTTATGATAAAAGTATTATCAAAATCTGTCCACCCAGAATATTTCAGAAAATCGTCTACCCTATATCTCTGGTCAATGCTTATTTGCACTTTATCGTCGGCCGGAAAATCAACATATCCGTAATAAACTTCGGCCTCATTTTCGTTTATAAGATGTGTAAAAGAAAATACCGCCTGTCGCTGGAAGCTATAATACACCGTGTCAACATGCGTTGTGTTACCGTTCGTGTCTTCAACCGTTTTCAATTGCCACATACCATTCATGCGGTGTTCCGAATCATCGTTACAGGAAACCAGCAGGAACAGCAAACCCAAACAAAGATATAATACTCTTTTCATCATAAATCATTTTAATATCTTCGCAAAAGTATAAAATTATACTCATTCCTGCTTCAAATGTTTTTAACAATAGGCATTTATTAATACTTTTGCAACATATTTTTAGAAATCAATACCTTAACAGAAAGTTATGAAATATATTCTTCTCCTTACACTTACAATACTAACATTTTCCATAAACACAGCAACCGCTCAAAACCTAAGGGGAAAAGTTACCGATAAAAACGGAGAAGCCGTATACGGAGCTACTGTCTACATAAAAGAACCCAATCAGGGATTAGCCTGCAACGAAGAGGGCGAATACCAAACAACCCTATCGCCCGGAAAATACACAATCGAATTCCGATGCTTAGGCCACAAAAGTAAGCACAGCACTGTTTCCATAAAAAAAGGAGAAACAACCGTTCTGGATATCGTTCTGGAGAACAGTCCGTTTAACCTGCAAGAAGTTACAATATCGAAGAAAGAAGATCCCGCCTACGAGATAATGCGGCAGGCAATAAAAAAAGCTCCGGTGCATGCCCGGATGGTAAGCAGCTATAAATCGGAATGTTACATAAAAGGTGTATTCGAACTTCAGAAAGTGGGTAAACTCGTCGATATGCTGTCAAAAACGGATGGGATGAAAATGTCGGACATGAAAGACAAGCTTTTTATCCAAGAATCGCTCAACGAAATAGAATTTACTGCTCCCAACAAGTACGAACAAACGGTAAAAGCGTTTTCGAGCACCATTCCCGACGATTTTGAGGCAAAAGACGCCTTGACGCTGATGCGGGGGTCGCTCTACGAAGAAAAATTTTCGGGGGCAATTTCGCCTCTCAACCCCTCGGCTTTAGACTACTATAACTTTCGTTACGAAGGCTTTACCGAAAACGGGAAAGAAACAATCAACAAAATAAAGGTCATTCCCAAATACGATAACCCCATGCTGTTTAAAGGCTGGGTATATATTGCCGAAGGCACTTGGGACTTACGCAATGCCGAACTTACGTTTTCCATTATGGGCATCGACCAAGCCTTCAACATTACATATAGCCCGGTCAAAGATGATGTTTACCTCCCCACTTCTTTTTCGAGCAACATGAAGGCGGATATATTCAGCATCAGCGGTTATTACAACTATCTGGCTTCAATAAAATATCTGGATATCGAAATAAATAAAGAAAACGATGTTATTGCCCAGATCGAAGAAAAGAAAAAACGCGACTTCGAAATAAAACTCGATACAAACTATCACGTAAAATCCGACAGTTTAGCAACTAAAAAAGATTCTACCTTTTGGCTTAGCGTTCGTAATGCTCCCCTCAACGAACGTGAAATAGTCAGTTACGAGATGAAAGACTCCATACAGCACCGTGTGGATTCGTTGCGTGAAAAAGAAACCAATACCAAATTCCGTTGGGGCAGCATCCTTACAGGCGGAAAAGTGGGAGGCGATTCCACCCGCTTTGAATTTCGTTACGGAGGGATACTCGGCGCATGGCCTCAGGAGTATAACTTTGCCGATGGCTTTTGGTTAGGGCAAAAATTCACACTTAGCACACGGTTCAATAACCGTAAAAACAAAATTTCGCTATCGCCACAGGTATATTACACCACCGCCCGCAAAAGCGTTGTGCATAAAACAACCCTCGCACTAAACTATGCCCCCATGAAGCTGGGATATGCCTACATTGAAGCCGGAGAAGAATCAACCGACTACAATCCCTACGGGACAAACCGCAAGGACAACACATACGGGTCTTTAATTTTTGGGCGGAACCGTAGCCAACTTTACAACAAAAAATACTTTGCCGTTGGCAACCTGATAGACATCAGCAACGGTTTGCGTATAGGTGTAGGCTTCACTTCGGCCAAACGTTCGGGCTTGGAGTGGAACACCAGATATAGCTTTGCCGAAGGTGGCCGGTTTTTAGGAGTGCGAGAAAAAATAGTAGAAAACCGCCCCGAAGCCAAAGACTTTAACCTGACCGCATACAGCGTACTGCTTACATACTCGCCCTACGCTTACTATTCGGTGTACAACGGGCAAAAAAGATACCGCGAAATCACATCACCCACCTTCAAGTTACTATACAGCGAAGGCTTTTCTGGTTGGCATTCCAACAGCTCACGCTTCCGCAAGCTGCAAGGAGAGATAAGGCAAGGCATCAAGTTGGGATATTTCTCGTATTTGGCTTACAGTGTAGAAGGTGGAGCATTTTTAGGAAATAAATCGAAAACGCATTTTGCCGATTATAAACACTTCGATGCCACAGATTATGTAGTGATGCGCAAAAGCGCGTATTCGTCCTTCCTGCTTATCGACAGCTACGAGGCATCCACAAACGACTATTGGGTACAGACGCAACTCAATTATTCGTCGCAATACCTTCTGCTGAAGCGGCTCCCGTTCTTGCAGAGAAAACTTTTTCGCGAAAACCTGCACCTCAAAGCCCTACATACCCCTAATCTGAAATATTATTCGGAAGTCGGTTATTCGATAGACCTGTTAGGTTTCCTGAATTGTGGTATCTTTGCATCGTTCAAAAAATTCGATTACGATAAATTCGGAGTACGCCTTTCTATCAGAACAGGCTTGTTTGGAGGAAACGATTAAAAATGACAAACATTAAACCTTGGATATCGGCTCTGCGTCCGCGCACGCTTTTTCTGGCCGTGGCCACAACCATTTGCGGTAGCGGTATGGCTATGAGCGCAGGGCGGTTCAGCACGAGCATATGTATCCTGACGATACTGACTGCCACCTTGCTACAACTGCTCTCTAATCTGGCTAACGACTTGGGCGATTTTCAGCACGGAACAGACATCACCGGTAAGCGCCTTGGCCCCATCCGTGCCGTTCAGAGTGGAAAAATCACTCCACGCCAAATGCTCACAGCCATAGGCGTTACGGCTGCATGCTCTGCCATTGTGGGATTATGCCTTATTTACAAGGCATCGCAATTTATGAGCATATACGTAATACTGCTTTTTATCGCTCTGGGGGCGACATCTATATGGGCAGCCATAAAATACACGGCAGGGAAAAACCCATACGGATACAAAGGCTTAGGCGATGTGTTTTCTTTTCTGTTTTTTGGTCCGGTATCGGTAGTGGGTACTTATTTTTTGCATACCCAAACCGTAGATTTCCGGCCTTGGTTACCGGCAATAGCTTTAGGGTTTTTCACAGCCGCCGTTCTTAATATCAACAACATGCGCGACATGGAAAACGACAAGGCTTCGGGCAAAATAACACTCGTTATCCGTATCGGATTGGCAAACGCAAAACGCTATCACACACTACTTACCTTTGGCGGAATAGGCTGTTTTGTCTGTTACAGTGCCTTATACGCAACAGCGTGGCATCAATGGCTTTATGTGGTGGCTTTTGTACCTTTTTTAGTGATTCTGCGCAATATTTTCAAAACAAGCAACAATAAAGCCTTAGACCCTTATCTGAAGTTTACATCTATGTCTGCATTCTTGCTTTCAATCCTTTTTGTGGTATGTATAAACCTGTAAAAGTATGGGAAAAATAAAAACTGATAAACTCAACGGCATACCCGAAACCCTGCTTATACCACTCTATTACAGGTCGGTGTTGGCCGGAGAAGATAATCCCTTGATAGATGCTACATACGACAGGGATATAGTAAAGGCCATCGACTACGATTTTTCTAAATTTGAAGCCGACCAACGCTCTCTAATCGGCATAGCAAGCAGAACACATATTATTGATAATATTACCCGCCAATGGCTAAAAGAACATCCAAACGGAATTATCATTAATATCGGTGCGGGGTTGGATACCCGCCCTTTACGCTTCCCGGCGGCCAGATGGTATAACGTTGATTTACCGGAGTCAGTAAATATCAGAGAGAAACTCGTGCCGGCAAATAATGAAGTGAATATCGCCGCCGATGCTTTCCAAAGGGATTGGATAACGCAAATTCCTAAACATAACGATGTACTCATCATTTGCGAAGCCCTCCTTATGTTTTTCCCACCGGAAAAAGTGAAAAGCTTTTTCCAGTCCATAGCATCCGTTTTTCATGATTCGTTGTTGGTATTCGAAACAATACCCCAAATGATGGCACGCAAAAAGAAAATGAACGGCAATCCCCTGCTATGGGCAAACGAAAATCTGACCGAAGTAGAAAACTGGGATTCCCGGTTACATACCATAGCTACATATTATCTGCCCGATTGTTTCTCCGACAGGTGGCAAGAAGCATACGCAACACTTAGTCCATTGTTAAACGACGAACTGAAAAAAGGCTTTAAAGTGGCTGTGATGGCAGTAAACCAAAGGTTGTGATTTATTTGCTCAATTTACGGAGGCATTGATACGCTCCCGGATCTTTGCCCAAGCATGGGTATCGAACAGGCAACTATTGCGCATCGTCCGATACATTTCTTTGAACCTCGACATCGGTATTGTGTAGCTCAATATATTGGCCTCGAAGTAAGGACGTACCGATGGGTCGAAAAACCCGACGAAAGTACGCTTGCCTCCCTCCTTGTTCTCAAGAATTGGTTGTGTTACCACACTACTGCAACCCGAACCAAATGTAGAAGTTACCGCCTCGTGGCTGTTATTATCGAAGAAAGCCCACGCAGTAAGCCCCGAAAGCACATCGGGCGTTGCAAGGAAAAGAATGGCTTCCACTTTATCAAACGTATCCAGCTTATCGACCCGTACAAAGTTCAGAAATCTGGCCTGTGTTCTGGAAACTCTTATCGATTCTATAAATTCCAATACCATTTCCGGAGTTTGTTTATACCTTTCTTTCAACGAAACAAAATTGGGTATGAAATCCGACATTTCGCTAAACCCTGTATAGAATTTCCCTCCCAAACAGCCAATAGTATCGGCATTGAGACTGACTGGTTCGCCTCGACGAACATCTTTCATTGCTTTAAAGAAACATCCTCCTATTTTTTCGGTTTGGGCAAGGGGTACATCCGAATACCAGAACGCAATGGGTAGTTCGGGCGCCGGGCCAAATGCTTCCCTGTAATTGTCGATAAATATACTGACTTCCATAGTTTTTTTATTTGATTCGTGTCCGTACAACAAATATACTCCGAAAATAATGTATTACAAAAGATTCGAGGTAGGTAAAAAAACAAAATATAGTAGACCTAAGAATCAGTTTGTTATATATTGGTTCACACTTTTTAGTTCTGTTTTTTGATAATTTAGGTTACCTTTGTTATTCGTAATTGCTGAAAAAACTAAATGACGAGTAGCATTTTATATGGAATATTGATAGGTATTCTTGTATCGGCTCCAATGGGGCCTATTGGCGTATTATGCATACAACGGACACTCAACGAAGGCCGGAAGCATGGCCTGCTGACCGGCGTAGGAGCAATGCTCTCTGATATGGTTTATGCCATAATAGCCGGCTTGGGCATGGGTTTCGTTGTAGAGTTTATAGAAAACAACCACTACCCTATCCAGATATTAGGCAGTTTGGTTCTCCTTGTGTTTGGATATTTTGTTTCTAAATCGAACCCTGCGGCAAATCTGAAGAAACAAGACGAAACAAAAAAAGCCACACCTTATTGGAAAATTCTGCTTTCGTCTTTCTTTCTGAACCTCTCGAACATAGGTATCTTTTTCTTTTTCATAGCCATGTTTGCCCGCTTCACATTCATATCGCCCAACAACGTAAAAGAAAGTTTTGTAGGGCTTCTGTCTATCAGCGTAGGCATACTGCTGTGGTGGTTTCTTGTTTCGTATGTCGTAAATAAGGTCAGCACACGGTTCAACCCCCGCGCATTGATGGTTTTTAACCGCATATTGGGCTATATTCTTATCCTTATAGGTATTATTGGTACAATATCGGGTATTTACAATTGGATAAACCTGAGATACAACATATTACCCATATAAACCCCACTCAAAAAAAATCTAATTATTATGGATATCCTGTTTATTATCATTCTTCTTGTTATCGGAATTTTACAAATAATTCTTTTCTTCAAGATTTGGGGTATGACCAACAACGTGCGCGCACTGAAAGGGAAACCACACCATATCATGCCAAGGTGTTCGGACGAAATGCCTTTATCTCAATTTAAATCAGACTTTTATTTCTTGTCATGCAACGGATATAAGGACGAAGCCAAAAGACTTCTACTCTCCAGAATATGGGAATGCAGCGATATGGCAACTCTTATAAGGTGTAAAAATCTCAAAACTTTTGATGAAACTTATGCCAATTTAAAAAGCGCATATTCGTATTTTTTTGAATATATTGGCGAAGAGTTCCCTACATACAACCAAATAAGAAAAGATAAAGAAGCCAGCGCGTCTTAATTTCCTAAAACCACCCCTTTCGTTTTAGCAACCAGATAGCCACTACCGTAACCAAAGCCATAACTCCCCAAGCAAAAAGGTATCCGTATTGCCAATTCAGTTCGGGCATTACATCAAAGTTCATACCCCAAACACCTACTAAAAATGTCAGGGGAATAAATATGGACGAAACAATGGTCAGCCGCTTAATAATATCGTTCATCCGCTGGTTATTATTATTGTAATATAAGTCTTGGAGCGACCTCAACGATTCGCTATAAATATCCAAATCGCCCAGCGAAGCACGCAACTTATCGTCAAAGTCATTGAAGTATATCAAACTCTCGACCGATATCAGATTGTTGGAGTTGTGCAACAGGTTCACATATTCTTCACGCATGGGCGATATAATACGCCTCATCGACATATAATTAGCTTTGCCATTACGGATAATACCCATAACATTTATATCCGTGTCCGCTTTATCTATCAGTAAATCCTCCAAATCGCTAAGCCGGTCGATAAATTGGTAAATCGCACCATCAATCTGTGCATAAATGCTATTGAGGAGGATATACAATAAATAATCGGCTGCTTTTTCGCGCAATTGCACCTGTGCCCCTCCGATAGCTTGCTCCACTTCATCAAAAAGCGGATTGCCCGATTCCTGAAAAGTAATCACAAAACCTTTCCCCAAAACCAAGACCAGTTGTTCTGTTTCGAGCATTTTATCTTCATTTACATAAGCATCCGATATGAACATCAAAGTGGTTTCCGGGTAAGCCACAACACGGGTCATTCGCTGTCCGGAAAACATGTTTCGTACATCAAACCTCTCAACCCCCAGTTCCTTACATATTGCCGAAATACGCTTTATATCGGTAAAGCCTACAACCTTAAACCACGATACGGTTCCCGGTTTGAGACAGTCGTACAGCCGAGTGTCTGGCAAAACATCTTTTACGGTAACCTGAAGTTTATCGTACTGTATAAGCCTCACTGTTGTAGGGATATCGAAGTTACCACCGTAAATTATATTCTCTGACAGGTGATGGGCATATGCCCTTTTACGAGGCTTTATCTTTCTGTTTGGGTGTTTTGACATGGCGATTCTAAAAATAATATATTATATTTGTTGGCTTATTAATGTAACAAACAGAAAGTAAAATAGCATCCCCTAAAAGAACTGAATTTCTATAACTTTTTTTAAACCGAATACATTAAAACACAGAATGAAAAACATCCTGTATGCCCTAAAGAATAAAAAACTACAACTCGTATTCCTGTTTTATATTTTACTTGTTTTACCCCTATTAAGCCCTTTGGCCGAAAACATATCGGGGTGGGATTGTTTTTTTATCATCTCTGCCAATTGTATTCTTTTTTGTTGCTTAGCTTTGCTTTCTCTGTTTTGCTCGTCAAAAGCCGAAAAAATCATTTTTTCTATTCTCCTCGTCTTGGCAATCATACCCGGTATTATTTATATAGCTTACCTGCTTTTTGCTCATGTTTTGCTCGAATCGAACAGCATTACCAGCCTTTTCGAAACAAATCCGGAAGAAAGCAAAGAATTCATAGCCGACTACCTCAGCCCGTGGGTTACGGTAGGCGTACTTACCTACGCTTTGATTCCCGCCATAATGATATGGAGGATGAAACCCGCTATACCCCTCAAAATAAAGGAACATAAGCCTCTCTTTATTACTATAACATTTATTATTTGTTCTTGTTTACTGTTAGGATTGGAAAAACTACCGAAGCCAATATACATAGCTAATTTTTACAGGACATTTATTTCGTACCAAATAAGGACACACCACGAACAGAAAGCTTTTGCCAAACGCCAAGCAACTTCTTACGAAGTCACCAACACAAAGCCTGACAGTATTCCCCAAACCATAGTTGTTGTTATAGGCGAATCGCTGACAAGGAATCACATGGGCTTGTATGGTTATGCCCGCCCCACCAATCCATTGTTATCAAAAAGAGGCGAAAACCTGTTTGTATATACAGACGTTATATCGCCCCAAGTGCATACCATTCCTGTAATCAGATCGGTATTGTCGTTTGCCGATAAAGAAAATCCCGATTATATAACCGAAAAGCCAACCCTGTTCGAGCTTTTTAACCGCGCAGGCTTCAACACTCACTTCATAACCAATCAACCGTTTGGCGGCAATGTAAAAACAAGCTACGACGTACTTCTGAATCTGGCTCAGCACAAATATAGCCTGAACAACCAGAAAAAGCACGACGAAGTGGTTTTACCCGTATTAGATTCCATCCTTACTACCGATACTGTACGCAGCAAACTGATTGTTATACACCTGATAGGCAGCCATATGGCCTACAAGTTTCGTTATCCCGAAAAGTTTGAGGTGTTTAATCATAAAAAAGACCGTCTTGTGGAAAACACCCCTTTCAGAAATGCGTTGGCAAAAGAGACAATAGATAGCTATGACAACTCTGTGATGTATAACGACTTTATTGTTGACAGCGTTATCCGACTGCTCGAAAAAAGACCGTTGGACAAAACTTCGATGATATATTTTTCGGATCATGGAGAAGAACTCTACGACACACGCAATTTTGCGGGGCATGCCTACGAAAAAGTTTCGCCCTACATGTGCCAGATACCTTTCATAGTATGGTTTTCTGACACTTACCTTAATCAGAATAAAGAAACCATTACCATAGATACCCGGCGTCCGTCTTCCACAAGCGATTTTATGCACAGCATTTCTACTTTAGCCGGACTCAAATATCAGGATTACGACCCAAGCAAAAGCATTTTTTCGGCACAGTTTAAACCTCAAACACGTTATGTGGGGCAAAAAACTTACGATGAAGTTCTTGAAATAAAATAAGCTGAAAACTGCGTCTCAAAAGCATTTTTTCGGTACAGTATGTAATGTTGAACATTAGCCAAACATCTTGTTTAAGAGAAAGAAGTCTTTAATGACTATGATTGATAAATCGCACTTTTTATGTAAGTTTGTACATATCAAAAAAAGAAATAGAAACAAAGCAGTTCTTACTTTTGACCTAAAAGTGAAGAATAGATGCAAAAATCCGGAATTTGAAAAGACATAAATGAAAGATCATATAATATCCAGCGTTGAAAACCAAAAAGCTATTTTGGTAGGGCTTATCACACAATATCAAACCGAAGAACAAGTAGAAGAATACCTCGACGAACTGGCATTCCTTGCCGATACAGCCGGGTCGCAGGAAGTAAAACGCTTCACCCAGAAACTTGACCAACCTAACCCCGTTACATTCGTAGGTTCGGGCAAATTGCAGGAAATAAGGCAATATATGGACGAAGAAGAAGTTGGTCTTGTGATATTCGACGACGAACTGTCGGCCAAGCAAATCCGTAATATAGAAAAGGAATTGCAGGTAAAAATACTTGACCGTACAAGCCTCATTCTCGACATTTTTGCCATGCGAGCGCAAACAGCCTATGCAAAAACACAGGTCGAACTGGCACAGTATCAATATCTTTTACCACGACTCACCCGCCTATGGTCACACCTCGACCGTCAGCGAGGCGGAGGAGCAATGATGCGTGGCGTAGGTGAAACCCAGTTGGAAAGCGACCGCCGTATAGTTAAAGATAAAATTGCCGACCTGAAAGAAGAGTTAAAGTCAATAGACCGGCAAATGGGCGTGCAACGCAAAAACAGAGGAAAAATGGTGCGCGTAGCTCTGGTTGGTTATACCAACGTAGGAAAATCTACCTTGATGAACCTCTTGAGCAAATCGGAAGTATTTGCAGAAAATAAACTGTTTGCAACACTCGACACCACTGTACGCAAGGTAATTGTAGATAACCTGCCTTTTCTACTATCCGATACCGTTGGTTTTATCCGCAAATTACCCACACATTTGGTCGAATCGTTCAAGTCGACTCTCGATGAAGTCCGCGAAGCAGACCTCTTGGTGCATGTAGTCGATATATCGCACCCCAATTTTGCAGAACAGATAGAAGTAGTAGAAAAAACCTTGCTCGAAATTGACGGGGAAGAAAAGCCCAGCATTCTTGTATTCAACAAAATTGATGCCTTTACATACGTAAAGAAAGACGAGGACGACCTGTCGCCCGTGAAACGGGAAAACCTGTCGCTCGACGAACTACGCCGTACATGGATGGCAAAGATGAAGAATAATTGTATTTTCATATCGGCTGTCAACAAAACGAATATCCCTGAATTGAAGCAGATGCTTTACGACAAGGTAAAGGAAATACACATAGAACGCTATCCATACAACGACTTTTTATTTCAGAAATACGAAGAAGATCATGAGTAATAGCATTTACAGAAAATTATCGGGCAAAGAAATAGCCCAACTTACCGAAAATCGCTGTTCTTGCTCCGATTGGAATTCGGTTGAAGTAAAAGATGGTTTTCTGGCACAATACGTGCAAGATGTAAGCTTTTCGGGAATAGTTAAACTGGGTACTTTCAATCGTCTTTTTGAACTGGAAGGCGGTGTACAAAAACATTCGGGCATATACCACGCAACCATACACAACTGCACCATCGGGGATGATGTCTATATATGCAGCATCCGCAACTATATAGCCAACTATACTATTTGCAATGACTGTTATATCGAAAATGTAGACGTCATTGTTGTTTCCGGAGAATCGTCTTTTGGGAATGGTGTAAAAGTTGCTGTTCTGGACGAAACCGGTGGGCGCGAAGTTGTTATTTATAACGATCTGTCGTCACATCTGGCCTATATCTATGCTTTCTATAAATATAAGCCCGAACTGATAAACCATATTGACCGCCTGATAGAAGAATACATACAGCAACATACATCAAACCAAGGCATTATAGGTAAAGGAGCGCGTATTATTAATTCAGGAGTCCTGAAAAACATCTGCATAGGCGAACACGCAAAGATAGAAGGGGCATCCCGCTTGTGCAACGGTTCGGTAAACAGTAGTTATCTTGCTCCGGTTTACGTTGGGAATGATGTTACGGCCGATGATTTCATTATATCTTCGGGAACAGTTGTGGCTGATGGTGCGAAGCTGAAACGGTGTTTCGTTGGGCAGGCATGTCAAATCAGATCGGGATTTTCGGCAAGCGATTCGCTGTTTTTTTCGAACTGTCATTTCGAAAACGGCGAGGCATGTGCCCTCTTTGCCGGACCATATACCGTGAGTCATCATAAATCTACGCTGCTTATTGGTTGTATGTTCTCGTTCATGAACGCCGGATCGGGATCGAACCAAAGCAATCATATGTATAAACTGGGACCTATACACTATGGCATAGGCGAACGCGGGGTGAAACTGGCAAGCGATTCGTACATCATGTGGCCTGCCCTGATTGGGGCATTTTCGTTAGTTATGGGGAGGCACTATAATCATGCCGATACTTCAGATTTTCCGTTCTCGTATTTAATTGAAAACAATGGCCAAACATACCTAGCCCCTGCTGTTAACTTTGCAACAGTAGGCACAACACGCGATGCCCGGAAATGGCCTAATCGAGATAAACGAACAGACAAAAAACTATTAGACAGCATTTCATTCGCCCTACTCAACCCCTATATCTGCCAAAAGGTAATAAATGCCATCAACATTCTCAAAACCATAGAAGCAGAGCAAACCGGCAAAGATGTTTACCAACACAATGGTGTGTTGATACGAAAATCCGCCCTGCAAAAAGGGATAAAACTATACAATCTTATCTTGGATAAGTATTTCGGAGAAGTTACAGAACGAAGCACAAAACTTGGTTTTGAGTATAAAAAAGAAGGAACAGAAGACTGGGTAGACCTATCCGGGCTGATTGCCCCCAAAGTCAGTATAAACAAGATATTGAATAATGCTTCGAGCTTAGAAGGAATAAACTCTTCCCTTGGCCAACTATTAATCGATAACGATTACTTAGAATGGAATTGGGCGAAAAACAAATCAGGTGACGTTGCCCTGCAAAATGTGATAGAAAAAGGCAAAGAAGCCACAACCCTGCTTAATGAAATGATAATAAAAGATGCCGAAAAAGAGTTTGATTCAAAATTCATGACCGGGTTTGGCTTAGACGGAACAGAAAAAGACACACATACCGACTTCCAAACAGTGAGAGGCACTCTAAATGAAAACCCTTTTGTAAAAGATCTGCAAAGGAGTGATAATGAAGGGGAAAACACTATTATTCAATAATTTTAACGTATAAAACAGTATCTTTTCGTTAAGCTTACAGAAATTATCAAACATTTTATTAGCTTTGTCTATATTTTTTAATGAATGCAAACACTAAAAATATGAAAAAGAATATTTTATCTTACTTAGGAATAACGATGCTTTTGCTCGGCTTTCTTTTTACAGCAAGTTCGTGTGATGGAGACCCCGGACCAATGGGCCCTCCAGGAGAAAGTACTCAATGGGCTATCCTGACAATGGATGTTGACGAAAGCAAATGGCAATGGGATCCGGATGATGAATGTTACTATTACGAATTCCGAAATGTGAGCCAATTAAACAGAAATGTTGTTGAGAACGGTGCAACCGTTGCTGCGGTATTGCTCGATGGTACATATCGTCCATTACCTTTTATTAGTAATTTTTACGATGGAGGAAATTACATTACCGAAACCATTAATTACGAATATGGTATAAACTTTATCCGTTTTAATGTAACGGCAAACGATTTGTTCGATAACACGCCTAACACTTATCTGCCACCATCTCGTTCTTTTAAAGTTACCTTGATGTGGTAGTGATCGGAAAATATTTATAAGATACAAAAAGAGCAGTTTTCTTTATTTAGGGAAACTGCTCTTTTTCATTTTTATTGGTTGTACAACAATGCAATATTAGAACAGGTAAGTTACATTAACGTTCCAAGTTTTATCTTTCTTACTTTTAAATATTGCGTCGGTAACACCTATTTTGTCTTCACCATAGTTGTCGGTCAATTTAAAGCGGTAATCCATACCTACTTCGAGTTTGCTGAATAGGTTAACGCCTACACCAAAGTCGAGCCCCATACCGAAGCTTTTTGACTTGATTTTGTCAAGGCTCTCCTGATTAAACTTAAAATCTCCACCACCTAACTTAAGTTCGGCATAAGGTCCGCCTTTAGCATATACGCCCAAAGTGCCAAGAAGAGAGAATGTTTTTTTAATATGCACAGGTACCATCAGGTAGTTGTAGTTCGAAAGTTTTGCGTCATAATCATTATCTTTCAGCTTATAATCTTTATAGCCGTATAAAAGAGCGGCATCAATGCCAACACCTACCAATGGTAAACCAAACTGTACTGTTGGCCCTACCTGAAAGCCCATCCTGTTGTGCGCATTCAATATATCTTTGCTTATTTTGTTTTCGGCAACATCAAAACCGGCTTTCAACCCGAATTTTATCTGAGAAGTTGCTGTGCCGACACCCATCAATAGAATGCACAAGGTTAAGGTAAACTTATTAAAGTAATTTTTCAACATATCCGTTAATTTAATTTGTTAATAAAAATCTTCGATAAATATATGAATATTATTTAAGTTGGAGAGCGAAATTCATGAAAAATAGAGCGAATAAGAAACTAATCTGTATTTTCTAAAACTGTTTAGTAATCGTATAATAAAAAAACAACGAGGAAGCATTTCTTTAATGAACACTTCCTCGTTAAAAAAGTTTTATGTTGAAGCCGTTTTTTCTTATTCGGCTAACAAAATACGCATCATTTCAATAACAGATTTCGAGATAGGAGTACCCGGGCCGAATATTGCAGCTACACCGGCTTTGTACAAGAAATCGTAGTCTTGAGCCGGAATAACACCTCCTGCCACAACTACTATATCTTCACGGCCAAGTTTCTTGAGTTCTGCTATAACTTGTGGAACAAGAGTCTTGTGACCGGCAGCCAACGAAGATACACCTAAGATGTTCACATCGTTTTCTACTGCCTGACGGGCTGCTTCTTCCGGAGTTTGGAACAATGGCCCCATGTCTACGTCAAATCCACAGTCGGCATACCCTGTTGCAACAACTTTGGCACCACGGTCGTGACCGTCTTGTCCCATTTTAGCAACCATGATACGAGGTTGACGACCTTCTTTCTTGGCAAATCTGGCCACCATATCGCAAGCTTCTTGGAATGATGGGTCTTTTTTCGTTTCTGATGAATACACGCCTGATATAGTTCTGATTATAGCTTTATAACGACCTACAATAACTTCGCAAGCATCGGAAATTTCGCCCAATGTTGCGCGTACGCGAGCTGCTTCGACAGCAAGTTCAAGCAGGTTACCTTTTTTAGTTTTAACACATTCGGTGATGGCTTCCAGAGCTTTCTTAACGGCTGCTTCGTCACGTTTAGATTTCAAATCGTTCAGACGTTCAATTTGCTGACGGCGAACTTCTGTGTTGTCAACATCAAGAATATCAATAGGATCTTCTTTAGCCAAACGGTATTTGTTGATACCGATAATTGTTTGCTGGCCAGAGTCGATACGGGCTTGTGTACGTGCGGCAGCTTCTTCGATACGCATTTTAGGAATACCTGTTTCGATAGCTTTAGCCATTCCGCCAAGTTTCTGTATCTCTTGAATAAGCTCCCAAGCTTTATGTACAAGTTCGTTTGTTAGTGTCTCAACGTAGTAAGAACCTGCCCATGGGTCAATTTCTTTACAGATTTGAGTTTCTTCTTGTATATAAATCTGAGTGTTACGTGCGATACGTGCCGAGAAGTCGGTAGGCAAGGCAATAGCTTCGTCCAAAGCGTTGGTGTGAAGCGATTGTGTGTGTCCTAATGCGGCTGCCATAGCTTCGATACATGTACGGCCAACGTTGTTGAATGGGTCTTGCTCTGTCAAAGACCAACCTGAAGTTTGGCAGTGAGTACGCAACGCCAACGATTTTGGGTTCTTAGCGCCAAAACTTTTCACGATTTTAGCCCACAACAAACGTCCCGCGCGCATTTTGGCAATCTCCATAAAGTGGTTCATACCGATAGCCCAGAAGAACGACAAACGTGGAGCAAAAGTGTCGACACCGATACCCGCGTCTATACCCGCTTTCAGGTATTCCATACCATCGGCAAGAGTGTAAGCCAACTCGATGTCGGCAGTAGCACCCGCTTCCTGCATATGGTATCCCGAAATTGAGATAGAGTTAAACTTAGGCATCTTTTGCGATGTATATTCGAAGATGTCGGCAATGATTTTCATGGAGAATTCTGGTGGGTAAATATATGTGTTACGCACCATAAATTCTTTGAGGATATCGTTTTGTATCGTACCTGCCATTTCTTCTAACTTAGCACCTTGCTCCAAACCTGCATTGATGTAGAATGCGAGAACAGGCAAAACGGCACCGTTCATAGTCATAGAAACTGACATCTGATTCAAAGGAATACCGTCAAAAAGAACTTTCATGTCTTCGACCGAACAGATAGAAACCCCTGCTTTACCTACGTCGCCAACAACACGAGGGTGGTCGGCATCGTATCCGCGGTGAGTAGCTAAGTCGAAAGCTACGGAAAGACCTTTTTGTCCTGATGCAAGGTTACGGCGATAGAACGCGTTCGATTCGGATGCCGTAGAAAAACCTGCATATTGGCGGATAGTCCAAGGGCGCATAGCATACATGCCCGAATAAGGTCCGCGCAAGAATGGAGGAATACCCGAAGCATAGTTAAGATGCTCCATTCCTTCCAAATCTTCTTTTGTGTAAACTGATTTTACAGGTATCAATTCGGGTGTAAGCCAGTCGGCTTTGATCCCGTTCTTTTCAGTCCATTCGGCAGCGTTTGTGGCTGCGAATCCTGTATTTTTTATATCTATATTTTTAAAATTTGGTTTCATTGTTTTCTCTCCTGTTTAATGTTATTCGATTCCCAATTTCGCATTAAAGATTCTCAAAGTATCAAGAACGTTGCTCTTAACATTGATGAAATGCTCAATGCCTTGTGCTTTCAGCTCTTCGGTTGAAGCAGGAGCTCCGGCAACAACAAAGTGTTTGTTATTTTGCTGAGCCAGTTTGTAAGCTTCAGGTGCATAAGTAGCATATTCATCGTCGCTGGAACAGATAACAATGATATCCGCGTTTTTATCGCAAGCGGCTTTAACGCCTTCTTCAACAGTTTCGAAACCTAAGTTGTCGATAACCTTATAACCGGCACAAGCAAAGAAGTTTGACGCAAACTGAGAACGAGCCAAACGCATAGCCAGATTACCGATTGTAAGCATAAATACTTTAGGTGCGCCCGATTTTTCGGTAGCCAAACGAAGCTTTTCGAAATCGGCAGCCAAACGGGTTGTTGGTAGAGCCATATATTGAGCCTCGCCTGTTGAACATCCGCATCCGCAAACGGCATCAATGTCTTTAACAATCTTGGCCGAAGCGTTTTCTGTGAAGTTAGGATATTGGTTAGTACCCAAAAGAATTTCACGACGGGTAGCAACAGATTTGCGGCGTGCTTCGGCCGAAGCGCAGATTGCAGTCTGGATGCTTCCGGCTTTCAATTCTTCATAGAATCCTTTTTCGTCAACAGTAAGGAACAATGCCCAAGCTTGTTCTGCTATGGAAGAAGTCAGGTTTTCGATATAATAAGAACCAGCCGAAGGGTCGGTTGTGTTATCGAAATGGCATTCTTCTTTCAGAAGTAGTTGCTGGTTACGGGCAATTCTTTCTGAGAAATCGTCAGCTTCTTTAAACGACTCGTCGAAAGGACGAACGGTAAGAGAATTGACATTTGCAATCGTTGCCGACATCGCTTCGGTTTGTGTACGAAGCAAGTTTACGTGAGCATCGAAAATTGTTGTATTGTATGTCGATGTTTCGGCATGGCTGTAAATCTTAGCTGCGCATTTATCGTCAGTATAAGCATTTACTATTTCGGCCCACAACCAACGGGCAGCACGGAATTTTGCGATTTCCATAAAGTAGTTAGTGCTGATACCAAAATTAAATTTAATCTTTTTGGCAACTGTTGCAGCATCTACACCAGCTTCTACAAGTTTATTCAGTATTTCGTTTCCGTCAGCAAGGGCGTAACCCAATTCCTGATATATATAAGAACCTGCATTGTTGAAGGCAAGACCATTAACGGCCAACACTCTGAACAGAGGAAGTGCTTCGGCAGCCTTGACAATCTCAGTGGCTTGTTTTACCCAATCGGCATTATCCCGGCCTTTTTTAAGGATTAGTTTGAATGGGTCGAAGTTTACTGAGCCCACGCATTTTGACAAGTCTACCTGTTTAGATTTTAGATAGTCGGCTAAAAGGTTCACTAACTCGAGCGATTTTTTGTGACAAGTAGAGAAGTTCAACTCAACCGATTCGGGGCAGATGCCTGCTAAAAGAACCTTAAGGTTATCGGCTGTAACATCGTCGCTTTTAATGATAAAGTTCAAAGAAGTTACACCTTTCTCCAAAATATCCAATGCTTTTGCGTTGGCTGCTTTCATGTCAACAACGGTTATGTCTTGGCGTACATACCATTCGTTGTCTTTTTTTGTTCCCCTCACATAAGGAAATTCTCCGGGAAGAGCATCGGCAGTTTTTAAGCCTTCTATATTCTCACTTCTGTAAAAGGGGTTAACGTTGAAGCCTTCGTTTGTTTTCCAAACAAGCTTCTTTTCAAAATCAGCACCTTTCAGATCGGCAACAATTTTTGCCATCCATTCTTCCGTTGTAACGGGAGGGAAATCTGTAAACAGCTTTTCTTTTAGATTTGCCATGTTTATTTAATATAATTATTTAGTATATAGGTTATCCAATGTATTTATTTCCAGATATTTCTACGTAAAATATTCCGAATCGTAAGTTTTATAATATTATAATACCTGATTCTGAAAAAATTAACTTCGAAAAAAACCACCCAAAGGTAGTCTTTTTGTTTGGGATATAATACCTTTTTATCAATAAATTTGATGTCTTATTTGCTTATTCAATCTATTGACACCGACAATTTTTGAAAAGAGAAGAATAAATAAATCATTTTATTTTTTTTGGCAATATATTACCCCTTTTCTGAAATACGGAGGAACAATGTTATTTGGCTTTGATAATGAAATCGTCTGATTTTGTACATAAAAAACCGATAGATAAAAATCTATCGGTTCTAAATATTTTACTATAAATCCCATCAGCCTGTTTTAGAGCAGAATAACATTATCTTATTTTTATACAAATGCCTTCAGACTCATGTCTTTTACGGGAGCCGAATAGATAATAGCCCCTGATGAAATGAAATCGACACCTGTTTCTGCTATGCCCTTAACCGATTGGATGGTTATACCTCCCGATGCTTCGGTTTTTGCTGTACCATTGATAAGCTTTACGGCCTCCGTCATTTGTTGAGGCGTCATATTGTCGAGCATAATAATATCGACCTGCTTTGTAGCAATAGCCTCCCGCACTTCTTCCAGATTGCGGGTTTCAACTTCTATCTTTAAGTCAAGATTGTTTTCTTTCAGGTATCTGACGGTTGCTTCAACGGCTTGGGTTATTCCCCCCGCATAGTCGTTATGATTGTCTTTAAGCATAATCATATCATAAAGCCCATAACGGTGATTTTGCGCTCCACCAATATAGACAGCCCATTTTTCGCACATGCGGAAGTTCGGGGTTGTTTTGCGGGTATCCAGTATTTTTGTTTTTGTGTTGGCTACCAATGTGGCCATTTCTGCAGCCGAAGTTGCTATTCCACTCATTCGCTGCATGCAGTTTAAAACAAGGCGTTCGCAAGTAAGAATGGAGCGGGCAGAACCCGATACAATGAAAGCAATATCGCCTTTCTGTACTTTTTCGCCATCATTTTTCAGAACTTCCACTTTTAGGCTTTTGTCGTAATAACGGAAAATCTCTTGTGCCAAATCTACACCGGCCAATAAGCAATCGTCCTTTATGAGCAAACGTGCTTTTTGCTGTGAATTTTGGGGAACACTTGCCAGAGTTGAATGGTCGCCACTGCCCACATCTTCGCGCAGGGCTTCGCTGATGAAGTGCCGCAAGTTTTCGGAGGTAACGTAATCGGGTCTATGCATTTTTGTCAAGATCTTTGTTATAGAATGCCCCCCTGTTTTCGTTCTGCTCTATGCTTTGCGTTATGATAAGGAAAGCAACGCTCACAAGGTTTCGCAGCTCCGAGAGTTGAGGCGAAAGGATTGAAAAATTATATATTTCTTTTACCGAACGGTAAATTTCTTCTTCTTTTTGTTTTGCTAATTTCAGCCGGGCATTACTGCGGACTATCCCCACGAGATCGCTCATCAGCGTTTGCAACTCTTTGCGTAAATAATTGAGCAATACCATCTCTTCGTTTACACGCATCCCTTCTTGGTTCCATTCGGGTACTTTATTGAGGTTTATGTAGTTGAAGTCATCTTCGGCCAGCCTTTCAACGGTTTTCATGGCAGCCCGGTGACCAAAAACAAGGGCTTCGAGAAGTGAGTTCGAAGCAAGCCTGTTTGCCCCGTGCAGCCCCGTGTTGGAACATTCGCCAACGGCAAACATATTTTTGATGGTGCTTTGTCCCACCAAATCTACTTCAATTCCTCCGCAAAGGTAATGACAAGCCGGAACCACAGGAATCAAGTCATTAAACATGTCCAGACCCTCGTCCTTGCATTGTTGGTAAATGTTGGGGAAATGTGCCATAAATTTATCGTGATCCAGATGGCGGCAATCCAGGCAAACATGGTCGTCGCCCCGGAGTTTCATCTCATTGTCGATGGCACGGGCTACGATGTCGCGCGAGGCGAGTTCCTCCCGTTCGTCGTACTTGTGCATGAAAGGTTCGCCCGATACTGTGCGGAGCTTAGCTCCAAATCCACGCACGGCTTCCGATATGAGCGACAACTGTCCGGCCTTTCCGCTGTAAAATGCTGTGGGGTGGAATTGTATAAACTGCATATTGCTGATTTTGGCTTTTGCACGGTGAGCCAAGCCAATACCGTCGCCTGTTGCAATAAGGGGGTTTGTTGTGTTTTTATAAACATGCCCGCAACCACCTGTTGCCATGAGGGTTATTTTTGCCGACATTTTCTTTATCCTTCCGGTTTTCAGATTCAGCACATATGCCCCATAGCAGTTCAGATTGTATTTGTCGAACGATTCGTTTGGTACATGATGCTCGGTTATCAAGTCTATCACATAGTGATGATTCAGCAGTTCGATGTTTGGCTTGTGTTTTACTGCTTCCAAAAGAGCCCGTTCAATTTCAGCACCTGTTATATCCTTATAGTGAACCACCCGATTTTCGGTATGTCCGCCTTCGCGGCCAAGGTCGAAAGTTTGCTCGTTATTTTTGTCGAAGTTTGCTCCCCATTCCACAATTTCACGAACTCTTTCGGGGCCTTCTTTCACCACTACTTCAACGGCTTCTTTTTTGCACAACCCGTCGCCGGCACGCAAGGTGTCGGCAATGTGTTTTTCAAAACTGTCTGTTTCGAAGTTGGTTACGACAGCTACGCCGCCTTGTGCATATTTTGTGTTCGATTCTTCGTCGTCCGATTTTGTGAGAACCGTAATCTTTGCATCGGGTTTCTTTTGTGCAATTTTCAGCGCATACGATAGTCCTGAAATTCCAGACCCTATCACCAATACATCTGTATATATCATCCCATCATGTTTATTTGATATTCTTCGAAAGCTCCAACATCTTGTTTATAGGGCGTAGAGCTTTTAACCGTAGTTCTTCGTCCATCAAGATTTCGGGGAGTTCATATTTCATGCACAAATACAATTTTTGCATTGTATTCAACTTCATAAAGTGACATTCGCTGCAATTGCAGGTCTCGTCGACTGTCAGCGCGGGAATAAGTTTTTTGTGCGGAGCGCGTTTACGCATCTCGTGGAGGATTCCTTCTTCGGTGGCAACGATAAACTCTCTGCAATCGTCATTCACTACATAGTTCAACAGATTGGCAGTGGACCCTACATGATGCGCCACTTGCAACACTGGTTTTTGAGCTTCGGGGTGGGCAATCAGTTTAGCATTGGGGTGTTCGAGCATTTGTTGAGCAATACGCTCAAGCGAGAAAGCTTCGTGCACGATGCAAGCTCCATCCCAAAGAATCATGTTGCGCCCTGTTATCTGATTGATATAGCGCCCCAGATTGCGGTCGGGAGCAAATATTATTTTTTGATCTTGTGGCAATGAGTTGATGATGTGTTCAACGTTAGACGAAGTGACGATAATATCGCTTTCGGCTTTTACCGTCGAATCGCAATTAATGTAGCTCACAACAATGGCATCGGGATGCTTTTCTCTTAAAGCCCGTAAGCCTTCGCCCGAACAAGAGTCGGCTAACGAACAACCAGCCAGAAGATCGGGCAAGACAACTTTTTTGGTGGGGTTCAGTATTTTTGCAGTTTCAGCCATGAAGTGAACGCCGCAAAAAACAATCATGTCGGCATCCGTATTTTCGGCAGCCCGTGCCAATTGTAGGCTATCACCCAGAAAATCGGCAATATCTTGGATATCGCCTATCTGATAATAGTGAGCCAAAATAATGGCATTTTTTTCTTTTCGCATCCGGTTTATTTCTTCAACCAGATTTGTACCCTCAGGTATTGGCATATCCAGATAGCCTTTAACTTTAAGGTTTTCGATAGCTTTTTGGAGTGTTGACATATTATGATTTAATGAAATAGGCACGAATTTACTTATTTATATTCTAACAAACGTAATTTGCATTTGTTTATTTGTTTTCCGTCTGCAAAATGTAATAGCCTTGCTTTTTGCTTCAGGAAAGGATATTTTATTGCTCTGTATTTTTAGCTTCGTTCCAGAGTGCGTCCATTTGGGCTAAGGTCATGGTTTTTATGTCCTTGCCCTGTTCTTTTGCTTTCTGCTCAATATAGTTGAAGCGGCTGATGAACTTCTGGTTGGTACGTTCCAGAGCATTATCGGGATTTACTTTATAGAGGCGCGCGGCGTTGATGAGGCTGAAAAACAGGTCTCCGAATTCTGATTCCATCCGGTCGGGGTTCATTTGGCTTACTTCCGATTGTAGTTCCTGATATTCTTCTTGCACTTTTTGCCAGACGTCTTCCTTCTGATTCCAGTCGAAACCTGCATTGCGGGCTTTGTCTTGTATGCGGTGGGCTTTTGCTATTGATGGCAACGATGCAGGTACGCCTTCGAGTACGGTTTTGTTACCTCCTTTTTCTTTAAGCTTTATTTGCTCCCACGATTTTTCTACTTCGCCGGCTGTTGCTGCCGCATCATCGCCAAAAACATGGGGATGGCGGAACACAAGCTTGTCGCAAAGGGCGTTGCATACATCGGCAATGTCGAAAGCGTTCTTTTCTTCGCCTATCTTTGCATAAAAAACCACATGGAGCAACACATCGCCAAGTTCTTTTTTTATTTCTTGGTTGTCGTTACGGATGATTGCTTCGCACAGCTCGTAGGTTTCTTCTATTGTATTGGTACGCAGGCTTTCGTTTGTTTGTTTTGCATCCCAAGGACACTTTACACGTAGTTCGTCCATCGTATCGAGTAGGCGGCCAAAAGCCTGCATTTTTTGTTCTTTAGTATTCATCGGAAATAAGAAATCTTTTTTTATACAAAAATAGCAGACTTCGGCGAAATCTGCTATCTTTTATCATAAGACATTTAGTTTTTATTCGGCTGTTGCCTCTGCTTCTTCTTTACCAAAATTGCTTAACCCTGTTTTCAGGAACTTAATGTACTTGTCCACATCCTCGTCGTAAGCATAAGATGGGCCTATTGGGTTGCCTTTATGATCGAGCGTTACATAATATGGTTGCGAGTTGGTTCCAAACTTATGGCGTTGCAAATAGCTCCATTTGTCGCCCAAGGTTTTCAGTTTGCTTGTTTTACCGTTTTCGGTTACTTCAATTGGCTCGGCAAGTTTGGTTTTGTCGTCAACCATGAGTGTGATAAGAACGTAGTCTTGTTCCAGATATGTTTTAACTCGTGGGTCAATCCAAACCGAAGCCTCCATTTTACGGCAGTTTACACAACCAAAACCGGAGAAGTCGACCAATACGGGTTTATTATTCTGACGGGCATATTCCATACCGGCTTCGTAATTGTCGAACTTAGCGTGAACGGCTCCGTCGTACAGATTAAAATCTTGCGTAGTTGACGGTGGGGCAAAAGCACTGATAGATTTAAGCGGTGCACCCCAAAGACCGGGAACCATATATAGCGCAAAGCTTAATGATATCATAGCCAAGAAAAGACGGGTTACGGAAATGCTTTTCAAATCGCTGTCGTGCGAAAATTTAAGTTTACCAAGCAGATAAAGTCCTAACAGCGCGAATATGATAATCCAAAGTACAAGGAATACTTCTCTGTCCAATATGCGCCATCCGTAAGCCATATCGGCAACCGAAAGGAATTTAAGAGCAAGTGCAAGTTCAAGGAACCCAAGAACCACTTTCACTGAGTTCAGCCATCCGCCCGATTTTGGCATGCTTTCGAGCCAAGAAGGGAAGATTGCGAACAAAGAGAAAGGTATAGACAGTGCTATGGCAAATCCAAACATACCTGTTGCCGGAGCAATGATTGCGCCTGTACTGGCTGCTTCGACCAACAGTGTACCGATAATAGGGCCTGTACATGAAAACGACACCAACACCAGTGTGAATGCCATGAAAAATATGCTGAGGATACCTGTTGTAGAATCGGCTTTGCTATCCATTTTGTTTGTCCACGAAGAAGGAAGTACCAATTCAAAAGCACCCAAGAATGAAGCTGCGAACAAAACAAGTATTGCAAAGAATATGAGGTTAAACAGAGCGCTTGTAGATAAGTCGTTCAGTGCGCTCGCACCAAATATACCGGTTATAACCAAACCTAACAGTACGTAGATAACTATAATGGAAAAGCCATAAGTCAACGCGTCTTTTATTGCTTTGGCTCTGCTTTTTTTATTTCTTTTCAAGAAGAAGCTCACTGTCATCGGTATCATTGGCCATACACAAGGCGTTAGCAGGGCTACCAATCCTCCACCAAAACCAAGAACAAAAATCATCAGAAGCGATCTGTTTTCAACACTTCCGGCAGCACCATATTCTCTTAATTCTTCGATAACAGGTGTCCATAAATCAGTGTTTCCATCAGTCGATGTTGTGGCTGCGGGAGCTACTGCTGCTACCGAGTCGGTTGTTGTTGCTATCGAATCCGATTCTCCGTCACCTTCGGCGGCGGTATCGTCACCTTTATCGTCGGCTACAACTAAAGTCGCAGGCAGGTCTTTAGACGAAAATTTAAAATCTATGGGTATCGGAGGCATACAGGCCTGATCGTCGCAGGCTTGTGCCCGGACGTCACCTTCCAATTTGAATTTGGCTTTATCTGTAACCTTGAAGCGTTGTACAAAAGTTGCCGAGTTGGCAAAGAATCCGATTTCCATTTCAAAAACGGGGTCAAACTCTTTGTGGGCGGCGCGTGTTGCCCTGAATGAGCCTACTTTGGTTGCGCCTTGTATCGCGTCTATCGAAAGTGTAGTAGGGTTAGGTCCGTCTTGAGGCACTTTTATGTCGTAAATATGCCAATTTTTCTGGATAGTGGCAGTTGCGGTAAGTTCCACTTCGCTGTTGCCTTTATCCACTAATTTAAAAGACCATGAAACCGGATCTTGTGCAAATATTTTGCTGGCAAATGCGGTTACAAGGAATATCAGAAAAAAAATCTTTTTAGCCATAAGTAAGATTAAGTATGTAATACGATTCTATTGAATAATCTGGTTGGCAAAGTTATAAAAAAAAATATTCTCCCTGTAAACACCTGCGTTTCCTAATTTTTTAACTCTACAACATGTTTTGCGTAGCATGTTACGGCATGTAATAAAATCAATATTGGGTTAGTGGATTGAAATATAATCTATTGGGAGGGCATGAGCTATTAACACTTTTGCGGAATATTTTTGTAACGATCACAAAAACACTCCGTCGGAATATTTTAATAAAGGCGCATTTTTAAGTAACATTAAATTTCTTTGCAGATTATTTTATATGATTTCAGTTTTCTATACTTGCTTTTGACACAATGGTAGAGACCACAGGCTTTTTGTTATTTTATCAGCTTAATTATTTTCTCGGAACTTAAATCGTTATTGTATAACTCATTGAGTACACTCTGTCTTATAATGATTTCTTTTTCATCAAAATCTTTTTCGTAATATTCGCAAATAGTTTTTAGAAGACCGGTTTGATTTTCGGGAAAGTCTATACACAAACTATCCAACCCCGAACCTTCGGTTATGGCATGATTAGCTATACAGTATCGTCCCGAATACAAGGTGTTTATTAGTTTTAGTTTTACTCCTGCCGGATGTTTTGCGTACAATATATTAATGGATGCGTTTCGGACTAAGTCCTGCATTTCGTCATGGTTTGGACTTGCCTGAACGGAAACATTGTTTAGCGACAAGGCGCTTTTTTTAATTGAGGTATCCGGATTTTTTCCTGCTATAATAAGCTTTAAAGAACGGTCGGCCTTAGCCACATTTTCGATGAGAAATATGGCCGCGTTTATGTTTTCCGAAACGCTTAAGTCTCCATGAAAAAGCAAATAAGGATGCAACACTTCTGTTTTTATATCAACATCTTTGTTTTGATGAAAAACAGGGATATAAACCGTCTTGTTTTCTCCATACACTTGCTTGTAGTAGCTGGCGTCAGACAGGGATAAAGGAATAATATAGTCGGAATATTTTAGTTGGGATTCAAACTTTTTTAAACGGAACTTCTCTATCGTGAAAAATATTTTTTCAACAACAGAACCACTTGTTTTTGCCAACCCCGAATAATAATGATGCTCTATATTGTGCGCCCTGACTATTTTTGTGCGATGCCTCAACTCCGGATTGTTTATATAATAGCAAGTATGTAATCCTTCAAATAAGATAGGATAATTGTTCGACAATAAGTTGCGAAGTAAATTCTCGTTTTCCCTGCTTTTTACAATATACGGTAAGGTTGACAACTGCGATAAGAAGCCGGTTTTTCTTTTATAATAATATACTTCGGCACAATATTTATTCAATTCGTCGGAATGTTCCCTTCCATATTCAAAACAATGTAGCGTGATTTTTGCACCCGCTTTATACAATGCCTTTATTTTATAAAAGACATCTATAACACCTCCATAATTTGCCGGAAAAGGAATATTAAAAGAAACAATATTGATATTCATTACAAATACATTATATTTCGGACAAAGATAACGTAATTTAAAGAGCGACTAATTTTCAAACAATTTTTTTACACTATCTTTGTTCTAAAAGAAAGATACATCGTGCTGATAGCTCAACAAAAGAAAAAAGAAAATATTGCCGAATACCTGCTGTATATGTGGCAGGTAGAAGATTTGATTCGTGCCAACGGATTGGATATCAATAAAATTCAGCAAAATATTATTGATAAATTCAATCAGCCGGAAGACGTAAAACAACAAATACATGACTGGTATGCCAATCTGGTGGAAATGATGCGGTTGGAACATGTTGCGCAAACGGGGCATCTTCAGATAAATAAAAATATCATCATAGATTTAACCGATTTGCACTTGCGTTTGCAGAAGTCGCCACAGGAAGCATTCTATACAACAGCCTATTATAACGCTTTGCCCTATATTGTGGAACTACGGGCTAAAAACAAAAAAACGGACGTGCCAGAAATAGAGACTTGTTTTGAAGCCCTTTACGGATTTCTCCTGTTGCGGATGCAAAACAAAGAAGTGTCGGCACAGACTCAGACTGCAATTAAGCAAATATCCGCTTTTTTGCGGATTCTTGCCGAAAAATATAGGCAGGAGAGGGATGGCGAATTGGAATTATAACAAAAAAACATACAAAACTTACATTAAAAATGTATATGCAAAAAAATATATTAGTAACAGGGGCTAACGGTCAGTTGGGTAGCGAATTGAGGAGAATTGTTAGTAATGACGGAACTAACTTTCGTTTTTTCTTTACAGATGTGGCCGAACTTGATATAACTAACCCGGAAGCAGTGGAGGCTTTTGTTTCTGGAAATTCTATCGATTATATAATTAATTGTGCTGCTTATACGGCTGTCGATAAAGCGGAAGATGATGAGGAACTTTGCCGGAAAATAAATACGGATGCGGTACGCAATCTGGGAATGGCTGCGACGAAACATGGGGCGAGGGTTATTCATGTGTCGACCGACTATGTTTTTGATGGAACAAAAACGAGTCCTTACGTCGAAACTGATGCCGTCTGTCCAAAGTCGGTTTATGGTATTACCAAGCAGGCAGGCGAAGCTGTATTGCAGGAGGTTTGCCCCGAATCGGTTATTATCCGCACGGCATGGCTGTATTCAGTTTATGGGAATAATTTTGTAAAAACCATGATTCGTCTGGGTAAGGAGCGCAACGAACTGAATGTTGTATCCGACCAAACAGGCACGCCAACCAACGCCGCCGATTTAGCAAAAGCAATAGTAAATATATTAAATATGGCCGAAAAAGGAGGTTTCGTTCCGGGCATATATCATTATTCTGACGAGGGAGTTACGACCTGGTACGACTTTACTGTAGCTATTCATAAATTGGCAGGTATTACAAGCTGCAAAGTGAATCCGATACCAACAAGTGCCTATCCCACGCGCGCCGTCAGACCACAATATAGCGTATTGGATAAAACTAAAATAAAAACAGTCTACAGCCTTGGAATACCTCGCTGGGAAGATAGTTTGGCTGTTTGCATCGATGAGTTGTTGAACTAATTGTCCCGTCCTAAAAAGGGGCTATAGGTTTAATTAGACAAAATATTAATAATTTATGAGATAGTTGTCGAGCTAGCCCGACAACTATCTTTGTTTTTTACAGGTTTTGATATCTACATTTTTTTGCTTTGCATTTCATCTGAAGTTTTCATGGATCATCCCGAATTCTTGTGAAGACAAATTTAATTTTTCGAGCGAGAAGAAGAAATAGAATATAGTATCAATCAAAAGGAAAATCACCATAAGCTGCTAACAATAAGTATTCTATAGATACAAAATACGCCAACTCTATATATAAAGCTCCCTATTAAATCAAAAAAAATATCTTTTTGTTTTCTCCTCCACAACTTTCCAGGGTGATCCCAAATTTTTGTTTTTAAGTTTCTAAATAAAAGAAGCGTACTATCTTCCGTCCTATTTCGTCTATTTGAATTTGCGGATTCCTATAAACTGGACATAAAAAGTACAATCCCCCTATAATGGGAGCTTTATTCTGATAACAAAGATATAATATTTTGTAGGATACAAATATTTTAATCTATAAAGATGAGATAAATATAATTTGCGTGAAATTAAATGGAACTAAAAATCTATACTGAAATTCTTTTACTCTTTCGTACTAAAATGATTACTTTTAATGCAATTTTGTTAACACTCAATATAATTTGTATTTTTGAGATATGCAGAAAACAATCGACCAAAAAGGATAATATTATGGGATGTGAATGCGTGCATTGCAAAAATAATCTTCCATTTGATTTACCACATGAGATTATTGAGGCTGCAAAGAACGGAAATTTAGTGATTTTTGCAGGTGCGGGGATTAGTACAGAATCAAAGAGAATATTTAAAGAAACCTTATATGGAGATGTGGCTTTAGATTTAGACCTTCCTGCTAATACAAATTATGATTTCCCAACCTTAATGTCCTTATATTGCGAACAAAAGAATGGGAGACAATTACTATTAGAAAAAATTAGGCATCGATTTGAATATTGCCATCAATTTAATGAGCTATATATGGATGCTACAAGCTTTCACCGAGAGTTATCATCAATATATTTGATAGATACAATCTTTACTACTAACTGGGACGATTATTTTGAAAGAGAGTGTAATGCAATCCCAATTGTAACAGCAGAAGATTTTGCTTTTTATAATACTTCTGGTCGAAAAGTTTTCAAGATTCATGGCTCAATAAGTAATTATGGAAGTATTATTGCAACTACAGAAGATTATAATAATTGCTATAAAAATCTTAAATCGGGATTAATGGGTAGTTATTTGAAAACTATTTTAGCTACCAAGACTGTTGTTTTTATAGGTTTTTCATTTAACGATTTCGACTTCAATAAGATATATTCTTATCTTAAAAAGGAAATGAGAGATATTTTGCCTCATTGTTATATTGTTACCATAGACAATTCATTCAAAGAAAGATTTGCAAAAGAAAAAGCAACTGTAATTAATACGGACGGGAGATATTTTATATCAATTATTAGAGAACATTTAGAGGGTTCAAATTATCTAATTCCAAAAGACAATCTTGAAACAATAGAACTATTATCAATTTTAAATGCTAAAGCCCATAGAGTTTCTACCGACTTATATTACGAGAAAAAATCTACAACAAGATTATATAATTTATTTTATCAGGATGGTCTTAAACATGCTTTTGATTATTTTATGTACCATTCCAAGTCAGGAATAATATTTAATGCTGAAAAAATATTTAATCAGATTAAAACTTATGAGTATTTTAAAAAGGGAATGCTAAAAGCCAAAAACTACCCAGATTATACCTATGTTGAGGGGTATATTATGGGCTTATACTCAATTATTGATAAAAATATAATTGATGATTTTCCTCTTTATTATATTATTGGATTGGGGCATGTAAATGACAATAAAGAGTATATTTCTTTATTAGAAGAGCAGGAAATTTATCACAAAACGGCAGATAAAATAGGAAAAAAATATTTCAAAGAATACTTCGATGAAAAAACCGAAACAGTCCCGCATCATAGACCTTTTATATTTTAAATTTTAAGAACATAAGCGAATATACCAACTTCCCGAAAGATTTCTTAGTAAGAACAAAAGACAACCTCAACAATTACGAAGGGGATTATGCTGTTACAAATTTGATTAATAGCTATTTATGGCTAATAATTATTCCTGATGAATTATTAATAAAAAAGTTACCTAATTACCAATTTACAGATAATGATAACTCTATATATAAAGCTTATAAAACGGAAACCATAGCGGAAACAAAAAAGCCTAACTAATAATAGTCAGACTCTATTTGTCGGGATACCAGGATTCGAACCTGGGACCCCCTGCTCCCAAAGCAGGTGCGCTAACCGGACTGCGCTACATCCCGTAACAGGTGGCATTTAAACCGATGCAAAAGTACCACTTTTTTTTTAACTACAAAACTTTTTTGCGTTTTTTCGAATAAAGAAAAGCAAACAATTTTTATTGTAAAGGTGTTTGGGGCTTTTTAGTACAAAATAATAAAGCAAGAATATGTTGATTTTACAACTGTAAAAACATGCGGCATACAATTATATCACTATATTGCACATCAAAACAAACAAGTACTTTTCATGAGAAAGTTTAATATAGTTGTCCTCCTTACACTTCTTCTCCTTTTCGTTTCGTGCCAGAAGAGACAGGATATAGACAATCTATTTTCAGAATAGAAACTTCAACAACCTCAATAATAAATATGAAACAGAATTATTTTTTAGCAGGATGTTTATTATTTTTTTATGTTCTATTTACCCAGAATGCAAATGGACATACCAATCAAGTGTGGTGGGATAACTTACCACAAAAAAACAATAGAAATATATTAAAAGTACTGCCCACAGAGCCACAATATGCTTACGATGTGAAGTGGTATTTTCTGAATCTTCATGCCGAAAATAATACGGTACAACTATCGGGAGACGTTACCATTAAAGCCGAAGTTATTCTTCCATCTATGGAAACCTTTTCGTTTCATCTTCATGCCGATTATACCATCGACAGTGTCTTTGTAAACGGGATAAAAAAAGAATTCTTAAACAAGGGTGACGAAAGATTAGTTACCAACTTGAATTTTGAAAAAGGCACATTGTTCGATGTCCGGATACACTATCATGGGGCTTTGATGGAAGACAATGGGCATTTTTCCGGAATAAGAACGCAATTGGAAAAGAGCACAAACAAAAATGTTACATGGACGCTATCCCAACCCAATAATGCTTATCAATGGTTTCCCGTAAAGCAAGACCTGACCGACAAGGTCGACTCCGTTTGGGTATTTGTCACAACATCGAACATCAATAAGGTAGCATCGAACGGCTTGCTCAGTAATGTTGTTCCACTCCCTGACAACAAGGTACGATACGAATGGAAATCGAACTACCCTATTGACTATTATTTGATATCGATAGCCGTTGCCGATTATATGGACTACTCTTTCTATGCCGAGATTCCAGAAGCAAAAACAAATCTATTAGTTCAGAATTATATATATAATGATTCGGATTTTTTCGAAAAACACAAACCAAATATCGACAAAACGAGAGATATGATTACATACTTTTCTTCGATATTTGGTCCTTATCCGTTTCAGTCCGAAAAATACGGACATGCCGCTGCGCCTATGGGAGGAGGCATGGAACACCAAACAATGACAACATTAAGCATTTTTAGTGAAGGTGTAATTGCACACGAGCTGGCACATCAGTGGTTTGGAGATAATGTTACATGCTCATCGTGGGAGTACGTTTGGCTGAACGAGGGTTTTGCCATGCACGCCGAATACCTTTGGTATGAACATCTTTATGGACAGAAATATGCATTCGATGCTTTTAACAACAATATATTAGAAAACATTCGAATAGAAGGAAAAGAAGGCAGCGTTTATGTACCAGCTCAATATATTGACGATGCCGACCGGATATTCAGCAATATTTTAACATACTACAAAGGTGCCGCACTTGTCCATATGTTAAGGCATGAATTGGGCGATGATTTATTTTTTAAGATGCTCCGTGCTTATCAACAAAAATTTGCAAACTCTTCTGCAAATTTGAAGGACTTTATAGATGTTTTGTCCGAATTGTCGGGAGAAGATTTTACTTACTTTTTCGATCAATGGTTTTATGGGGAAGGATACCCGTGTTTCAATATCACTTGGCAAGAAACCGATAGCAAATTGTATTTAAAGTCCGACCAAACCACCACAGTTCCGGCCACTACTCCCCTATTCAAAATAAATTTTGACCTGCAAATCAATTATGAAGATGGATCCAGCGAATTAGTTTCTTTTTTTCAAGGCCAGACGTCACAGTATTTTTCGCACGATATACCCTCCGATAAGAAAATAAGATCCATTACATTCGATCCTTCGCATTGGTTGTTAACAAAAGCTGAAGTAAGGCAAGGAACAGCATCGGTAGAAAATGAATTTGCAGACAGTGATATCAGTGTATCCACCAATACAACAACAAAAACAATTAATATTGAGTTCGGAAGCGCATTGAATGGTGAAAAAGTTATTCAATTGTTCAACAACTCCGGAAAAATGGTTTTGAGCACCAAATCCAATAGTACAACACATATCATCAGTACATCAAATTTGGATAGTGGAGTATATATCTTGTCTGTTTCTTGTGGCGGTAATATTTATAACGAAAAGCTTATAATACTTCCTTCGTAATCTAAAAACATCTCCGGAGAGTTTCACTAAAAGCAAAAAAAACAGGATTCAAGTCTAAAAACCTGAATCCTGTCCATATTTCATTATCTTATCTGGTGTCTTTCCTTATCTTGCTATAAACTTATTTGTTTCAACTAAGTTTCGTCCTTCTTCTATTGTATAGAAGTAAACACCTTTCGACAAACCTACGCTTTGCGAACCACTTAAGTTTCTTAGTGATGTTTTATAAACAACGCGTCCTGTTACGTCATAAACCGCTAACCGACGATTAGCCGATTTATCGAAATCGTATACAAACTCAGTGTTGCCACCGGCTGTTATAACATTTACGTTACGTTGGCTAATTGCATCATCATTAATACCCTGAGTATCTTTATAATCATAGTTTATAGTAAGAGTTACAGACTCTTCAGTATTACTTTCAGGATATAGTTTATAAATAACCTTTACTTGCGTATAAGAGCCTTTTTCAGGAAGAAAAGAAAGGTGTGGATTTCCTGATGATACACCAACCGGCACCGAGAAGTTTAGCGAAATATCATTATTGCCTATAACACAGTTGCCAAAACAAAAACTTAACTCACCTGCCTGTGGCGCAGTTACTACAGTTTGGCTCATAGTTGCGTTGACAGGAAATATAGAGGTATTTTCGCAATGTACTCCCGACTCCATAGCCAAGCCGCCAAAACCATCATCTTCAACTTCTGTAATTGTTATCTCCGCATTATCAGCCATACGTTGTCCATCACGAACAAAAAACAAAGACTGAGCAGAAATTGATGCTCCACCTAAAAACAGTGATGCAACAAATAATGTAAAAATCTTTTTCATATATTTTTCAGTTTTATTAATTTATAGTCTTTTTTCAAATCTCTTTTAGTAAAGAGATATCTCTTCTACATCGTACACCTCTTTGGTCTGTTCATTATATACAAACCCTACAACACTCATATTGTCGGTATTCCATACAAACTTACCATCAGTGCCCTTAGCTATAGTATAAACAACGTTTTTCGTCACTTGTTCATCTTTAGCAACAGTAACAACTTCGCCATAAATGCTATTAATGGCATCCCTGAATATATGATTGTGTATGTATTTGTCATTATAACCTCCATCCGGCATTTGCTGACGGGCTTGTATTCCGCTTTCTAAAGCCCAAAGCAATACTTTAAGATTATCTTGATCTTGAACACCTGTTACGGTATATTCTACATTCACATCGCCCGTTGTGGAATTAAAATTACTTGTTAAAGCAATATTCACCGGAGACATTTTTGCTGCGCGAACACTTACCAAACCAGGCCATGAGCTATATTCGCTCGATGGCTTACCTCCATCAACTACTGCTGTTGGAAAAACATTTGGCACACCATAAAACTCTATGTATTTATCACCCATATCTGTACGCAAAGGTTTTACAGATTGATTCCCGGCATGCATAGACACCACAACAAGACTATCTCCGTATATTGTACTGACAAGATTGTGAGTTAGCTCGGCTGCGGTTGGGCAATTAACACATCTCTGCCCTGTAAAATCGACCAATAAAACTCTTTTACTTGAAACCACCGGAAAGTCGATATAACGATCTGCTTCGTCAATATTATCGCATGCCTGAAAAGACAGAGCAAATATGGCTGCGAGTATATAAATTAGTTTGTTCATTGTTTTTTCTTCTTAAAAATTGTAGCTATAAGATAGTTGTAAACCTTTGTAAGCCGGTACTATGCGGCATACACCTCCCGAGCAGTTATAGCCTTCGCGTGTACGACCATAGCTTACCATCAATCGGTGCGATTTGTATGTACCTGTAACCGACCCCATATAATAATGAATATCAGTTTCGCCCACATTGTATGTATCCGATACCGAAAACATCAGATACGGAAGCAGAGAATATTCCAAAACTCCCGCAATCCAATCACCATAATCTTGTTTGGTTGTCAGATATTGCAATTCCCCACGCAAGGTGTTCTTATTATTAATTTTATATTTACCTTCAAGAATAAAAATATGAGTTTTCACTATTTCTGCTTTATCTAAAGTAGTAGGTTTTCCATATACAGCCAAGTGATTAAAATATTGATGCATGTATGTGAAATTCATCAACAGTGGAGCACTCATTTTCTTTTCTACTCCAAAAATCAAATCCTGATAATAGATTTTTCCACCCATCTTGAAGAAGGAAGAATTATAGCCTTTTGTACCCATCCATGTACCATATTTTTGTTCAACAGGATCCATTTCTATACTGCGGATATGAGAACCTCCAAGTTTTACGCGTGTTCCGTATTTTCCTCCCAGCGGAGTATTGCGTTTGAAGGTATATGATAGTTCACCCTGGAAAGCCCACTCTCCTTCGGGCTGGGTTGAATACGGATAGAGCGTGGCCAATGCGTATGTTTGTTGCTGAACAAATGCCGGCAAGTGGTTTATAGTAGAAGACAATGTTGATGGATTTCCACCTGGAGCCTGTCGTGTACTCATAAACGACATATTATCGCTGCGTTTTGCCTGCAACAATACACTCATCCCTTTTTTAGAATATGAACCCGCTAACAGCAATGCTTGTCCTTTGCGATAGATATAAGGGTGATTAAGATTATTTTCTTTATAAACACTTCTGAATGTAGGGTCATTGTTCTTTATAGCATATTCTGCTAAGAAACTATAATTACCCTTTTGCAGTTTTGCTCTGAAATCGAAAGCTCCAACATTTTCGGGCAGATTAAGTTTGTAATGTATAGTAGGATCATCAGGATTCACTCCTGCTTCTATAAATTCATCGCCTCTGTGTTTGCCTACATACGAAGCACCAAAAGTAAGGTATGTGTTCGATTCCGCAAGTTTTTTACTCCATTGGTCAATGCTAAATTCAGCATCCGCACCCCAAATAAATGTTTTGTGGTGGTCAAAATAATAACGTTGCTTACCTCCCAAAACTTTCAAGCGTACTCCTTTAAATGGCTGAGCAGCGATACGCCCCCCACGCAGAGAGTTATCTATACCCAAACTACGCTCTTCGTAAGTACGGAAAATGAGACCACTACCAAACTGATCGTAAAAATCACCGGCAGTAATCTGTATCTTGTCGAATTTGGCTGTCACATAAATATTAGGAACACCCCAACCCTCAAAGTCTTTTTCGTCGAAACCTATCAGCGGATGCTCCATAAATTCGAGGCGAGCCCCGGCTTCAATATGTTTACTGTTCAGGTTTAAGTTGAAATATGTATTGGTGAGCCACCAATCGTCCGAGCCTTCGGCCCCGATTTTCTTATCCTTTTCGGGGAAAAGCATTATTTCCGACTGGAGACTACCATTAATTTTAAAATCTTTCCAGAAACTGTCGTTTCCTTCCTGCGCTGAAGCCCGGTTCGCCGAAAGGAGACCGAGCAACAACAAACTGCCTAACTTCAGATAATTCTTTTTCATAGATTATTCTTATTCCGCATTGACAAGTTTACGAACTTCTTCTATAAGATGCTCTTCCGACCCATCGCTATATCCTGTTCTGGTTGAAACAATTTTTCCGTTTCCATCTACAACAAACGTTGCGGGAATCATATTTACACCTAAAGCACGTTTAAAGTCGCTGTTAGGGTCGAGCAAAACATCGTAATCCCAACCAAAGCCATCAACCAAAGGTTTTACTTTAGCGGCATTCTGAGCCTCATCAATCGACACGGCAAACAGTTTTACACCTGTTTCGTCTTGCCAATCGGCATAAACTTCATTTATGGCTTTCAACTCACGGTGGCAAGGTTTGCACCATGTTGCAAAAAAGCTTATAATGAATGGCTTGCCATCATTGTTGAGTTTCGCTGTATCGATAGTTTTTCCGTCCATTGTTTTTAGGCTTACCGACGGAAGCTGTGCAAATCCGGTTAAAACACATGTTAGTGCCAGGATTAGAGATAAAAAATACTTTTTCATTTGTATAAAAATTTAATTTTAATCAAAACAAAATTTGCTAAAAAGGTTATCATAAATATTGAACACTCAATCTGTATCTACAAATATAGGTATTTATTCGTCAACCGATATTAATGCCCAGTATATACAATAATATTTAAGATTTTAGACTTACTCGTTAACAAAAGGTTTAAAGTCCGCAAAAATAAAAAATCTATCTCTAACTAAGATAGATTTCTTTTAATGCTGTAAAACAGGTTGTTCTTTTATTTCAAATTATTAATCATCAAATGCAGTCGGTTCACTATGTTTACATCGCTTACACCGCTATCGTAGTCGAGCGATAATAAGTTCATCCGAGGGTAAAGTGTTTTTATTTTTTTCTCCACTCCTTTAGCCACAATATGATTGGCAATACACCCAAAGGGCTGCAATGACACCACATTATTCACATTCTGCTTGGCATACGACACAACTTCGGCCGGCAACAACCACCCTTCGCCAAACTGCGCTGTCAACGACACAATGCCCTTAGCGTGTTCCGACTCTTCAAATATATCGGGCAATGGCACGAAGTACCGAAAAGCAGACGATGCTTCATTTACTTTATTCACATATTTATAAGTAAGCTTATAGATTTTCTTCATCAGCCAATCTGGCAAACCAGACCGTTCCAAATTACTTTCCTTCGAATATTTCCTGTTTACAAAGGTCTGCAAAAAGAAATTACTCAACATCGGAGGGCATACCTCTATCTTATTTTCTATCAACCAATTTATGACATCACGATTAGCAAACGAATGGAATTTCAGATATATCTCTCCAACAATTCCAACTTTCTGATAGCTATCATCATCATTGACAATACCATTAAAGTCAGCTGCCGCAGTAGCCAACAGCTGCAACAATCCTTTAGAATCGTTAGCGGCTATACGCTGATTGGCGGCTTCTATATAATAATCTCTCAACTTCTGAGCCTGCCCCCTACTCTTTTCGCGTACCACCGAAGCGTGATAGAATTGCGACAGGCAGTCGCCAAACAATATGGCGGTAAGTGTAATCTTTATTATCTTGAACCAATTTATATCAAAGCCCGACTGTTCGTTGCTCAATCCGCCAAAAGCCAGTGCAACAACAGGTATTTGTGGGTATCCGGCATCCACCAAGCCATTCTTTATTAAGGCAATGTAATTAGTGGCACGACATTGCCCTCCTGTTTGTGTTATAGCTACGGCGGTGTTTTCAGGGTCGTATTTTCCGGATTGTACGGCCTTAATAATATCACCTACAACCAGTGTTGCCGGATAGCAAACCTCGTTGTTTGCATATTTCAGTCCGGTTTCGGCCGATTCTATATCGCTCTTGGGCAACTGATCTACCTCAAAGCCCGAAAGCTTTAGTATGGTAGGCACAAACGGCGAAAGATAGTCTGTAAAGAAAGGCGCGATAATCTTCCGCTTTTTCTTGTCTTCCTTCCGGTAAACTTTTGTTGTAACAAAGGGTTTGATTGCCCCCGACTTAGCGCCACTGTATTTAAGGCTTTCGATGAGAGATCTTACACGTAGTTTGATGGAACCGATATTGCTTACATCATCCAACTTCAGTATAGTCAACGATTTATTGTGCCGTTTCAGTATATTAGCTATTTCGTCCAGCAAAAAAGCATCGGGGCCACAACCAAAAGACGTCATCTGCATGAAATGAATATTCGCACCTTCCGTGGCAACCCATTTGGCAGCTTTTGTTATACGGTTAATGTATGCCCATTGCGATATCATGTGAGTTTCGCGGTCTACATCAATGCTATCGTTGTTCCGTGTAATATCTTCCGTCAAAACATTTACTCCTAAATCGGCAATCATGTCCGATAGTTTGTGTTGCACAAGCGGATCACTGTGATAAGGTCTACCGGCCAAAAGAATAGACAATCGCCCCTCTTCACAGCTTTTCTTATACAAAAGTTCGTTTGCTTCCCGCATTTCCTCCTCATACCGGAGCTGAGCGGCAAGTGCCTTATCGACCGCCCTGCAAACCTGCTTATCGGAAACACCCAATGTTTTGAAATAAACTATACAATTTTTCTTCAGCAGTTTTTCGTCCTTAAATGTTATGTTGGGCGAATCGACAGGTATATTGTAGCTTTCAAGAGGGCCTATTGCGCTTTTCACCACATCCGAATAACCCGACACGATTGGGCAATTATAGCTATTCACCGCCTTTGCGTTTTCTTGCCTCTCATAAACCACATAAGGAAAAAAGATGCGGTCTACACCTTTTTCCATCAAATCGTAAATATGACTATGAACCAACTTTGCAGGAAAACAAATATTATCAGACATCACCGAATGGACTCCCTCCTCATATTTCTTGAAAGTTGAGGGTTCCGACAAGTATGTTTGTACACCACATTCGTTGAACAAAGCGTTCCAGAACGGATAATTTTCGAACATATTCAAAATACGGGGTATGCCCACCACAGGCTTCGACGCATCGCCACTCAGCCTTGGGCGATTAAATATCTTATCGTATTTGTCTGTATATAGGTTAGTGCCTCTTACTTGTGCCGCCGCACCGTTCGAAAATATTTTTTCACACTTATTTCCGGAATAATAAATATTTCCGTTATCGAATGTATATTTATTGATGAGGCAAACGTTTTCGCATCCACGGCAATTAATCTGCCGGGCTGTGTATTGGGCTGCCTGCAACAGGTCTTGGAGCTTTACAACTTTCGTTTGGCTCTGCATCGACTTCGAAAACAAAGCGCATCCGTAAGCCCCCATCAGTTCGGGCAGGTTGCTACGATGCACTTCCAAGCCTATAAGGTTCTCGAAGGCTCGCACAACCGAATCGTTGCGCATAGTGCCTCCCTGAACTACAATATGCCGGCCCAGCTCTGTGGTATTTTTCAGTTTAAGGACTTTATACAAACAGTTTTTCACTACCGAATAAGACAGCCCCGCCGAAATATCGGCTACGGTAGCCCCCTCGCGCAAAAACTGTTTTACCTTCGAGTTCATGAACACCGTACAGCGCGTACCCAAATCGCAAGGATACTTGGCCGTACAGGCAATCTTTGCAAAATCTTGCACCGTATAATTCAGCGATTTAGCAAACGTTTCGATAAACGACCCACAGCCCGACGAACAAGCCTCGTTTATCTCCATTCGGTATAATGCCCCGTTTTCGATAAACATGGCCTTCATGTCCTGCCCACCAATGTCGAGGATAAAAGAGACTTCGGGGTCCATCGTTTTTGCCGATAAATAATGGGCTATTGTCTCTATCACCCCATAATCGAGCCCAAATGCCGCTTTTATTAAATCTTCGCCATATCCGGTGGAGCAACTGCCTTTTATTTGCAGATCTACGCCTGCTTCATGACTTTTGGCAAGCAGTTCTGACAAACCATTACGGACAGCCTGTATAGAGTTCCCTTGATTGGGAGCATAGTAGCTATAAAGAAGGTTTCCGGCTTCGTCAATCAACGTTATTTTGGTTGTTGTTGAACCCGAATCTATACCCAGATAGCAGTAACCTTTGTGATCTTTAAGCGGTGTGGATTTTATTTGTTTTTTATTTTTTTGCTCATGCCATTCCTTAACATCCTGATCATTACTGAAAATCGCTTCCAAACGATTATCTATTTTCAAATCGAGCCCTTTTTCCTCTTTTTGTAAGAATTCTAAGAACCCCGACAATACTACCGGCTCAGCCTCTGTCCTATCGGCCAAAGCAGCCCCCCATGCAGGGAGCAGGTTTGAGTTGTCAAGAATCACATAATCGTCTTCGTTCAGATGTAGATAGTTTATAAAGGCATTCCGCAAAGCGGGAATAAAAGTAAGAGGCCCTCCGCAAAACAATACTCTGGGGTTTATGCTGCATCCGTGCGATAATGTAACAACAGTCTGCACGGCTATCGCATGAAAAATAGACGCCGCAATATCGGCTTTCGATACATTTTTACTCACCAAGTTCTGGACATCGGTCTTCGAGAACACACCACAGCGCGAAGCTATGGGATATACATGTTCGGCCTGCAAAGCCAAAGAGTTCATCTCCTCTATGCTGCAATCGAGCAGAATTGACATTTGATCTATAAAGGCACCCGTCCCTCCGGCACAGTTGCCATTCATTCGCATATCGGGTACACCCCTATCCGAAAAGTAAATAACCTTGGCATCTTCGCCGCCGATATCTATTACAGTCGAGATATTTGAGAATTTCTTTTTTATCAGATTTGATACAGCAACAACTTCTTGCTCAAAGGGAATAGAAAACCGTTCTGAAAGCCCCATGCCTGCCGATCCGGTTATAGTTAAGCCTATTTTACATTCGCCAACAACCGCCAACAATTGCCCAAACAACGTGCGAACTGCTGTTTTCACATCGGCATGATGCCGTTCATATTTAGAGAAGATTATCTGTCCCGAATCGTCTACAGCAACCATTTTTGCAGTAGTAGATCCTACATCCAATCCCACTTTAAATATATTCATATCAAATCTGTATTTATCTTTCAGCACCCACAACCAACAGTGCATTTTTTCTCAAGAACAAAGATATAACAAATCTTATTTTCAAACAGGCGTTTAATACATTTTTTAAGAAATACGAACATCGAATTAAGAATAAGAAAAAAGAGATACCCATAGCGGATATCTCTTTCCATAATCTAAAAAAACCGTCAAGGAAAAAACCTGTTAAATGTTTAATTTTTCGTATTATACTTTTCCTTCTCGCTTCGTACTATTTCCCTACGGTCATTTTTAAATTTTAGTTTTAGTTCTTTTATTTGTTTTTGTTGCTCTGTTTGATCTATACTGCTTCTTTTTATGGCCTCAAGTTCTTTTTTATGATTTTCGCGCAGAGCCGAAAGTTTCCCTTGTGTTTCTTCGCTAAAACGGAACTTCATTTTGCAATCCATATCCCCCTTCATTTTCATGCGGTTTATTTTCTTTCCGTAATAATCGTTCTTCACTCTACCTGTCTCTTTCAGTGCGGTCTGTTGTTCGGGGGTAAGTACTTTATTTATGGCCTCGTTTCTGGATGCTCTCAGACTTTTTCCTTTGTAGTTCAGGTCTTTCTTTTTTTCTCTATAATCGGCATTTATGGCATCTATCTGCTTTTGCTGTTCGGTAGTCAAATCCAGTTTTTGCAGCAAACAAAGCCTATCTTTTTTTTGAGGAGCACGAGCATTCTCGGCACTAATGGTCAATGTTGCTGTTGCGATCAGTGCTATGACAAAAAATAACTTCTTCATAATCTTTCTAAATTTTTGAGTTTACGTTTTTTTGTTTCGTTTTCTGTTTAGATTAAAAAGCAGTCCGAACGTTTAATCAACATAGTAGATTTAACTTTTTGTCACCATATTCGAGCTAATAACTTAAAAACGCTAAAACTTAAAAGACTAACACTTTATATTCAAATCGATCAGCACCTTCTTTATACTCTCAAAAGTAGTGATACGGGTAGGAACAAGAGGAAGCCGGAGTTTATTTTCGATATACCCCATCATGTTGAGCATGCTTTTTACACCGGCAGGATTACCATCAACAAACAGTAGGTTAAACAATTCGCTAAAACTGTGATGTATGGTCAAAGCACTTTTATAGTCACCTTCAAGGGCAAGGCGTGTCATACGGCTGAACTCCTTAGGGAAAGCATTTCCTATAACCGAAATAACACCAACAGCCCCCAATGTAATGAGAGGAAAAGTAATAGCATCATCGCCCGATATGACATCGAAGTCTTCCGGTTTGCGCTTTATTATTTCGTCCATCTGGTTCATATCGCCCGATGCTTCCTTTATAGCAATCACATTCTTAAATTCGCGGGCTATGCGCAATGTAGTTTCGGCAGACATGTTTACCCCCGTTCTGCCTGGAACATTGTACAGAATGACAGGCAGTTCCGATGCTTCGGCTATCGTTTTATAATGCTGATAAATACCTTCCTGCGATGGTTTATTATAGTAAGGAACAACCGACAGGATAGCATCTACTCCCTCGAACGCTCCATTCTTCAACTCGTTGGCTATGGCACGGGTGTTATTGCCCCCCACCCCTTGAATAACAGGGATGCGGCCCGCAACGCGCGAAACCACCAAATCTACTATCTGCTTTTTTTCGTCATCGCTAAGAGTAGGTGTTTCGGCGGTTGTACCCAACACAACCAGATAGTCTGTTCCATTCTGAAGCTGATAGTCTACAAGGCGGGCTAAGGCTTCGTAATCTACACTTTCGTCATTTTTAAACGGAGTTACCAATGCAACCCCTACTCCTTTAAGGTTTATTTTCGGCATAATGAGGGAAGAATATCTATATAAATACAAATCTACAAATTATTTGAACTCCCAAACATATAGTTCAAATAAAATTTTATTTGTTCATACACGTACAAAATATCTTTATCTTCGTCTTTGAGGATAATGCAATCGTAAACATTCTTTTCAGATTCCTTTATCCCGATACAAAAAGAACTTTTGTTTTTCATCAGAAGATAAGTAAGGCAATTTTCTTTTCCCGAAACCGTGAAATCGAACAAAGTATCGTACCGCAAATTATCGAATTCCGCTTCTATGGGTGGTTGTAGCATTTGCTTCCAAGATAGGTCTTTTTCCTGTTCTATAACCCTTACTTCGGGCAGAAACTTAAATTGAGGCCCGGTGGCATCCGTTTTTTCTTTGTTGTCAACAGTCCATGCCGATACTTGCTTGCCGCAGCCTTTCAGGTCGAGTATAATTTTTTCGGCCAAAGGATAGTCCTGATAATCGAAAAACAAGACAACATCCCTAACCGCATCGAACGATTTGAAAGAATGAGGTCGATTGTTCTTCTTATAGACATCATTGATTCCCTTTTTCAGGAAAAAATTTGTTTTTATAAACTTCATATCTCTTCTATTCAATCATTTTCAGAAACTCTTCTTCGTTCAGAATCCTTACATTCAGCTTTTGTGCTTTTTCGAGTTTTGCAGGCCCCATATTGTCGCCGGCAAGGATAAAACTTGTTTTGGAAGAAATTGAACCACTGTTTTTACCCCCGTTCTGTTCTATGAGGTCTTTATACTCGTCGCGCGAGTGTTTCTCGAATGTTCCGCTTATAACAATTGTCTGTCCTTGCAGCTTATCGGTTCTTTGTTCCATAACAGAACTGCTCACCTCCAACTGCACACCAAACGAACGGAGTTTTTCGATAAGAATCCTGTTGTCTTCGTCTTTGAAGAAGTTTATAACACTGAAGGCTATACGCTCGCCTATCTCGTCAACCTCGATCAGTTGCTCAAGGGTTGCTTCTGCCAATTTTTCTATCGAAGGGAAAGCCGAAGCCAGTTTCTTTGCAACCGTTTCGCCTACATAACGGATACCTATCGCATACAATACACGCTCGTAAGGAACGTTTACCGACTGGCTGATGGCTTCCGTAAAGTTCTTCGCGCTCTTTTCGGCCCATCTGTCCAAACGGATCAGTTCTTGCCAACGTAAGGTGTACAGGTCGGCTATATTGGTCAGTAGTTTTGCATTATAAAGTTGGTTAATAGTTTTTTCCGATCCCCCTGCAATATTCATCGCTTTGCGGGTAATAAAGTGTTCTATCCGTCCTTTTATCTGGGGAGGACACTCTTTTGCATTAGGGCAGTAATAAACAGCATCGCCTTCGTCACGGACAAGTTTTGCTCCACATTCGGGACAAGTGTCTATAAACCTGACTTTCTGGGCAAACATATCACGCCCGGAAGCATCCACTTCGGTTATTTTGGGTATTATCTCACCTCCTTTTTCCACATAAACCATATCGCCTATATGCAGATCCAGAGCCTCTATGGCATCGGCATTATAGAGCGAAGCCCGTTTAACCACTGTGCCCGAAAGTTGTACCGGTTGCAGATTGGCAACAGGAGTCACAGCCCCCGTGCGCCCTACCTGAAAAGAAACGAAAAGCAATTTTGTGAGTTCTTTTTCAGCTTGAAATTTAAAGGCGATAGCCCATCGGGGGAATTTGGAGGTATAACCCAAATTTCGTTGTTGCCGCAATGAATTTACTTTAAGCACAATGCCATCTGTGGCAACAGGAAAACTTTTACGTTCAACGTCCCAATGTTTTATAAAATCGAAAACCTCCTGCAAGCTTTTCACTTTGCGTGTAGCGTCCGATATCTTAAATCCCCATTCACGGGCTTTCATCAGATTCTCGTAATGGGTTTCTGACGACAAGTTTTTCCCTACCATATAATACAGATAAGAATCCAACTTGCGGGATGCCACAACTTTAGGGTCTTGTTGTTTTAATGTGCCCGATGCAGCATTACGAGGATTGGCAAACAAAGGCTCTTCTTGCTCGGCTCTTTCTTGGTTGAGCTTATCAAATACCTTCCACGGCATCAGAATCTCGCCCCTGATTTCGAATTCGTCGGGGTAGCCGCTTCCTTGCAAAGTGAGGGGAATGCTGCGTATGGTGCGTACATTTGCCGTAACATCGTCACCCACAACACCATCGCCACGGGTTACGGCCTGTATCAACTCCCCATTGCGGTAGGTCAGGGAGATTGATGTTCCGTCAAATTTGAGTTCGCAAACAATTTCGAAATCATCGTTCAGGTCTTTTTTTACCCTCTCGTAAAAATCCGTCACCTCCCCTTCGGAATAAGTATTGCCCAGCGAAAGCATAGGATATTTATGGGCAACCTGTTTGAAGTGCTTATTTATATCGCTCCCTACGCGTTGTGTTGGAGAATTAGGGTCGGCATATTCGGGGTATTGGGATTCCAAGTCCGAAAGTTCCCGGAGCAATTTGTCGAATTCGAAATCGGATATCATAGGATTCGACAGTACATAATAATTATGATTATGCTCATGCAAAATTCTCCGTAGGTTGTCTATATGTTGCTTAGGGTCTGTTATTGCCATATTCTTAGGGTGATTGCTATTACTAACACAAAAGTAAAAAGAAAAAGCATTATTTTATAGTTTAAAGCAAGCTAAAGAAATTCAAAAAACACTGGCTTTCATTTTCAATCCTGCCGCTTGATCAAAACCAAACATAAGGTTCATATTCTGTATAGCCTGTCCGGATGCTCCTTTCAGCAGGTTATCTATGAAAGATTGTATCAACAGTTTCGTTCCATGCTTTTCGATGCAGAGAATGCACTTGTTTGTGTTTATCACTTGTTTCAAGTGGGGATTCTTTTTTATGACAAAAACAAAGGGGGCATCCCGATAAAAATCTTCGTACATTCGGATTGCATCTTGCTCTGTTCCATCAAAATGGGTGTATGCCGTAACGAAAATACCCCGCGTGAAGTTGCCCCTGATAGGGATAAAGTTTATATCCTCTTTAAAGTCGCTTTGCAAGGAAGCTATAGTTTGGCGTACTTCGCCCAGATGTTGGTGACTGAAAGCCTTATAAACGGAAACATTATTGTTCCGCCAACTGTAATGAGACGAAAATGTGGGTTTCACCCCCGCACCCGTAGTGCCTATAATGCCTGTGATGTGTACCTCGGCATTCAACAATCGGGCTTTTGCCAATGGCAGCAACGCCAGTTGTATAGCTGTGGCATAACAGCCGGGGTTAGCCACACGGTGTGCCGTTTGTATCTGCTCTTTATAGAGTTCGGGCAAACCATACACAAAATCATTATCGGGAGCATTGAGGCGATAATCGTTCGACAAATCTATCAATTTCAAGCTATTAGGAATAACATTCCCGGCAAGGAATTTTTCTGTATCGCCATAGGGTGTGCAGAAAAACAGTACATCCACTTCGTCAAGAGGCAGGCTATCGGTAAAGACCATATCCGTCTCGCCAAACAAATCGTTGTGAACATCGTACAACTTATTGCCGGCATTACTTACACTATTCACAAAATGAAGCTCAGCGTAGGGATGATTCAGAAGTATCCTTATCAGTTCGCCGGCTGTATATCCGGCCCCGCCTACAATTCCGGCTTTTATTCTATTCATGGCTCCAATCTTTTTTTCAGATACCGCAAGAAAGCAAATCTTGGCCTTGTCTGTAAATATTCCAAATTGTATTGATTGGCGTATGCTTCCCGTTCGAAAGAAATATTCATATACGCCCTATCCGGATTTCTATATCGAATCCACTTTGCGGTCCACTCAACGGTATACCAAAGGTAGAAAAATATATACAACAACTCCTTCATTTGTGCAGTATGTATCGCCTCGTGGTTAATGATATGGGCCGAAAGAACACCATACTCTTTCCGGGCAAAAATAAACCCGAAGATATTGATGGCTGCAAACCTTTTGAATGGGAATATGTTGTTGTATATTATCTTCATTGTCGGAGGAAAGAACAAACCCTGTTTAAATTAACATCATTAAACAGGGTTTTTATTATTTATCAGTAAACAAATGCCTTATCCTTTAGCCTCTGGCTCATCTTCTTCGGCCGAAGCCAAAGGGATGATAGGCGTCTTTGTATCTTCGCCTTTCAGGTAAGACGGAAGGTTCATTCCTGCAAGGTTAAACAAATCGTTCAACGGAGGAACGCTTTTCATCAGACCCGACAGAAAGTTGGCTGTGGACGTTTTTCCGTCTTCGCCGGCACCTTTGCCCGAATCCCAAACAGTAACTTTATCAATTTTGATGTTCTTGATAGCTTCAACCTGAGTTTTAACCAGTTCGGGAAGTTTTTCTATCAACAACAGCTGATAAGCTTCCGTTGGATTACCACCTGCGGCATCAACCATTTCTTTATAACCTTCGGCTTGTTTGGTAAGTATCTCGAAGAGACCTTTCGCTTCGGCTTCCATTTTTGCGAAGATAGCATCAGCTTCCCCTTTTGCCTGAAGTCTGATCTTTTCGGCTTGGGCTTCAGCATTGATTATAGCTTTTTTCTTTTCTATTTCAGCAGGAATAACAACGTTTGCAATCTGGGTTGAACGTTCCCTTTCGGAACGGGCAAGCTCGGCTTTCTGTTCGGCCTGATAAGCTTCTTCCAAAGCCTTGGCTTGTTGTACTTTCTCGGCCGAAATGGCAAGACGCATAGCCTCAGCTTCTCTTTCACGGCGCGAAGCATCCGAATTGGCAATCGTAATCTTAGCCTCATTCTCCCCTTGTATGGCTGTTGCATTGGCTTCCGAGGTTTTGACACGGGTATCTCTTGCGGCTTCGGCTTTACCGATAGATTCGTCTCTCGACGCCAAAGCGATGCTTACTTCACGGTCTTTTTGTGTGTTTGCAATCTTAACATCACGATCACGGTTCGTTTCGGCAATTTGCACGTCTCTTTCCCTATCGGCAAGAGCTTTACCGGTTTCCCCCATTTTTTCTTGCTCGGCAACGCTCACCTTAGCCTCATTGATGGCTTTGGCTGCCGCTTCTTTACCAAGAGCGTCGATATAGCCCGATTCATCGTTAATATCGGTTACGTTTACGTTGATAAGCTTCAAACCGATTTTACGCAATTCCGTATCCACATTTATAGAGATGTTGTCGAGGAATTTATCACGGTCGGAGTTAATTTCTTCGATAGTCATCGTGGCAATAACCAAACGTAACTGCCCGAACAGGATATCCTGAGCCAATTCTTGTATTTGAGCAGGTGTTAAACCTAAAAGACGTTCGGCCGCTGCGTTCATCGTATCTTTTTCGGTAGAGATGGCAATCGTAAACCTACAAGGTACGTCCACGCGGATATTTTGCCTACTCAATGCACTGCGTAGGTTTGCCTCGATGGATATGGGTTTCAGGTCGAGAAACGCATAATCCTGAATAACAGGAATGATAAAGGCTCCACCGCCATGAACACATCGAGCCGAAGCTCCGCCCGTTTTTCCGTAAACAACCAATATCTTGTCCGACGGGCATCGCTTGTACCGGGAAGACAGAAATGCAATGAATAGAATTGCGGCAACTACAAGTATCGCAATCAGAATAATTCCAGAATCCATAAATTTTTAAAGTGTTAAGTTATATATTGTTATATGTGAAAATTAATTCAGAATAGTGGTGACAATCAGATTAGAACCATCTATATCCAGAACCTTAATGGTTGTTCCCGATTTTATAGGTTCTTTATCGGGCGTTATCGCTTCCAGTTCGTGTACAGAGCCTTTCACACTGATAAGCACTTTGCCTTTGCCTGTTTTCTGGGCAGGTATATTGAGGTACACATCGCCGGTTTTACCTATCGTTTCACCTATCTTGAAAGAATTGTCTTCTACCATCTTGAAAAAAGTTTTTATTATCAGATAGAAAACAAAAACAAAAACGCAGCCTACAACAATCGACAATACCCCGAGTGCCAGAGGCGTTAACTGCCCATAAAACAAGACTCCGGCCCACCCTACACCAAGAAGGAAAAAAGTCAATGTTTTGAGCGAAAATAAATGAAACGGACTTTCGCTGGCACCTAAATCGGCATCCGTATCAACATCGGCGTCTATATCCGAGTCTCCACCACCAACAAGCGATATGACCATTTGCAACACAAAAAGCAAACTTGCCCCAATAGCCACATACCAATATATTCTTTGGGTGGGATCCATATTTTCAAAAAACTCTTTCATTTTTCAAGACTTTTTACAATAATTAATCAATTTATATCTCTAATGCAAAAATACTACTGATGCGCTAATTTTTTAATTTCAACCGTAACGGGTTGATTATATATAAGATACAAGCGTTCTTTGATTTTTTGATTTGAATTGACCGTAGCTTTGCATCCTTACAAATTGCACGGTTATGAATTCAGGCAAATATGTTTTCTCTCAATTATTAGAGTTTGTTGACCGATATGAGTTTGCTAAATGCGTAAAACGCTATAGAGGCGATTATCGAGTCAGAGATTTCAA
>NZ_JARXWE010000018.1 GCF_029893235.1 Dysgonomonas sp. PH5-45
CAAGAGATTGAGCAAATATTTGGTGCGCTTATTTCATTGATAATAAATAATTTAACTAAACAAATCAGCGAATTGTTTCAACTACTGATTCGCATAATTAATGAAATTCTTGAAGCCATAGCGGACGAAGTGCAAGCAAAGGCTTTTTATATACTTGCCGAAAATCAAAAGGATTTGGATCGTATAGACGATAAAGAAAGCCTCCGGTATGCTAAATTGCAACTGACCGAAGAAACGTTGCTACGGATTGCCGAAGATATCCGTGGGGTAATAGAATTGCCTTCTCCCACAGGGAAGCAAATAGAGAATACTACGTTGCCAAATGGCTTGCGATTATGTAAAACGGCAGTCCCTTTCGGGGTGGTTGGTGTTGTGTTCGAAACCGGTCCGTACGCGTGCTTTGAGGTTTTTTCTCTTTGCTTCAAATCGGCAAATGCTTGTGTGCTGAAAGGTGATGCAAGTATGAAGTACTCTAACCAAGCCATTGTTGATATAATACGCAGTGTGCTCGATGAATGCGGCTTGAATCCGAATGTTTGTATTTTGTTGCCCAACCATAAGGAAACGATGAGCGAATTGCTGCAAGCCAAGGGTTTTATCGACCTGATTGTGCCTAAAGGGGGTAGGGCGCTGATTGATGTTGTTTGCCGGGATGCCCGTATGCCTGTTATAGAAACGGGCGCGGGTGTGTGTCACACTTATTTTCATTCGAGCGGAAAAGCCGAAACAGGACAAAAAATCATCACCAATGCAAAAATAAGACGTATAAATGCGTGCAATACACTCGATTGTTTGGTCATAGATAAAGACAGATTGAATGATTTGCCATATCTTTGCCGGGGTTTACGCGACAACGATGTTATTATTTACGCCGACCGTCATGCGTATGCGGCCTTGCGGGGCAGTTATCCCGACAGTTTGCTGGAAGAAGCCTCCGCCGATAGCTATGGTACAGAGTTCTTGGATTATAAGATGGCGGTAAAAACGGTCTCGAACATAGAAGAAGCCTTGAGGCATATTTCACAGTATGGAGGCAAGCACAGCGAAGCTGTTGTGGCGGAGAGCGCAGATGCCATTGCGTTGTTCAGAACTTTGGTGGATGCTGCCTGTGTTTATGTTAATGCTTCAACCGCATTTACCGATGGTCAGCAGTTTGGCTTGGGTGGCGAAGTTGGCGTCAGCGTCCAGAAACTCCATGCCAGAGGCCCCGTCGGATTAGAGGGTCTTTGTACCCATAAATGGATTGTGGAAGGTGAGGGGCAAATAAGAGAAAATTAGAAATGAAGAGGAAAAAGAAAAACAATAAAAAACGAACCATAAATATAGACGATTATATAAAAGCCGTAAAGAAAGCCGACCGCGAAATACAGTTGGAACAATCGGCCGGTTGGGTGGCTGTAAACAAGATACACAAAAGCAAAAAAGTATATAGCCGTAAGAATCTGAAAAAAGATTATCTGAACGAATAACTTAATTTGAATATGCAACGAAACCTTACATTAGACTATTTTAAACTGCTACTAAGTATCTTAGTTATACTTATACATTTGCAGCCTCTTACCTACGGGCGCATATTTGTTGCTTACGAAATATCGAACGGTTTGGCACGGATAGCAGTGCCATGTTTTTTTATAATTAACGGTTATTTTATAGATCGTTTTATTGATGATGGTAAAAAAGTATGGAACTACATTCTGCACTTGTTTTTGGTTTATGTGGTTTGGACTCTCATATATGGCGGACTTAAATTTCCGGATGTTATTACAGCCTTCCTTACCGGGGGCATTCATTTATGGTATGTTCCGGCTCTGATTGGAGCTGTTTTGATAGTGTATGCTGTGAGAAAGATGAAAATAAATATTCATCTTACATTGGGGCTTGTTTGTGTGTTTGTTGTGATAGGATATTATATCCAGAATTTTACAGCCTTGCCCGAACAATACTCGGCAATAGTGTATCGGAATTGTTTCTTTGAAGGGTTTCCCTTTGTATTTATGGGATATTTCCTGAAACAAAAAGATATTATATCTAAACTGAGCAAGTATAAAATAGTAATTCTGGGTCTTGCCCTTTTGTTTAGCGTAACCCTTTTTGCGGAAGTGTATATTGGTTTCAAAAATAAATGGGGTATGGATATTTATTTGTCTTTATTACCCCTGTGTGCGCTTCTATTTATATTAGTCATGTTTTTTCCTAAATATAGTGATAAACCGGATTATATACAGAGCAATTTGCCTTCGGGGATATATTTCTCGCACATGCTTGTCTTGGAGTTTGTTCTTTCTGGTACATCGGGTGAACGTTATATATTGCTTCCCGAAATAATATTTCTTACAATCCTTTTGGCAAGCGTAATTGTAATTGTTAATAAACGGATAAAGATTTTTATATAACTCCATAATGAATAATAAAGTACCAGCCAGTCCGTATATGAGTTTCTCGCGGCAGAAGTGGGCGGCGCTCCGCGACTCGGAACCCTTGACGCTGACCGAAGGAGAGTTAGCAACACTGAAGGGCATCAATGAGGAGATTTCTATTGGCGACGTAGAGGATATTTATTTGCCATTGTCGCGTTTGCTGAATTATTACGTCAATGCAACCACCTCGCGACAGGCTGCGATAATGAACTTCTTGAGCGAAGAGAACAAAAAAATCCCTTTCATCATAAGCATTGCCGGAAGCGTGTCGGCCGGAAAAAGCACTGCTGCGCGCGTCTTACAGGCATTGCTCAGCCGGTGGAAAGAGCATACGAAGGTTGCTTTGGTAACTACCGATGGCTTTTTATACCCGAACGATGTGTTGGAAGAAAAGGGGCTGATGCTGAAAAAAGGCTTTCCGCAGTCGTACAACATACAGCGGTTGTTGCAGTTTATGGTAGACGTAAAGTCGGGCAATAGTAGTGTAAAAGCTCCTATTTATTCGCATTTGGTTTACGATATTGTTCCCGACGAGTACGAGGAAATAAATCAACCCGATATTCTGATTCTTGAAGGCCTTAATGTATTGCAGAGCGGAATGGATTACCCTCACGACAAGCCCCGTGTTTTTGTATCAGACTTTGTCGATTTTTCTATTTATGTAGATGCCGAGGAAGAGATGCTGGAAGACTGGTATGTATCGCGTTTCCTTAAATTCAGGGAGGGGGCTTTTGCCAACCCGCAATCCTATTTCCATAGCTATACCAAGCTGACGGAGAGCGAAGCCACAAAAATGGCAAAAACAATCTGGCGCGAAATTAACCGGAAAAATCTGCGGCGTAATATACTACCCACCCGCGAAAGGGCAAGCCTTATTATCCATAAGGGGAAGGAGCATGTCATTGATTATGTACGCCTGAGACGATAGCAGAATTTGCCCGAGGAAAGATAGAAAATGATATTTTTGCACTTCAATATATACGTAATCGTGTTTTTTAGCGTTATTATTTTCAGGTTAAGATAGTTTAAGCCTGTACTATTTATACTTTGTATGATTGATTATATAAAAGGGACGATTGAAGAATTGACACCGGCTTCGGCAACTGTCGAGACGGCGGGTATCGGTTACTTCCTTCAAATATCGCTCAATACATATACAGCCCTTAGGGGGAAAAAAGAGAGTAGGCTCTATGTTTATGAGGCTATTCGCGAGGACGCTTACCAGCTTTTTGGCTTTTTCGATAAGCGTGAGCGCGACTTGTTTATGTTGCTTATCTCTGTTTCGGGCGTGGGGGCAAGTACGGCACGGATGATACTCTCGTCGATGTCGGCAAGTGAACTCGAAAACGTTATCGCTTCGGGCAATGCCGATATACTGAAAACGGTAAAAGGCATCGGCCTGAAAACCGCACAGAGAATCATTGTAGATTTGAAAGACAAGATAAAAACCGTAGGCGATGGCCTTATCGGCTCGCCTCAAGGGGTTGTTGCAAATTCTGTATTGACCGAAGAATCGGTAGCGGCGCTCGTTATGCTTGGTTTTGCGCAAGCGGCATCGCAAAAGGTTGTGAATAAAATATTAAAAGAAAAACCCGATAGCACCATAGAGCAGGTAATTAAACAGGCTTTGAAGATGCTTTAAGTTACTGGAAGGGTGATAAATACATTGTTTTTCTGTATTGAAAAAGGCGTATAAAAACATATTATTGTTGACTGTGTTTGTCAGTTGCTTGAGCATTTGGGCTTTAACCCAAGGCGGGCAATTGAGCAGCTTTCCTGTGTCTTTGATGAGCGGAAGCATGGACGTGCAGCAAACCCCGCCGCCATCGCAGGACGACTCGAAGGTGCGTTTTGATGTGAAGAAAACACAGCCTCAAACCGTTGAGGACTTAAATGTAAAACCTCCAATCGATTTGCGCGACCCTTCTAACATTCAGAGCGAAGTCGTTTACGACGACTTGCTGAAGATGTACCTGTTCCGTACAAAAGTCGGGGACGGAGAGTGGACAACAACCATGACCATGACTCCGCGCGAGTATCACGATTATATGCTCAACCGTTCGATGAGCGACTACTTCAAAACCAAATACGTAGCCGAACAGGGAAAAGATACGGCTGGCGACTTCTCGTTACGGGATGTGAAAATAAGTCTGGGTGCTGCCGAAAGGATATTCGGTCCGGGTGGCGTTCGTGTTAAAACCCAAGGGTATGTTGAGGTGAAAATGGGTATGAAGCACTCTTTCAGAGACGACCCTTCGATATCGGAAAAGAACCGAAGCCGCATGATGTTTGACTTTGACGAAGAAATAAAACTGAACGTAAAGGCATCCGTAGGCGACAAAGTGAATTTCGATATGAACTACGATACGGGTAGTACATTCGATTTCGATTCAAAAAAACTGAAGCTTGGCTACGAAGGCAAAGAAGACGAGATAGTGAAACGCTTGGAAGCCGGTAATATCTCAATGCAAACCACCAACTCGCTGATAAACGGAAGCTCGTCGCTGTTCGGTATCCGTTCCGACCTCCAGTTTGGTAAATTTAAAGTGAGTGCTGTGGTGTCGCAGCAGGAAGCACAATCGCAAACCGTGGGTTCGCAGGGTGGCATACAAACCACTCCTTTCGAGTTCATGGCCGACCAATATGACGAAAACCGCCACTTCTTTTTAGGGCATTATTTCCGCGACAATTACGACTATGCCATGTCGTCGCTGCCAACCGTGAAATCGCAGGTGAGGATTAAAGAGATGGAGGTTTGGATAACAAACAAACGGGGCAACTATGACCAAGCGCGCAACATTGTAGCTTTTGCCGATTTAGGAGAGACAGGCAAGATAAAGAACGATAAATGGACACCTCTGTTGTCGGCATCGGCTCCACCTCAAAACAGGGCTAACAGTCTGTATTCGAGCATGACGGGAACTTACTCCGGCATCAGGGATATAAGTCAGGTTAATAATATATTGCAGAATCAGGTAGGGCTTGAAAGCGGGTTAGACTACGAAAAAGTAGAAAACGCGCGCCTGTTGTCACCTTCGGAATATACGTATACCCCCGAAACAGGGTTTATTTCGCTGAAGAGTGCTTTACAATCGGACGAGGTTCTGGCTGTGGCCTATAAATACGAAATACAGGGCACGACTTACAATGTAGGTGAGATGTCGTCCGAAGTTACCGATACCTACCGCGATTCTACTTCGGTAACCACCGATGCCCTTGTGGGGGGAGCTCTGATACTGAAGCTTCTGAAACCCGTGGCACTATCGCCCGATGCCTATACGTGGGATTTGATGATGAAAAACGTTTATTCGCTCAATGCTTATGGCGTGCAGGAAGACCGCTTCCGCCTAAATATCTCTTACCAGAGCGATACAACGGGAACATACGTAAACTATATACAGGACGGAAATATAAAAGACTCGCTACTACTGAGGGTGATGGGGCTCGACAGGCTTAACACTAAAAAGGCGGCACACCCCGATGGTATCTTCGACTTTGTTGAGGGATACACCGTGCTTTCGTCAAACGGGCGCATAATATTTCCGGTGGTAGAACCTTTTGGTTCTCACTTAGAGAATGTTATAGGCGATACAATTATCTCCAATAAATACGTTTACAAAGAGTTGTACAACTCCACGCTTACCGAGGCACAACAGGTTGCCGAGAAGAATAAGTTTAAGATAAGTGGTTCGTACAAATCTACTTCTACGGGAACCATAAGCCTCAATGCCACGAATGTGGCCAAGGGGTCGGTTGTTGTTAAGAGTGGGGGCATTGTACTCACCGAAGGGGTCGATTATACGGTCGATTATCTGATGGGGCAGGTAACCATCATCAACGATGCCTATTCAAACAGTGCCACTCCGCTAACGGTGTCTTTAGAGAACCAGTCGCTGTTCAGCATGCAGCGCAAAACGGTTTTGGGGCTGAACCTGAGTTACGATTTCAGTAAAGACTTCACGATAGGCGGAACCATAATGCACCTTTCGGAAAAACCGCTGACAACCAAAACCGAGGTAGGCAGCGAGTCGCTCAAGAATACAATCTGGGGGCTGAATATGTCGTACCGCACAGAGTCGCAGTGGCTTACCAATCTGGTAGACAAGCTGCCGTTTTATAATGCAACCGCACCGTCGAGCATAGCTCTTAATGCCGAATTTGCCCAGCTCATACCGGGGCATTACGAAAACGAATATACGGGTGGCTACTCGTTTATTGATGACTTCGAGTCGGCCAAGTCGAGCATAGATATACGTTACCCCAGTTATTGGTCTTTGGCTTCTACCCCTAACAAAAAAAGCATGTTCCCTGAAGCCTCTTTGGTCGATAATGTAGACTATGGAAAAAATCGTGCGCATATAGCTTGGTTTGGCATAGACCCTTTGTTCAACCGTAAAAACTCGTCGCTGACACCTCAACACATAAAGGACGACAAAGACCAGCAGTCGCTACACTTTGTACGCGAAATAAAGGTAAGCGAGATATACCCAAACCGCGATCAGGCTTATAACGAAAACGCGTCGCTGACGCCCCTCAACATATCGTACTACCCCATGCAACGCGGGCCTTACAACCTTGATGCCGCGGGAATGAACGATGATGGAACATTGAGCAATCCCGAAAAACGCTGGGGAGGTATCATGCGCCGTTTCGACAGCAAAGACTTCGAGGCTCAGAATATCGAGTATATCGAGTTCTGGCTGATGGATCCCTTTGTCTATAACAACGACCCCAAGCGGAAAGACGAATTCTATAACGGGGGAGGGGAGCTTTACATCAACCTCGGCGAAATATCGGAAGATATACTGAAAGACGGACGCAAGTTTTACGAAAACGGGCTACCTACCGATGGCGATGTAACTAAATATATAGAAAACAATTGGGGGCGTGTTCCTTCACAGCAATCTACCGTCTATGCTTTCGATGTAAACAACAGCTCTAAACAAGACGTAGGGCTTAACGGATTGAGTACCGAACAAGAAAAAGAACACCATTCGTATAAGGCTTATATCGAATCTATCAGGGCAAAGCTACCCGCCGAAACTATTAGACGGATGGAAGACGATCCTTTTTCGCCTCTTAACGACCCCGGTGGCGATAACTACCATTATTACAGGGGCAACGATTACGACCGCAACCAAGTAAGCGTTCTTGACCGTTACAAATATTACAACGGTACGGAAGGCAACTCCACACCGGTACCCGGCCAAGACAACCTTGCCGGTACAGCCCGTAGCACCCCCGATGTGGAAGATATAGACAGCGACAATACGATGACCGAAACCGAATCGTTTTACGAATATAAGGTTGAACTATACCCCGGCATGGGTGTAGACGATACGCGGAATAAATATATAGTAGACCAGCAGACCATACCCATAAAACTACGTAACGGAGACACCGAAGATATAACATGGTATCAGTTCAAGATTCCGATTAAGGAACCTGACGACAAAGTAGGGAAAATCAATGGATTCAAATCCATCCGCTTTGCCCGTATGTACCTCACTCAGTTTGCCGAACCCGTGTATCTGCGCTTTGCTTCGTTAGAAATGGTACGTGGCGACTGGCGTGTCTATTCGGGAGCCTTAGAGCCTAATGTGCCTCTTGGCAACGGAACGCTGAACACAACAACTATAAACATAGAAGAAAACTCTAAGAAAGAGCCGGTAAACTATATCATGCCTCCCGGTGTGTCGCGTATGACAGACCCCAACCAGCCGCAGCTTACGCAGCTGAACGAGCAGGCAATGTCTCTACGTGTAGATAAGCTTACCACCGGCGACTCGCGTGCCATTTACCGCAGCACAGCCTTAGACCTCCGCCGTTACAAGCGTTTGCAGATGTTCTCGCATGTCGAGGAAGTTGTGAACGACCCGATAGGTTTGAACAAGGGCGAATTGTCGGTATTCATCCGCTTAGGATCGGACTACAAGAATAACTATTACGAGTACGAGATACCTCTTGCCGTAACTCCTGCCGGAGTGTATAGCAACAATAGTTCGGCACACCGCAAAATAGTGTGGCCGGAATCGAACATGTTCGACTTTGCGCTCGAATCGCTCAAAAATGTAAAACTGAGCAGAAACCGCGAAAAACGTAAGGCCGGTTCTACGGTGTCTTATTCTACCCTCCATTCCGAAAAAGACCCCGAAAACCCACAAAACAAGATATCGGTGATAGGTAACCCGTCGCTTGCCGAAGTGAAGGTGCTGATGATAGGTGTTCGCAACAATTCGCGCGATACGAAGTCGGGCGAGGTATGGGTAAACGAACTCCGCTTGACGGATTTTGACGAAGAAGGCGGATGGGCGGCACAAGGTAGCTTGAGTGTAAACCTTTCGGACCTGGCTACAATAAATGTATCGGGACGGAAGGAGACTTCGGGCTTCGGGTCTTTGGAGCAAAGCCTGACCGAACGCCGGATAGACGACTATTCGATGGTTAACTTCTCTACTAATATAGATGTAGGTAAGCTCTTGCCCGAAAAAGCAAAGGTTTCGGTTCCTATCTATTATGCCTATTCCAATCAGACGTCAACGCCCAAGTACGACCCTCTGGATCAGGATGTGACCCTCGATGAGGCTCTCTCTTTGGTGAGTACTAAAGCCGAGAAAGACTCTATCAAGAATCTGGCTCAAACCAAAACAACAACCAAGAGTTTCAGCATTACTAATGCAAAGGTGGATATAAAGAGTAAAACACCAATGCCTTACGACCCTGCCAACTTTACCTTCGGATACGCGTACAGCCGTACGGATGCCAGCGAACCGACTGTTAAGTACGATATAGCGAAAAACTATGCCCTGAACCTGAATTATAACTACAGTCCTCAGGCCAAACCTTGGGAACCTTTCAAAAACTCGAAGAGTAAGGCTCCTATAACTAAATACTTGAAATCGTTAGGCTTTTCTTATCTGCCAAACAATATAAGTTTGGGTTCGTACATAACCCGTAACTATACCGAAACCATGATGCGCGATATGGAAAGTTATACTTTGGAGGACGGAGGAGCCAACAGCAACCAGTATCTGACATTCAGCCAGGAGTTTTATTGGGATAGGGAATTCAGTTTGAGTTGGGATTTCTTGAAGAACCTTAAATTCAGTTTCCAATCGGGAACCCGTGCCGAGATTGAAGAGCCTTACTTACCGGTAAACAAATCGCTCTATCGTGACGAGTATGAAGTCTGGAAAGACTCCGTTATGCAGAGTATAAAGAATCTGGGAACACCCCTGTCGTACAAACAATCGGCCAAGCTTACTTATACCCTGCCCACAAACAATATTCCGTTTTTGGACTGGATAAGCAGTTCGGCCAACTACGACGCCACTTATAGGTGGGATAGGGGAGCCGATGCCGAAGAAGACCTGCAAACAGGAAACTCGCTCTATAACAGTGTTACCTACACGCTCAACAACCGCCTCAATCTGGTATCGTTCTACAACAAGTTCGATTTTTTGAAGAAGGTGAACCAGAAGTTCGACTCATCGTCGCGAAGCAGCGCAAGTAACCGAAACCGTCCGCAGCAAGCGCAAAAGGCAGAGAAAAAGAAAAAATTTGAACGTCAGGTCAAGCTCAATACCGATAGTGTAACCATCGTGAAGCACAACCTGAATACCAAAAACATAAAAGTAACAGCCCGTATCGACAGTTTACGGCGGTATATGGTCAAGTTTAAAAAAATAGATAAGAATACGATAGCCATACAAAACAAAGATTCGGTTGCCATAAACATCAGCATACTTCAAGGGCCCGACCCCGAAGAGAACACATGGTATAAAGTGGCTCAATACGCATCGCGTGGGTTGATGTCGGTTCGTTCGCTTTCTTTCAACTATTCGCGCCGTCAGGAAACCTCTATTTCGGGCTATAAATCGCAAGTGGGCGATGTGTTTGGGCAACGCGATACGAATTCGGATTTCGGCTTGGCTCCGGGTCTTGATTTTGCTTTTGGTTTTGCCGGGGGCGAAAGCTATATAGACAAACTGTTGGCCAACGATATGCTTATCCATAACGATTCTATAAGTATATCGCCTGCCATTTATAACCAAACCGAAAGATTTGAGTTCAAAGCACAGCTCGAACCTATAAGAGGTTTGAAGATAGACCTTACAACCCTGCGCGAAACGTCCGACCGTACAGAATTTCAGTACATGCAAAACGGTATGCCGCGCACGTACGGGGGTAGCTTCTCGATGACAACCATCGCCCTGTCGTCGGCACTGAAGTCGAGCAGTTCAAGGAACAACTATGCTTCCGCCACGTTCGATAAATTCCTTGCCATGCGCGGTGTGATAGCACAACGGATAGAGAACCAATATGCAGGCAAGAAATATCCTACCGGTGGATTTTTTACCCAATTGCCGGGTATGGGTGGTGCTGATTACAGACCGGGGGCATTGAGCGAGAACTCGTCGGATGTACTGATTCCCGCGTTCTTTGCCGCTTATACGGGCAAAAGCGGGAGTTCGGCATCGCTCAACCTTTTCCCAACCTTAACGGCTCTGTTGCCAAACTGGTCCATAACCTACGATGGGCTTATACATGTGCCTTGGTTCAAAGATAAATTCAAATCGTTCAAGCTGTTGCATGCCTATACGTGTCTGTATCGGATAGGGGCGTACAGTTCCGCGTCCGACTGGGTGCAAATGAGCGGCGATTTGGGCTTTGTGAGCAACAGCACAACGGGTACGATGCAGGCTGTGCCTTCTTCGCCCTACGTTATACCTTCGGTAAGTTTGACCGAGGCCTTCAATCCGTTGTTTGGAGCAGAAGGTACGCTCAACAATAGCATGACCCTGCGTGCCAAATATAACAACAATCGCTCGGTAAGCTTAAACACATCGTCTTATCAGGTTGTGGAAAACTTTACCAACGAGCTTGTGTTCGGATTGGGATATCGCATCAGTAACTTCAACCGTGTGATAGGTATTACCGATAGGCAAACCAAAGGGTTTAACAACGACCTGAACATTTCGGCCGACTTCAAGTATAACAAAACACATGCCTATATCCGCAAGATTATAGAGGGATACACACAGGCAACCTCGGGTGCAACCAAGCTGACAATAAACCTGTCGGCCGACTACGCGCTGAGCAAGGCTCTGACCCTGAAAGCATATCTGGAAAGAATAGTGAACGATCCTTTGATTTCCACATCGTCTGTTCCTACAACAAATACAAATTTCGGTATCAGCCTCCGGTTTACTCTGAATCAGTAGGCGGTAAGTCTTTGGTAGGGTCTGTTGGTTCTGCTTCCGCTTTCAACTTCCTTTTCTGGTATGGCAGGTTAAATTTTTCTTGCCACAAAAGCCACAGCAAGAAAACAACGCCATCGTAATAGAGCCACCGGAACACATCTTTGTGGAACAACTGAAACCAGTCTTTTCTGAAAACGCGGTGCATCTGGGGGGTATCGCTCCAAACGCGTTGGTTGTACCATTCGTTGAAGGCTATAAATTCGGTAGGGAATCCGTTTTTGGTGAGTATCGCGGTTACCGAAATGCGGAGTATGTTAATGCCCCAAAGTACTATTATGGCTAAGGGCACGTAGTATAGTTTTTTGCGCCAAGGGCCGTAGTAGCACATCAGTATGAGGGCAAATATAAATATCTGCTTCAGGCTTGTGCAGCCCCATACAATACGCAAGCGTAGGGCATCGGGAAAGTAGATGATAATCCCCTCGCGCGAGAAGGTTTCGTATCCGAACAGGTCGTGTACCATCCAGTACACCGATTTGGCTACGATCTCGCATATAGGGTACACCTCTCTGGTAAGGTCTCTGCCCAAAAAAATAAACGAACTGCCGGTATCGCCTTCCGATACAAAAAGCTTATAAAGAAGGTCAAAGCCTATAAACAAAAACAAAAACCATAGTATATCCTTAAATGGCGATAAGGATTTCAGAGTGTTGCGCAGAGTTACTTTTATTTCGGAAGCCATTTATCTTTAATTTTTGCTTTGGTAAAGGTATAAATAAAGTTGAAATATGAGTGCTGCCGTAAATTTTATTTAAGAAGCAGTGCTGCCCTGTTTGTTATTTTATATAATTGTGTGTGCTTCTATAACTTATGAATAACAGATGACGGGAACTTTTAGTCGTCCATAATAAGTTAAGATATATGAATTTTGGAAATATTATGATTAGTAAAAAACCATTTCGTGTAGGAGCTATCCGAAAAAACAATACATTTGTAAGCGAAAAAATAAAAAAAGTTACTTATATTTTTTATAAAACAGAATGCAGAAAATAAATAAACTGATTTTAATCGTTATTCTGCTTTGTTCTTCTATAGGAGTCATTGCACAAAGTACAAACTCTCCATATAGTCGCTATGGATATGGTGTATTGAACGACCGCTCGGTTGGCCTATCAAGGGGTATGGGCGGTATCAGTTACGGGTTGAGGAGCAATCTGAGTGCAAATCCGGGCAACCCTGCTTCGTATTCGAAAGTCGATTCCCTTACTTTTATACTCGATTTTGGGGTGAGCTACTCTAATGTGCGCTTAGACGATGGAACGAATAAAATAAATAAAGACAACGGAGGGCTCGATTATATAACCATGCTGATGCCTCTCAGTAAGAGGGTAGGCTTTAGTTTTGGGCTTATTCCTTTTTCGTCGGTAGGATATAAATATGGCAAGGTTCAGAATCTGAATGGTGTGGCTTACAGAGAGTCGCACGAAGGTTCGGGTGGCTTCAGCCAACTATACGGAGGTGTGGCATATGAGCCTTTCAACGGACTATCGGTAGGGGCCAACGTGTCTTACATGTTTGGTACATTGAAGCACGACAGAAGTGTGCCGTCTATATCGGACGGTCTTCAGAACGACCCTTACACTTCTTTCCAGTACAGAAAATTCAGGCTGAATTCCCCTAAAGTAGATTTTGGCGTTCAGTACGAAATGCCTTTGTCTAAGATACAAACCCTTACGCTTGGCGCGGTGTTTTCGCCCAAGATGACGGGCAGGGGTAAGATTACGCAGAACACCTATAAGGTGAATTCTTCGTCGGGCTCGATGATGACGGGCGACACAATCTCGCACGCGGGTTTGGATGTAGGTTTCCCGATGGCGATAGGCTTTGGGGTAACTTATGCCCGCGATAACCGTTTGCTTCTTGGAGCCGATGTAACGTACGAAGCTTGGGAGAAAGTGAATACCGACACTCTTATAAACGATGGCATGCTGAGCAAAGATCGTTTCAATAACCGATGGAAGGTGAATGCCGGTGTTGAATATTGCATAAATCCGTACGAACGTAGCATCTTTAAACGGATGAAGTTCAGAGGGGGTATCAACTACTCTAACTCTTACATGAATGTTTTGAATGCCGATGGCAGGATAGGCGGCTATAAGCAGTATGGAGCAACAATAGGTTTCGGTATTCCTATCCGGGATCATATTTTTTCCGACCGCACGTCTTATCTGAACATAAACTTTGAGTACACAAAACTCAAAGGCGATATGTCTAACATGGTAAATGAGCAATACTTTGGCGTATCGGTCAATGTAAATATCAACGAATTGTGGTTTATGAGACGTAAGTTCAAGTAAAACAGACGCGCCGTTCGCGTTGCGTTTTGTTTTCGGAGAGGGAATGTAAGAATATTTTGATTTTAAACAGAAAAAATATAAAAAGACTATATATAGCAGCTTTGGCAGGAGTTGCTATATTTGTTTTTTCGGCTTGTAGCGAAGAAACGAAAGAAACGGTTGCCTTGAAGTATAATAAGGAAACCGTACCAACGATCGACACCGACAGCGCAACTATCCTCATATCCGATTCGGGAATCGTCCGCTATAAACTGGTGGCCAAAACCTATCAGATTCTGGATAAGGCAAGCAACCCTCACTGGTATTTCCCCGATGGGGCATACCTTGAGCAGTTCGACCCGTTTTTGCGCCCGCAAGCCACCGTTAAGGCCGACACAGCATGGAACTATACACGACAAAAATATTGGCGTCTGAAAGGGCATGTGCACATCAAAACAATAGAAGGCAAGGAGCTTAAAACCGACGAACTGGTGTGGAACGTGGAAACACGTACCATCTCGTCCGACTCATATTTTGAGTATCTGAATCCGGGCGAAACTATACTGAAGGGTATAGGCTTCAAAACCAACGAGCAAATGAGCTGGTTTAGTACTTCGAAACCCGACGGAGGATACTATTACGCCCCCGATGATACAGAAAACACTGCCGTGAACGACACAATCCAATCTCGTTAGAAGCCTGAATACGGATTGTTATGTCTGACAACAGGCATGGTTATGATGTTGTTTTTTTGGTATATGTTATTCATTTTCGGTTCAAAATTATTATATTCGCATGCTAATTTGTATTTTTTAAGAAAAATCAATATAAAATAAAAATAACAGTAAGTTTTAAATGGCTGCATTACAAAGTATTAGAAAGAGATCCGGTCTTTTGATCGGTATTCTGGGGCTTGCCTTATTGGCATTTATACTCGGCGACTTATTCAATTCGGGAAGCTCGTTATTCAATAAGTTTAGAGATAAGGCTTTTGTTGTGAACGGAGATGTTGTTTCCACAAAAGAATATCAAGACAGGATAACAGAAATGGAAGAGTTCTACAAGATGAGAATGGGAATATCTAACTTAAGTGAAGACCAATCGACTCAGCTTAGAGAACAAATTTACCAACAGATGGTAAACGAAATGATTGTGAGCGAGCAAGCTCAGAAACTTGGCTTGATCGTTACCGACGAAGAGCTGAGCGATATGATTTATGGTCAGAACATTTCGCCCGTGCTTCAACAGTTTTTTGGTGACCCGCAAACAGGCGTCGTAGACAGGCAAGCAATTGCTCAATATATGAATTCTTTGAATACCGACCCTGCCTCATTGCAGGACGACGAGCAGAGAATGCAGTTGGCATCTATGCAGGCTATGTGGAAGGTTATTCACGGAATGATTAAAACACAACGCCTTGAAGAAAAATATACATCCCTGATAGCAGGGGCGATGTTGGTAAACGATGTGGAAGCCAAATCGACGTTTGAGGCAACAAAGAAAAGAGCGGACATCGCTTACGTTATTCAACGCTACGACGCGATACCCGATTCTACTGTCAAGGTAGCCGATACCGAAATAGCGGCTCTCTATAAGGAGCGTAAAAACAACTTTAAGTTGCAAACCGAATTAAGAAAGGTTTCGTACTTTGTTAAAGATCTTATACCAAGTGCCGACGATTATGCTGTGGTTGAAAAAGAAGCGAACACCGTTCGTGAAAAACTGACTGCTTCGACCAATCCGGAGATGGTGGTAGCCGATTATTCGGACACACCTTACCGCGATGTGTTTGAGTCTGTTTCTTCGCTTGCTCCCAACTTGAAGGAGTTTGCGCAGGCTGCATCTGCCGGCGATATTTTAGGTCCTGTAAGAAGCGACGAAAGCTATGGCGTTTATCGTTTTATTGACAGAACAAACAGAGCCGACTCTGTGAAACTGCAAATGATATTTATTCCGGAAGGAGCAGATAAGGTAGTAAGCAATAACTTTGCCGATAGTATTTTTAATGTAATTAAAGGCGGAAAAGATTTTGCCCAGGTTGCAACCGAACTGAACCAAGGTAATGCCAATGCAGGCCAAGGAATGTGGGTGACAGAACAATTGCTGGCTCAAAGCAATATGGACAAAGAGTTTATCAGCTCTTGCTTTAATGCTCCAAAAGAAGATGTATTTAAGAAAACATCGCCCGGTGTAATCCAGATAGTGAGGGTTGAAGATAAAACCGCTCCGGTAGAAAAAGTGAAGATAGCAAAAGTTGTGCTTCCTGTTGTAGTGAGCGACCGCACAATGAATAATCTGGACAATGAATTAAATAAATTCTTGACAGACAACGGCGATTCTAAAAACTTCGAAAAAGCAGCGAAAGAACAAGGCTACACCTTAGAGTCGGATGTTCTGATTTCGCCTTCGCAATATAATATCGGTAATGTGAGTGGTTCGCGCTCTGTTATCCATTGGGCGTTTAACGAAAAAGTTGGTTCTGTAAAGAAATTCGACTTTTCGGAACAACGAATAGTTGCCCTCATTAAAACCGAGATAGAAGACAAATATATGCCTCAATCGGAAGTTGAAGATATACTGAAAGCCGAAATTATCAAAAACAAAAAAGCCGAAAAGATGATTGCCGAATTAAGTGCGAAAAATCTGAAAACACTCGATGCTTATGCTCAGGCTTTGAATACGAAAGTTGATACAACCCGCTTTGTTACTTTCGGAACGGCCAACATAATGGGCTTGGGACGTGAACCTATAATGAATGTCTATGCCGAAGTTGGTAAACTGAATACAACAACAGCTCCTCTTAAAGGTGAGAACGGTGTAGTAATACTGAACGTGCTGAACAAGGCCGACCAAGAAGGTATGACCTACAATCCGGAACGGATAAAGATGGAGACACAGCAACGTACCAATTACTATATGAGCAGATACATGCTGTCGAGCTTGAGGACGAAAGTGAAAGTAGAAGATAACCGTGTGAGATTCTTCTAACACAGAGAGATACAAAAAAATATAAGGAAAAGCCTTCGGTATTTATTTTACACCGAAGGCTTTTTTTTATTAAGTTTGGAACAGAACTATTCAAGAAGGGAAAATGACAAAAAAAGAAAGATATCAAGGCGTTATAAAATGGTTTGAAGCCAATATGACTATTGCCGAAACGGAGTTGCATTACGATAACCCTTTTCATTTGCTGATAGCCGTAATCTTATCGGCACAATGTACGGATAAGAGGGTGAATATGGTTACCCCTCCGCTTTTTGAGCATTACCCCACCCCCGAGGTAATGGCCTTATCGTCGGCCGACGAAATATACACATTCATAAAGAGTGTTTCGTATCCCAACAATAAGGCTAAGAACCTTTTGGGAATGGCCAAAAAGATAGTTGCCGATTTTGACGGTAAAGTGCCCGATACATTGGAGGAGTTGGAAACAATACCCGGCGTGGGGCGCAAAACGGCAAATGTGATGCTTGCCGTAGCCTTCGATAAGCCTGCCATGCCTGTCGATACACATGTGTTCAGGTTGGCAAACAGGATAGGCTTGACTACAAACTCCAAAACCCCATTAGAAACAGAGCGCGAGCTTGTAAAATATATTCCACAAGATTTGTTATCTAAAGCCCATCATTGGCTCATATTGCATGGCAGGTATGTATGCGTGGCTCGAAAGCCGAAGTGCGAAGAATGCGGGCTAAAACAATGGTGCAAGTATTTTGCGGCAAATAAGCTGTAGAAGAAAAATATGTGTAAGAGCAATGCTGTTTTGCCCCATCAGAGCAATTCTTTCATATAATCGGATATCTGCTTGCCGGCAACGCCCCAGTTAAGGCGGGTTTTGTATTCGTTGTAGGCCGAGAGGGCTAAATCGGAATACCTTTTCGTGTTGGTAAAAGTGTTACTGATGTAGTCCGCAAAAAGTGAAACAGGGCTTTCCGGGGCAAAGGTAATGCCGTTTACGTTATCTTTGATTATGGTAGTTATACCGCCCGTTTTGCTCGAAATGGATGGTATGCCGTATGCCGCGGCTTCGCAAAATACCAAACCGTAGGCTTCCGCTTGCGAGGGCATAAACAGGAAGTGGCAATTCTGTATTGTTTTCTCAAAAAGTTCTAATCCCTGCGGTGTCGCTTTGCTTATAAAACCGTGGTTTACGACGAATGGGGCTTGTGCCACTTCGTTGGGCAGGCTGTCTAAGCCTAAGATGTGTAATTCGGTATTTAATCCCCCTTGGTTCAGTTCTTTTACGGTACGGAATACGGTGTCTCCACCCTTGCGTTCCCAATCAACACCGATAAATAATATTCTGCAAACAGACGAATCCCGGTTGTTGATGGCCGACTTTACTTCGTCGAATGTAAGCTCGTGGTCTATATTTGCTCCCATTGGCACAACCCGCACCTTGTTGGGGGGAGTTCCATAATCTTTTATTGCGCTTTGTGCTGCCCAATCGGACGAAAATATGGCGAGCGAAGATGTGTCAACAGCTTTTTGGTCTAACCGTAAGCCTTCTTTTATCGTGATTTTACTCAGGTTTTTATACCAATCGTAGTAGTCGATCATGGCCGCGAAAGTAGCATCCGTGTAAAAAACTTTAGGTTGCTTACAATCTAAATGGGCAATGGGCATAGTGCCGGGCGAAAAAACGATGTCGGCATTCAGACCTTGCAGTTTTTGGCTTACCTGCTGTGCATATTGTTTTACTACGAAGGGAGCCCGGTTTAGTTGGTACTTCTTACCCGATTTTATGCTTACCTGATATTTCAGGCGGGTAAATAAATCTAACCTCTCCTCCAAGCCTGCAATGTGTTCGAGTTGATTTCCGGCTACATTGCTAATTGCTTTTGCAATGTAAAACTCTGAGCCCGACCAGTTTTTTATGTCGATCGACTCGAATCGTGATATGTAGGCGATTTTCATGAAGTTGTTCCCCTCAGGGCTTAAACGATGTCGATAAAGCGTTTTTCCACTTTATTAAATACCCAAGAACCAACTATAATTACCACAATGGTAAACACGAAACTGTATAGTAACCCTCCCCAGCTGAAATCGCCTGCTCCAAGAACGCCGTATTTAAAGGCCTCAAAAATAGAAGAAAGAGGATTCAGTTCTATAAATATTGCCAATTTGGGGAATGTCTCTTTCAGTACAGACATAGGGTAGGCTATCGGTGTTGCAAGTTGCCATAGTTGTATGGCAAAGCTTATGAGTATGGCTATATCCCTGTATTTTACGGTAAGAGAAGATATGATGATACCCAAGCCTAATCCCATACCGGCAAGCATCACTACAAGTAAGGGGAAGAGCAAGGCATATTCGTTGACGTTCACAAAGGTTCCCTTTAGGGCAAAGTAAGTATATATCGAGATAAAAAGCAGAAGCTGTATGCCAAACTTCAAGAGGTTGGATATAGCACTGGAAAAAGGCACAACCAGCCTCGGGAAATATACCTTGCTGAAAACATTCGCATTCCCCGAAAATGTGGAAGAACTGGCGCTAAGGCAGTCGGTAAAATATCCCCAAAGAACCAATCCCGCCATATAAAACAAGGGTTGGGGTATTCCGTCGGTGGGTATTTTTGCTATTCCTCCATAAATGAACATAAACATTATGGTAGAAAAAATGGGCTGGATAAAAAACCAAAGAGGGCCAAGTATAGTTTGCTTATATACTGTTGTGATATTGCGGTTTACATATAGCATCATGAGGTCTTTGTAGGCCCATACTTCTTTTATGTTCAGTTCAAATTTCTTTGTTTTGGGTTTTATTATTATATCCCATTTATCGTTATCGGTAGATATAGCCATGTTTGGTTGTTTTTGTTAAGAGCAGACAAATATATAAACAAATACTTTTATTTGGAAATTTGGAGGGTACATATACGGACATAAATAAAAAGATCCACACGGATTTCCATGCGGATCTTTTTATTTCTTTTTTGAAATGCTTATTACTGTGCAGGAGCAGCTTCAGCAGCAGGAGCTTCTTCAACAACAGGAGTTGCAACTGAATCACCTTCAACAGGAGCAACAACTTCAGGAGCTTCTTCAGCAACAACAGCAGTTGTATCTGTTTCAGGAGCAGCTTCTGTGTTAGCTTTGTTAGAGCATGAAGCGAAAGAAAGAGCAACGATTGCAGCAGCAAATAAAACTAATTTTTTCATTTTTTCAATAGTTTAAAGTAAATTGTTATCTTGTTTTCGAATAATTAAATTCGTTGCAAATATAGGATACTTTTTTGATATTTTATATCCTTATCACATTTTTTTTATGGATAAAAGCAAATTTTCATCAAATCACACCTCATAGAGGTATCGTTTGATGCTTTTTTTGGGGGTTTTCTCAAATTCGGTAGGGTAAATATTCATTGCCGTAATATTTTCGTAGCCGGCCACCATTTTGTTGAGTTCCTGTTTGTTTGCATCCATTATTACTTGTAGTTCGCCGGTGTCGATGCCATCGGCGTCCATTGCTTCATAGTCGGGATATACCAATGCCACAAGCTTGTTATTGCGCAAAACGACAAGGCTTTCCGAAACGTAGGGCATGTTGTTTATCTTGGCTTCAATCTCTTCCGGAAATATGTTTTGCCCGCTTGGCCCCAGTATCATGGTTTTGCTGCGGCCTCTCAGGTAAATGCGGTTGTTGCTGTCGGTTGTGCCCAAATCGCCCGTTTTGAGCCAGCCATCGCTGGTGAATGCGGCTTTGGTGGCCTCTTCGTTTTTGTAATAGCCGGCCATCACGTTTTCGCCGCGTACTTGTATTTCGCCAAGTGTGTTGTAAGGGTCGGGCGAGTCGACACGCAATTCCATTATATCTTTCAGTATTTGTCCGCACGAGGTAGGCACAAAGTCGTAATGATGGTCGTACGAGATAAGCGGAGCGCACTCTGTCATGCCATATCCCACCGTGAACCGGAATTTTATCTGATACAGAAAACTCTCCACCTCCTGATTGAAGGCAGCCCCACCTATAATTACTTCGCTGAACCGCCCGCCCAACGCACTGGTAAGCCCTTCGCGTATCTTTGCCTGTATTTTTTGTTTTACGATGGGTATATTCATCGCAATCTTCATTGTTGGTGTGCTTAGCTTAGGCAGGATTGTTTTTTTGTAAATCTTTTCTATGATAAGCGGAACGGTAACAATGAGGTGTGGTTTTACATCGGCAAAAGCCTGAAGCAGAATTCTGGGCGATGGCGTTTTGGTCAGTAAAAATGTATGTGCCCCTGCCGATTGGGCGTACAGGAAGGTAAACGCACAACCGTAGGTGTGTGCCAAAGGGAGGAACGACAGTACGTTTTCGCCCCTGTTCAAGATATTGAGCGTGGCGGCATAGGTTACATTCCCTGCCAGATTGTTGGCTGTGAGCATAACGCCTTTGCTGAAACCTGTTGTGCCCGAAGTGTAGTTTATCAGTACAACCTCGCTGTTATCTACCTCGGCATATTTCACATCGGCGGGCGAATATCCTTGGGGGTATTTCTCTGTCAGCAGTTTTTCGCGGCTGTCAAGAATTTCTTTTATGTTTTCGCCGTTTTTCTGGTACAGGAACGTGTAGTCTCTGTTTTCGATGGATATGGCTCCACGGATGAGGGGCAATTGCGCATCGTCCAGATTTTCCCATATCTGGTTACTTGTGAATATAAGTTTCGAATCGGAATGGTTCAGTATATGCTGAATGCTGTCGGGGTGGAAATCGCGTAATATAGGTACAATCACCGCTCCGTAGGTTACCGTGGCCAGATATGCAATGCACCACAGCGAATTATCTTTGCCTATCAGGGCAATTTTATCGCCTCTTTTTATTCCGGTTTTTTCGAAGAAGATGTGTAGTTTTTCTATCTGCGTTGCAGTATCCCTATAATATAATGTATTGTTTTCTGAATAGTCGGTAAACGAAGGTAGGTCCCAATTTGTTTTGAAACTGTGTTCATACAACTTTACAAGATTCTGCTTAATCATAAATATTGCACGTTTTTGGTGAATATGTGCAAAAATAAGTTCTTTTAGGCTATTCGCAAAGCTTTTTATATTTAAAATAGATTCAATTTGTGTATTTTTGCACACCCACAATGATGTGATACGAAAAGTATATCGCAAGGAAGGGATACATTAAGAGGATGATAGACAATACCATATTCGAAAATAAAAAAGCGGCTTACCTTACTTTGGGCTGCAAGCTTAACTTTGCCGAGACTTCGGCCATTGGCAAGCAACTGTCCGATTTGGGGATACGCCGTGCCCGTCGGGGGGAGGTTGCCGATGTGTGCGTAATCAATACCTGTTCGGTTACCGAGCTTGCTGATAAGAAATGCCGTCAGGCCGTCAGGAAGATGATAAAGGAAAACCCCGGCGCGTTTGTTATCGTAACGGGCTGTTATGCACAGCTAAAACCCAACGATATACTGAAGATAGACGGCGTAGATGTGGTGTTGGGAGCCGAGCAAAAAATGGATGTGGTAGGCTATCTGAACGATTTGAAGAAAAAAGACCGTGGAACGGCCTTTACAACCCAAACGGCGCAGATAAAAACGTTTGTGCCTTCTTGTTCGTGCGACGACCGCACACGCTACTTCCTGAAAGTGCAAGACGGGTGCGACTATTTCTGCTCGTATTGTACCATCCCCTTTGCCCGGGGGCGTAGCCGTAACGGAACCATAGAGAGTTTGGTGAAGCAAGCCCGTGAGGTGGCAGTCGGTGGCGGACGCGAAATAGTGCTGACAGGCGTCAATATTGGCGATTTTGGGCATACAACGGGCGAAACGTTTTTCGACCTCGTGAAGGCTCTTGACGAAGTTGAGGGCATAGACCGTTTTCGTATATCGTCTATCGAGCCCAATTTGCTGACCGACGAGATTATAGAATTTGTGGCCCGTTCAAAGCGGTTTGCTCCTCATTTTCATATACCTTTGCAATCGGGGTCGGACGATGTGCTGCGGCTCATGAAGCGCCGTTACGATACGGCCCTCTTCCGCCACCGTGTGGAGAAGATTAAGGAAGTGATGCCTCAGGCTTTTATAGGTGTGGATGTGATTGTGGGAACCCGAGGCGAAACCGATCAGTATTTTGAAGATGCCTTGCGGTTTATTGACAGTTTGCCGGTTTCGCAACTCCATGTGTTCACTTACTCCGAGCGTCCGGGAACACAGGCCTTGAAAATAGACTATGCCGTAGACCCCAAGACGAAGCATGCTCGTTGCAAAGCCTTACTCGATATATCGGACCGGAAGACGGACGCTTTTTACCGTTCGCAACAGGGAACCCTACGCAGGGTATTGTTTGAACATACCCCTCATGGCGACAAGATGTATGGCTTTACCGAAAACTATGTGAAGGTGGAAGCCCCTTACAACGAAACAAAAGTAAATAACATAGAAACACTTGTTTTAGGCGATTTCTCCTCCGACGGGGTTGCCCTTAAAGCAAAACAAGAGTAAAACAGATTAGGATAGCCGATGCTTACAAAACTGACATATGGATTACTGTATTCGTGGATGATGATTCATGCCGTATTGCCTTTTCGGTTACTGTATGTTTTGTCGGATATACTGTATGTTGTTGTCTATAAAATTGTTGGTTATAGGCGGAAAGTAGTGCGCGGAAATCTGCGAAACTCTTTCCCTGACAAATCGGACAGGGATTTGATGCAAATAGAGAAGGATTTTTATCATCATTTTTGCGACTATTTTGTAGAAACCATCAAATTGCTGCATGTTTCGGACAAGGAGATACAAAGCCGTATCCGCTTCAAAAATCCGGAATTGGTACGCGAACTAACCCGAAAGGGCAATTCGGTGCTTATGTACCTGGGGCATTATGGCAACTGGGAGTGGGTTCCGGCAATGACTTTGCTTATGGATGCCGATGTGAGTACAGGCGATATTTACCGTCCGTTGAAAAACAAGGCCGTAGATGATATCTTTCTGAAAATACGAAGTCGCTTCGGGGCGTTAAACATACCCAAGAACAACACCCTGCGCGCCATAGTCAAGATGCGGCAAACGGGCAAAAAAGTAGTGGTAGGTTTCATGTCCGACCAAACCCCCTCGGTGAATAATATACATTATTGGACAACGTTTCTCAATCAGGACACCGCTGTGTTTACCGGCGTAGAGCGCATTGCCAAAACAACGGGCTTTGCCGTTATTTATCTCGATATGGAGAAGGTGGGGCGTGGCCGTTACGACTGCACTTACCACTTGATAACCGAAACACCCAAAGAAGACCCCGAATTCCAGATTACGGAAAAATATATACGTATCTTTGAACAGACCATACTCCGCAATCCTGCCTATTGGTTGTGGACGCACAAACGCTGGAAGTATAAAAAATCGGATTTTGTGGACAAGGAATGAAAAAAATATCGGTCGTTATACTGAATTGGAATGGCAGGCAACTGCTCGAAGAGTTTTTGCCTTCGGTGGTGGCTTTCTCCCGCATAGAGGGCGCCGAAGTGGTTGTGGCCGATAATTGCTCGACCGACGATTCCATCAGCTTTGTTCGTGAAAATTATCCGGCTGTGCGGCTTATCTGCCTACCCGAAAATTACGGATATGCCGATGGTTACAACAAATCTCTGGCGCAAGTCGAGGCCGAATATGTGGTGCTGTTGAACTCGGATGTAGAGGTGACCGAAGGTTGGCTCGAACCCATCATTTCGTTTCTGGACGAAAACCCTGACGTGGCAGGCTTGCAACCCAAGCTATTGGCGCAGAAAAATAAACATTGTTTTGAATATGCCGGAGCTGCGGGCGGATTTATAGATAAGTATGGCTATCCGTTTTGCCGGGGGCGTATCTTCGATAATCTGGAAGAAGATGGCGGCCAATACGACCAACCCATAGATGTATTCTGGGCAACGGGTGCATGCTTGGCAGTGAGGCTGAAAGATTATTTTGAGGCGGGTGGCTTGGATGCTTCGTTCTTTGCCCATATGGAGGAAATAGACCTCTGTTGGCGGCTCAATGCAAGAGGCAAACGTTTGATGTGCCTGCCGCAGTCGGTTGTTTATCATGTTGGGGGTGCTACCCTCTCTGAAACCAGCCCGCACAAAACTTACCTCAATTTCAGAAACAATCTGTTGATGCTGTATAAGAATTTACCCGACAATGCTCTTGGTGGAGTGTTGCGTATGCGCCGTTTCTTAGACCTGTTGGCGGCTTTGCAAATGTTGCTGTTGGGCAAAAGGGCGAATGCGCAGGCGGTACTGAAAGCCCAAAAAGATTTCAAAAAAATAAAACCCGATTACAAGGCAGCCAGAAATCAAAATCTGGCAAAAACTATCGTTCACACCATTCCTACAATCTACAACAAAAGCCTTTTGTGGAACTTTTATGCAAAGGGCCGGAAAGTGTTTAGCAGCCTCCGTTTCAGATAGGGCTATCTGCTATCCCGATGATTTGCTTTAAAACTTGCTCTTCGGTCAGTTCCGAGAGGTTAAACCAGTGTATGCTCTCGTCCCGTTTGAACCACGTTAACTGCTTGCGGGCATAAACACGGGTATTGCGTTTTATTTTTTCGATGGCAAAGTCCAGTTCCCATTCTCCTTCCAAGTATTTGAACAGTTCTTTGTATCCCACAGTGTTTAGCGAGTTCAGGTGTTTATTGGGCAGGTGGCTTTTGGCTTCGTCCAGAAGTCCGTCCTGCATCATTTGGTCTACACGCCGGTTTATGCGCCCGTACAGTTCTTCGCGGTTGCGGGTAAGCCCTATGCGGATTATCCGGAAGGGACGCTCCTTGACGCTGTTTGTGCGGAACGAAGAATAAGGTTTACCTGTCATCAAACAGACTTCGAGGGCATGAATCACCCGTTTGTGGTTTTTGAGGTCTACCTGTGCGTAAAAAGCGGGGTCGAGTGTTTTCAACTGCTGGCGTATGTGTTCCAAGCCTTTGTTCTCGTATTGTTCGTAAAGGTCTTTGCGCAAGCTTTCGTCGATGGTAGGAATATCGTCAATACCTTTGCAGAGGGCATCGACATACATCATAGAACCTCCGGCAAGAACGAGGTGTGAATGTTGGCGGTGTAGTTCTTCAATCAGGCGGATGGCTTCCGCTTCGAACTCGCTGGCACTGTAATAGTCGTCAACGCTGAGCGAGCCAACGAAGTGATGCTTAACTTTGCGCAACTGCTCCGGGGTAGGGGCGGCGGTTCCTATCTCCAACCCCTTGTAAAATTGGCGCGAGTCGGCCGATATGACAGGACATCGGTAATATTCTGCAAGATTAAGGCTGAGGTCGGTCTTCCCGACCCCTGTGGGGCCCAGCAGAACAATCAGTTTTTTCATTAAAAATCGTCACCTTGTTGCGAAGCCATGTTGTCTAAGCCGTCAAAACCGTCGGCATCGAGTTCGTCCATGTCGTAAGTTTCGTCGCCATAAAAATTTTCTCCGGTTTCGATGGTCTGTATCCCTGCATCGAATGTTTCGAAATCGACAAACTGGGCAGGGGCTTCGCCTTCGGTTTTTGTGCAAACAGCCTGTTCAAGGTCTTTGCCTGTTATGATTTCGGCCAGTTCCATGAAGAATGCCCGCTCGGTCATATAGTCGAATACGTACATCAGTTTTTGTTTTTCGTCTTCCAAGAAATCGCCTAAATGACATTCTTCCATGATATACGAATCTTCGTCCGAACTGGTGTTCATTTCTACGAGCGTAATTTCCTTTTCTTTTTCCCAATCGTCGCTGCAAATAAAGAACGAGCACATTTCGCCGTCATTATATCCAACCGATTTGGTTATAGCCTTGTGCAAATCAAGGAAGCTGGCATCCGAGTCTATTTGAATTTCGCGACGGAAGTCGTCAACTTCGTCCGAAAGGATTAAAAATCTAAATATCATCACTATTTGTTTTTTTTACGGTGTTAGGTTTATATCCGATTCAAAAATAATATATTTTTCAGACAGAACAAAGAAGAAGTTTTTTTATTCGGAGTGCTAATTTCCTCCATAATATTGTATCTTTGTCAATTGTATGATATAATACAGACAGATTAAAACTATTACATAAAACTATTATAAAAAATTAATGGGAACAATCTCTTTTTCAATTCCCCGCCAGTTGGTACAATCTATAACAAATAGCTTGGATATAGATAACTTTGTGGAAACCGGTACTTTGCAGGGAAATACCAGCTTTTGGGCAGCCACAATTTTTAAGAATGTTTATTCGATCGAAATAAACCCGACCTTAGTTAAACTGGTGTCTGAAAACCCTGCATGCAAAACAAATATAGAGCTTATAACCGGAGATAGCCGTACAGAGCTTTCTAAACTGATGCCTCGCCTGAAAGGAAGAAGCATCTTTTTTTTAGATGCCTATTGGCAAAATAATAAATTTTGGAAAGAAGTTGCAGGCGGAAAGGATAACGAATGTCCTTTGATGGAGGAACTTGAAGCAATATCGGCCAACCAGAACGCAATTATTTTTATAAACGAAGCCCGTCATTTTTTCGGGCCTTTGCCTTATCCTCATAAAAGCGAGCAATGGCCAACTTTTGAGCAGGTTTTTGCAAAGTGTAAGAAATTATTTCCCGATTCGTACATAACCATCGTTGACGGAGTAATTGTTTGTGTGCCTCAAGATACGGTAAATTTGGTGAATGCCTATTGGGTAGAAACATACGGTCAGCGGTTTTACGCTCCCGACCCTCAGCCTTATAAACGTTCTTTTGTAGAGAGAGTTATCTCTAAACTGAAAAGAATGACAAAAAAGAAAACAGCCAAAGAAAAAGAAGATGACACTTTTGTGTTGGATATCAATAATAACAGGTGGTTTGAGGCTCATTGCAATCTGTTTTTTGACGAACACAAATGGCTGCAAAGAGAAGATTTTAAATCGGTAGTCGATGTAGGTGCCAATGTAGGGCAGTTTGGCCGTAAGATGAGAAGGTTTTTCCCTCATGCGCATATTTATTCTTTCGAGCCTATACCGGTGGTTTACAAAACTTTGGTTGAGAATTTTGCGGAAGATAAGAACTTCACTCCCTTCAACGTGGGCTTGGGCGAAGAAAATGGAAAAATGCAGTTCTTCCTGAACGAGTTTTCCGATTCGTCGAGTATGCTGAAAATGGGCGATTTGCATAAGGAGAACTTCCCGTATACGAAAAACGAAAAGATGATAGAAGTCGATGTTAAACGCTTGGACGATTGCATTGATGCCACCAAAATACAAAAGCCGTATTTGCTAAAACTGGATGTGCAAGGCTTTGAAAAGCAAGTGATAGACGGCGGTCTCGAAATTGTGCGGAATGCGGAAATGATAATAACCGAAGCCTCGTACAAAGAACTGTATGAAGGGCAAACCTTGTTTGACGGGATGTATGAAACCATCAAGAGCTTTGGTTTTCAGTATATAGGTAATCTGGAGCAAATGGATTCGGCTTTCAACGGTGAGCCTTTGCAAGGAGATGCGATTTTCAAAAAGATAAGAAAAGATGTCTGATATAGCTATAAAAATAGAAGGAGTATCTAAACAATACCGTTTAGGAACGATTGGTACAGGAACTTTGCAGCACGACCTTAACCGTTGGTGGCACTTGGTCCGTGGCAAAGAAGACCCGTACCTGAAGGTAGGAGAACTAAACAATCGGAGCGAAAAAGCCAATAGCGATTATGTTTGGGCATTGCATGATATAAATTTGGAAATAGAGCGTGGCGAAGTACTTGGCATTATCGGTAAGAATGGAGCCGGCAAATCGACTTTGCTTAAAATCCTATCGCGGGTCACAGCCCCCACAACAGGAGTTATAAAAGCCAAAGGGCGTATAGCCTCGTTGCTCGAAGTAGGAACAGGTTTTCATGGAGAGCTGACAGGCCGTCAGAACGTTTACATGAACGGTGCCATTATGGGGATGACAAAGACGGAGATAAAAAGTAAGATGGACGAAATCATCGACTTTGCCGGAGTTGAAAAATATATTGATACACCCGTAAAGCGTTACTCGTCGGGGATGAATGTTCGCTTGGGATTTGCCGTAGCCGCTCACTTAGACCCCGAAATACTTGTAGTGGACGAAGTGCTTGCCGTGGGCGATGCCGAGTTTCAGAAGAAAGCCATCGGTAAAATGAAAGATGTATCGAAGGGAGGCGAACGTACGGTTTTGTTTGTGAGCCACCAATTGAACTCTGTCAGCGCATTGTGTAGCAAATGTATGCTAATGGAGAATGGTACGGTCAACAGCGTTGGCCAAACACAGGATATAATAGCAAAATACCTTAGCCTTGGCGATGCCGAAAAAGCTCCTGTCTGGATAAACAACAGCACTAAGTATTGGAACAGGTATTGTGCCATACAAGAGATCGCTATTGTTGACGAAAACAAGACGCTTATGGAACGAGGCTATATGGTGAACAACAACACGGGCTATGTAAAGATTCGTTTCGATGTAGAAGAAATGAATTCGGCTCTTTGTGTTGGCTTTGCCGTATACGATGCAAGGGAACAGTTGTTGTTTTGGGCTTATCATAACGATGCCCAAGAAAGCAAATGCCCTGAAATTAAAGTTGGAGAAAACGTGATTTATGGCAAATTGCCGGAGCGTTTCTTTAACGAAGGCGAATATTTTGTTAAACCCATTATCAGTCTGCATTATATAATGTGGATTATAGACCCCGCTTCGGATGCGCCTGTTGTCAGTTTTAATATAGCAGGAGGCTTGAGCGATTCGCTTACTTGGCAAATGGCTCGTCCCGGCATATTGGCTCCGGTTATAGAGTTTGTGATTTAAAGAAAAAAACACCATACATGTATTATTTTAACATATTTACAATATGAGATTAAGGAAGGTATTGAAAAACTTAGCACCTTATTTTGTTGTTGATACGATAAGGAGGAAATACGATGAACGCATTTATCAGGAACAATTGGCTGGTAGCCCGTATAGCTGTCCGGTTTGCAATAATAAAGTGGTAGATTTCTGGCCATTGCCGGCTTTATATGCCGAAGAGATGGAAAAACACGGATTTATATACCCCTCCGGTTATTTTGAAACAATGAACAAGAAACAATATCGCTGTCCGCACTGTGGTAATTCCGACCGAAACAGGCTGTATGCCATTTATCTGAAGAAGAAAATAGAACAAGGTAAAACATATTCTTTTCTGGATGTTGCTCCTAACCAAGCTTTGGCTCAACTATGTATCAAGTCGCTAGGCGACATCAAATATCGTAGTATGGACTTGTATATGGATGGTGTTGATGATAAGCTTGATATAACCGATCTCAATATTTATGAAGACGATAAATACGATATAATTTTATGTTCGCATGTGCTTGAGCATATAGAGGATGACCGCAAAGCTATGTCGGAACTTTATAGGGTTCTTAAAAAAGGTGGTTTCGGGATAATAATGGTACCTATACTACTTACATTGGAAGAGGACAAGGAAAATAAAAAATATAATACTGATGCCCTTCGTTGGAAATATTTTGGGCAAAACGATCACGTTCGTATGTATTCTAAAAAAGGATTTGTCGCAAAATTGGAAGAAACTGGCTTCAAAGTAAATCAGTTGGGGATAGATTATTTTGGACAAGATGTATTCCATAAATATGGAATACATCCACGCTCAGTTTTATATGTCGTAGAAAAATGACAAAAAAAATAAATGTAACACAACCATGTCTTCCCCCATTGGAAGAATTTATTCCTTATCTGGAAAAGATATGGGATAGTAAATGGCTTACCAACAATGGTCCGTTACACCAACAGTTAGAAAAAGAACTGGCTGATTATTTAGGTGTGAAGTATATCTCTTTATTCTCGAACGGGACATTGGCTTTAATATCTGCACTACAGGCTCTTAATATTCAGGGAGAAGTAATTACCACTCCATTTAGTTTTGTGGCTACATCACACTCTTTGTGGTGGAATAAAATTACACCGGTATTCGTTGATATAGAACCTGAATACCTAAATTTGGATCCCAACAAAATAGAAGCAGCCATAACTCCACGCACAACAGCCATTATGCCTGTACATGTTTATGGAAATCCTTGTCAAGTAGATAAAATACAAAAAATAGCCGATAAACATAATCTGAAAGTAATATATGATGCCGCTCATGCTTTTGGTGTGGAAAAGAATGGAATATCAATTCTTAACTATGGCGATTTATCTATATTAAGTTTTCATGCAACAAAAGTTTATAGCACGATTGAAGGAGGTGCCATTGTGTGCCATTCGGACGAAATGAAACACCACCTCGATAATCTTAAAAACTTCGGATTCCGAGGCGAAACCGTAGTCGAAGAGCCAGGCATAAACGCCAAAATGAACGAAGTTCAGGCAGCCTATGGCTTGCTTCAGCTGAAATATGTAGACGGTTTTATAGAACGTCGCAAAGAAATAACAGAGCAATATCGGGCTTTATTGAATGATATTCCTGGCATACGTTTTCTGAATGATATGGCAGATGTAAAACATGGATATTCATATCTGCCTATATTAGTCGATGAGGCCAAATATGGAATGAGCAGAGATAATTTGTATGAGAAACTGAAAGAACACAATATATTCAGTCGTCGGTATTTCTATCCGCTTATAAGCGATTTTGAGCCCTACAGGGAGTTGTCATCGGCCAAGGCGGAGAATTTGCCCATAGCCACCCAAATAGCAAGCAAAGTGATTTGCTTGCCGATATATAAAGATTTGGGCTTGGATGAAGTTAGTAAAATAGTAGAATTGATAAAAATAAGGGGGATATGAAAAATCATAATATCGCTGTTACTGGCGTTGGCGGAGGTGTTGGATTGAGTGTTATTAAGTCGTTGTACAACACAAGATATAATGTGATAGGATTGGATGGAGAACCACTGGGAACAGGATTATATTTAACGCCAAAATCATATAAAATTCCGTATGCAAATAACCATGATTATATACCCCAATTATTAGATATTTGTAAAAATAATGATTGTAAATTGTTATTTCCCGGCTTAGATGCCGAATTAATGCCGCTAGCGTTAAATAAGCATAAATTTGACGAAATAGGAACAACCGTTGTTGTAAGTAGGCCAGAGGTAATAACAATTTCGGATGATAAACTGGAAACCTACAAGGAATTAATTTCACTTGGGGTAAATGTGCCTAAAACTTTTGATTTGAAAGATTGGGAATATGTGAAAAACGAAATAGAATTTCCGATTATAGTTAAACAACGATTAGGAGGAGCAAGATCTAAAAACGTATACATGTTTTCTTTGGAAAAAGACTTAGTTGAATTTCTTGAAAACATAGGTGCAAATGCGGAAAAGTTTATAGTTCAAGAATATATTGAAGGAGATGAATATACTTGTGGAAGTGTTAATCTGAATGATGTTTGCAAGGGAGTGATTGTTATGCGTCGTATATTGAGGGACGGGGACACATATAAGTGTTTTTCGGAGCTTAATCCGATAATTGAATCCGAAGTTCGTAAGGTGGTAGATGCCATTAAACCATTCGGTGCATGTAATGTGCAACTACGCCTTAAAAATGGAATACCTTATGTTTTTGAGATTAATGCGCGATGCTCTGGTACTACTGCTGCAAGAACGCTATGTGGTTTCAATGAACCTAAGATGATTGCCGATTATTTATTAGAAGGAATAGAACCGAGTTATCGGATTGAAGAAAAAACAATATTACGCTATTGGACTGAGTTGGAAATTGATAATAAGCATGTCCAAGACATGAAAAACAATGCAATGTTGACTAACTGTATATAAAACATGATACTTTTTACAGGGGTAGGAAGCCTTTTTGATGCTTTTCAGAAAAAATATGAATGTAGCGCCATTTCAGCAAGACGTACGTCAACTTCAAAATTGAAGTTTGCGTTTAAGAGTGCTAGTGTTGTAATCCATAATGCAGCAAATCTGTCGCCCCATGATTTGGAATCCTCGGTTGAAGATAATTTTAATTTAACAAAACGCATTGTTGATACCTTATATGAAGTAAATCCAACGGCAAAATTTATTAATATAGGTTCCATGAGTTATCTGAAGAGTGATTCTCAATATTTGGATATTAATGATATGACTTTGTATGCGTATTCCAAATATTTGTCTGAAACATATTGTCTGAAACATCAAATGAAGCAAATAGTATTAGTGAGATTTTCAACTTTGTTTTATGAAAATCCTGAAAAAGATGGATTGTCAAAACTTATAAATGACGCGAAAATATATAATAAAGTATCTTTAATTAATGGAGGAAAAGCGTGTCGGAATTTTTTGCCGATAGATGCTGCGGTAGAGTATCTGAATAAAATAGCTTGCGGCAACTATACAGATATAAGAGACAAAATATTAAATATTGTGTCGTTAAATAAACATAGTTTTAAGGATATAGCAGACTACTTAAGAAAAGTATCTCCCTCATTGAAAATAGAGAATATAGAGCTACCCGAAGCTGAAAAAAACATTGTATTATCTGAGTTTTCTCCTCAAAGTATAAAGAATTTGGGCGTTGTCGATTTTAAATTAGAGGATTATATATTGAATTATTTTAACCAACTGGACAATATATGAGATATTTGGTATATAGTGATGTTCATGGAAATCTTCCGGCGATGGAAGCCATGCTTAAATATGCCGATGATATCGATAACTTCATCTGCTTGGGCGATTTGGTTAACTATGGGCCTTGGAGCAATGAATGTGTTGATTTGGCTCTAACGCTTCCTAATTCTATACTCTTAATGGGAAATCATGAAGTTGCATTTATTGAAGGAAAATATAGTGGGTCGAACAAATTAGTTACAAACTTTTTTGACCAATGCTTCCCATCATTTAAACGGTTAGAAGAAATCAAAACATTTAAAAATGAATATCAGATAGGAAGCACTGTGCTAAAACATACAATTTCAGAAAAATATATCTATCCCGATACGAATGTGCTTTTAGACAGAAATTATATAATAGGGCATTCTCATCATCAGTTTTATATTGATAACAGAGGTTTTCGGCTATGGAATGCTGGAAGTGTTGGGCAAAACAGGAAATATATAAACAGAATTGAATTTCTGATTTATGACACTGAAAAAGAGTTCATAGATCCTTGTTCTATTACATATGATATAGAGCAGTTAATCAATGAAATGAAAATCTGCAAATATCCTTCGGATTGTATTGAGTATTATTTGTCAAAAAAGAAACTTTAAGGAGAATTGATTTTATGGGAAAAAATATACTTTTAAGCATTTGCTGTTTGGCATATAATCATGAATCGTTTATTCGTCAATGTTTAGATGGATTCATAATGCAGAAAACTAATTTTAATTTTGAGGTCTTGATTAATGATGATGCCTCGACTGATGGAACAGCTGATATTATCAGGGAGTATGAAATCAAGTATCCAGATATAATAAAGCCTGTTTATCAGAAAGAAAATCAGTATTCTAAAGGAGTTCAGGTTTTCACTAACCTATTGTCTCGCGCCAAATATAAATATATTGCATTGTGCGAGGGTGACGACTATTGGACAGACCCCAACAAGTTGCAGCGGCAGGTCGATTTGTTGGAACAGCGTCCAGATATAGTCTTATCAGCTGAAAACGGAATGGTAGTTAATCCTTTAAATAAAAACTCGTCTCATCTGTTTAATATAGTAATGGAGGAAATGAATGTATCAACATTCGATTTACTCGAAAAGAGAAAATTCCCAACAGCATCTGTTGTGTTTCGTTCAGAATGTATTAAAGATTGTTTTAGATTGAAAGAAAACGGAGATACTATATTGTGGGTGTTATTGTCAACAAAAGGAGTGGTTCATTACAATCCGGTTGTATCATCGGTCTATAATAGGGGGGGGCACGGAGTCGTGGAATCTACGCCTAAATTACAATGGGCGAAAAAAATGGAGTCGTGGAATCGTCAAATAATCTATATTATAAAGCACTCCAAAATGGGAGAATCGTTCAACTATAAGATTTTTAAGGAGAGAAATTTTAGCGAATATTCTGCGGCATATAAAAAAATGTCATTCAAAATAGCTCCTGTTAAGAAGATGTATTGTCTTTATAAATGCTTTGTGAATAATCCTTGGATAATATTTAAGCTATTTCCATTGTGATATGTTGTATATGCTTTTTTTGCTGTAAATCTCTATATTAATGAAAAAAAAATTAAAGATAGCGTATGTAGTTAGCGGATTCCCTGAGTTATCCGAAACGTTTATTTGTAACCAGATAGCAGATATGATAGATCGGGGGTATGATATAACAATATACGCCACGCATAAGCCAAGCCCGCCTTATCATAAAATAGTTCAAGAATATAAGTTGGAAGAAAAAACGACTTACTATTCAGAATTATCTTACACGAAATTTAAATTGATAAAGGCAATAATAAACTTGATGAGTTCTTCCTTATATACCTCGTGGAATATTTTAAAATATATTTTTGGAAGAAAGTTTTTGAAACATTTACCTATTGATAAAAAAATGTTTATTCTGGGTTCTGAAATAAAAAAATCGAGAGCAGACATTATACATGTTCATTTTGCGATAAATGGAGTAGAAATTGCGAAGCTAAAAAAATGGGGAGTATTTAAAACATCAAAACTTGTGACAGCTTTTCACGGATATGATATTCAAATAGAAGAATTATACCCCGGGACTTACATTGATTTGTATGAACAATGTGAAATATTTACAGTAAATTCTGAGTATTCGAAGAAATTGATAGTAAAGACAGGCTGCCCTCTTAGTAAAATAAGAATGTTGCCAGTTGGTTTAAATGTAGATAATTTTAAACCAACCAATAGAGATGATTCAACATCGAACAAACCTCTGAAGATAATATTTATTGGACGATTAATTGAATTTAAAGCTCCTGATTTAGTAGTGGAAATTTGCCGCTTATTAGTCGAAAATAAAATTTCTTTTACGTGTAAGATTATAGGGCGAGGAGCGCTTTTGCCTCAACTATCAGAAATGATTAACGAATATAAGTTGACCGATAGAGTGGAATTGATGGGGGGACAAACCCAAGAACAAATTATAGATATAATGAATCAATCGGATGTGTTTTTGCTTCCGGGTATTTATGATAAAACAGGACGAGCGGAGAATCAAGGATTGGTTATTCAGGAAGCTCAGGCTATGGAATTACCGGTAATAGTTTCGAATGTGGGAGGTATGCCGGAAGGGTTAATTGATGGCAAAACTGGATTCGTGGTGAATGAGTACGATCTTGAGGGCTTTGTTGAGAAATTAAAATATTTGGCAGAAAATAAAGATGAGAGGATACGAATGGGGCGAAATGCCCGGAAATATGTAGAAGAAAATTTTTCGAGCAAACTCTTGGGAGATAGGTTGGAAGATATATATTGATTTTTTTTAATCACTAAGTAAAATATATAGTATTTTAGGAATGCGTCTAACTATTACAAAACGATTATAAATAATAGAATATGAACGATACACATCAAGCACAACCTTTGGTCACAGTAGTGATGCCGTTTTTTAACGAAGAGAGGTTTATAGCAGCAGCTATAGACAGTATAATTGAGCAAACATATAAAAATTGGGAACTGTTGATAGTTGACGACGGGTCAACCGATGGCTCAGCTGCAATAGTGGACAGTTATATAGGTACAGATCCCCGATTAAGACTATACAAACGACAATCGAAACAAAGAGGTGCATCGGTATGTCGTAACATAGGTTTAAGGGAGGCTAAAGGTGACTATATTATCTTTTTCGATTCTGATGATTTGCTTTTTCCTCAATGTTTGGAAAACCGGGTGAATAAAATGCTCGAATACTCCGATGCCGATTTTATCGTTTTCCAGATGTGTGCTTTTTTTAAAGATGGGTATGACTATACTAATCTGTTAAGCAAAGAAAAAGATAATTATTTGTATGCTTTCCTTTCACATAATATAGCTTGGGGAACCACTTGCGCTATGTTAAAACCTAAATTTATCAGAGAGAAACTAAATGGAGGCTTCAATGAGCGATACCCTCGCCTGCAAGATGCAGAGTTCTATACAAGGGCTCTTCTTGTTGATAATGTTAACTACGAGATGTTTATAAGCCCCGAATATATTGATTGTGCTTACCGTATGGAACAAGGGAAATCACTCAATATAGAAATTGCTTTAACGGGTTTTTCTTATTATATAGAAGATTTTTATGAGCTGGTTAAGAATCGTCCCGATAGTAAAGAATGTATATTTCGGCTATCGCAATTGTACACAAAATGTTTTAGTTATCTGACTATGTTTACCGACAAGCAGACCATAAAACCACACATAGAAGCGGCTTACGGAATAATAAGGAAAGCACGCAAAAGAAAAATAATTCCTTTACTAAAAGGCCTTCAAAACCGGATAATGCTGTTTTGTCTGAAAAACAATTTATATGATAATAGGCTTTTACGTAGACTTTTGAGTATGGTCGGGATAAAAGCATTCTATAAGTTTGATTAATGAAAAAAATGGCTAATCCTATAATATCTATAATAGTGCCATGTTACAATCAGGCACAATATTTGCCAGAAACTTTACAGTCTGTACTGAAGCAATCTTTACAAAATTGGGAGTGTATTATTGTTAACGATGGTTCGCCCGACAACACAGAAGAAGTTGCTTTGGAATGGTGCGGCAAAGATGCCCGCTTCAAATATCAGAAAAAAGAAAATGGAGGGATTGCCAGTGCGCGTAACTACGGGATAGAGCATTCTACGGGGAAATATATCTTGCCTTTAGACTCTGACGACTTGATATCAGAGGATTATGCAAAAGAGGCTGTCGAGGTTTTAGATACAGACCCCTCTGTAAAGATCGTTTTTGCGAGAGCTGAACTGTTTGGAGAACTGAACGGCGAGTGGGATTTACTGCCATACTCCTACACAAACGAGCTTTTTATAAGGAACTGCATACATTGCTCGGCTGTGTTCAGACGTAGCGACTATGATAAGACAACGGGCTATAACTCTAACATGAAAAAAGGGTGGGAAGACTATGATTTTTATTTAAGCCTGCTTGAGCCTGACGATAAAGTTTTTAAGATAGATAAAGTTCATTTTTATTATCGTATTAAGGAAGTTTCAAGAAATGCCGGAGTTACTGAAAGTATAGAGGCGGAACTTCGCCTGCAGCTTTTCAGGAATCATCAGGAGGCCTACTTGAAGTATATGGATCCCATAGAAATGTACAGACAACTACGCCGTTTGGAGTTGATAGAACAATCAACACAATACAAGGTTGGAGGGATGGTTTTGGCTCCGTTGCGTTGTCTGCTCAAAATATTTAAAAGAAAGGGTTAGTGCACTTATGGTATATATAGAGCTAAACGGACGGATAGGCAATCATCTATTTCAGATAGCAGCAGGTATTTCGTATGCCAAGAAGCATGGTATGGAATACACTGTTATAACTCACGATGGATACAAATTGGCTCCACCCGATAACTGTTATATAAAGGATTATATAAAGCAGTTTAATGACAATATCCTTCGTAATGTTACAATAAATGGGGGTAGGCCATCGCACGATTGTTACTACTATTATGAAACTGAATATACATACAAGGAAATTCCGGTGTTTGACAGGGATATCTTGCTGTATGGCGCTTTCCAGTCCGAAAAATATTTCGATAGCGAATTGGTAAGGGAATTATTTTCTATCACACCCGCAATAAAAGAATATATTTACAGCAAATACGGAAACATCTTGGAGCAAGGCGTAACGGCTATCAATGTGCGCCGGGGCGACTATTGCAAGCAGCCTCATAAATACATGCTTTGCTCTATGGACTATTATAAAAAAGCGATAGAGTATATTGGCAAGGACAAAAAGTTTTTGGTTATCAGTGACGATATAAAGTGGTGCAAAAAAGAATTTCTGGGCGATAACTTTTATTTCGTAGACGACGAAGAACCGATTATAGACCTGTACATTCAAACGCTTTGCGAGAATAATATAATAAGCAACAGCACCTTCAGTTGGTGGGGCGCTTGGCTGAATCCAAATCCCGGTAAGACGGTTGTTTGCCCAGATCATTGGTTTGGCCGGTTTTATAAGTATAGCACCCAAGACCTGATTCCTACCGATTGGATTCAATTAGAAAATAAATTATCTTCGGGCATGGAACTAAAGGCATCGTTGCTGATGGGTATCGAAAACATGAAAAAATTAGCTCCACAGTCGCTGAAAAATAAAATCAAGAAGGCTCTGAAATGAAAATTGTAACTCTTAGCACGAAAGATACACTGGGCGGCGCGGCACGGGTTGCATACCGTTTGCATGAGGCATACAAAGCCAAAGGGGTAGACGAGATGCTTCTGGTCAGTGCAAAGCAATCGGCCGACGCATCGGTTGTCCGTTTTGTTGAATACCATAAACCCAAAGGAATGCTTGGGCAGATGGCCGAGGCTGTGTATCACAAACTAAGAGAACGCAAACGCCTACGGAAATGGAATAAATATAAGAACCGGAAAGACGTTGTTTTTACCGATTTGGAAATTTCCCTGCTTGGCGACACGCTTCATAAAATAGATTTCAATGTTTTGCACCTGCATTGGGTGGGCGAATGTTATGTTAACTTCACAGAATTCAGGGATATAGATAAACCCGTTGTTTGGACATTGCACGATTGTTTCGCCTTTACTGGAATTTGCTCGTATTTCGAAACCTGCAATAAATACCAAACTCACTGTGGCGATTGCCCATTGTTACAGTCGGGACAGGAAAAAGACCTCAGCTATAAGGTTTTTGAACAAAAACTGGAGCGATACAAAAATATAGACTTCCATATAGTAAGCCCCAGCCGGTGGTTGGCCGACAGGGCAAAAGAGAGTGCATTGTTGGGGAAATATCCCATACATGTTATACCTAACGGGTTGGATACGAACTTTTTTTATCCTATTCCGAAAGAATCGGCAAAAAAGGCTTTAGGCATCAATCCCGATAAAACTGTATTTTTGTTTGGGGGGATCGCCATCGATAAAGACCCGCGCAAGGGGGGGCGTTTGTTGCTCGAAGCCTTGCATAAGTTTAAAAAGGAGCAGAATAGGGATGATATAGAAATTCTTTTGCTCGGAACAAAAAATAATGATATAGACTACGGATTTCCGGCAACACCGTTGGGCTACGTCACCGACGAACGTTTTATCCGTATTGCTTATTCGGCAGCCGATTTGACATTGTTGCCATCCATGCACGAAAATCTGCCGACAACCATAATGGAAAGCATGGCTTGTGGAACGCCCACCGTTTCGTTCAACATTGGCGGTAATGGCGATATGGTAGACCACAAAAAGAACGGGTATCTGGCTCAGCCTTTCGACACCGACGATTTTAAGGATGGCATAGTTTGGTGTTTGCAGAACAACGAAGGTAGTATTTTGGAGCGACTGGCGAGGGAGAAAGTCTTGGCCGAGTTCAGAATAGAAGACATTGCTCAAAAATACGTGGATTTATATAATAGTTTGGCTCAGAAATGAAAGTCTTGTTCGATCATCAGATATTTCAAACCCAGCGTTTTGGTGGGATATCCAGATACTTTGTCGAGATAATGAAGCATCTGCCTCAGGAAGGCGTGGAGGTCGATTTGGCTGTGAAGTACACATTCAATGAATATCTGCGCGATAGCGGTTTGCCGTGCGAATACAACCGCCAGCTCGTAAATGAGTTTCTGCCACAATACAAATTCAGAGGGCAGAAAGCTGTGGTGCGTCTGCTCGAAAAATATTTCCCCAAGAAATATCCCCGAATGATGCACGAAAATTATCTCTATATGAGGCAGAAAATATCGGCGGGCGATTTTGACATTCTCCATCCTACGTTTTTTGACGACCATTTTCCGGCTTTTCTGAACAAGGACAAACCTTATGTGCTTACCGTGCACGACATGATTGTGGAACTCTATCCCGAGTTTCTTAACAATCCGCTTTTTATCAAGCGGAAAAGGCAGTTGGCCGAGAATGCCGCTCATATTATTGCTGTGTCTGAAAACACAAAAAAGGATATTGTGGATCTTTTCGATATAGACCCCAACAAGATATCGGTAGCGTATCATGGTTCTTCCCTCAAGGAAACGGGCAGTGATATTGCTTTACCCAAGCGGTATATACTATACGTTGGCGACCGCAGGCTTGGGTACAAAAACTTTGCTTTTTTTGTCAGTTCGGTATTGCCTATACTCAACGAATTTGCCGATGTGCAAATAGTATGTACGGGCAATGTCTTTACGAGCGAAGAAAAGGTATTTTTTAAAAACTTAGGGATAAATGACCGCGTGAAACATATTTTTGTTTCTGAAAACGATTTGTTTACGATATATAATAAGGCTGAGATGTTTATGTATCCATCTTATTACGAAGGGTTTGGTATTCCCATCCTTGAGGCCTTCCAGAGCTGGTGTCCTGTTGTATTGGCCGATGCCAGTTGCTTCAGAGAGGTTGCCGGAGATGCAGCCCTGTATTTTGACCCAAAATCTGCTAAACAATTGCAGAACAATGTGAGGGCACTGTTGACCGACAAGGAATTAAGAGCCGGGATGATACGAAAAGGTACGGAGCAGTTGGAAAAATACTCGTGGCAAAAAACAGCACACGATACGGCAAATATTTATCGTAAGGTATTGGAAAACAGAAGATGAATAAGGTATCTGTCATAACTATAACTTTCAATAATGCGGCAGGTTTGCGCAAAACACTTGCAAGTGTGGTTGGGCAAACCTACACCAATTACGAGCATATAGTAATTGATGGAGGTTCTACCGACGATACATTAGCCGTTATAAAGGAATATGAGCACAATATCACTTATTGGGTGAGTGAACCTGATGGTGGTATTTACAATGCTATGAATAAGGGTATTGCCGTAGCTAAAGGCGATTACGTTCATTTTCTGAACGGAGGCGATGCTTATGCGTCGGACGATGTTTTATCTGCATTTTTTTCGGAAGAAAGAAGCATTGCCTTTATCCGGGGAACGCAGATATGCAATTATGGCAACAGAACGGAGGTGTGGACTAACTTAGGCCCCCGAAGGGTTACTTTCTATGATATGTTTGTCAACACGATGTTGCATCAGGCAACGTTTATCCGTACAGACTTATTCAAAAAATACGGGCTGTATGACGAGGCCTTGAAAATAACATCCGATTGGGTTTTCTTCTTCAAAGCAATATTAGGAGGCGAAGACACCCTGTTTATAGATAAACCCATAGTCGATTTTGAAATGTACGGGCTTAGCACAAACCGGGAGTATGGGGCTTTGCTGAAAGCGGAAAGATTTGAGATGATAAAAAAATTAACACCCCCTAATCTGTATGACGATTACAGGCGGATGTGCAATCAGGAGAAGGACGAGTATATTGTCCGTTTCGTAAAGTCAAATAAATTTTTCGTAACGGTATTCAAGGTTTTTCGTAAGTTATGCCTGTCGGTTGGGATAGGTAAAGAGTGAACTGCTAAACTTTTTATAAAAAATGGCTAAATTGTCTGTCATCACAATAAATCTGAACGATAAGAATGGTTTGCAAAAAACCATCAATAGTTTAATGTGCCAAACCTATCAGGATTTCGATTTTTATGTGATAGACGGAGGCTCTACCGATGGCAGTGTTGATGTAATAAAACAGTACGAAAACCGTATCACTTATTGGGTGAGCGAGCCCGACAGAGGCATATACAATGCCATGAACAAAGCCATTGCGAAGGCAGAAGGCGAGTATTGCTATTTTCTGAATTCGGGCGACTATTTGGTTAACGAAACTGTTTTCGAATCGGTTTTCAAAGGCGACCCTCATGAAAGCTTTATCTGCGGAAACTTTTATTACGAAGAAAACGGAGTCCGTACCCATCAGACCGAATACCGGGAGCGCGATTGGGCATTTGCTCTGTACGATATTTATTCGGGATACCTGTGTCATCAGGCATTCTTTATACGGACAGACAATTTCCGGAAATACGGATTGTATTCCGAAGAATACAAAATACTTTCCGACTGGAAACTGTTTCTTGAAGCCATCGGGGTGAATCACGAAGCGGTAAGGTATGTCGATACCGATATTGTGGTATATAATCTGGGTGGAATCAGCTATACGATAGGTGGCAAAGCAATTTATAAGGAAAAAGTAAAAATCGCTGAAAACGTTTTGTCGCCCTACCTTTTTAAGAAGCTTAACAGGCTCTATTACCTGCAACGAAACGATTTTTACGTAGATTTTATCTTCTCCCGGAAATGGATAACCTTTATAATTAAATGCTTTATGAAGGCATGTTATGTTTTAAAAATATCTAAACCATAGGGTATTGTTGTTTAAATTAATGTATTTTTGTCAGGATTGAATAGACCTTAGTGATGAAGCGTATTTTTCTTGTTGGGTATATGGGGGTTGGAAAAACCACTTTAGGAAAAGCACTGGCAAGACGGCTGTCGTTAAGTTTTATTGATTTGGACTTGTTTATCCAAGCCCGCTACCAGAAAACCGTGAAGCAGATGTTTGCCGATTTTGGAGAAGATGGCTTCAGAGATATTGAGCGTAAGGTGTTAAGCGAAGTGTCTGATTTTGAAAATGTTGTTATTTCTACCGGAGGGGGAACTCCGTGTTTTTTCGATAACATGGATCTTATGAACAAAAAAGGCAAGACGGTTTATCTGGAAGCCAGCACCGAGGTTTTATTTAAACGTTTGCATCCGAGAAAGGACAAAAGGCCGTTGTTGTATGGTAAGTCGGACGAGGAACTCCTTTCTTTTATAAAAGAGAATCTGGAAAAAAGAACTCCCTTTTATCGGAAAGCGAAGTATATATTTAACCCACAGGGCGAAATCGGCAGAAATGATATAAATAAACAAATAGAACTTCTTTTGTTTCAGTTAAATATAAATATAAATGAAAAAGATTGACTTTAAATTTTTAGCTGTTTTATTGATTGCGGTATTCTTTAGCAACAATCTTTCGGCTCAAATTAGTAAAGGAGGAACGCCTCCCAGTTTTAATTATCCTAATCTATTACGTTCAACAATCAAGACTTACAGAGCGACTTTGAACTTTGATGTTGAGCAGTTAAGAAAAGAAGATCAAGTAACAGACCGTAACGGAAACCTGAAGCGTATAGCCGTTAATGTTCCTGTTGATGTGGACATAGCTCGTACCGGTGAATGGACAGTGCTTCCCGATGGAAAAGAGATATGGCAACAAAAAATACAAGCCCCCAATGCTGAGGGTTTGATTGTTGTTTATGAAGATTTTTATATTCCCAAAGGCGGCGAATTGTTTTTGTACACAGCCGATAAATCGCAAGTGATAGGTGCTTATACACACGAAACACATCCTCAAGGTGGAGCATTCTCTACACAAAACCTGTATCAGGATGAAATTATTCTGGAATACGTAAAATCGTCAACTACCGACGAAGCTCCCAGAATTAAGGTACAAGAAGTAGGTTACATATACGGCAAAGCCGGGCTTGACGATTTGGAACCGGGTTACTCAGCCCATTGCCAGATAGACGTAAACTGTTCGGACGGCGATAATTGGAAAGATCAGTCGAGAGGTGTTGTGCATATACAAATGGCTTTTGGAAAAGACTGGTACATATGTAGCGGTTCGTTGGTGAATAATGCGAAAGAAGATAAAACTCCATATATTTTAAGTGCATGGCATTGTTTTATTGATGGTTACAAGACTGCCGACTATGCAACAACGCAATACTATTTCTTTTACGAGTATAAAAAATGCGGACGTTTTACATTAGATGACGTAAAGGTGATTGTGGGTGCCGAGCCTAAGGTTATATTACCTATGAAAAAAGGTTCGGATGGAGCTTTGGTTCAGCTTTTAGAAGAAATTCCTGAAGATTGGAATGTTTATTACAATGGTTGGGATGCTACCGACACAGATGTTCAAAGTGGTGTAGTTATACATCATCCCAGTGGTGATGCAAAGAAAATATCAACATTTACATCTCCTTTGACTACTTTTGGTTATTTGGACTTTGGCGCGGGTCAGGTTTCTGCAAGCGATAGCCATTGGAAAGTTTTCTATTCTAAAACCGGAAACGGAAAAGGTTGTACTGAAGGCGGTTCGTCGGGTTCTCCAATATTTGACCAAAACGGACGTATCGTTGGAACACTATCGGGTGGACTTTCTGCTTGCGACTCTTCTGTTCAATATCAGCAAGGTCCTAATTCACCCGATTATTTCGGTAAAATGAGTTTCCATTGGGATCAATATTCCTCAAGCACATTGCATATGAGTACTTATCTCGATCCGGATAATACAGGCGTTAAATTGCTGAATGGCCTTGACCCGAAATCATCAATCGGAGAGGCTGTTATAGAAGACCGCGCATCGGTTACTATCTTCCCTAATCCGGTATCGGACATGATGAATATTTATGCTGCGGATATAATAAAATCTGTAAAAGTATATGATATAGCAGGACGCTTGGTTATTTCGGTCGAGGTGGGCGATTCTTCTACGACGGGTATTGCCACATCATCCTTAGCTAAAGGAGTGTACTCCGTATTGATTGAAACGGCTAAAGGCTCGGAAGTGAAAAAAATAATTAGGCAATAAAAAAAGTAGCAAAAAAAATGAAAAGGAATAAATTGTTTCTTAGTTTGTGCGTTTTGTTCTCTGCTTTGAGTTGGGTGTCGGTTTCGGCACAAATCAGTGAAGGTGGAACGCCTCCCAGTTTTAATTTCGAGAATACATTGAAGTTTGCTCAACAACCATACGTTGTGAACTTTACGGGAGATATTCAGAAACTGAAACTTGAAGATGAAATTTTAGTTCAGAATGGTGGCCCTCAAAGAACAGGGATGCCAATATCGGTGGATATTAATATAAATAAGACAGGAAAATGGACTACGCTTTCTGATGGACAGGAAATCTGGCAACAAACATTGAAATCGCCAGGTGCAACCGCATTATTTATTGTCTATGACGATTTGTATATTCCTGAAGGAGGAAAATTGTATTTATATACAGCCGATAGAAAACAGGTTATCGGAGCTTTCACTCATAAAAACACTCCTAATGGAGGCCGCGTATTTTCTACTGAGCCTTTGTTTCAGGACGAAGTTGTTTTCGAGTATGTGAAGTCTAAGGTTTCGGACGAAGCTCCTCGCTTATCTGTATCAAGGGTTGCTTATATGTACAATGTTGTTAGCCCTTATGCAACAGCAGATGAAGTAGATTTATCTTGTATGGTTAACGTAAACTGTCCGGAAGGAGACAATTGGCAAAAACAAAAAAGAGGAGTTCTTCAGTTGACTTATATGAATAAAGGTGGCGAATCGTTTATTTGTTCAGGTTCGTTGATTAATAACTTAAAACAAGATGGTACTCCTTACGTATTGTCGGCCGACCACTGTTTCTCTAATTTGCAGACTCATGAGGTGCTAACCGATTTCTCAACTATGGTTGCAAGGTTCAATTACGAGTACAGAGATTGTGGAAGCAATATTCCTGGCCGTGCATCTTCTTTAACAGGTGCATCGCCGCTTGTCCAGATTCCAATAAAAGGTAACTCAGATGGCTTCCTGTTTGTGATGGACGACGATGTTCCTGCCAGCTATAAGGCATATTATAATGGATGGAATGTTACATCACAGCCACCGCAAAGTGGAGTGGTTATTCATCACCCAGCGGGTTATGATAAAAAAATATCAACATTTCTTCGTCCGGCTGCTAATGCAGGAGTTTCGCAGATGGTTGATAATGTTGAAACCGGAGAGAATTCTCATTGGGCCCTTAAGTATTCAGAAACAGAGTCGGGGTTCAGTGCTATTTCCGGCGGTTCTTCGGGTTCTCCTCTCTTTAATCAGGATGGACTTATTGTTGGTACACTTACAGGAGGATATTCGTCTTGCGCATATCCGAGAGGAAAAGATATATACGGAAAATTGTGGTATCACTGGGATCAGTATGGAACAGAACCTGCAGGTCATATAAAATCGTATCTTGACCCGGACAATACAGGTGCAACGGCATTGTTGGGCTATGACCCTGCAACAGATGAACCAGGTAACCCACTATCTATTGGGGATGTAGAGAACGCAAACAACAAAGCATTGCTTTTCCCTTCTCCATTTACCGATAATCTGAATATAAACGCAGGCGACATCTTGCGTACCGTAAAAGTTTTTGACCTGTCGGGACGTACTGTATACGAAGCCAATAACCTTTCTTCGTCAACACTGACTATCCCTGCTTCTGCTTGGACAAAGGGTTCGTATATCATTGTTTTGGAAACAGAAAAAGGAAAAGAAACTCATAAGGTTATTAAATAAACCGAAACGAATGGCAAAAAGCAAGTCTGTATTTATTTGCAGCAATTGCGGAAACGAATCGCCTAAATGGTTGGGCAAATGTCCTGTTTGTGGCGAATGGAATACATACGTAGAGGAAGTAGTTGTAAAAACTACTTCCTCTCGAAGTATTAATAGAGGCATTGAGCAGTCGAAACCAAAACCTTTGCTACTGGCCGAGGTAGAAACCGGAGAGGAATCGCGCATCAACCTGCGGGACGAAGAACTGAACCGTGTGTTGGGCGGAGGGCTTGTGCCCGGCTCTTTGGTTTTGGTGGGTGGCGAACCCGGTATTGGCAAGTCGACACTCATTCTGCAAACCGTGCTTAATTTGCCCGGAGTGAAGGTTCTGTATGTGTCGGGCGAAGAAAGTGCGAAGCAGCTTAAACTCCGAGCCGACCGCATTGCTTCAGAAAATCAGGACTGTTATATAGTATGCGAAACTAATCTGGAACAGATTTTCGGGCATTTGCAAAATATTAAACCCGATTTGGTGGTAATAGATTCTATCCAGACGGTATATACCGAAGTGGTGGAATCGTCGCCGGGCAGTGTGTCGCAAGTCAGGGAATGCTCGGCAGCTATACTGAAATTTGCTAAGGAAACGGCAACTCCCACTATCCTGATAGGGCACATAAATAAGGAAGGAAGCATCGCAGGGCCCAAAGTGCTGGAGCATATCGTAGATACGGTTCTTCAGTTTGAGGGCGACCAGCATTATATGTACCGGATATTGCGGAGCATCAAAAACCGTTTTGGCAGTACGGCCGAACTTGGGATATACGAAATGCGGCAGAATGGGCTTCGGCAGGTTAGTAATCCTTCGGAGTTGCTTCTTACCCAAAACCACGAAGGTTTGAGTGGTGTTTCCATATCCGCGGCCATAGAAGGTGTGCGCCCGTTCCTTATTGAAACGCAGGCTTTGGTGAGTACGGCTGCTTACGGAACGCCTCAACGGTCGGCTACCGGGTTCGATATCCGACGGATGAATATGCTTTTGGCGGTCTTGGAAAAAAGAGCCGGCTTCAAACTGGTTCAGAAAGATGTATTTCTGAATATTGCAGGCGGCTTGAAGGTTAACGACCCGGCAATAGATTTGGCTGTGATAAGCGCGGTTCTGTCGTCGAGTTTGGATATAGCCATAGAACGCCATGTCTGCATGGCGGGCGAGGTAGGGCTTTCTGGCGAAATACGTCCTGTGAACCGTATAGAGCAACGCATATTGGAGGCCGAAAAGCTTGGCTTTTCAAAGATTCTGATACCCGATAACAACCTGAAGGGATTTACTTCCGATGTGAATATCGAGATACTGGCCGTAAGGAAAGTGGAAGAAGCTTTCAGGCAACTGTTTGGTTGAAATTGTGTAGTTTCTGCTTTTAACGGTTTTTCTGTTAGAATTATTTTGTACTTTTGTGCTCCGGATAATCAGAGCGAATATCTTGGCCCTGTAGTTTAATGGATAAAATGGAGGATTCCGGTTCCTTTGATATGGGTTCGATTCCCGTCAGGGTCACTAAGGCGAATGTATGTAAAATCTCGTAACTGTCAGTAAGTTACGGGATTTTGTTTTTTGCTACATAGGGTCTACATCGTAGTGTATGAGCACGTTTTTGTATTCTGCGTTTTTTTGCAATGCCGCACGGTAATATTCTATCGTGTCGCGCACAAACTTAGGTGAGGTTGTGGCTTCTGTTTTTATCAGTATTTTGCGTATATGTAATGCCTGTACCCGCGATACGGGCGGTTTGGTGGGTCCCAATACATTGTCGGGCGGAAAAGATTGTCGCAGGGCGGATGCAAATTGTTCCGAGAGGTGTTGCAACACAAGCTCGTCTCTCCCCCGTAGTACTATATAGATAAGCTTCAAAAAAGGTGGATAGCGGAACAGGCGGCGTTCTTCGGTTTGAGTGTTGTAAAACGATAAGTAATCGTTCCTGCAAACGTCCGCAATAACAGGGTGTTCGGGGTGAGAAGTTTGCAAAACTACCACTCCTTGTTTTTCTTTTCGTCCGGCTCGTCCGCTTACTTGTGTTATCATCTGGAAGGCACGTTCGTGCGCCCTAAAGTCGGGATAGTTGAGCATGGCGTCTGCATTCAGTATTCCCACTACACGCACGTTGCTGAAGTCTAACCCTTTGGCAACCATCTGTGTGCCAACGAGTATATCGGCTTTGTGTTCCGAAAAATCGGAGATAATGCGTTCGTATCCGTGTTTGCTACGGGTTGTATCTAAATCCATCCGCAAAACGGTTGATTGGGGAATAAGCCGTTCAACCTCTTCTTCGATGCGTTCTGTTCCGTATCCGGCCACTTCGAGGGTTGGAGTTTGGCATTCGGGACATTCTGCGGGGATGGAGTACGTTGCTCCGCAATAGTGGCAAATGAGCAGATTCTGGCCTTTATGATAAGTGAGGCTCACATCGCAATGGTTGCATTTGGGCGACCACGAACAGGTTTTGCATTCCAGCAAGGGCGAAAATCCACGTCTGTTCTGAAAAAGTATTACCTGTTCCCGATTGGTTAAAGCCAGTTCTATGTGCTTCACCAGATTGGGCGAAAGGATAGACTTCATCTGTTTCTTCCGCCTCAGTTCCTTGGTGTTGACTACCTCTATGCGGGGCAGTTCAATATCTTTGTGCCGTTTGTGGAGTCTTACCAATCCGTATTTTCCATTCAGGGCATTATAATAACTCTCTATGGAAGGGGTTGCCGAACCCAACAGGGTTTTTGCTTTGTGGATATATGCCAGATAAATAGCTGCATCGCGGGCATTGTAGCGGGGAGTGGGTTCTTGCTGTTTGTAGGAGGCTTCGTGCTCTTCGTCCACAATAACGAGGCTTAGGCGGGTGAAAGGTAAGAATATTGACGAGCGTGCGCCCAGAACAACCTGCGGAGCATTGCCATCGTCAGCCAGAAGTTTTTGCCATACTTCGCCACGCTCGTTGTCGGTAAATTTGGAATGATAGACTGCCAGTTTGTTGCCAAACACGTCCCTCAGCCGTTGGGTTATCTGCGTGGTGAGTGCTATTTCGGGCAGAAGGTACAACACTTGTTCGCCTCGTCCGATGGCTTCTTTTATCAGCCTTATATATATTTCCGTTTTACCGCTTGAGGTAACGCCGTGCAGCAGAACGGTATCCTGCCTGTTGAAACAATTAATGATTTCGTTGTATGCCTTTTGCTGATGAGGGTTCAGACTATTGACCGAATTTAAGCTGAGATTTCCATAATCAAACCGGCTGATTTCGGACGGGAAAGCCCGCAATATCCCGCGCTGAATCAGACCATCTAATACCGATACCGATGCGTTTGCTTTTTGCAGCAACTCTTTCTTGGGAACAGCAAAATGATCGGGATTTGCCGATGCGTCCCGCAGAGTAAGGAAATCGCCCAAAAGGCTCTGTTGTTTTTTTGCACGATGTAGGTGTGAGAGAGCCTCGGATAGTTCCTCGTCCGTAAAATGTTTTGCCAAAGAGACAGCAGTTTGCGTTTTAGGCGAGTAATCGGCATGTATGTCCTCGCTGAGGAAAACGGCGTTTTTTTCGGCTAAGGCTTTCACTACTGGCATAATGTTGCGGATGCCTGTCTGTTTTTCGAGTTCCTGTATTTTTACAGGTTTCTTGTCGGTAAGGGCAAAAAAAATCTTTTCTTCGGGCTGTGTAAGATTCTGCCCGGCCTGATAATCGCCATTGCGGAAAACAAAAGTCTGGCTTTCGAGCTTCAAGGCTGAAGGCAAAGCTGCTTTATATACATCGCCCACCGCACACATATAATATCCGGCCAGCCATTGCCAGAATTGCAATTGAGCAGGGAGTACAATAGGCTTGGAATCGAGCAGGGTTTCTATTTCTTTCAGATTGCCGTCGCCATCGGCCTTGTTGTGCAATTTGCTGACGATTGCCGTATAGTATTTTCGCTTACCGAACTGCACTATTACCCTGCATCCCACTGCTATATTGCCCTGCATGCTGGCAGGAACGATATACGTGAAAGTTGTTTGCAAAGGAAAAGGTACAATTACATCAGCGTAAAGCATTGTTGTATATGATATGGATTTGTTTGAGGTAAAGGTACAAAAACAGAACGAAAAAACAGGTGCTTCTCCTAAAATGGAGAGGCACCTGTTTTCCCGGTTTACTTATCTGTTATTTGATTATTTAGCAGGCACAGCTGTGAAGATAACAACACGGTTCCAAGCATCGTTTTGGAAAGGTTGTTCTCTGTCGCCGCTGGCTTGTTTTGTAATACGTTTTGGATTGATACCGTATTTTTCTACCAAAATCTTAGCCACAGCTTCAGCACGACGTTCTGACAATGCTTGGTTGATAGCTGCTGTTCCGGTTGCTTTGTCGGCATAACCAGTAACGATAATGTTCATATCAGGATTTTCTTGGAAATATTTTGCAGCATTGAAAATATTGATTTCCTGATTATCTTGCAAGTCTGATTTACCAAGTTTGAACACAACAACGGCATTCATTTCGGTTTCTTCTATCGTTTTCTTAACTTCTTCAGTTACAACAGTTGGTTTTTTGGCCAAAGCAGATTGAAGGTCAGATATCTGTCTGTCTTTGTCGTTCAATGAAGATCTCTGAGCATTGATCTGTCTGTTCAACTCGTCTATCTGGCTTGGGTCTGCATAGCTAACCATGTCGAAACCGCTCTTTCCTAACTTGAAGGTGATACCTGCCAATAGGTTTACAGTAGCATCGTTTTTAGCACCGTAGTGTCTTCCATTGAATCCGTCGTACATAAGGTTACCGATGGCCTCAAGGTTCACGTTGATGCGGTTGTTGACACGGAAATCGGCTTGAAGTCCGGCTCTTGGCACAACGCTATTGGTAACGCCAATCACTCCGTCTTTCTTGAATCCGTGAACGTACCCGATACCACCAATGGCAATAAGGTTAAACACGCGGTCTTCTTTGTATGGCAAGAAAATGTTAGTAAGGTTAACCAACGCGTCGGCATTCGCCTGTATGTAGTTAAACTTGTACTTCGAATCGGTAGCGTTTACATAGTTACGCGATTGCCATCCGTTGGCCTGCAAACGGGCTCCGAACTGAGGGGCAAAATACTTACCTACCGATATGGCAGCGTGAGGACTGATCAAATCGCCAAAAGAGGCTTTTTTAAAGTCTTCGCTGATGGTTAGCGAACCACCACCTTGTAGTTGTACAAACCAATTGTCCCAAAATGAACTGGGTTTCATTACTTGTTCTTGTGCAGAAACACTTGTTAATGCCAAGGCAGCTGCTAAAGCTGAAATTAAAATCTTTTTCATACTATTTTCAAAATTTTGTTGAACTCTTTTTTTAACAGAAGAGCATTAGTAGTTCTGTTGAAATAAAAACAACCGTTGATGGATAAAAGTTTTAAGAATGTGTTATTTTTTTATTTATAACAACAAAAATATAATTTTTTTACGAAAAAGCAATTATTAATCGGCCTTTATGGGGTTTCTTTATCTTAATTTATAATACTTACGCTTCTTATTTTACTTTTGTTAAATAAAAATGAGGCGTGCATTAGGGTAAAATTTGGAGGGGCAAATGTTTAGGTGTTTTACGGTAGAAGCTTCCGGAAGCAAAAACACACCATCCTTTTTTTGTTTTCTTTAAAAAAAAGATGGTAACTTGCTTACAAACAAATTACCATCCCTGTTTTAGGGTGAAAGACGGGTCTCGAACCCGCGACCTTCGGAACCACAATCCGACGCTCTAACCAACTGAGCTACAATCACCATCTTGCATTAGCGGTGCAAAGATAGGTAATTTTGTTGTTTTTGCAAACGTTTTGCCCGAAAATATTTTCTTTTGCGCATACTCCCAATAAAGCTCTATAACCCAAAAAATATTGTATTTTTGCTTGTATTATGACTAAGAGGATATTAATTACGGGAGCGAGCGGTTTTATAGGCAGCTTTCTTGTGGAAAAAGCTTTGGATTGCGGTTTTGAAACATGGGCGGGCATACGCAAAAGCAGTAGTCGTGAGTTTCTGACAGATAAGCGCATACAGTTTATCGACCTCAACTTTGCAGACAGGAACAAGCTTGTGGGACAGATCAGAGAGTTTGTGGCTCGTAACGGGCGTTTCGATTATGTTGTACATAACGCAGGCGTTACCAAATGTCTCGATAAGGCCGATTTCGACAAAATTAATTTCCAATACACAGTCAATCTTATAGATGCCTTGGAGGAGGCAGGCTCTATTCCCGAAAAGTTTGTGCTGATGAGCAGCCTTAGCGCTTATGGAGTGGGAGATGAAGCGAACTATACCCCTCTGAAACTTACCGATACGCCCAATCCTAATACCGCTTACGGTAAGAGCAAGCTGAAAGCCGAAGCGTATCTGAAACAGAAGTCGGAATTTCCTTACATGATTATGCGCCCTACGGGGGTTTACGGACCTCGGGAGAAGGATTACTATTTGATGCTCAAAACCGTCAAATCGGGTCTGGATGTAGGAGCGGGCTTCAAACCCCAGCACCTTACTTTTATTTATGTGCGCGATTTGGTAGATGCTGTTTTCTTAGCACTCGAAAGTACTCTGAAAAATAAAGAATACTTTGTTGCCGACGGAAGTGTATATACCGATAAAGAATATACGGCACTGATAAAAGATATTCTTCACAAAAAAATGGTGCTCAGCATAAAAGTGCCTTTGTCTGTGCTGAAGGTTGTGTCGGTCATAGCCGAAGGGCTGTCTAAACTGACAAAAAAACCTTCTACCCTCAACAGAGACAAATACGTGATAATGAAGCAACGCAACTGGGAGTGCGACATACAGCCCCTTGTCGTGGACTTGGGCTTTTCGCCCCGGTACGATTTGCGCAAGGGTTTGGAAGAGTCTGTTGAATGGTACAGAAACAACGGTTGGCTTTAAAAAACACCGTGTGTTACCGCCTGCCGGATATCCCGGTCATAAAGCTTATCCGGCTGTTAAATTCGGATGCTTTGAGCAAATCTTCAATATTAAGGTGCATCCGGTACTGCCAGTAATGGTTAGGATTTGCAGGATTGTTTATGATTTCTTCTTCGGCGTCGGGTCTTTTCAGCCTGTCGTCTATGGCAAGCCAATCTTGGAGTGGTAGTATCGCCAGCATTGCAGGCGAATTGAGGTGATTCATAATGATTTGCCAGCATAAATCGACCGTACACTCCAATGGAGCGTTACCTTCTTTCCTCAACACCTCTTTGTAGTAACGCTGAGCGCGGGCTTTATCTTGTGTCCACCATGCGCGGATGGGTGGCATATCGTGCGTAGAAGTTGTACAAACACTGAGGTAGGGGAGCGAGGTAAGGTCTTCGAACTCCCGATATGGAGTTTTGGGCATCCGTTCTACATCGAGTCTTAGTATTTGCAACTTTTCCATAACCGCAGGTACACAATTGGGTATCATGCCCAAATCTTCACCGCAAACAAGCATTTGTGTTGCGGCAACCAATTCGGGTAATTTCCGCATGGCCTCTTCTTGCCAAAATGAAGAATGACGCTGATAGAAAAAATAATTGTAAAGCTGATTGTACGATTCTTGCTCATACTCTGTCAATGCTTTGAAAGAATATGTTTTTTGTGCGGCAATACGGGGATGATATTTTTCGGGCTGCTGTTTATCGGGAATGTACAGAACTTCGGTGCAAAGGAGGTATAATCCCTCGCGGATACAGTCTTGTTTTTCATCCGATAGGCTGTCCGAGAAAAGAGTTTTTATTTTAAGCTGATTATCGCAAAAATCGTTCAAGGCAAATTGCCCATTCCCTATGGGGTGTAAAAACTCGGCTATAACCTCCGATGTGTAATTGCCAAATACTTCGGGCAGGTAATCGCTGTGGATATAAGGCTGGGTGAGTCGCTCCTGGTCGAAGGGAACGCCGCTGTTGCCTATTTCTCCCGCAGTGAATGGTAGGGCAGGGCTAAAATATCCCAATAAGCCTTGCACGGCAGTGGTGGGAATCTCCCATATTCTGAAGAAACCCAATATATGGTCTATACGATAGGCGTCGAAATAATCGGCCATTTTCCGGAAGCGTTTTTTCCACCACGAATATCCGTCTTCTTTCATTTCGTTCCAGTTATAGGTAGGGAATCCCCAATTTTGTCCCATTACGGCAAAATCGTCGGGGGGTGCGCCTGTTTGCGAATCCAGATTGAAATATCGGGGTTCGACCCATGCCTCAACACTATTCCGGCTGACGCCGATGGGAATATCCCCTTTCAGAATTACTCCCTTCTGATGGGCGTACTCTTTCGCTCCCCGCAATTGTTTATGCAGCAGATATTGGGTGAAAAAAGTCTTGTTGATTGAATGGCGGATGTTTTTGTCCGATTCTATGAGGCTATTAAGTTTTTCAAAATTGAATGAGCCGAAATCTCCCCATTCTTTGTAATTTGCCGTTCTGAAACAATCGCGCAGATATGAAAAACAGGCGTAAGGAAAAAGCCATTCTTCGTTTTCTGCATAGAAGTCTTTAAATCCTTTTTCTTCTAATATATTCTGTCCCTGTTCGGCAAATAAATCGGATATATATGCCGATTTTAAGGTTATCACCTGTTCATAATCAACAGTTGGCAAGGCATTCAGTGCTTCAAATTGCTTTTTGTATTTATAGAACTTATCAATATCGGCAAGGGGATATTTGGCCAACCCCAAATATATGGGGTGAAGGGCATAGACCGACACCGCATTGTAGGGGTAAGAGTCGGCCTGAGTTCCGGTCTGGGTTGTATCATTAACGGGCAATATCTGAACTATTTTCAACTGGGTAGCGGCAGCCCAGTCTATAAGCTTATTGAGGTCGGAAAACTCGCCAACTCCAAAACTGCTCTCCGTTCGTAACGAGAACACAGGGATAGATATTCCCGCTGCTTTCCACCCGAAACTGTTGTAGTTGTAATTATGGTAAATAATTCTTGTATCATACTCACCGCCGATGTCATTGACGGAAAATGTATGGTTATCGGACTCTTCCCAGTGTGCGACCTCATTCTTCAAATTGTCGAATATCGCAAACTTATACTGAAAAGATTCAGCAATTTGTTCTTTTTCCAAAGTAATGCCCCACCACCCGAATTCCAACGGTATAAGTGGTAGTGCTTTTTGGGTATTCCACTCTCCTAACAAAGTAGAACTGCCACAAATAATCAATCGCTGTTCGTTTTTTACATACGGACATTGCACTTTCAGGAATATAGAGCCTGATAGGGTTTTGTTACAATCAATGTTTTGATAATCCCTACGGAAAAAACTGTTCGAAAAGCCGGATGTGTACAGAAATGTATCTTTAGGTTGGACTTGCCAAATGTCGTTTATGGCGAATGCCTTATCAGCATCCAAGAGCAAGGAATGAGGTTTGCCCCATTCTTCGGACGTTATTCTGAAATCGTCTTTCACAAAGTATTGATATTCTATGTGCCCTGTGTCGCAAATTTCAACTTCGGCACACCATTGGGAGGGAGAAGTGCATACCAAGGGCAATGCTTCGCGCTTATTCCACCCACCTAGTTCGGGGGTAGACCCAACGAGACAGACAGTTTGTCCCCAAGAGGTATTATAATTAATGAAGAATTTGATTTTCATACCTTAAAAACTGCTTTGCGGCGAGCATTACATCAAGAGCAAAACTAATGCTTTATTTTGTAACACCACGGTTTGCGTGTCATAAAAAAGCTTAGTAATGCTTGTATATAGTCAGGCTTTTATTCAATTTCTTTATTATTGTGCTAATATTTTAGCTTCTCTTTTTTGGAGATTAGCAAAAAAGCAATATCTTTGCATCGCTTTTTAAGCAACAGGCTTGTCTCATGGTGTAATGGTAGCACTGCAGTTTTTGGTTCTGCCTGTCTAGGTTCGAATCCTGGTGAGACAACAAAAAGATGAAAGATGTGAGCATTTACGCTTGCATCTTTTCTTTTTTATATGCTACATTCTACAATTTGTATACACTATTATTGGGGGGCAAGCTGAAAATACGGTGAATATATGTTCCTTAAGCAAAAAGTTTCATCCTGATAATAGAATAGCCTTTGTTTTTAACAAATAACTGTATGTATTAAACATTTTCTCAATAAAATTATTTATCATTGCAAAATAGTACTGATGCGTTAAAAATTTGAATTAAATAAATCCAATTGCTCTTTGACATTTTGTTTTGAATTGACTTGAAATTCGGTAAGCAGTTCTCTT
>NZ_JARXWE010000019.1 GCF_029893235.1 Dysgonomonas sp. PH5-45
AGTAAGGTCCACTGCCGGACTACTCATACATACGATGGGCAAAATTGCCATCGCTTTTATTTATCTAATTTTTTAAATACTGATTCGCATTATTATATAGTTTATTAACTGCTGTTTTTGGATTGGTTAACCCTAACAAAAGGTATTGATAATCTTTGCGGTTACTGGCAGTTGAACGAATAACATAATCATCCGCCAAATATTCGAGATTCCGTCCCTTTTTCAATCATACTAATTATTTCTTCCAGATCTTTTTTCGAAACTTTTTTTTCTTTTGCAAAAAACGATACAAGTTCTTTGTACGAGTTCTCGAAATAACTCTTTACCACGCCCGACATAAAGGTCTTTTTGTACTCGTCTTCCTCCACTTTAGGGCTATATACATAAACATTACCATACTTTTTGGCATTCAGAAAACCTTTTTGTTCCAGATTTTTTACCACCGATGCTATTGTTGTGTAAGGCGGTTTGGGGTCGGGCATTAGTTTTTGTATATCTTTTACTACGCACTCTTTCAGTTGCCAAACATATTGCATCACATTTTCTTCTTGATAACTTAGTTTTTCCATATTACAAATATGCTTATATCGCAAATCTACGAAAATATCGTAGGTGTAAAAACTTTTTCTCCCTTTTTTTCAAGAAAATCTTGTATATACAATTATTTATAATAATTTTGAAAAAAATCTTGCTAATCAATACCCTTTTTTTGTACAAACTGAATATTTGCTAAGGATTTATAGATTTTTCGCTTACGCATGGACAACACAAAACTGACTTTCTACATCACACGCCACGGAAAAACATTGTTGAACACACTCGACCGGGTTCAAGGTTGGTGCGATTCTTTTTTGGCTCCCGAAGGTATTGAAACATCCCGCTGGTTGGGCAAAGGTCTTTCCACAGCTGATATCAGAAGCGTTTATTGCAGCGACTTGCGCCGTACAAGGCAAACAGCCGAAACGATACTTGAAGCCATGGAAAAAGGGGATATTCCTGTTATAGAAATGCAGGGCTTTCGCGAGGCATGCTTCGGTAGTTATGAGTCAGACCACAATTCCCGTCTGTGGATGGATGTGTCTCTGTATAACCATTATACATCACCATCTGAATTAACACAAGGTATCCGCAACAAAGAACTGACCTATCGCGAAGTACTGGATACCATTGCCAAGATAGATAAGGCTAACATTGCTGAAAATTACGACACGGTGTGTCATCGTTCCTTAAAAGCTCTGAACGAAGTAGTGGAACGAGAAAAACTGAAAGGAACCGGGGATATACTGATAGTATCGCACGGTATGACAATCCTTGTTATGATGTGGGCTTTAGGCGCGCACGAGCTGATAACCGACCATCTGCAAAATGCTTCGGTATGCAAAGTCGTTTATCAAAACGAAAAGTTTACAGTAGAATCGGTAGGCGATATGAGCTATCTGGAAAGAGGGAAGACATTTACACAATTATAATTTTTATTAATCAATCTTTTAATTACTAATTATGAATAAATATTCGCTAAAAGCTTTTCTCGAAGAAAGTGCGCAAGACGAAAGAAAACATGATTTCTTTGAACTTGAAAAACAAGAAATGTTGGAAGTAAACCTTAGCAACCAGACCGTAAATATGAAAAAAGGGGCGATGGTTGCTTATGTTGGTGATGTGAAGTTTTCGCGCCAAGGGATACTAAGCCAAGGAATTGGCAATTTGCTGAAAAAAGCTGTTAGCGGCGAAGGTTCGTCTCTTATGACGGCAACCGGAACAGGCCGTGTTTATGTTGCCGACGACAAAAAGAAGATACGCATACTCTATCTCGAAAACGAATCTATTAACGTTAATGGCAACGATATTCTTGCATTCGAATCTACAATAGAGCAAAACATCAAGATGATGAAATCGGTGGCAGGCGTTGTAGGTGGCGGTTTGTTTCAGGTAAACCTAAAAGGAACAGGACATGTGGCTATCACAACCCATGGCGAACCTTTGGCCTTGTTAGTAAAACCGGGCGAACCTGTATATTCTGACCCAAATGCAACCGTGGCATGGTCCGGAAGCCTTACACCAAGCATCAAAACAGATGTATCTATCAAAACTTTGATAGGCCGCGGCAGTGGCGAAAGTATCCAAATGAAGTTTGAAGGAACAGGCTGGGTGCTTATTCAACCTTGCGAAGAAGTATATACTATGCAATAAATAATCCACAGTGATATATGAGGAAGAGAACTGCCCATGACGAGCAGTTCTCTTTTGTTTTATTTGATATTTGCCGAAAAAAAAATTACTTTTGGAGAGTACGAATGTCAAAGGCAGTCTTTTAAGACCAATATCCATAAAAACACGTTGAAGCATATGCTTAAAAAAACATCTATTCTTGTTATCCTTTTTTGTGCCATAGCTTTAGCCGGATGTAAGAAAAACCCGAAAGAACAGATTCAGGGACAAGTGCCCAACGTTGTAGAACAAGACTCTTTGATGCCTCGTTACAGTTCTTATTGCAATGGCAGATACGGTTTTTGTATAAATTACCCGACGGCTATATTTTTCCCTCAAGGTGAATCGGATAGTGGAGACGGACAGATTTTTCTGTCGGAAGATAAATGCAACGAGCTGCGTGTATATCGCGATTCGCGAACAATTGTCAACAACGGAGGCTTTTCCCTTCAAGAAGCATACAACGAAGATATCAACGAAAACTTAACCGGCAGAAAAGTAAAAGATAACAGACTTAGCGACGAATCTTACTTTGTTACGGGTATAGATTCTAACGGAAATCTGTTTTATCAGAAATCAATTCTTTCTGGCAACGAGTTTGTTACAGCCATCCTTTCTTATCAGCCGGGAACCGAACAACAGTACGAAGATCTGATAGTACCAATATTCAGCTCACTGAAATAAAATTACTCCATAACAAAACCGGAAGCCTCGCATTCTTTTTTATGCAATGCAGGCTTCCTTTTTGTATCTTTGCCCCTCAAAACTATAAAATAAGAAACGTTATGGTGAAACACATCGTATTTTGGAAACTGAAGGAAGAGGCACACGGCAATAGTGCTGAAACCAACGCAAAGTTGATAAAGGAAAAACTTGAAGCCCTGAGCGGACAGATTGAAGGGCTCGTGAAAATTGAAGTAGGTATAAATTTTCTTGAATCGGCGGGAAATTACGACTTGGCTCTTTATTCGGAAGTAGCATCGCATGAGGCTCTCGATTATTACCAAAACCATCCGCTTCATCAGGCTGTACTGCCCTTCATCCGCGAAGCCGTAGCCAGCCGTATAGCAGTCGATTACGAATCATGATGACATCACAGGAAATAGACGGCACTCTGCAGGATATACGCCGTCAGTGCCGTTTGGCTATGAATGGAATTGCTTCGTCGAGCATGCGCCAGCATGGCTTAGAGTATAAGCTGAATTTTGGTGTACCTGTACAGAAAATTAAAGATATATCGACAAAATACATTCCCGATGCGGGACTTGCCGAAAGGTTGTGGGCAGAAAACACCCGTGAACTGAAAATTCTGGCAACCTTGCTTTTTCCCATTGGTATGTTTACCCGGGATATTGCCGATAGGTGGTTGGCAGATATAAAAAATCAAGAGATAAGGGAACAGATTTGCCGCAATTTGTATTGCGATCTGCCTTATGCCTCTGCGCTTGTTGGCGAGTGGGGAAACAGTGATTTAACCAATTACCGTACTACTGCTTATTGGTTGTTGGCGTCGTTGTTGATTGCCGATGCTTCTTTTCTGTTCAATTTTAAAGAGTTGAAAAATCTGATAACTGATGCTTCCGATACCGACATGTCTTTGCGAAACGCCGCTCTGTTAGCCTTGAAAAGGCTCGGGCGAAGCAATAAAGATATAGCCTCCTATATTCTGCAAATGACAGAGAACTTGAAAGAATCGGGCAATCCTCTTGAGAGGGAAGTTTACGATAGTCTCTCGTTCGAATTTGAATTTTACAGATAACTTTTACTTAAACAACTAAAAGAAAGACTACCCCGAAAGTAGAACTTCTATTGCGTGCTTAGAAATCCGTTACCTGAAAAATAGGGTAACGATGCCAAAAATAACTCGGGTCAAATACCAGAACGTAAATTCTGATATCTGACCCGAGAGTTTTTGATTAAAAATGAAACGCTATAATGTAGTTGGTTTCATTGACCGTGAAAATTTATTTTACAACTTTATGGCTTGCTTCTCCAAGACGAACCACATAAACTCCATTCGGAACATTTACGTTAAGACGCTCGTTTTCGCTGCCAATAACAGACTGATATAGCGGTTGTCCTTTCACATCGTAAACAGATACAGGTGTTCCTGCAACGGCTCCCGATATGCAAATATTTCCGTCTTTAGCGAAATAAACTTCAACATTGTTTGCTGTTGTACCTTCTATTCCCATTTTTTGCTCTTCCGAAACATTCAGACGTAAATAAAGTGTATGGTCTTTGTCTAACCAAGTCCATTCGGCATTCTTAGTTGTATAATAAGCCGCTATCGACGATATTTCGTTGCTTGTTTTTGCCAGGTAAAGTTCTTCGCCATTAGTTTGTGCCAATGATACGAAATACTTTTCGCCGGCAAGCAATTGAATGTCGTTTCTATCTATTTGTGCCACATAAGTAGCTGCTGTTGCAGGAGTGGTTGTAGTGGCATCGACGGTAGTCAACAGTGTCATATCATCGCCTTCCATTTTGTACACATTCAGTTTAACCGATGTAGCAGTTGTATTTTCTGTCAATCGGAATGCTACCGACCATAGCCATGAGTCTACCGATACTGGGAATACTTGCCCAACCTCGAAGCCCATGCTCGAAGAATATACTCCGCCTGTTACATCACCATTATCCCAAGCATACACGCTATCTGTAAGTACTGTACCTTCGTAGAATCCGGTATTTACTGTTTTAGTATAACCTTCGTCCGAAGTTACTGTTGCAGAATAATAACGTTTGTTGTTTAATAAGCTGAATGCATTATCGGTTGTTGCATAGAATGGAGTTTCCGCTTCCAGAGTGGTTGCGCCAAACTGTTTAGAATAAAGCGATACGTCGTTTGCATCGTATGCGTTTACGGTTATCGAAACATTATTCAAGTTGGTTGTACCTCCGTTTGTTACCGCAACTTTGGCTACGGGCGAAACATCTTTCACTGCAAATTCAGGAACCTGAGTATAAGTTATATCAGGCAACTCGGTAAACTGAACATCCAATACCTGCGAATAGTACTTGAAGTTGTCGATATGCAAGGTATGCTTGTTTTCAGAAATATGTCGCCAAATAACTCTCACTGTTTTTCCCTTATAAGGATTCAGGCTTATGAAACGGTGATTCCAGTCCTTACTTTCTTCTACAACAGAAAGAATGAGGTCTGAATTTTCGACAAGTATTTCAGAAACCGTAGCCAAAGGCGTATTTTCTGTAAATCCGGCTTCCAGTTCCGACAGAATATCGTCTTCTATAACCCTCATTTCATAGCTTTCCAAGAACAGTTCGTGCAACGAACGTGCATCCCACGATACTTCGTAGCTTCCGGTTTCGGGTACAACCAAAGCCGGTGTAAACAACCAGTCGTCGGCGGGAGTTATATTGTCGGGAGTATTGTTTATAAACGTTGATGAGGCCGAAAGAACCTTGTTGCCTTCCATATCGGCAATGCTCTCGTAATTCCAGAACCAGCCTTTCGGATTGCCCGTATAGTGGAACGACAGGGCTTTACCATCCAAGTCGAATGTTTTCCAGGAGCCTATCGAAGCCTGTATCTCAAAATCGTTTCCGTGTATCAACGATTCTCCGTTTTGGCCGGTGAATGGTTGTGTATAATTAACATACACCGGAATCTCTATGGTTTCAACATCTTCGTTCGAGATAACCACAGTATCGGCATATTCGCCCGATTGGTCTTCCGGAACAGTGAATGTCAATTCGAATGGAACAATAGTTCCGCCTGTTACATCGGCTGGAGTAAGCGTCTGTTTTGTCAGCGTAAATACTGATTCGCTTCCACCCTTCAAAGTAATACTTGCATCCGATTTGAGGATACCCGCGACTTTCACAGGAATATTTACCGGAAGTATTTCAGTATCGACAGAGTCGACAGTTCCTACCTGCCTCAAGTAAGGCATACCTGTTATAGACAACGAATCTATGTATAAAGAAGAATTGTATGTGCTTGTACCAAAGTGTGTTTGTATACGAACGTATTTGCTGTCGGCATCGGCCACTTTTTTGTTATAAAGCTCAAAAGAGGTACTATATGATGGTAAAGTAACGTTGTCTATTTCTATCCAGTTTTCACCATCGGCCGAAACCAATACATCAAAACCACCGGTAGCCGTATTGCGATAATAGAATTCTATCTCATTAACACCACCCGATTTTGGAGGAGAAGTTATACTTCCGATTTTTGTTTTGGTGAAATTAAGCGTAAGACCACAAGTTCCTTCTTTCTTAGCCATCATATCTCTCCTGGCAGCAGTCATTACCCATCCATCAAGATTTGTGTTTCCTTCCATTGGAAGCCATCCTTCTTTTTCAAAATCTTGGAACAAATTATCTTGCATCACAACACCGGCCAAAGGCACATACAAAGGTTTCATTAAGCCGTCTCCGTCAATAAGGATAGTGTCGGGATAAAATTTCAGATCGTCGTTTTCGTTAAGAATAAAATCAACCGCAATAGTTTCTGTCTGGATAGTACCATCTGTTTCTATAAGGGTTTTACCTATGTTGAACTTTGTTCCGTCAAGCAAAGACATAGTAACATCCTGCTCTACATTCTCGAAATCCAACTGGAACGATTTACTCTTCGATTCGTTCGGATAAGTATCTATTGTTACTACTTCAGGTATTGTTACAACAGGTATTTTTTTGCCCGAAGCTGTGATAGCAACCTCGTCCATATACAGAGTCACATAATTCGAATGTTTAGGCAAACGTATTTCCACGTATTTCGCATCGGCATCGTCTACAACTTTTTCGTACAAAGCATAAGTTTGCGACGCAGAAGTGCTAAACGAATCTACTTCTTTCGGTTCTTCCGACAGATCTTTGTATGTAAACACTTTTACGTCTATAGCCGATCCGGACCGGTATTGGAAAGAAATGATGCCAACTCCATCCGATTTGGGAACAGACAATAGGTAAGCGCCATTCATGTTGCTTGCCGAAAGCGAAAGCCCTTTTGTTCCATCATAAAGCATACTTGAAGATGTATTTGCTGTTCCGGAGGTTTTCCAACCGCTTATGTTATTTACATTGTTTTCGAATACCCAAGCTCCATTAAAGTCCTGATGAGCATTGCTTCGTAATACATAACCTTCGAGCGGAATATGACGTTTGTACGACAAATCCTTGCCCGAAATAATAAGCGTATCGAGTATATAGCCGTTTGCCTGAGGATTGAATGTTAGTGGCAGGCTATAAGTTTTATTATTAATTGATGCAGCCGGAATAGACGAAATGTCTTTCAGAGAGAATGCTGTTCCCGAAGCTAAGCTTACATTTACGTCTGTGGTAATGTTAGCTCCTTTCAGGTCGATATTCTTTGTCGATTCTTCGTTCTTTTTCGCTTCAAAAACAGGAACTGCCAACTGCTCTACATCAGCTACGCCTGTTCCGTTTTTCATAATCGTAACATTATCTATATAAAAAGTAATATAACTTATATTTGATGTAACTAAAAAACGAACATATTTGGCTGTTGCATCATTTATATTCAATTTGTGTGAAATATAAGTGGAAGAGGAAACAGATATTGTCTCTTTGTCTGTCCACGTGTTTCCGTCTTCCGAGATAGCAACAATAATATCGGCTGTTCCGGATGCCACCTTACCATAGAACTCTATACTACCTATTCCACCCGATTTAGGGGGAGATACAAGAGTACCGTTTTGAGACAAGGAAACCGCTGCCGCACTCTTCAAGGCTGTGTTGGTGCCTGTGGCGCGCGAACCGTTTTTGACAACCCAACCTCCATCTGTTATATAATTTCCAGGATACGATAATCCCCACATCGCGTCAAAGCCTGAAAATATCATGTCGGACAGGTAGTACACCGTAATAGGAACTCTTTGTACAAAAGGTAGGTTACCACCAGATATAACAAGCGTATCCTGAGCAAAGTTACTACCTTCCTGAGGAGTGTATGTCATCGGTATTTGTATTGTTCCTACTGCTTCTATTGCGGGAATAGTGGTTTTTTCTAACCCAAATTGATTTTGTGCTACCGACAGGTTAACATCGTATGCCAATATATTCTCGAACGAAACAGGTACATTGAACGCGTATGGCACAGAAGTGGTTTCGAAACGTGTTGTACCAACCGAAGCTGTTGCCATAGGTCTATTGTTTTCTGTAACAACAAATAGGTCTATAATAAGGGTATGTGACGATGTATTGTTTGTTGTAACCAACTTCACATAGTTAGCATAAGGATCGTTTATCATTTTCCGATAGAGTTGGAAGTCTTCGCTGGTTGCCGTAAAGGTATCTACTTCTATCCAGCTTACTCCGTCGGGTGAGGTATAAATAACACATTCCACTTGGTTGGTAGTTGTTTCGGCTCTATATACAAAAGATATTTCGCCTATACCACCCGCCTTTTTAGGAGATATTACTGATGTGTAGAAACGGAGCGACCCCGAACCTTCGTAGATGGAATTTGTTGAAGAAACCCGGCTACCGTTCGTGATATTCCAACCCATATAATTGAAGGTAGAGGGATAAGTGGGTATTGAGCTGTCGTTAAAATTTTCACCCATGGTGCGCTCTAAAGCGACAGCCTTGATAGGGAACATCATTTCAGGCATGCCGCTACCGGATATTACCAAAGTATCGTGAGCCAGATATTTGCTTCGGGGGATAAACGTAACAGGCAGGTTATACCCTTGATTAGCTTGTGTGCCTGTTACTGTCACTTTGTCCGAAGACAGTGAGAAATATGAATTGGCGGCTTTCAACGAAACTGTCAGGTCGCCCGATACATTTGTACCATTTATGGTTATATGCTTACTATTTGTAACATTAATTTCTCCCTCAGCTCCGTTGAAAGAAATGTTCACATTGGCAGCACTACCTCCGGATACAGCATCCGTGATTACAAACTCGTCGATGTTGATATACGCATCGGTCGAAAGCTGTTTTGCTTCTATCCTTACATGTTTTGCATCGGTTCGGTTTATAACCTTAGAAAAACGGTTGTATGTGGTTGCGTCCGCAGCATTGACCAACACGGTTTCTACTGTTGTGAAGGTAATGTTATCGGCCGAAACCTGAACTTCTAACTCGTAGTTAGCTATACTTGTGGTAGTTCTGTAACTTTTGTACCAGAACGAAACAAGACCCACTCCACCTGTTTTGGCAGGAGATGTCAGGTTTGCTAACAAAGAACCTTCGGTACTCCTTGTGTATAAGGTTACCGCTGCTGTGCCTTCAAAAACATTGGCAGCGTACGTCTCTCTGGCCAGACTCTGATAAGACCAGCCATCGGTCGTGGATGTTGTGTAGCTACTCGAAGCAAAATTATCATTGAAGTTTTGCTTCAGAGCCTCTGCTTTCAAGCTAATGCTTGAAAACAGTGCTAACAACATCAGTGTCATTACTCTGAAATTTTTCATGTTCATACAATTTAACTGAATAAATAAATTTGGTTATTAGATTTAAGACTTATACTTATTTCTGTATTATCACTTTATAGTATTTTGTTTTATCGCCTGTTTTCAGCAACAACAAATAGAATCCGTCAGGAAGGTTTTGTACGTTTATTTTAGAAACACCTACCGCTGAGCCCTGTCTGTTATATACTTCTTTTCCTTCGGCCGAAATCAGCGACAACGAATTATATGTTCCTTTTACATAAAGCTCATCTTTTACCGGATTAGGATAAACCAAAGTAACGCCTTGGTCTTCGTCCATTCCCATAGTGCTGAGCGTTATTCTATTAGATGCTTTCTCTCCGCTTGTTTCATAAATTGCGGTTACGAAATAGTTTCTGGACTCTGACAACGGTTCTGCGTCAACATAGTTGAGTGCCCGAAGCGGAGTATCATTTATCTTCACATCGTTTCGGTAGATGTTATATCCCAGCAGTTTATCGGTTGTTGCATTTGGAGTGAACATTGGCGGTTTATTAGTGGCAGGTTGTAGCTTTTGCCTGTGTTTAGGCATTGGCATCGTTACATTGTCTTTCGCTATTCTGCTGGAAACAGGCGTGGAACGGTACGAATCACCGTCTATTGTACCTCTAAGCTCAACAATAGCAGCGATATTCCAATTGAAGTTATACGCACCACCTTGTGTTGCGAATAGCGAATACCAATTTCTGCCGTCTGTCGAAACCAAATCGCTCTTTCCGGGTGTGGATGGTCCTGCATCGTACGAGAATGGGTACGTTCCTTCGGCAGGATTAGTTGCGTAACCGATTATATATTCCGCTTCGGGTTTAATCATCACCGGAGTATCGAACATGTAGGTTGTGTACTTACCCGATTCTACCTGCATCTCGTCTCCAACTCTTACCAAAGTTCCGTTTTCGAACAAGAAAGGTACAGCATAAGGCACTGGTTCGGCTATATGGAACTGAACTCCGGCAATAGTATATCCCTGGTATGCGTCCAACTCCGAGTTATTCCATTTGATACCTATCAATTGCTCTACATCTTCTTCACTACCTGTACTGCTATACGGTATTCCGTTGTCGTATCTCAATTGGTCTTGCCCTGCCCACAAGGGAGGTGTCCATGTTAATGCGGCGATATTGTCCGAACTGACTTCCCCAGTCAAATCGCGGGGCGGTGTTGCCTCGTGACTATTATTAATAACTAACAAGCCGGTTTGAGCTTTCGATGATGTTCCGTTAGCAAACAGAGCTTCAATTTCGTAAGTATATGTTCCGTCTTCGAGGTTATAATCCATATAGATGTTCGAGTTCAATAAAGCATCATTTACCTTCGTTCCGTTCCGGTAGATATTGTACCCCTTCAAATCGGAATAATATTCAGGATATCCTATATAAATATTATCCAGCATCAGCATGAAGTTGTTCTGGCTTACACAATTTATTGCCACATATTTGGCGTTTGCCGGTATTCGGTATTCGTATCGCCACCAAATATCACCTATGTTAATTGGTACTTCTCCGTTTACAAAAACAAAATCTTCGGGGGCATTGCCAGTCATCGAGTAGCCTATATTTACTTTTTCAGCACCATAGGTAGGTAGGTGCGTTTTGGCCATAAAAGATAGTTCGAAGTCTCTGTCTAAAGACAATTCCGGACTTATCAACCAATCGTTGTTTGCCAGCTTATCTACATTCGACGAGAAACATGCCAGCACTTGATTCTTACCATCGTGAGTCGCTATTGAAGATGCCGGAGCACACTGCTTGGGATTGAATACGATATAGGCCATCTTGTAACCCTGATTAAGGAAAGCCAAGTTGCCGAACATATATGTCCATGAATTATCACCATCAACAAGTTTCCAGTCTCCGATATTATCTATGGCAAAGGCTTTGTAGGTTTCAAAATCGTCAAATATACCATCGCCATATTGTGGTGTTTTCCAGCTCAGTTGTGTATGACGTTGGTTTATAACCTCGGCTTGTAGGTTGTCTACTTTTTGCACGATAGAGGGGTTTTCAACAAAGATTGTCGCTTCGTTCGAATCGTACGACTCGCAGCCAAACTCATAAACAGTTCTTACGGTATATTTTTGCTCTCCCATGCCGGGTGTTGCATCCGTATAGTTTTTTGTTGTTATCAGGTCTTTGTTTATCAAAACACCGTTTCTGTATAACTTATATCCTTTCACTTGCGTTGCTTCCGATGCCAGAGCCCAAGACAGATTTACCTGATAGGATGGGGTTACGGTTGCGTTCAGTCCGCTTGGAGAGAAGCAGTTTTCCTCGCCATCGTTATCAACAATCAGTTTCACCGGTATCTGAACATCCGCTCCATAATAATCGGACTTGATAACAAGAGTACCTTCTCTTTCATCACCATCGTTCAAATTGCCGGTATTTAGTTCAAACACCATATTGTCCGATGAGCCGGGATCCATTTTTCCGTCTTTTTCTTGTAGGGTTATCCAATTTTCGTAAGGGAACATGTTGTATAAGAAATACATCGTTTTTTCTTTCTTCATCGGAGACGAAAAACTCATAGCTCCCCCTATCGTAAAATAGCCCGGTATCAAAGATGTTGTACCAAAGAAGCCCGCAGGCGCGGAAGTTAAAGAACCATCATATCCGGGAACATCCATCGGAGAGTGCGACGTATTGGTAAGTTCGCCTGTTTTTAACGATAACTGTAATAAACTTACAACATCAGTAGATCCTCCGTGGTCGGGCAGCGTTTTTTGGCAGAATAACCAAAGATACGGACCATCCTTGCTGAATGTGTCAAGAACTACCCCTCTGGTCACTGTGCCTACTATGCCATTATAAGTATCTTGTACTTTACCTGCTCTGTTTATTCTATATACAACGTGTTCCGATCCTATATAAAAACCGTCATTCACAGGGTCGTACGTAGCATAAAGTACACGTTCTATCTCGTTATTGTCGGTAACAATTGCATTGGCCTCATCCACCTTTTGGGTTTCAAAATTAATTGGTATCAGTTTAGAAGGAGTTCCGTCGTATAATACAGAGGTTATCTGATACAGTTTGTTGCCATCGCTCACCAATCCTGCAACATTAGCATAAGGTGTGCTGATTGTATAAGCTTCAACCAAAAGCCCATCGGTTGTGTATTTGTTCAATACAAAAGAAGATGGATTATAACTCACAGCGCCAATAGAGTAAATATGGTTCTGATGAAGCGTTATATATGCTTCTGTTGATTTTCCGGTATTGAATGTTTTGGTTGGTTCCCAAGATGGGGCAACAGCTATATTGTTCATACCTATTTCTTTTCCTGTTCCTGTATTGGCATATTCTACAATGGCAGACCATTCTATGGTTTTGTGGCCGGTATTAGACAATGGCAACTCCAGTTGTCGCGTTTTATTCTGGCTCATCAATACCTGTATAGGAGTTGTATCTGTTTCTACGCTCGACTTGGGAACCGTTATCAAGGCGTTGGTATTATCCGCATTTATAACATATTCATCTATCGCAAAATATGGGATATCATCTTTCATGACGATAAGCTTGTAAGTTCCTTTTTCGACACCTGAAAAAGAGAATGTTCCATCAGGCAAGGTCGTTGCTTGGTAAACAGTTCCAGGATCGTCTGCTTTTTCCAACCTCACAGTGGCTCCATCAAAAGGATCGTTAACCATTTTTACTGATCCTCCGTAAACCGCATACTCGGCATTCCATACCCTGATATTATCTAAATACCAATTGTAAGCTCTGCCGCCACCTATACCCGACGCGCGGAAGCGTACCTGAAACTCCTTGCCCTGAACGAGTGATGTTATATCATATTCTTTTGTCTGCCATGCTGAAACAGCCGACGATAAATCGGCCGCAACCGCTTTCCACGCACCATCAACATAAACCTCGGCCGATAGTCTTTCGTTTACAAGACCATTCGGGTTACATGCGATGTCGTAACGCAGTTTCACTGTGCCCGATGCCGGAGCTTTCAGTAGTTTTGATACAAGATATTGATTGTAACTGCCACTTGTATAGGTATATGTTATATAAGGTGTATCTCCGCCCACGCTGGCTGCATCCTCCAAAATAGTCCATGCGGGAGAGGCTGCCCCGGAGGTTACTGTCCAATAATTAGAGAGAAGCCCTTCTTCGGCAGAAAAATCCTCGGTCAAAGGCAGAATATTGGATGCCTCCAACCGCACAGCGAGAGCTTCGCTTGCGGATGATTCTACTCCATTATAGACAGCTTTTGCCGAATACAGATAGTTTGTCTCTTCCTGCAAGCCACTGTCTTCGTAAGAAAATACATCAGGCGATATTAAACCTGAATTGAGCTTAGTTCCGTCTTTATAAACGTTATACCCCTGAAGGTTTGCCAGACTGTTTCGTTTTCCTATTTCGAAAAAACTTACAACCGATCCGGCGGTGATATCTGTTGTATAATAGAATAATGCTATAGCCTTCATCGTTCCGTTGGGGCTTTCCACAAAGCTGAGGTTTATAGCCATTTGACTGTCTGTTATGCCTGCCTGCCCCTCCAGATAGCCCATGTCAAGGATTTTTTCGGTTGGTTTGGTTGTTGCTACATCAAATTCCACAATACCTTTTATCGATCCTGGTAGCTGGCAAAACGCGTAAAGTTTACCATCGTAGTATGCGGTAGAGGTACAAGCTGTGTAATCTGAATAGTTTGGCCCATCAGACAGGTATGTCCCATCCATTTTCAGGTAGTATCCTTTACTGGGATTTCCTGCCTCGAAACCTCCTCTGCCCCCATCTAGTGTGGGTATATAGCAGATATGCATAAGTCTCATCGGTGTTGATATTATTGACACCACTTTCTTGTTGTTGATATCAATCTTATAAATACCGGCTTTATCGTAGGCTACTCCATAAAAATATTTACCATCGTAAGTCATTTTATAAATCTGGGGCAGCCCTTCTATTAATATAGTTTTCAAGAAATTTCCCGACATATCGAATATCAGAAACTCTCCAGCCTTGTTATTTATCGATGTAGAATAAATATACTTCCCATCCGAAATCATCGTCTCTTGTATAGCCAACGAGGCCGAACGTGTGTAAAAATAGGTTTGAGGGATCCACTCTGTCAGGTCGTATAAAGAATATGCCTGATTGCTGTTTGGAGCTTGCCATGCCAATTTTATAGCATCGCGCGATGTCCGTTCATAACTTAGGTTTCTGGGTGATAGAGATTGCGCCTGCAAAAAACAGTGTCCGCAAAAAACCAAACAAAGAACCCAAGTTAGCTTAAGTAAACTTTTCTTCATTTTCTTTAATTTATTTATTATAATTCCAAACTCATTTTTTTAAAGCTGTGTGCAATGAATCTGCACCTCAAAAAGTTTTTTCGTTATCCGAATTACAATGTCGGTATGGCTATTCATATTCCGGCAAGTTTGATATGTCTACAAGCCTAACGAAGGCATAATATAACTATATCAGAATTCTGTGTTTTTCAATTTTGACGACCGTAAAACGGAATAAATTGAATTTTGAAATACGTCAATACACAAATATTGTTATAAATTTTGTATTCTTGCTAATATTATGGCAAATAAAAACTCTACAAAAACTCTACAAGTTGAATTTATTAAATATTAATTCTTTAATTATCATATATATATAAAAAAATTCACTTATTTTATATTCTACAACATTACTTATATTTTAACTCAATAGGTACCTATATCATCCCTTGGGTCATGTATAGTAATTGTTAACAAAATGGATTGTTTGAAAACAATTTTATATATTTGTTTTTTATATTTTGTCAAAAAGATAATGTGCTATCGTACCCTATTGACCTTTAAGAAAAGTTTTTTAATTAAGTTAAATATGATGATTTCCGATAATCGTACACAATCTATAATAAACCTCGGAGGGAGGGCTGCTATTAAAACGAAAACGCTTTTTTTATTCTTATTTTTCTCCGCTTTTACTTCGGTATGTTATGCTTCGCCTATTTTCGGTAATGATGCCGATACATCCGGCATTGTCCGAAACATAAACATAGCAAAATCATTTTGCGAAAAAGATACTCCTGCCTACGATTCTGCTTTGATATACCTGAATGAGGCTTTAGAACTGGCGGAAGATCGTAAAAACCTTGATTTTAAATATGAAATATACGGAAAAATAGCGGAACTTCTATACAGGACACGCAACTATTCTTTTTCGATAGATTATTACTTCAAAATGCTCAATATACTTGACGAAGCAAACGAACAGGATAAAAATATTGATTTATTGAAGAAATACACATCGCTCTATCGTAATATAGGGGTATGTATGACTGTAACAGACATTCAGAAGGCACTTTCGTACTTCAACAGGAGTTTGCAAAAGGCCGAAGAGATTTATAGCAAAGATAAATCGTACAGTTTGATACACGAAAACAGGCTTCTTATCTACAATAATATTGGCGCGGCCTGGATTGATGCCGCAAATTTAGACAGCGCATACTATTATTGTAACAAGGCATTAAACTATCCGGTAAAAATTGACAATCCCGCCTATTATGCTTCCCTGTATAATAATTTGGGGATAATAAACTGGGAGTTAGACAACTTCTCTACTTCTATGGGCTTTTACAGAAAATCGCTTGAGGTACGTTCCAAACTCAACGATTTGTCTGGAATGTCGAGTGTGCATTATAATTTGGGGTTATGCTACTTTCTTAAAAGCGACAAGAATAAAGCCCTTGAAGAACTAAATATGGCGCTCCAAATGAGCCGCGAAGGACAAAACATTCGTATTGAAATGCTATCGACCGAATCTTTGGCCAAGATATATGAACAAGAGGGAGATTTCTACCAATCTATGAAAATGCTACAACTTACCAATGTGCTAAAAGACAGTATTGCCGGTAAGGAAAAAATAAATGAAATAGCAAAAACAGAACTGCAATATTTGCTTGAAAAACAGCTAAGGGAAAACGATCTGAAACAGCGGATACTGATAGCGGAAAAAGAGCAAAGAACGCTCGTTACGGTATTTATAGCTATATTCCTCTTGTTCCTTTTGTTTGTATTTTTTCTTTTGTACCGAAACCAACGTATCAAAAACAAAAAAAACCTGCTGGAACAAGAAAGCCTATCGCTTCAGAACGAAAATCTGGAGTTGAAAAACCAACAGCTAAAACAGTCTCTTGAATATAAGAATAACGAACTGGACACGCACATGATGTATCTTCTGAAGAAAAATGAGTTTGTCACTTCTATTATTGAAGATGTATCGGAATTGAAAGGGACTGATTCGGGGCAACTGAAATCAGCTATCAAAGAAATGAAGTTGAATATAGAAGACTCTGTTTGGAACGAGTTTAATGTTCTGTTTCAGGATATGCACAAAGATTTTTACACGCGTTTGTTGAATAAGCATCCAAACCTAAGCCCGAACGAGAAAAAGTTGTGTGCGTTGATCCATCTGAATATGTCGTCAAAAGAGATATCGTCCATCACATTCCAATCCGTAAAAAGCATTGAAATAGCCCGAAGCAGGTTGCGGAAAAAAATGAACCTGAGCCGGGAAGAAAACCTAAGCCTGTATTTACAGCAGTTCTAAAAAAAATAAAGGGTTATTGTTCTTTATTGTCTTCTCCTTCATCAGATTGAGCAGGTTCGTCGTTTTTGAGTGGCTGGTATTCGATTGATGTATAGCTGATGTCGCTACTCTGAAAATCGGCCATTTGTTTTATCTCGTCTCGCTCCAGAAGTATATTTTTTTGTATCTCCGCCCATTTATTGGTTGGCAGATACACCTCTGTTTCGCCTCTCATGCGGGCATCGCTCAGAATAGAGATAAGCTCTAAATCGACCATAGCACCGCGCGAAAGGGTTTCAACCTGATCGACCGAAACTTTAATCTTATCCGTAATCTCTTCCTTCTGGCTGGCTCTACGTTTCATTTCTTCTTCCAGATCCCATTCTTGTTCGTTCGGCAAAGAGGGTTTGGGTATATCTGTGTTTGAAGGAGCGATATCAGCAGGGGCTTCTTTGGCATAACTTGCCTGTTCTTCTTGTTTCTGTTCGATCACAGGTTCACAAACAGCAGGTTGCGGTACTGCTTTGGGTTGTGGTGTAACCGGTTGTTGAGGTTTCGATTCTTGTTGTTTGGGTTCTACCGTTGTTTGTGGCGGGCGTTTTTTTGCTTTTTCGTTTTCGCGCAGTATAAAATCTAACCATTGGCATATTTGCTTCACCACGGTCATCTCTTCGGCATAAATCATCTTTATTTTCAATTCATTGTATATCGGGTTGTTTTGCCTTGTGGTCAGATGGTTTATATCGAAGCATTCCAGAGTTGTTGTTTTATTGTTGGTAGTCTTTATGTCGATTGCAACATAGGGATGTATACCCAAAGCCTGACTGTCTTTATAATCAGCGTTTTCTGATATAACTTCGTACGAAAGGATATCTCCGAAAGGAATCATATATGCTTTTAGGTCATCGCATACAAAGGCTATTTTTCCGGCTTTTTCGTCGGCGGCAAAAACATAGAAATCGCTTTTGCTTATCATTATCTGTTTTGGATTAAATCCTTTCAGGCTTTTCAGTACTTCTATTTGCTTGTGGGTACCGGCATTGTGAGGCGAGTTGTTCGCTTGGCCTGCAGCCGAAGTGTGTTCTTGATTCTTTTTTTGTTGGTTTTGTATAGCTTTCTTGTTTGCGGTATTGATAAAGTATATGAACCCTACGGCAATGAGCATTATAATCCAAAAATCCATATTGTTTTATTTTTTTTGAAGTTACAACTACAAATAAAGCGAATATTTTTTAACAAACATAATCCCTATACGCCAAAAAACGGACTTTTGTAATAAGTCTTTTTGGCAAAAGATGTACTTTTGTACAAATTCAAAAAAAACGATGAATAATATAGCACCCATAACTTTGGGAATAATAGCGGTAACCACCATAGTAAGCCTGATAGGGTTCAGCAATCAGGCTCTTTTCGACAGAATGAAGTTTAATGTGGGAGCCATATTGCACGATAAGCAATGGGACAGGGTGATGTCGTCGGCTCTGCTTCATGGAGACATGATGCACCTTATTTTCAATATGCTTACCCTCTATTTCTTTGCCAAAGTGCTGATAGCTTTTGTAGGAACAGTTTATTTTGTGGCTGTTTATCTGGCGGCAATATTGTGTGGGGGCTTATTGAGTCTTTACTTTCATCGGAAAAACTCTCATTACAGTGCCATTGGCGCATCGGGTGGAGTGACGGGTGTTTTGTTTGCTACAATAGCCTTATACCCCGAAATTGGTATAGCTTTCTTCTTCATACCGATTCCTATACCGGGATGGATTTTCGCAATACTCTATCTTGCGTTTTCTATCTATGCCATGAAAGGCCAGTTGGGCAATATCGGGCACGAGGCTCATTTGGGTGGGGCGGTTATAGGCTTGGTGCTTGCCCTGATTATGGTTCCGGAGGCTATATATGTGAATGCCGTTTACATTGCAATTATGTTTGTGCCTATTCTTGTTCTGGCATATATGGTATATAAGGAAAGGAAGTGATGTTTAGTCCGGGAAGCTTAAACTTTCAACTTTCTTTAGCCTATTCTGGAGTGTTTCGAAATCAGCTTTTCTTATCCGTAAGTCCATAGTACAATCTGTGTTATATTCTTGCTTAAGGATTGTGGCGTCCATATCTTTTACAATTTTCATTACATCGTTCATGAAAGGATATTCGAAACGGAAGGATATATCGCAATCGACCGTCCGTTCCACTATCTCGGCTTGGCCGATGGCTTCGGCAGCGGCGGCTTTGTAGGCGGTAATGAGTCCGCTTGTTCCCAGTTTTATTCCTCCAAAGTAACGTACCACCAGAACAAGTATGTTGGTCAATTCGTTCGAGTTTATTTGCCCCAATATCGGTTTGCCGGCTGTTCCGGAAGGTTCGCCATCGTCGTTTGCCCTAAACTCTTTACGGTCGGCTCCCAACATGTATGCCCAACATACGTGACGCGAGTCGTAATATTCTTTTCTGTATTTTTCCAATATGGGTTTAACCTCATCAACCCGATTGATAGGGATAGCATATGATATGAATTTGCTTTTTTGTTCCGTAAAAATAGCTTTCGAGGTCTCTTTTATTGTTTTGTAGGTATCGTCCATTTATATGTAATTTACCAAGATACAGCCAAAGGTGATAAACAAAGGTAAATATTTAATCAATACGGAAAAGGCAAAAAGAATCAGTTTCATTAAAAATGAAAAATTAACATAAACAAATCTTCCTTAGCAGGAAATATACTATATTTGTTTCATGTTAACCTGAAAAATTAAATATCAAAATAATAGCCTAATGGAAAATAGCGAATTATTGACCCAAGTAGTAGAAAAAGCCAAGATTTGGCTGACCGGAAACTATGACGAGGAAACAAAAAAAGAGGTACAGAGTATGCTCGACAACGAAGATAAAACGGAGTTGATCGACGCTTTTTACCGGGAATTGGAATTCGGAACAGGAGGCATGCGTGGCATTATGGGCGCAGGCACAAACCGGATTAATAAATACACGATTGGTAGTGCAACTCAAGGCTTGGCAAATTATTTGCTGAAAGAATTTTCGACATTAGACCAAATAAAAGTTGTAATCGGGTACGATTGCCGGAACAACAGCAAGAAGTATGCACATATTGTTGCCGATATTTTTTCGGCTAACGGCATAAAGGCTTATATTTTTGAAGACTTGAGGCCAACCCCCGAAGTGTCGTATGCCATCCGCAAGTTGGGATGCCAAAGTGGTGTGATAATAACAGCATCGCACAACCCGAAGGAGTATAATGGTTATAAAGCTTATTGGAATGATGGTGCGCAGGTGGTTCCTCCGCACGATAAAAATATTATAGGTGAGGTGAACCGGATTAATTCGGTCGATGCAATCAGGTTTGAAGGCAATCCGGCACTTGTAGAAGTTATAGGCGAAGCAATAGACAATTCGTTTGTTGAAGATATAAAGGCTGTGCTTCTGTCTACCGACTCCATTGCCCGCCACAAGGACACCAAGATTGTATATACACCTATCCATGGAACGGGAACAATGATTGTACCCAAGGCACTCAGGACATGTGGCTTTACTGATATTATAGATGTGCCCGAACAGTCGGTTGTTGATGGAAATTTCCCAACAGTAGTGTCTCCAAACCCCGAAGAACCTGCTGCTATGGCTATGGCAATAGAACGGGCTATTGAAACAGGAGCAGAATTGGTATTTGCCACCGACCCCGACTCCGACCGCTTTGGTGCTGGTATCCGTGACAATAATGGTAATTTTGTTCTGTTGAACGGTAACCAGACAATGATTATTCTGATTTATTACATCGTTACACGTTGGAAAGAATCGGGACGCCTCACAGGCAACGAATACACCGTGCGTACAATTGTAACCAGCGCGCTTACTCAAACAATATCAGAAAAGAACGGAGTAGAAATGTTTGAATGCTACACCGGCTTCAAGTGGATTGCCGCAATCATGCAAGAGCTTGAAGGCAAACGCACATATATTGGCGGTGGCGAAGAAAGCTACGGCTTCCTGGCCGAAGACTTTGTTCGCGACAAGGATGCTGTTTCGGCAGCCATATTGTTTGCCGAAATTGCCGCATGGTGCAAAGATAAAGGACGTACGCTCTACGAAATGTTGCAAGATATTTATGTTGAGTATGGGTTCTCTAAAGAAAAAGGCGTATCGGTAGTGAAAAAAGGAAAATCGGGAGCCGAAGAAATAGAGCAAATGATGAAGGATTACCGCAACAACCCAATAAAGGAGATTGCCGGTTCGAAAGTAATCCTTATGAAGGATTTTGCTACACTAAAGGCACACGATTACACCATTAACGAAACTTATACCTTAGAGATGCCCACAACATCTAATGTGTTGCAATATTTTACGGAAGATAAAACAAAGGTTTCTATCCGCCCTTCGGGTACTGAGCCTAAAATCAAGTTTTATATCGAGACACAGTCTAAATTGCCATCGAGAGCCGATTATGATGCGGTAAACGTAGCGGCCGACGAAAAAATAAAGGCTATCTGTAAGGATTTAGGTATTTGAGAAACACCAGATTTTTCTGACAAAAAATAATTAAGAAAAAGGATTCGGATTAATGTTCGAATCCTTTTTTTGCTTTATATATGCCTTCCAAGTTACGGCGCAAACCTTGGTATTTGGCTCTTTTAACTGCCGATTTACGGAAAATTTCTTGATATTCTTCCACGCTCATGTTTTCCAGTTGGGCAAAAGATAGGTTTCTGAATTTTTCGTTGGGGATGAATTCGTTAACCTCATGTGGATGCGCGCACCTGTTCCACGGACAGGCTTGCTGGCAGGCATCGCATCCGTAAATACGGTTTCCTAAGAAGGGGATTACGGAACTGTCTATTTCGCCTTTGTTTTCGATGGTTTGATATGATATACATTTGCAGGCATTCAACAGATAAGGCTTTTCTATGGCTTTGGTAGGGCATGCTTCCATGCAGCGGGTACATGTGCCGCATAGGTTTTTAGTGACGGGGGCATCGTATTCCAGTTCTTTGTCAATAATTATTTCGCCCAAAAAGTAATAAGAGCCTTTCCCGGGGATAATAAGCATTGTGTTTTTCCCGATAAAGCCCAGTCCGGCTTTGGCAGCCCAGTGCCGTTCCAGAAGGGGAGCTGTGTCGCAAAACACACACCCACGGGTGTCGGGTATTAAGTCTTGTATTTGCGTTAACAGGCTCTGCATACGGCTTTTCATCACATCGTGGTAATCTTTGCCGTAGGCATAGTAAGCAAATTGGGGTGCATCTTGGGGTTGTAAGTGCGGAGGGTAATAGTTTAAGGCAAGGCAGATAATGGATTTGGCATTGTCTACCAAAAGAGTGGGGTCGCAACGTTTTTCGAGGTTACGCTCCATGTAGTCCATCGTTGCCTGATTGCCCACCTTGAGCCACGATTCCATCAACAGCCGGGCTTCCGTTCCCACGGGTTCGGCCTTACAGATACCGCAGGCATCGAATCCCGAAGCGAGGGCTAAATTCTTTATCGTTTGAGAATAAGTTGTAGCTAACTCTGCCATACAACCTTTATTTGCCCATCAACCCACGGCTTACGTTCCACCTGAATTGTAGTAGTTTATAGCCTTTTTGTGGCGAAAAGGTCAATGTATAAGCTACAAAAAGCACAAGGGAGGCTACCCATTTCTTATACTCGGCACGGACGCGTTTTTTATATTCATCGTCCGAAATACCTTTTGTACGTATCCTTTCACTCTTGCCGATAGAGTATGTGAGTTCCTTAAAATGTTCGCCAGTAAGTTTTTTTGCCGATATATAATGGTGAATACCCATCTGGGGCAGGTAGTAAAACGAAACGCCGTTTTTGCGCAAACGGTCGTACAGGTCTTTTTCTTCGGCTCCTATCAGGCCTGTGCCTTTACGTCCGAGGTCGACATTAAAAAGTCCGTACTTGTCGAAAATCTCTTTACGGTATGCCGAATTACCTCCTCCGGGAAATTTCCCGTTGCGGAAGGGTTTTATTTTCGTCCCCTTATAAAGCCTGCCGCCTATCAGCTCTTCGGTAAAGTGGGAAAGCCATCCGGGTTTGTCGGCCTCATATACCGGAATTATAGGACCTCCACAAGCGCCTGCATCGGGATATTGAGCGAAAAAATCGTCAATCGACGAAAGGTACGTATGCTCGAATGCTGTGGCATCGTCGTCAACAAAAACTACAATTTCGCCCAGGCTTTCTTCAATCCCTCTGTTCCGGGCATACGAAAGCCCTTGGTTCGATTCTTCGAAATAACGTATGTCCGCAAATTTAAAATCGAGCTGGGCTTGCTTACACAAACTGCCTGTACGGTCAGTGCTGTTATTATTTATGAGCAGGATTTCGTATTTGTTGTGGTCATAATTCTGATCTACAATGCTTTTTATAGCTTTATAGATATATTTTTCCCTGTTGTAGGTGCAGAATATGACCGAAATCCTTTTCATAAAACATCCGGTTTACTCTTTTCTTTTTCTGAATATACCTAAGCCAACCGAGCCTAACAGAGCCAACACCAATATGGCCGAACTGGCTGTTGTAATGGTTCTGCAAAGCAGGTAGTCGTGAGGTTCGAACGCGAATACAATCTCGTGTTCTCCGGCCGGAACCCTCATGGCTCTGAGTGTCCAGTCGGCACGGAAATGGGGTGCTTCCTTGCCATCTATGTATGCTTGCCAGCCATTAGCATAGTAAACTTCCGAAAAAATGGCAAGCTGTTCACTATTGGCTTTCGACTTATAGACGAGCTTATTGGGTTTATACGTTGTCAGAGTGATTGTAGCCGCAGAGTCGGCACTGAACTTGAAGCCCGCCAAATCTTTCTCGAACCGTTTATCAACAACGGCTATCGTTGCAGGATTGAGCGTGTTTAATGCTGCTATTTCGGCATCGGCGTTATCTACAAAATTAAAACCGGAAACAAACCATGCATTACCCAAAGCATATGGGTTTTGCAAAGGAGGCTGTTCGGGACTGTAGATAATATATTTTGCATTAAGCATATTCAATGACGGGGTTTTACCGAACGACCCCAAAATACTGTCAACGTTATTTGTACGGAACGAATTTATTATCGTGTTGATTTCGTTTGTCAGATGGTAGTCGATAAGCTCCTGATAACGCTTCAATTTAGCAGCGTGATAGCCTCCAATCGATTTGTGATAGTAAGACGTGGCCGATTCGTTGAAAGGATTATTGAGGTTCAGCACACGGTACGATGGTTGTTTGTCTTGCAAAATAGCTTCGTCGGCAACCGATCTTGGGAATTGCTGTGCAATGTAAGAAGCTTTGTTCTGAAAATGGTCGTCGTTCAGATAACGGCGGTCAATAGCCCATAAGTCGGCAAGTATCAAAACGGCAAGTATTGCGGGGAATATCATTTCCGCCTGTTTCGATTTTATATTCAGACTACCCCAAAGAACTATGGTAGCCAGTACAACAAATACAAGTGAGCGCAGAGCGTCTGCCGAAAGCAAGTCTTTGCGGTCTTGATGCAGTGCTTGGCTGAACCAAGTCCAACCTTCGGCTCCGAACATCTGATGGATTTGTGTTTGCATTTGTACGTCGTTTTTCGATGCGAAATCGAAAAATAAACCAGGCATCAAAGCAAAAAGCAGGCATATGAATGCGGTTATTCCGCCCGATATAAACAAGGCGATTTTCAGTTTCGATTTATCTGCATTTCCGCTAAAGAAGTCGTTCACTGCCCAAACGGCAACAACAAGCATCGTAATGGCTGGAATAACCAAGGCCATCGACACGGTTCGAAACTTGTTGTAGAATGGGAAATTGTAGAAGAACCAACTGTTGAATCCGTCAAAGTTATATCCCCACGACAAGAAAATGAAAAATATCGTAGCTATAAACAGTACCCACTTAAGTTTATTTTTGATAATAAACATACCCAACACAAACAAGAAACAGACGATGGCTCCGAAATATACAGGCCCCGATGTGAATGGCTGATCGCCCCAATACGAGAAAGCCGCCGGTAACTGAAGTCCGTGTGCAGCCGTTGCTTTGTACAGGTTAGAACTTGGGTTTACCTTGCCTCCTGTTGCTCCGCCATGAATATTGGGTATAAGCAAAGACAAGGTTTCGCCTTTTCCGTAACTCCACGCAAAGGCGTAATCTTTGTCGAGCCCGGACGATTTCTTTTCGCTTTCGGTTGGTGTTGTCAGTTCCGATTGCCCGCGCGTACTTTCGCGCGTCATTTCGTAATTGGAGTACAATCCGCCTATGTTGCAGGCAACAGCAAGGGCAACAGCTATCAACGAAAACCCTATGACTTTGGGTAAGGCTTTATACTTTTTGTTTATTATTTCTATTACAATGTAGCCAACATAGAGCATTATGCAAAGCAAGCCCGTATAGAAAGTGACTTGCAGGTGATTGCTCTTTACTTGGAGGGCAATACCTAAAGCCAGCAGTAAGCTTCCCCATAAATATTTGTTGCGGAACAGCCCCGCCACCCCGGCCAGAATAAGGGGAATGTAGGCAATAGCCCACGCTTTGGTAACGTGGCCGGCATCGATGATAATTATATTGTACGACGAAAGCCCGTAAGCAACCGCGCCAAGCACAGCTGTTATAGGTTTGAAGCCCATAAGACAGAACAGTATATAAGCCATCAGCATCGAAGCGAACAGAGGACCAGCCGTACCTGCCCCGAGGGCTTTCAAGGGCGCGTCGAGATAGTCGAGAAAGTTGGGGCTGCCTCCCCAAATACCTATCTGATAAGCAGGCATACCCGAAAACATAGAGTTTGTCCATGCCGTAGATTCTCCTTCATTGTTATAATAATCGACAATCTCCTGTGCCGAACCTTCAAATTGCTGAACATCGCCCTGAGGCAGAACTTTTCCCTGAAAAACGGGGCTGAAATACACCACCGATATAAGTAGAAAACAAACGACGGCTATTGCATGAGGCAGAATCCGTTTCCAAACGGGTTGTTGTTCATTCTTTAGTTCTTCCATAATTTTTTTTGAAGGCTATTATTATATTTTATCTATCTTGTAAATATGGGTTTAAATCCGGACAAAAGTAACTAAAAATGTTGATTGCAATCAGAGTAACTCTTTAAATTTTAATCAATAAAGTAGTTTTACTTTGTTATTCGTACTGTTTTGCCAAGTGTATCTGTTACCCTACCTGACTGCCGGGCACAACAGGTGCGGATGGCTGAATGAGCGACAGGCTTCCGTCGGGATTTTCGGCCGAGAGGATCATCCCTTCGGATACGATACCTTTCAGTTTACGGGGTTCCAGATTTGCAATGAAGCATACCTGTTTGCCTACCAGTTCTTCGGGTTTATACCATTTAGCAATACCTGATACAATGGTACGTTTCTTCATGCCATCGTCTATCAGGAATTGAAGAAGCTTATCGGCTTTAGGTACTTTCACACATTCAAGAACAGTCCCTACGCGGATGTCGACTTTCGTGAAATCGTCGAAAGCAACGTTCTCCTTTTGCGGGGCTGTTTTGTGTTCGCTCAGCTCGTTGGCCTTTTTGGCATCGAGCAATCTCTGTATTTGTTTTTCTACGGCTTCGTCCTCTATTTTCTCGAACAGCAAATCAGATGGATTCAGTTGATGTCCTTCTGCCAGCAAATGGCTGCTTCCCAGTTGCTCCCATTTCAAATCGTTCTTATTGATGAACTGTTTAATTTTAGCGGAGCTGAAAGGTAGGAATGGTTCGAAAGCGATAGCCAGATTTGCGGTTATCTGCAATGCTATGTTGAGTATCGTTTTTGTGCGGGTTTCGTCGGTCTTGATAACTTTCCAAGGTTCCATGTCGGCAAGGTATTTGTTGCCGATGCGTGCCAAGGTCATAGCTTCTTTCAGTGCATCGCGGAAACGGAATGTTTCGAGGTATTCTTCGAGCGATTTTTTTACCGATGCAAACTCTTCGAGTGTTTGCTTGTCGTAATCGGTTAAAGCATCTAAGGCAGGTACTTTGTTGTCGAAATACTTCTGGGTGAGCACCAATGCACGGTTAACGAAGTTACCCAGAATGGCAACCAACTCATTGTTGTTGCGTGCTTGGAAATCTTTCCAAGTGAAGTCGTTATCTTTTGTTTCAGGGGCATTGGCTGTGAGTACGTAACGCAACACGTCTTGCTTCCCGGGGAAATCTTCGAGGTATTCGTGCAGCCAGACTGCCCAATTGCGCGAGGTCGAAATCTTATCTCCTTCGAGATTCAGGAACTCGTTTGCCGGAACATTTTCGGGTAGGATGAACGACCCTTCGGCCTTTAGCATGGCAGGGAAAACGATACAGTGGAAAACGATATTATCTTTGCCAATGAAGTGTATCAGTTTAGTATCTTCCGACTTCCACCACTCTTCCCATGTGTCGGGCAACAATTCTTTGGTGTTCGATATATATCCTATCGGCGCATCGAACCAAACATACAGAACCTTTCCTTCGGCGCCTTCTACGGGCACGGGCACACCCCAATCGAGGTCGCGGCTCACGGCACGGGGCTGCAAGCCCATATCCAGCCACGATTTGCACTGGCCATAAACATTATGTTTCCATTCTTTGTGATCGCCAAGAATCCATTGCCGTAGCCATGCTTCGTGTTTATTGAGAGGTAGATACCAGTGTTTTGTTTCCTTCATCACAGGCGGGTTTCCGGTAAGGGTAGACCTCGGGTTGATGAGGTCGGTAGGGCTTAGCGATGTTCCGCAAGCTTCGCACTGGTCGCCGTAGGCATTCGGGTTGCCACAATGGGGACATTCGCCCATGATGTAACGGTCGGCCAGAAACATTTTGGCTTCTTCGTCATAATATTGCTCGCTTGTTTTTTCTTCAAATTCACCTTTGTTATAGAGTTTAAGGAAAAATTCGGAAGCCGTTTCTTTGTGCGTCTGCGAACTTGTACGCGAGTAAATGTCGAACGAAATACCCAACTCTTCGAACGATTTTTTGATGATGAAGTGGTATTTATCGACTATATCCTGAGGCGTAACCCCCTCTTTCTTGGCACGAATGGTAATGGGTACTCCATGCTCGTCCGAGCCACCTATATAAAGAACTTCTTTGCCTTTCAGACGAAGGTATCTCACATAAATATCGGCAGGGATATATACTCCCGCCAAGTGGCCGATGTGTACAGGCCCGTTTGCGTAGGGCAGAGCTGTTGTAACCAATGTACGCTTAAAATTCTTGCTCATATATATTTTTTCTGTTGTTATTTTATTTTTCAGGATGTGCAAAGATAAAAACTTAAGCAGATATTTTGAGAAAATATACGCCGGAAAATAAAGCATACAAAAAAAGTCCGGTCGTGCTGTTGTTTAGTGACCGGACTCTGAACTATTGTGTTATGGGTTAATGTCAATATAGAGAATCAATCAGTTTTTTGTCTTTCAATATTTCATCGAAGTCTTCGTCGCTCATATGCCCAGTTATTCTGATGCCTATTGTTTCTTCATCGTCGATAACGAATATATAGAGATCTCTTGTTCCGTCTTCATTTGCTGTGTCTTTTTTTATTATGTACACATTGTCTCCTTCATCGCTGATTTTTACCAAAGTGGTGAAGCCATTTCCCTCTTCTGTTTCGGTTAGTTTTTTTTCTATACTGGCTGTATAGTCAGCTTTGCAGTCGGATGCCAAAACGGCTTGTATGTTGTTTACTTTTCTGAAGAATTGGGCTTCAATGTTGTCTTCGTCACTCTCTTCATCCAGTTTCATTTTTAATAGATCCATTGTCTCCGAATCAATCGTTTCAGTCTTTGCATTTTCGTTTTGAGATAATTCGAAAAACAATTCATCCGCTTGTTGGGCATTGATAGCGGTTACAATAAGGATTGTAAAAAGGGAGAATACTAATTTTTTCATGGTTATATAAATTTTAGAGGGTTGAATATTTAAATCTATAATTCGCCTTTATGGGGCACGTTCAATAAATTAAGACGAGAGCCCTTGTGTTTTGTTACACAAAATAACTCAAAAAAATCAATACATTGCAAAAACAGGCTCTTTATGTATCTTTGCAGTTAGGTAAAAGAAACAGATATGGAACAAATAACGAGTTTACAAAACCCTAAGATAAAAAACCTGCAAAAGTTGGCAAAAAACAAGGAGCGCAGACTGCAGAATGTAGCCCTGTTTGAAGGCGCCCGCGAGTTGATGCTGGCGCAAAGGGCGGGTTACGATATTTGCTCTGTTTATATTTGTCCCGAACTGTTTGCCAAAACCCGGTATCCCGATGTGTTGCACAATATTCCGGAAAGTAAAATGACAGAGGTAAGTGCAGCCGTATTCGAGAAAATAGCTTACCGCGAAGGTTCGGACGGATTGCTTACCCTTTCCAAACCTAAGTCGCATACATTAAGTGAATTACAGTTAACGGAGAATCCCTTCGTGATAATTCTGGAGGCAATAGAAAAGCCCGGCAATCTGGGCGCAATTCTGCGTACGGCCGATGCCGCAAAAGCCGATGCGGTTATTGTTTGCGACCCGTTGGCCGATGTTTATAATCCTAATGTGGTGCGGTCGAGTGTTGGGTGTTTGTTTACCGTTCAAACGGCTATCTGCACCTCGGCCGATGCTTTGAAGTGGCTGCAGGACAATAATATCACGGTTTATGCGGCGGAGCTACAAGCCTCGCAATGGTATCACGAAACCGACTTCACAAAACCGGCGGCCATAGTGATGGGTACGGAAGCCGATGGGCTAACCCGTTTTTGGCTTGACAATGCCCATAAGCGGATAAAAATACCAATGCGTGGGGAAATAGATTCGCTCAATGTATCGGTATCAACAGCCATACTTACATTCGAGGCCATGCGCCAGCGGGGGTTTTAGCCCCTGTTTTACTAATGAGGTTTTGCTTTTGGATTCAGGAAGTAGGTTGTAACCCAACAAGTGAATAATCCGAAGTTCGGTTCAGCGGCATGAAATCATAAAATAAATGAATAAACTAACGTTTATTTGAATAAAAATAGGCTGATAGAAAATATTTTAAATAGTTTCTTAATATATTTGCATCGCAAGAATTCTAAGATTTATCGAAATATAAAGTTTTAAGAAAAATTATGAACAGTAAATTTTTTGTTTTTCTGGGTGCTTTGTTGTTAGTGTTGGTACTTAATGCCCAAACCACAAGCAATCCTGTTGTTATGACTATTAATAATGTACCAATCACTAAACAGGATTTTGAGTATGTTTATAACAAAAACAATGCAAACACAGGAGCCACTAAAAAAGATTTGAATGAATACAAAAACTTGTTTGTTGATTTTAAACTAAAGATCGAAGAGGCTAAGGCACAGGGTTTAGACTCAACCCGGCAGTTTATCCGCGAATTTAATAACTACAAGAAACAACTGATTGACCCTTATTTGGTTGATTCCTTATCAGAGATATCGGTTGCCAAACAAGAGTTTGACCGTCAGAAAGAAAATATTGAAGTGAGCCATATCTTGGTGCGTTTCTCTAAACCTCAGAATATATTGCCATCCGATACCCTCGAAGCATATAATAAAGCGATGGAGATAAGGAAGCGTTTGGTTGGTAAAAAAGCCGAAGATTTTGGTAAGGTTGCAGCCGAAGTGTCGGAAGATGGCTCTGCAAAAAGAGTTGACAATCCGGGATATCTGGGCTGGGCTACATCGTTGATGTTTATCGCTCCGTTCGAAGACGCTATGTATTCGACTAAGGTAGGAGAAATAAGCCAGCCTGTCCGTTCTATCTTTGGTTATCATCTGATTAAGGTATTGAACAAACGCCCCGATCCGGGAATGGCAAAGGTTTCGCACATTATGTTCGGTTTTGGGGGGCCAAACCCAACACAGCAAGTTCAAGACAGTTTGTGTTTGGAGGCCGAAAAAATATATGAACGTTTGCAGAATGGCGAGGATTTTGTAACTCTCTGCAAAGAGTATTCGTACGACCGTCAATCGGCTGCGAATGGTGGCCTTCTTGGTTGGATTACGTCCGATGTAACACTCCCAGAGAGCTTCAAAACAGCAGCCTTTGCTCTGACTAAAGGCGGAGAGATATCACCTATCGTAAAAACGGAATATGGTTACCATATTATACGCTTGGAAGAGAAAAAACCACGCGAAAGCTGGGATGCTGTTAAACCCACTTTTATGAAACGTGTCTTGCAGAGCGACAGGCAAGAAGATATACTTCGCGAAAAAACAAAGAAACTGGCTAAAGCATACGATTTTAATCTGAATAAGCCAGTTTACGATGAATTGAAAGCTGCCGTAAATACATCTTATCCTTTCGACTCTGTTTTTGTTGCCAAGTACGAAAATAATAACGAGGCACTGTTTACCATTGCCGGAAAACCATATACAGTAAAAAACTTTGTTGAAGACCGTTCAAAAAGAAAGAAACAATCAACAGGAAAAGTATCGACCGAGTATCTGGACGATGTGCTAACCGGTTCGGCTTTCTCTAAGCTGCAAGACCATCAGAAAGAAGTTTTGATTTCTGAAAACGCAGATGTGAGAAACCTTATACAAGAGTATCATGACGGAATTCTTCTTTTTGATGTTATGAACAAAGAAGTCTGGGAAAAAGCTTCGACCGATACATTAGGGCTTCAAGAATTTTTCAAGAAAAACCAAAAGAAATATAATACATGGGAGGGTGCTAAATTTAAAGGCTTTATAGTACATTGCAAAACAGAGGACGCGATGGCTAAAGTCAAAAAGGTAATTGCAAGCAGTCCCAAATCGGCTAATTTGGTTGCTAATCTGAAAGAAGCCTTTGCTTCCGACTCAATTCCGTCTATCCGTATAGAAAGAGGTTTGTGGACAAACGGAGAGAATGCCTATGTCGATTATTCGCATTACAAGAGTGGCGACAAACCCGCTCCGGTCAATAATTTCGGATTCTTCTTTGTTCATGGAAAAGAAATCAAGGCTCCGGAAGATTATACCGATGTGAAAGGCCTTGTAGTGGCCGATTATCAGGATTTGCTGGAAGAAGCTTGGTTGAAAGAATTGCGCGCTAAATATCCGGTGAAAGTCAACGAAGATGTTTTGAAAACCATAGAAAGATAAGATAATGATGCTAAAGCCTGTTCATGTTTTAGGACTGCTGTTAACCTTTGGTTGTGCCGTATCGTGTACTTCCGGGTCGGATGGAGCGGCATCGTCCGATCCGCAGGAGCAGGCTTTGGTTTCGGTAAACGGGCGAACTCTGAGCCGGGCAGAGCTGTCGGAGATAATTCCCGCAGAGCTCGAAGCTGCCGATAGCGCCAAAGCTACCGAAGAGTATATAAGGCTTTGGGTAAACAACGAACTGATGTACGAAAAGGCACAGCAGAACGTAGCCGACAAAGACCGTATAAAAGAACTTGTGGAGAACTACCGTCGCTCGCTTATGGTATATACCTACCAAGAGCAGTTGCTCAAAGAAACTTTCTGGAAGGACGTGAAAGAGGCCGACCTGAAAGCGTTTTATGAGGAGAATAAAGATAAATTCCGGCTCGAATCGAATATCATGAAAGGGCTTTTCTTGAAGATACCCGTATCGTCTCCGTTATTGAACAACTTTAGGGAGTGGTATAAGGCAGGCACGCCGGCTTCGCTCGAAAAAATAGAGAAAAATTACTTGCAGAACGCGGTAACTTATACTTACTTTTACGATGTGTGGAAAAACTTTGACGACATTATGTCGAAGATTCCTTATACACTGATAAAATCGGAAGATTTTTTGAGAACGAACCGGAATCTGGAAGTCAACGATTCGTCTTTCGTATATTTGCTCAACATAAAACAGTATGCCCTTACGGGAACAGCAGCTCCTTACGAATATGTGAAACCACAGATACAGGAAATGTTGTTGAACCAACAGAAAGAGCGGTTTATGAAAAAAGTTGAAGACGATTTGCTGAAGAAAGCCATACAAAACAATAAGATAAATTATTTTTATAAATAGCCCAAAAGGTTAAAGAATGTTGAATACAGCCTTCCGGCCAATCAATGGAAAGATAACCTAATATCAATATTGCTATATTTACGCACGAATCTGAAAAAAATAATATAATATAAAAAACGAATGATTAAGTTTTTCTTTAAAATCTCTCTTGCTTTACTCATATTTGGAGGCAATATACCTGCTGTTTCGGCTCAGGATAATGTGATAGACCAGATTATATGGGTGGTGGGCGACGAAGCTATATTCAAATCGGATGTAGAAGGTATGAAATTGCAAATGCAGAGAGACAGAGAACACTTCGATGGTGACCCTGATTGCTTTATACCCGAACAGTTGGCCATGCGGAAACTATATCTACATCAAGCCAAGCTTGACAGTATAGATGTACCGGCAAGTGCTGTTACGAAAGAAGCCAATAGACAGTTGGGCGATTGGATAACGATGGCCGGATCGAAAGAAAAACTTGAAGAATATCAGGGTAAACCGATAGTTGAAATCAGGGAAGAACTTAAAACAGTGATAAGGGAAAGAGAAATAATTAAAAACGCGCAGAGAAAGCTTGTGGGGGCAGTAACCCTCACGCCATCCGAAGTTCGCCGTTATTATGATGATCTTCCTAAAGATAGCTTGCCTTATATACCTACCACCGTTGAGGTGCAGATAGTAACGCTGGAACCTAAAATACCCCAATCGGATGTAGATGAGGTTAAAAATAGGTTGCGCTCTTTTACCGAGCAGATAAATAAAGGCGAAACAACCTTCAGTACCTTGGCTTTGATATATTCGGAAGATACGGAATCGGCCAAGAAGGGCGGTGAACTTGGATTTAGCGGACGTGCCGAGCTTGTTCCCGAATTTGCTAATGCAGCCTTTGCCTTGACCGACCCCACTAAGGTGTCTAATATTGTAGAAACGGAGTATGGTTACCACATAATGCAACTGATAGAAAGACGAGGCGACAGGGTGAATGTACGCCATATCTTATTGAAACCAAAAGTACCACAGGAAGAAATAAATAAAAGTTTGGCTCGTATGGATACTGTCTTAACGGACATAAACGCAGGAAAAGCCACTTTCGAAGAAGCTGCCTTTTTTGTATCGCAAGACAAGACTACCTACAACAACAAAGGTTTGATGGTGAATCAGGATCATTATGATGCAATAAATGGCGGAACGGCTAAATTTACAATGGACGCGCTTCCTCCCGAAATAGCCAAAGAGGTGAACAATATGAAGGTTGGCGAGGTATCAAAACCTTTTGCTATGCTCAATAAAAACGGAAGAAGTATAGTAGCCATGATAAAACTTCGTCAACGCACAGAAGGGCATAAGGCAAACATATCGGACGACTATCAGATGATGAAAATGATTGTCGAAAACCGTAAAAGAGATGAAATACTGCAAAAATGGCTGCAAAATAAAATTAAAGATACCTATATCTGGATTAGCGAAGATTGGCGTAACTGCGATTTTCAGTTTGATGGATGGGTTAAATAATTATTTTTTTAGATACACAGGCAAAATAAATTACCTCGAAAACAAATAATGTTGAAACAACAGTATAAAGGTCTTAATAAGAGGCACAGGTTTCGTATTTTAGGATTCCTGTGCCTGCTTATTCTTTGTGTTTCTATACAGGCTCTGATTCAGACCAGCCCGCAAATTCCGATAAAACCTGTTGCACCCGTCGCTCCGGCCAATAAAAAACTGATAAAACATAAGGCCGATTCGTTGTTGTTGCGCGAAGGTTTCCCTCCCATTATATTGCTCTACAACGTGGTTTTGGCGCACGAGGGGGTTGTAATGAATTGCGATAGCGCTTACTTAGACAGAGAAAATAATACATTCGAGGCATTTGGCGATATCAAGGCAACACAAGGAGATACTCTTTTTATGTACGGAAAGTATTTGCATTACGATGCTAATACGCAACTGCTGAAGATAAGGCGTGATGTACGTCTGGAAAACGCACGCGATTTGGTGTTGATGACCGACAGTTTGAATTACGACCGTCTGGCAAATTTTTGTTATTATTTTGATGGCGGGGTTGTTGTTGACTCGGTAAACGAATTGACTTCTTTTTGGGGGCAGTACGAACCAGCGCTTCATCTGATAACCTTCAACGATAGTGTGAGGCTTACAAATCCGAGGTTTGTATTGAGATCCGATACTTTAATGTACCATACCGAAACCAAGATTGCCACTATTATGGGGCCATCGGTTATAGAATCGGATAGTGGAACCATTTATACAAACAGGGGGTGGTATAACACCATCACCGACGAATCGTTGTTGCTGGGACGTTCGCTTATCGTTAACAAGGAAGGGAATATGACCCTGACGGGCGATTCCATCTTTTACAACAAGCGCGAAGGTTTTGGCGAGGTTTTTGGCAATGTGTTTATGCAGGATACCACCAAACGGGTTATACTTGGCGGAGATTATGTTTTTTATAATGAACTGACCGATTTCGCTTTTGCAACCGATTCGGCCTATTGTATAGAATATTCGCAGGGCGACAGCTTGTATCTGCATGGCGATACATTGAAGTTAGTGACAGACTCTGTTTACCGGAAAATGCACGCTTACAACAATGTGCGTTTTTTCCGTTCGGATATACAGGGCGTGTGCGACTCCATGTTTTTCAGTACAAAAGATTCTGTTCTGTATTTGTATGACGATCCTGTTTTGTGGAACGAGAGCTTCCAACTTTCGGGCGATACGGTTGAGGTGTATATGAACGACAGCACAATAAGGAAAGCCTTGGTGAAAGAGTCGTGTTTCGGTATAGAACAGATTGATTCGCTGCATTTCAATCAGCTGAAAGGAAATCTTATCACCGTCAATTTTGACGAAGGCAATATACATGATATATTGGTTGAAGGAAATGCCGAGTCTATATATTTCACGAAAGAGAAATCGGGCTCTTTGCTCCGAAACCGAACGGAAAGTAGTTTCTTGCTGCTCGAATTTAAAGAAAAGAAATTTGACCGGGGTCGGGCTTGGGGAGGCGACTCTAATGGCGAAATAGGCCCTCTGCATTTATTTGACTCATCAGCTTTCAGGCTGAGGAATTTTCAATGGTTCGATTACCTGCGTCCACTCAACAAAGACGATATATTCAGGAGAGTAAGAAAAAAATCGGGAAGCGAACAGCCCCGTATTTCAGGCAAATTCAGAGATACAGACAACGATTAAACGGTTAAAAATGCTCCGCGATGAGTGATATAATACATTTATTACCCGATTCAATAGCCAATCAGATTGCGGCAGGTGAAGTTGTGCAACGACCTGCTTCGGTGGTGAAGGAGTTGGTCGAAAATTCGATCGATGCAGGAGCTACATCTATACAGATACTAATAAAAAATGCAGGGCGTACCTCTATTCAGGTGATAGACAACGGAAAGGGTATGTCCGGAACAGATGCCCGCATGGCGTTTGAACGACATGCCACATCAAAGATAAGCAGGGCCGAAGATTTATTCGCATTGCATACGATGGGCTTTCGGGGCGAGGCTCTTGCCTCGATAGCAGCCGTGGCGCATGTTGAAGTACGTACCCGGCGGGGGGAGGACGAGATAGGCACTTGCATTTCGGTGGTAGGCTCGAAGGTCGAATCGCAAGAAACTATCGCATGCTCTTCCGGTACGGTTTTTTCGGTGAAGAACCTGTTTTTTAATGTTCCGGCACGCCGTAAGTTTCTGAAATCGAACGAAACAGAGAAACGCCATATCCTTACAGAGTTAGAGCGTATTGCTCTTGTGAATCCGGAGATAGAATTCCTGTTTGTAGACAATGATATTGAAGCATTCCGCTATCCGGCTTCGAACCTGAAACAGCGGATAATAAATGTTATAGGCAAAGGGCAAAACCAACATCTTATACCTATCGAAATAGAGACATCGCTGGTTAAGATTTATGGTTTTGTGGGTAAACCCGAATCGGCCCGTAAGTCTAAAGCTTTGCAATATTTCTTTGTAAACGGACGCTATATGCGCCACCCCTATTTTGGCAAAGCTGTAACAACGGCTTTCGAACACTTGATTTCGGTGGGTGAGAACCCAAATTACTTTATTTATCTTGAGGTCGATCCGCAGACCATAGATGTAAATATACATCCCACAAAAACCGAAATCAAGTTCGAGAACGAGCAGCCTATCTGGCAAATCTTACAAGCCACCATAAAAGAAGCTTTGGGTAAGTCGAACGAGGTTCCCAGCATAGACTTCAATACGAGCGATGCGATAGACATCCCCGTGCACGACCCTTCGCGGTATGCACCTCCTCCCAGAGTGAATGTAGACAGGTCTTACAATCCGTTTAAACCTTCGGCTGCCGGGCAAGCTTCTTATCGGCGTCCGGATTTGGATTGGAATACATTTTACCGGGGTTTGGAAAAAAATGAAGAAGCGAATGCTTCGGACGAAACCTTTCCGTCTGACAATATATTTCAAAAACAAAATACCGCCGATAATGTACAGCAGGAGGGGCAGGCGATACATTACCAATACAAAAACCGTTATATACTGACTTCCATCAAGTCGGGACTGATGCTTATAGATCAGCACCGGGCTCATGTAAGGATTTTGTTCGAGCTGTTCCTGATGAACATCCGACAAAACAGGGGAGTTTCGCAAAGGGTATTGTTTCCTGAAATTGTGGAGTTTTCGCCGTCAGAATCGGCTATGATTCCTTATCTGATGGACGATTTTGAAGCCGTAGGCTTCGATTTAAGCAATATGGGAAATAATGCGTATGCCATAAACGGGATACCTTCCGAATTTAAGAGTGTGAATGCTACGGATTTGCTACACCGGATGATAACCAGTAGTATCGAAACCGGCAGCGATGCGAAGGACGAAATACAGGAATCATTAGCTCTATCTATGGCCTATGCAGCGGCTATTCCTTATGGCCAGCGGTTGGCACAAGAAGAAATGTCGGATATCGTGGACAGATTATTCGCTTCGGCTATATACAAACATACCCCCGACGGAAAAACGATAATAACAACCCTTGCTGACGATTATATAGATAAACTATTCAGATAACTATTTGCTGATACTCACCTTTTTACAAGAAAAGAATGATAGAAGTTGATAAAATACCATCTCCCTGTTACGTAATGGAAGAAGAGTTGCTCAGAAGCAACCTTTCCCTTATAAAACATGTAAAAGAAGCAGCCGGTGTAAATATTATATTGGCTTTCAAAGCTTTTGCTTTGTGGAAGTCGTTCCCCATAATAAAGGAATATATTTCCTGTTCAACAGCCAGTTCGGTATTTGAGGCACAATTGGCTTACGAAGAAATGGGGAATCCGGCGCATACCTTTTCGCCGGGATATACTGCCGATAATTTTCCTGTATTTATGAAATACAGTAGCCACATAACATTCAATTCGCTAAGTCAACTGCAACGGTTTTACCCGATGGTTGCGGAATCGGGCAAAAAAATATCGTGCGGGCTGAGAATTAATCCTGAGTTTTCGGAAGTAGAAACCGATTTGTATAACCCATGCGCTCCCGGTTCGCGGTTCGGTGTGATTGCCGACCAATTGGGCGATATTTTGCCCGAAGGGGTGGAGGGGCTGCATTTTCATACTCTATGCGAATCTACCTCATACAACCTTGAAAAGACTTTGACGGCAGTAGAGGAACGCTTTGGACATCTGCTCAAGCAAGCCAAATGGCTTAACATGGGAGGGGGGCATTTAATGACCCGGAGCGACTACGAAGTAAACCACCTGATTTCGTTGCTTAAAGGTTTCAGGCAAAGGTATCCTAATCTGGAAGTGATAATGGAGCCCGGTAGTGCTTTTGTTTGGCAAACAGGGACGCTTGTTTCGACGGTTATTGATATCGTGGAAAACCGGAGTATAAAAACCGCGATTGTAGACGTGTCGTTTGCTTGTCATATGCCCGATTGTTTGGAAATGCCATACAAGCCACGTATACGGGGGGCGTATCAAGAGCCTGTTTGCAATAAGCCGACTTACCGCATAGGAGGTAATAGTTGTTTGAGTGGCGATTTTGTGGGGGAATGGTCGTTCGACGAACCATTACTGATAGGCGATAAAATTATTTTTGAAGACATGATACATTACACAACAGTAAAGACAACCATGTTTAATGGTATTTCGCATCCTGCCATTGCCCTGTGGACAAAAGAGAATAAACTGGAAATATACCGCAAATTCGGGTACGAAGATTACAAAAACCGTATGTGCTGATTTTAATTTGCAGATACGTGTATTTGTTTGTACAAGCCATTTTTGCAAATTAAGAAATCGCTAATTCAAGAATTCATAACTTAAAAATTAGAGTGCTTTTAGTTTTTTTTGTACTTTGCGTTCTGAAACTATATAAATTTTAATCCGGATATTAATACTATTTCAAAATTTGTTAAAGACAAATTGTATACACTAATCCTCTAATGTGTAAAGAACACAGATACTAAATTTTTTGTAGAACACTATCTATATATTTTCTAATTAATTTTTATATGAAAAAACTATTACTAAATTTTTTGATGCTATTTTGCGGAGTCTTGGTAGCATCAGCGCAGAGTCCCCTTCTCTCCTTTACCACGGAAGCTGAAGGTGAGATTAGTGTGACCATAAAAGGGTCGGGTGGAATAAAGATTGATCCGGGTGATGGAACATTGTCAGAAGAGATAAGATTGCCTTCTGGGTTTGGTGGTCCTGCTACACCAATCAAAATTACTCCTGTGGGAACGAAACAAGTAACGATTCATGCTGTGGATCTTGTTGCAGATCCTATTTCAATGTCAACTATTAACATAAGTGACGCACAACTTACGTCAATAGATTTGTCAAAAATTCCGGCAAATATCGCAGCCAATATAATTGATCTAACAGTTAAATCGAATCCTAAATTGACATCTCTTGATGTAAGTAATTTGACAGAACTGTGGTATTTAACCTGTGATGATAATGCGCTAACAACTCTTGATGTCTCTAAGCACAAAGGAGGATTGACTACTCTTTCTTGTAGCAATAATCAGTTAACATCATTGATTTTTGATGTTGAACCTTATGAATATTTAAACAAAGTAGTATGCAGTGGTAACAATCTTAAATTTAGTACATTGCATCCAAAAGCTACAAGCTGGACTACTTATACTTATCAACCACAGAATGATGTTGTGATAGCAGAAAAGGCTAATAAGGTAGATTTGAGTTCTGAAGCTGTTGTTTCGAGCGTGAACACAGTTTACTCATGGTTTCTAGAAAATGGTACGGCTCTTGTAGAGGATACAGATTACAAGGTAGCAGGTGGTATCACTACTTTCCTTAAAGAGCAAAGCAGTAAAGTATATTGCCAGATGACAAACACTGCATTCGGCGACCTTACATTGAAAACAACGTTGACAGAAGCGGAAGCAGAGGCTCCTCTTGGCGATCCTGTTCTTACTTTTACCACAGAGTCGGATGCTGCTATATCAATAAGCACAAGCGTACTTTCAAAAGGATTTGTGAAGATTGACGCCGGTGATGGTAATGTATATGACAAGGAGCTTAAAACATCAATGATGGGCAATACATTTACTGTAACTCCAGTAGGTACAAAAGAAGTGAAATTCTACTCGGATACAACAAAAATAATTTCACTTACTTTGAGTAATGTGCAACTTACTTCGGCTGATATATCAGGATTGACAGAGTTAACAACATTAACAATACGCTTGAATCCAAAACTGACTAGTTTGGATATGTCAAACCAGGCAAAACTGAAATATTTATTTGTTAATGGTAATGGATTGACAGAACTTGACCTTACCAATAATGTAGCCCTAGAGAATATGACAGTGAACGATAATAAATTGACTTCTATTATTTTGGGTGGCGATGCTTATCCTGGTTTGTGGAAACTGGTTGGTGGAAACAACGAATTATCATCGTTGGATTTCACTAAATTAGGAGCATTGACAAATGTAGATCTTTCAAACAATAAGTTTAAGTTCAGTACTCTTCCTGTAAAAGGGTCAGCATGGACAAACTACGTTTATCAGCCACAGGCAGTAGTTGGAATAGCAGAAAGCGGAAGTAAAGTTGACTTAAGCTCAGAAGCTGTTGTTTCGAGCGTGAACACAGTTTACTCATGGTTTCTAGAAAATGGTACGGCTCTTGTAGAGGATACAGATTACAAGGTAGCAGGTGGTATCACTACTTTCCTTAAAGAGCAAAGCAGTAAAGTATATTGCCAGATGACAAACACTGCATTCGGCGACCTTACATTGAAAACAACGTTGACAGAAGCGGAAGCAGAGGCTCCTCTTGGCGATCCTGTTCTTACTTTTACCACAGAGTCGGATGCTGCTATATCAATAAGCACAAGCGTACTTTCAAAAGGATTTGTGAAGATTGACGCCGGTGATGGTAATGTATATGACAAGGAGCTTAAAACATCAATGATGGGCAATACATTTACTGTAACTCCAGTAGGTACAAAAGAAGTGAAATTCTACTCGGATACAACAAAAATAATTTCACTTACTTTGAGTAATGTGCAACTTACTTCGGCTGATATATCAGGATTGACAGAGTTAACAACATTAACAATACGCTTGAATCCAAAACTGACTAGTTTGGATATGTCAAACCAGGCAAAACTGAAATATTTATTTGTTAATGGTAATGGATTGACAGAACTTGACCTTACCAATAATGTAGCCCTAGAGAATATGACAGTGAACGATAATAAATTGACTTCTATTATTTTGGGTGGCGATGCTTATCCTGGTTTGTGGAAACTGGTTGGTGGAAACAACGAATTATCATCGTTGGATTTCACTAAATTAGGAGCATTGACAAATGTAGATCTTTCAAACAATAAGTTTAAGTTCAGTACTCTTCCTGTAAAAGGGTCAGCATGGACAAACTACGTTTATCAGCCACAGGCAGTAGTTGGAATAGCAGAAAGCGGAAGTAAAGTTGACTTAAGCTCAGAAGCTGTTGTTTCGGATGTGAACACAGTTTACTCATGGTTCTTGAAAGATGGTACAGCATTAACTGCAGATACAGATTATAAGGTAGCAGGTGGTATCACTACTTTCCTTACCGCGCAGACAGACAGTGTATACTGCCAGATGACAAACACAGCATTCGGCGATCTTACATTGAAAACAACGTTGACAGAAGCGGAAGCAGAGGCTCCTCTTGGCGATCCTATCTTTGCCTTTACCACAGAATCGGATGCTGCTGTATCAATAATCACAAGCGTACTTTCAAGTGGATTTGTGAAGATTGATGCCGGTGACGGAAATGTATATGAAAAAGAGCTTAAAGCATCATTCCAAGGTAATACATTTACTGTAACTCCAGTAGGTACAAAAGAAGTGAAATTCTACTCGGATACAACAAAAATAATTTCACTCACAATGGATAATGCACAGCTTACATCGGTTGATATATCAGGCTTGACAGAGTTGACAACATTAATGTTGCGTTCTAATCCTAAATTGACAAGTTTGGATGTATCAAATCAAGCAAAACTGAAGATGTTTATGGTTAATGGTAATGGATTGACAGAACTTGACCTTACCAATAATGTAGCCCTTGAGAATATAACAGTAAACGATAACAAGTTAACCTCTATTACTTTGGGTGGCGATGCTTATCCTGGTTTGTGGAAAGTCGCTTGTGGAAACAACGAGTTGTCATCGTTCGATTTCAGTAAGTTGAGCGCAACTGCACCGGCAAATGTAGATCTTTCGAACAATAAGTTCAAATTTAGTACTTTGCCATTGTCTAAAGAATCATGGGTAAATTATGCGTATGCTCCTCAAGCTGAAGTGGAAATTGCTACGGAAGTATCTAAAGCAATAGATCTCAGCAGTGAAGCTACAATAGATGGACAAGCTACAACATACAAATGGATAACTAAGGGAGGTGTAACTCTTACTGAAGGTACTGACTATTCTGTTGAAAATGGTGTAACATCATTCTATACAACCCAAACAGATAGTGTATATTGTGAAATGACTAATACTACTTTCCCATTACTTTCAGGTGCTGATGTATTAAAAACTACTATGACTTATATCAGTGAGACAGATGGTATTTTTGAAACAGGTCAGTCGGGTGTTGTAGTATATGCTATAAACAACAATATATGTGTGGATGTTGAATCATCTTCGTCTGTTGAAGTTTATGATGCATCCGGAGTATTAGTGAAACGTGCGGAATTGGCCGAAGGACACAATGAAATCAGTGCTCCAAAAGGTTTGTTTATTGTGAAGGTAACAAGCAATAATACAGCCGCAAGCTATAAAGTACTTGTAAAATAATTAGAGCTTTATTTACTAATTAGATAATAATATTACAGAGGCTGTCCCAAAAGTGGATAGCCTCTGTTGTATTTGGTCGATTCGTTGTACACTGTCCTATGCCATCCGTTTGTGGCGCAATAATTGGGATGAATAGACCTTATTCTATGACTTTCCCCTTGAAATCCGTAAGATTATTTACACCACTAATCTGATTGAGAATCTGAACGGAAAGATGAGGCCGTTAACCATCGTGTTGAAGTAAAATTTCACGGAGTCGACATACATTTTAAATATAGCAACATTTGGAGCTGCAGTGAAGTTTGATGATTCCTATATTAGTCATCCCAAAGGCGAAGGACCTATTTATAGGAAAAGAGACCATCTCATCATTGTGAGACAGCCTCGTTTAATTGATATAAAGAAGTGTTTATTTTTCTATTCTGATACGTGCGTCTACGGCAATCACTTTCTTGTCGTTTGCCAAAAGCGGATTGATATCCATTTCTTTAATTTCAACCGCATGGCGAAGCATGATTGAAAAGCGAACTATAATTTCGGTAAATAATTCTTCGTTCAGTCCTTTCTGTCCGCGTACGCCTTCGATGATTTTGTAAGCCCGCAACGATTTTATCATAGACGATGCTTCGGCAAAACTCAAAGGAGCAAGGCCTGACGATACGTCTTTCAGCACTTCAACAAAGATACCACCCAAACCACAAAGAATAACGTGTCCGAAGGTAGGTTCGTAAGTAGCACCGATAAATAACTCTGTGCCCGATAGCATAGGCTGAACCATAACCGAAGTAGCATCTTTAATCTGCATCAACCGGTCGAACTCAGCACCAAGTTGCTCGCGCGAGTTAATGTTTAGAACCACGCCACCTACGTCCGATTTATGAACAGGACCCACGCATTTTGCAACGACAGGGAATCCGGCTTGTTCGGCAAAGTTGAGAACAGCCTCTTTGTTGTCCGATACAAATTCTTCTACATTGGGTATTCCCGCAGCTTTCAGCAATCGGCGTACGTCTTCCGGCGAAATATATCCGTCGCCTTCAATCGAATCAATGATTTGTCTGATAGCAGGAACATCAACATCCAAGTTCTCGATTTGGCTTGTTGCCGGAGCCGGACATGCTACAATTCTGCCCAAGGCATCAGCAAGGTTGCATTCGTCAACAAAGGTTACGTGCCCCTTATCTACAAAGTCTTTTATCTCCTGTGCCGCCGTATGAACTGACGGTAGGATAGGGTAGATGGGGATAGGGCTCGTTTCTATTTTCTTACTAAGCACATTGTATGCTTCCGCAACATCGGTCACGCCAGAGTTTCCGTAAATCACGGCTATTCCGTCGATTTCCTTAAAATGCTCTATGCAGTGGTCGATAGCTATTTCCAGATGACGGCCTGCCGCAGTTCCTAATATGTCGATAGGATTCATCACAGCACTACCGGGTAGCAATTGTGGTTTAAGCAAGGCTGCCGCTTCTTTGGGCATTTCGGGTACATCTATGTTTACTTTCGACAGGGCATCAGTCAATATTACCGCCGGGCCTCCTGCGTGCGAAATTATAGCTATCTTCTTGCCTTTCAATTGAGGCAATGTAAGAGCTGCCGCTACGTTTGCCAATTCATCGCGCGAATAGCAACGGATAACTCCCGCTTTGCGAAGCAGTGCATCGACAGCCGAATCGGAACTGGTGATTGCTCCGGTGTGCGACGATGCGGCACGGCTGCCCGATTCGGTAGTACCCGATTTAATGGCAACCACTTGGCATCCTTTTTGTCTTAGAGACGAAACGTGTTTCAGGAAGCGGTCGGGTGCTTTTAGTGTTTCGGCATATACAAGTTTTACCTTCGAACTTGTTTCTGGGTCGAAGCCTTCGTCCCAGTATTGAAGAACGTCTTCTATTCCTATCTGCGCGGTATTACCTACCGACCAAACGGAGTTGAAGCGTAACCCTACACGGGAGGCCGACTCGAAAATAAATGTTGCTGTTGCCCCCGAACTCGAAACCATGTCAACCCCATTTACATTCATTTCCGGCACGGGGCGGGTAAACATGCTTTGGTGGTGAACATTGATAACTCCGCTGCAATTTGGCCCTACCAACGATACTCCGGCTTTGTTTACAATATCGAGCAATTGTTTTTCGAGTTCTGCTCCTTCGGGAGTTTCTTCGCTGAAACCCGCCGAAAAAACAATCACAGCCTTAACACCCTTTTTGTTTACAAGCGTGTCTATTACCGGCAAGCAGACTTTCGCAGGGATAGATATCACTGCCATATCGACGTTTGGCAAGTCGTCTACCGAACGGTAGCTTTTTACTCCTTGCACAAGGTCTTCTTTGGCATTGACTACATACAGATCGCCACTGAAAGTGCCTTTAAGTATATTATCCAGAGAGCTGCCTCCGGCTTTAAGTATGTTGTTAGACCCGCCAACAACGACGATGCTCTTCGGGTTTATCAGTTCTTTGTTTATCATAGTTCTCGGAAGGCTTAACTGTGTGTATATGTTTATTATTTATATTCTTTGATAGACAGGCTGCCGTTGAGCGCACCTTCGGCATTCGATGCCAAGGCTTCCAATTCGTCTTCGCCCGGATAAACTTTAACGGGAGCGATAAACGAAACGGCATCCGTAACACGCGGAACGATAAAGTCGGAGTAGGCAGCCCCTCCGGTAAGGATGATTGCGTCTACTTTACCTTTCAGAACAACCGAAGCCGCCCCGATGCTTTTTGCAATGTTGTACGACATTGCGTCCATAACTTCTTCGGCTTTTTTGTCGCCGTTTTCTATATTTTTTTCTATTTCTATCAAGTCGTTTAATCCCAAGTGTGCCATCAGGCCACCGTTGCCAACTATCATTTTCTTCACCTGATCGTGTGTGTATTTTCCGCTGAAACACAAATCGGCTAATGCCTGAACAGGTAATGTGCCTGAACGTTCGGGCGAGAATGGACCTTCGCCATCAAGAGCGTTGTTTACGTCAATCACCCGGCCTTTGGCATGTACTCCGGTAGAGATACCGCCGCCCATGTGGCACACAATAAGGTCGAGGTCTTCGTACTTTTTGTTTATATCCGAAGCGTAACGACGGGCAATAGCTTTTTGGTTCAAAGCATGGAATATCGAAACCTTTGGCAAAAGGGGTGAACCCGATATGCGTGCAATATCATTCAGTTCGTCAACAACAACCGGATCGGCAATGAAAGCCCTGCAATTGGGCAACATTTTAGCCATTTCAGAAGCTATCAGGCAGCCCAAGTTGCTGGCGTGATGTCTTTCGGTGTTTTTTATATCACGAATCATAGCATCATTTACTTCGTATACACCTCCGGGGATTGGTTTAAACAAGCCGCCACGACCTATTATAGCATCAAATTCGAAAGGAACATTTCCTTCTTTCAACTGATTTATAATTAAATCCTTGCGGAACGAGTATTGGTCTATAACCGTATTGAAGGGCGCAAGCTCTTCACCGCTATGGCGCAGGGTAGCTTTAAATACTACCTTCATGTTGTCGAATACAGCTATTTTGGTGGATGTAGATCCCGGATTGATTGCTAAGATTTTCATGTTATATTTTTAAATGATATTTAGTTTAGATATAATACTTACTTATTTGTTAGAATTCAGGCAGGCAAGGGCTATACTGTAATATTTAGACAACCCGTGGTCGCTTCTTGAAGGAAGAACTATGGGGCAAGAAGGTCCTTGCAGGATTCCGGCCATTTCGCCTTTGGCAAACCGTGTCATCGATTTATAGAAGGTGTTGCCCGATTCGATGTTAGGGAACATCAGTATGTCGGCTTGTCCGTTAATAGGAGAGGCTATACCTTTGATGTCGCCGCTTTCGCTGTCGCAAGCTGTTTTTACGTCCATCGGTCCGTCCATTATCACTTTGCCGAAGTCGCCGGCCTTTGCCATTTCTTTCAGTGTTTCGTAATCGAGAGTGAAAGGGAATTTAGGATTCACTTTTTCTGTGCAGTGCGTCAACGCAACTTTAGGTTCTTCAATACCGAACTGGTTACAAGCGGTTACTGCATATTTAATCATCTCGATACGTTGTTCCAGTGTAGGGTAGGGGATTACGGCAGCATCGAGGAAGAATAATAGCTTGTCGTATGCCGGTATTTCCATTACCGCAAGGTGAGTAAGTACTTTACCTTTGGGTAGGATTCCTTTTTCTTTGTTGAGGATGGCACGTAACAGGTTGTCGGTGTTGATGATACCTTTCATCAGAATTTCCACCTCATTGTCGCGAACCATGCGTACGGCTTCGGCAGCGGCTTCGTCCGAATCTTTAATGTCAACAACGGTAACATACTGCGCGTGTTTTTTCAGAAGAGGATAGTCTTTTGTTTTGTCGGCATCGCCAAGGAGAACTATTTCAGCTATATTTTCGTCCAAAGCACGGCTTACGGCATATTCTGTATGTTCGTCATAAGCACATACTACGGCTATTTTTTTTCTTGTTTTTAACGATTTTAGGTGAGCTGTAAGCTCATCGAATGTTCTTATTTCTTTCATTGGTGTATAGAATATTAATTTAGCCCCCAAAGTTCTTAATTTTTTGTCAAATAACCAATGTTTGTGCTTCTAAAAAAGATATGTTATTAAGAAGTTATAAATTAAGGGTGATGGATGGTGGTTTAGTAGTCAAAATGTCAAAAAAAGAAGGAAGGCTTTCGGTAAAAGTGTGTCGATATTTACCCGTAGTGCATTTGAGGCGTTCGACCCTTTTTGTGGTTTATACAAAGTTGTTTTGGGTACATATTCTTGAAAAATGTATTCAAAGGATTTTTTCTTGTACATACAAAGCTCAGCGATTCCCGAAATTCTACCGAATTTATTATCTTTGCGGTCATATTTAAGTAACTACGATAAAATAAAGATACCGAAACGATTATGTTTGAGAATTTAAGCGACAGATTAGACCGCTCATTTAAACTGCTGAAAGGTGAAGGCAAAATCACCGAGATAAACGTAGCCGAAACATTGAAAGACGTTCGCCGTGCCCTCTTGGATGCCGACGTAAACTTTAAGACAGCCAAACAGTTTACCGAAACTGTTAAGGAAAAGGCTCTCGGTCAGGATGTACTCACAGCCGTAAAACCAGCCCAGTTGATGGTGAAAATCGTTCACGACGAGCTGGCTCTTTTGATGGGAGGGACAACTGTTGAAATAGACCTGAAAAACAATCCGACTATTATTTTGATGTCGGGCTTGCAGGGTTCGGGTAAAACTACATTCTCCGGCAAATTGGCTAATTTGCTGAAAACCAAAAAAAATAAAAAACCGCTTCTCGTTGCCGACGATATTTACCGTCCGGCAGCTATCGAACAGCTAAAAGTGCTGGGCGAACAAATAAATGTTCCGGTTTACTCCGAAGAGGGGAATAAAAATCCGGTAGAAATAGCTCAAAATGCCATTCGCAAAGCCAAACAAGATGGCAACGATGTGGTTATTATCGACACGGCGGGTCGTTTGGCTATCGACGAACAGATGATGAACGAGATTGCGGCAATAAAAGATGCTGTGAAACCGGATGAAATCTTGTTTGTGGTAGACTCAATGACCGGGCAGGATGCTGTGAATACGGCAAAAGAATTTAACGACCGCCTTAACTTCGACGGGGTTGTGCTTACCAAACTTGATGGTGATACCCGTGGTGGTGCTGCTCTTTCAATCCGTTCGGTGGTAAACAAGCCTATCAAGTTTGTAGGTACGGGCGAAAAAATGGAAGCCCTCGATGTGTTCCACCCCGAACGTATGGCCGACCGTATTTTGGGTATGGGCGATATCGTGTCGCTTGTGGAGCGTGCGCAAGAGCAGTACGACGAGGAAGAAGCACGCCGCTTGCAAAAGAAAATAGCGAAAAACCAATTCGATTTCAACGATTTTCTTGCACAGATTCACCAGATTAAAAAAATGGGTAACCTTAAGGATTTAGCTTCGATGATTCCCGGTGTTGGCAAAGCGATCAAGGATATGGATATTGACGATGACGCCTTCAAAGGAATTGAGGCAATTATCTATTCGATGACTCCCGAAGAAAGAACCCGCCCCGAAATATTAAACGGAGCACGCCGCCAACGCATTGCCAAGGGTAGTGGAACCACCATTCAGGAAGTAAACAAACTGATGAAACAGTTTGATGATACCCGCAAAATGATGAAGATGATGACTCAAATGAAGGGAGCAGGCAAGTTAGCGGGCAAGATGCCTAAAATGAGGAGATAAAAATAAGTACTATCAATTATGTATTATAGTGTAGGGTAGCTTCGCCGAGGGGGAGCTACCCTTATATTTTGTGAAGAAATGAAATGATGCTGAAAAAAGCTGTACCTTTGCAGCCTATTGCCTGATTGATGAAAGAATATAGATTAACGGATTGGTTGCCAACCACGAAGAAAGAGATTGAGTTGAGAGGATGGGACGAACTGGATGTTATCCTGTTTTCGGGCGATGCCTATGTTGACCATCCCTCGTTTGGGGCTGCTGTTATCGGGCGTATGCTCGAAGCCGAAGGGCTCAGAGTAGCCATTGTGCCTCAACCTAATTGGCGAGACGATTTGCGTGACTTCCGTAAACTTGGCAAACCGCGCCTGTTTTTTGGTGTGACGGCAGGGGCTATGGATTCGATGATAAACCATTACACAGCCAATAAGCGATTGCGGTCGGACGATGCTTATACTCCCGACAGCCGTGCGGATATGAGGCCAGACCGTCCATCGGTAGTTTACACCAACATATTGAAAGACATCTATCCCGATGTTCCTGTTGTGTTGGGCGGAATTGAAGCTTCGCTACGCCGTGTAACGCACTACGACTATTGGGAAGATAAACTCTTGAAATCTATCCTTGTAAACTCTAAGGCCGATCTTCTGGTTTATGGCATGGGTGAAAAACCGCTGAAAGCCATTGTCGATTCGTTAAGGGCAGGAACCGCTTTCTCTCAATTGAGGAGCATTCCGCAAACCTCTTATCTGACTACAAAGCAAGATATTGCACCCTATGGCGAAAACGAAAAAGATATATTACTATATCCGCACGAAGAATGTTTGACCGATAAGGTTAAACAAGCAAAAAACTTCCGGGTGGTAGAAGAGCAGTCTAATATGTTGTTGGCGCAGCGTATCGTACAAGAGTGCGATGGCAAGCTGGTTGTTATCAACCCACCTTACCGGCCAATGACGGAGAAGGAAATAGATGCCTCTTTCGACCTTCCTTATACCCGCCTTCCGCATCCTAAATATAAAGGCAAGCATATTCCTGCATTCGAGATGATTAAGTTCTCGGTCAATATGCACCGTGGATGCTTTGGCGGATGCGCCTTCTGCACTATATCGGCCCATCAGGGCAAGTTTATAGCTTCGCGTTCTAAACGCTCGATTCTGAACGAAGTGAAGCAGATAACCCACATGCCCGACTTTAAGGGCTATCTGAGCGATTTGGGCGGACCATCGGCAAACATGTATGCTATGCGGGGAAAAGACGAGGCGGTTTGTATGAAATGCCGCCGTCCGTCGTGTATCCATCCCTCAATATGCCGGAACTTGAATGTAGACCATTCCAGTCTACTTGACGTCTACAAGTCGGTAGACGCTTTGCCCGGAATTAAAAAATCGTTCGTTGGCAGCGGTATTCGCTACGATATGATGCTGCACCGGAACGAAGACGAAAAGTTAAATAAAGCGTCGGCTGCCTATACCACCGAGTTAATAAAAAATCATGTGTCGGGACGGTTGAAGGTTGCACCTGAGCATACATCGGCCAAGGTTCTTGACTATATGCGTAAGCCTGTCTTCGAACAATTCTACCAGTTTAAACGTATTTTTGACGATGTGAATAAGAAAAATGGGTTGCGGCAACAGCTTATACCTTACTTTATTTCGTCGCATCCGGGCTGTACCGAAGCCGATATGGCCGAGTTGGCAGCCATAACCAAAGGTATGGGTTTCAACTTGGAGCAAGTGCAAGACTTCACCCCGTCGCCAATGACCCTTGCCACCGAAATTTATTATACAGGCATTCATCCCTACACCCTCAAAAAAGTTTATACTGCTCGTACTAAGGAACAAAAACTGGCTCAACGGCAGTTTTTCTTCTGGCATAAGAAGGAAAACAAGCAGCAAATCATCAAAACTTTGCGAAAAATAAAGCGCGAAGACCTGATAAAGAAACTCTACGGATAAAAAGTTAAATAATACGCATTTTATAGTACGCCCCATTTGTATAATGGCGCTTATTTGTTGTGCAAACCAGTGTTTAGGCAACTATAAAACTTCTTCTGAAATTATGCTTTCACAATTTTTAAACATACATTTGTATAGCTACTCACCACATATAGGAAAATAGAAATGACATATCACCATTTAGCTCAACTGATTCATAAGCAAGGCCGCCGGTATGGCTCTAAAACGGCCATGAAGTACCGCGACTTTAAAGAGAAACGATGGAAAACCCTCTCGTGGGAAAAATTCTCGGATAAGGTAATGAAAACCGCATGGGCATTGGCCGAGATAGGGGTGAAGCCCCAAGACCGCATAGGTATTTATTCGCAAAACCTGTATCAGTATCTGGTAACGGATTTCGGAACGTATGCCAACCGTGCTATCACTGTTCCCATCTATGCCACATCGTCGCTTGCACAGGCCGAGTATATTATCAATGATGCACAGATTGAAGTCCTTTTTGTTGGTGAGCAATTCCAGTACAATAATGCGTTTAAGATACAACAAAAATCAAGTTGCCTCAGGCAATTGGTGATTTTTGACAAGAACGTTACCCTGCACCCGGAAGATACTACTTCGGTGGTGTTCGATACGTTTATAGCTTCGGGCGAAAACACGAACGCCGAAGTAACCGTTAGCGTCCGCATGAAAGAGATAAGCGAAAAAGATATAGCTTGTATCATTTATACATCGGGCACAACGGGCGAACCAAAAGGCGTTATACTTGAACATTCTTCTTTTTTGGAGGTGTTCCGTATACACGACATTCGTCTTCCTTTCCTTTCGGACAAAGATATATCAATGAACTTTTTGCCTTTGGCGCATATTTTTGAAAAAGCATGGACTTACTATTGCTTCCATAAAGGGATAATGGTGGCAGTGAATCAGGATGCTAAGGGAATACAAAAATCAATAAAGCAGATTCACCCTACGCTGATGTGCAGTGTGCCTCGCTTTTGGGAAAAAGTTTACGATGGAGTGCGCAGCAAAATAGATTCGTCGGGCAAGGTTATGCAGTGGATATACCGCGATGCTATAAGGACAGGGCGCAGACACAACCTCGACTACAAGAATAATGGCTTAAAGGGGCCTATCGGCAACCGCATTAAGTTTGCTATTTATAGCAAAACCATTTATTTTGCCTTGAAGTATGTTTTGGGGATAGAAAAAGGTAAGATGTTCCCCTGTGCGGGAGCGGCTCTTTCGGATGCCATCAATGAGTTTTTGCAGTCGGTCGATATCCCTCTGATAATCGGTTACGGGCTTACCGAAACCAATGCAACGGTTACATGCTATCCGCAAAAACACTTTGTGTTGAACTCCGTAGGAACGGTTATGCCCGATTTGGAAGTTAAGATAGACCCCCACAACGAAGAGATTTTGGTGAAGGGAAAAACTCTTATGAAGGGATATTATAAGAAACCCGAAGAAACCGCAGCTGCGTTTACCGAAGATGGATTTTTCCGCACAGGCGATTCGGGCGAATTGTCCCCGACGGGAGTACTGATGCTGAAAGACCGTATCAAAGACCTCTTTAAAACGGCCAATGGTAAGTATATAGCCCCTCAGGCCATAGAAACCAAGATGAGCGAAGACCACTTCATCGAAATGATAGCTGTTATAGGCAACGAGCGGAAGTTTGTAAGTGCTCTGATAGTGCCCAATTACGATGCTGTGGAAAAATGGGCGGACGAAAACAAGATTGAATATACAGGGGTGGAAGACTTGCTCGAAAAACGAGAAGTGAAGGCAATGTTTGCAGCCCATATAGAGCTGTTGCAAGCCAATTTTGCGTCGTACGAAAAAATTAAACGCTTCACTCTGCTCCCCGAGCCTTTTTCTATCGAGAATGGTGATCTGACAAATACCTTGAAAATAAAACGCAAACAAGTATCAGAAAAGTACAAAGACTTGATAGATAAGATGTACGAATAACTGATATAGAAGCAAGGAGGCAACCGATGGCAGGTATTTACATTCATGTTCCTTTCTGCAAAACGAGGTGCATATATTGCGATTTTTTCTCTCAGACCGATATGGGAGTACGCAGGCAGTATGTCGATGCCGTTTGCCGTGAAGCAGAATTACGTAAAGATTACATGAAAAATGAACCGGTAGAAACTATCTATTTTGGAGGGGGAACGCCTTCGCAACTGAACGTTAACGAAATAGGTGATATTCTGAAAGCAATAAAATCCCAGTTCGATTTAACCGCGTTGCCGGAGATAACGATAGAGGCTAATCCCGATGACTTGAATCCAGATTACCTGTCGGCAATCAAAAATTTGGGCATAAATCGTATTAGTATAGGTATCCAGTCTTTTAACGACAAGGAACTTTCTTTCCTTAATCGCCGCCATTCGGCACAGCAAGCCATCAAAGCTGTTGAACAGAGCAAAGAGGCAGGATTCAGTAATATAAGTATCGACCTGATATATGGGCTTCCTAATCAGACGTTAGACATCTGGAAAGCCAATTTGGAGCAAGCTGTTGAACTGAACGTCCGGCACATTTCGGCCTACCATCTTATTTATGAAGAAGGTACTGCTCTTCACGATTTGCAACAAGCAGGTAAAATAACATCGGTTGACGAAGAAACCAGCGTACAGATGTTTTCCGTAATGATAGACCGTTTGCGGGAGGCAGGTTACATGCATTACGAAATATCGAACTTTGCCAAGCCCGATTTTTATTCCCGTCACAACAGTTCGTACTGGCAAGGTACAGCGTATCTGGGTTTAGGTTCTGCCGCACATTCTTTCAATGGCGAGAACCGTAGTTTTAACGTGGCGTCAATAGCCCGATACCTGCAAGGTATTGACGAAGGAAAACCATACGTTGAGGTAGAATCCCTTGATAGGGATACGCGCTATAACGAATTTATTCTGACAGGCTTGCGCACGATGTGGGGTGTTGACCTGAATGAATTGGTGAAACGATTCGGAGCGGAACGCCGCGATTACTGTTTGGTTAATGCCGAAGCCTATCTGCAAAGTAATATGTTGAGGCTGGAAAACGATAGGTTGTACCTCACGCAAAACGGTATTTTCTTGTCCGACCGTATTATGAGCGATTTGATGTGGGTGTAATACATAAAAAAAGATAACCATAAAATAGGTTATCTTTTTTTCATAAGAGTTTATATTTAATAGTTTATTAAAGCGTTCTTTTACATACCTTTGTGATTTACTAATCACAAATGAAATACGACAAGATTCGAAAAAATCCG
>NZ_JARXWE010000020.1 GCF_029893235.1 Dysgonomonas sp. PH5-45
AAGTAAGGTCCACTGCCGGACTACTCATACATACGATGGGCAAAATTGCCATCGCTTTTATTTATCTAATTTTTTAAATACTGATTCGCATTAATTTTATTTTCGGAAAGGAGAGATAGTGTTTTGCTTGCGTTTCGGGCGGCTTCCAACAGCCGTTTAATATCGTCGTCCATCGTTTTGTTGTTCTCATTTTGTGGCTTCGCAATGAAAGCCTGTTTTCGACAAAGATAATAATTTTATAAAAAAAGCAAATAGGCTGCACCCTATTAAAATGCAGCCTATCAGAGATATAATTATCAGCCCTTATCTGAACGTGTAGCTTACCCCGCCCATCAGCCAAAAACCGGCCTGCGGAATATTGCCCAAATCAAAATAGTGCGTATCATAAAGGTTATTTATATCCAGATTTACAACAAGATTACGGTATGCGTTCCACTTCAGTTGAAGATCGAGTACCGAGTACGATTTATACGGTTCGGGGGTAGAGGTTTTCGTTGCCGAATCGTATTTCGCATAACTGCCCATTCGTTTCTGGAAGCGGAAGTTCCAGCTTGCATATACTTTATCTTTATAGATGGGGTGTCCCAACTGTGCCGTAAATTTATCGCGCAGGTAATTAAGCACATAGTTAGAGTTCATTTCCCCCGAAACATTGTCGCCATTCTGATGCAGGCGGGTATAGCCCAGTTGCAGGGTTGTGGGGTAACGCAAGCATGCGAATATCTGGTTCAAGTGGAATTTGGCTCCTACTTCCAATCCCTTCTTGTCGATAGAAGCATGATTGACCGAATGCCATTTTTCGATAGGATTGGCAGGGTCGTCGGGGTTTTCTTCACGACGCAACACCCAATCTATCAGATTATCGCCTTCCATATAATAACCTGTAATGAAGGCTTGCATAAAATGGTTCGAATATTTGAAGCCTACCTCAAAAGCTTCCGAGCGTTCGGGCTTCAGATTAGGGCTGCCCGTATGCGTTTTGGTTGTATAATACATGTCGGTGAATGTAGGCATGCGTGTTGCTTTGCTCCACGAGCCGTAAACTTTCAGGTTATCAACAAGGCGATAACTTGTACTGATGGAAGGATAGAACTTATAGTCGCCCTTCAAGGCCGTGTTGTAGTTTGCCAAAACGCCCGCCGTCAGAGTGAATCTATCCAATACGACGTTATGCTCTAAGGCATAGCTTATATTGGTGCGGTCGTCTTCGCACTTATATTTTCCATCGGGTTCGTCCATCCTTTTTCCAAGCACACTACTCATTATTCCCTCGTTGCGGAATTCAGCACCCAAACTGGTTATCCCCAAAACTGAGGAGTACTGAAAATTGAGGTTAGTGCCGTAAACATCCGTTCGGTGATGATTCTGCCCTATGGTAGTGTTACGGACAAGGTCGAAGCGGTCGTGATGGCGATTCCAATAGACCGTCGGGATAAATTTTAGTTTATCGCCCGTTTCACCTCTCACGGAGGCAAAATACGACTTAGTTCTGTCGTACTGGTTAGGATATACAGCCGAATAAAAGGTATTTGCCCCATACCGTTTATCGTTGTATCCGAGTTGAATATCAATTTTTGATTTTTCTACATCCAAGCGTGTTTGCCACAAAGCGTTAAAGATATCGTAATCGCTATTGGCTATGTAGCCGCCCGAAGTGCTGTACCCTACCGAAAGCTGATTGGTAGAAATGCCGGCCCGGAGCGCGCCTCCCGCCTCGGCATTGAACAGTTCGTGGCCTCCTGCCTGAAACTTTGCATAGGCCTTGTGGTCGGGGTACTTTTTGGTAATAATGTTCACTCCGCCCGAAAACGCGCTGGCGCCATACACCAAGGACGATGGCCCGTGCAGGATTTCTATGCGCTCAATGTCGTTAAGGTTTATTGGAATGTCGAAGCTGTAGTGCCCTGTTTGTGGATTGGAGAGGTTTACTCCGTTGAGAAGAATTGCTGTCTGGTCGAACGATCCGCCACGGATCGAAATATCGGCTTGTACGCCGTGTCCGCCTCTTTGCTGTACGTCTATGCCTGCCGCATAAGAGAGAAGGTCTTGAATACTTTGGACGGGCGCTCGTTGAATCTCATCGCGAGTGATAACCGTCACCAACTTTGCCACCTGATTTGCTGCCAGTTCTACTCGCGATGCGGTAACGGTGACCTCATCGAGTTCCCTTTCTATCAGTTTTTCCTGCCTTGCCAACGTGTCGGAGGCTGTTTGCGCCGATGCCGTTGAATGCGCGAATGTAAGCACACAGCCCGCAACAACGCCAATGTTCACTACCCGGTTCATACTGTTGAACGCACTGTAACCCGCACGGCAAAACCGTTTGAAGCGATATGCCCGGGCTTCCTTAATAAGTTTTTGTTTCATTGATTTGTTTTGTTTAATTATTAAAAAAATTAAGTTGAAGCAAAAATAAATAAACAAACCATATCAGTTCCTTTATTTTTTATTTTTCACGCAACCCCGATTCCTTGCAGATATATTAAACAACAAATTATCAGTGTATTTTTTACAAAAACAATTTTAACCCCCAATAATGAAATTAGCTTTATTATGTGAAAAAAAGTTATATTTTTAATTTTATATACTTTATACTGTAATTATTTTGAAGATTTTGCGTCTAATAACGCAGAAGGTTTAACTTTCTTCCCGGAAATAATCAGAATGCACTTTTTTATAACCAAATGTATTACTAAATGAAAACATTAACAGCTCTACTTCTCTCCTTTTTCATTTTTTCTTCCCTGCAAGCACAAGGAAGCTATACGGTGAAAGGCCAATTTATTGATACGGACAAAGACCCCATCGTTTATGCAACTCTTTCGGTTGCGAAAGATTCGCTTGCGAAAAATGTGGTACGCCGCCTTGCCTCGGACGATAAAGGGCGGTTTTCGGCCAAAATAACCGAACCCGGGAAATACTACCTCACAGGTAGCGCTTTTAGCAAACAGGACTATAAAATGGAGTTCGAGATAAAAGAGGGCGACAAGGTTGTAGACCTCGGACAGCTGGTTATGCAAATAGCATCGCAAGAACTTGGCGAGGTAACCATAACCACCGCTAAACCCCTCGTAAAAGTAGAGATAGACAAACTGGTGTACGACATGGAGAGCGACCCCGAGGCACAGACCTCCAACGCGCTCGATGTGCTCCGCAAAGTGCCCCTCATTACGGTAGACGGAGAAGACAAAATACAGGTAAAAGGTTCGAGCAGTTACAAGATTCTGGTCAACGGAAAACCGTCGAACCTGTTTAACACCAGTCCCGAAAAAGTGCTTAAAGGCATGCCTGCCAACTCCATCAAGAATGTAGAAGTAATAACCGAACCCGGTGCCAAATACGACTCCGAAGGGGTTTCGGCACTGATAAACCTTATTACAGAGCAAAAATCATTGGATGGCTACACCGGTTCGGTGGGTGCAGGTATTGACTCGCAAGGAGCCTACAACGGAAGCCTCTATCTGGCCTTTACCAAAGGAAAACTCGGTTTCACAACCAACATGAGCTATTACCAATGGAAAAGCCCGAAATCGAGCTTCAGTAATATGACCGATTTCCTTCAGACCGGGCAAACACAACGATCTACCGGAAACAGCAAGTTCGACGGCGACGGAATGTATGGCACGGCTCTTTTGTCGTACGAGTTCGACTCGCTCAGATTATTAAGCTTTTCGGCACAGCGTTATGGTGGTGGTGGCGACAACAAATCGTTCGGATATACAGGACTCTTCAAGAACGAAAATGATTTGATTTATTCGTTCGACCGCAATACAAAAACCGAAAGCGAATACGGAGGCACATCCCTGAGCCTCGACTATCAGCGTTCGTTCGCAAAAAAAGGCGAATTGCTTACCCTCTCGTACAAATTGGGCTTGACCCCCGACGACTCCAAGAGCAATTCGCAAATACTGAACATATGGGGTACACCACCCGCCACCGAGCCATTCAAAACAAAGAACGATGCCGACGGAGCGGAACACACCGCCCAGATAGACTACGTGAATCCCCTCACCGAAAACCACTCTGTCGAAGCCGGAGTTAAATTCATTTACCGCGACAATAACAGTGACGGTTATTATTCGGTTTTCCGAAACGATGAATGGATAGACAGTACACAATTCCATGCCGATAACCAAATGTCGCATATCCAGAGTATTTATTCGGGCTACGGAAGTTATCAGTTTAAGAAAACGAAATATGCCATAAAGGTAGGCGCTCGTTTTGAAGGCACACATCAGGATTTACAGTTCGGACAAGAGCCGAAAGTAAAAACCGATTATTTTAATGTGGTTCCCTCGGCTTTGCTTTCTTACCAGATGGGTATGAAGTCTTTGAAGGCGGGCTACAACATGCAGGTCAGACGGCCGGGTATATGGTATCTGAACCCCTACCGCAACGAAACCGACCCACTCAACGTACATTATGGTAATCCGAATCTGGATACCGAAAAAACACACTCCTTGTCGCTTACTTACAGCAGCTTCACCCAAAAACTTATGAGCAACATAGGTTTATCGTACAGTTGGACAAACAACTCGATAGAAGATTACTCGCTGGCAGTTATAAAAGACGATGGAACAACTATAATGGAAAGCACTTACAAAAATATAGGAAAGAACAAAAGACTGAGCCTGTACACTTATCTGAACTGGAATCCCGTTCCGATAGTACGTATGTACACCAACCTGTCTATCAGTTACAACGACTACAAGAGCGCTAACGGCGACCTGAGCAACAACGGGTTTCAATCGAACGCATATCTTGGCGGTTCTTTAACTTTGCCAAAAGACTTCCGTTTCAGTGCCAACGCAGGGTTATATCAGTGGGGTATAGGGCTGCAATCGTCTAAAACGACAACAGGTTACTACACATCTTTTTCGCTGTCGAAAGAGCTGTTTGACAAAAAGTTAACCCTGTCGGCCTACGCCCGCGATCCGTTCTGGAACAGCCAGTCGAGTAAATATTCATCGAGCGATACGAACTTCCGTACCGAAGGCCGATACGACAGAAAAAGCCGTTCGTTCGGGTTCAGCATCAGTTATCGCTTTGGTGAAATGAAGAAAAGCGTGAAAACAATAGAACGGGGCATCTCGAACGACGATGTTACCGGAGGCGGAAGCAAAGGCGGTGGTCAAGGTGGTGGCGGCAACTAAAAGTCCTTCTATACGAAGCTAATAGCAAATGAAAATTCCTTTCAAACTCGCTCATGTACTAAAAGTAGAGTGAGTTTGAAAGGAATAATATTTAGAAGAGGGTATCAAAAATCGGTTGATGGTATCAAATTGATATACTCTACTGTCATGTTGAACAATAGTGAAACATCTTTTCCTGTAAAAGGAGATTCTTCCCTACGGTGCAGAAGGACAAAAAGAAATTAAAATTTACTTTTTACGCACTCCTTTCTATTTGTTTTACCTCAAAGGCTTATCATTCATTGTTGCGGAAGTTGCTTTAAATTATTTGCCCACAGAGCTTTGTTTGCAATACGAACATTTTTTTAATTCTTATATTATACGTGGATACACCAAAAATGTAAAGATTTGCACAAAGCGCATTATTCGGATATAAAGATTCCATCAGAGATAGAGCAACTGCGAGAAAACATAAGCATAGATGCCCGAAGGATAAATAATAATACGTTTATTCTTGACTCAAATGTATTTTTAAATCCGCCGAAAACGGTTCTTTACTTCTATCAATAAGGATTCATAAACAACGAAGATAAGGAAATGATTAAAGGCTGTTTCATTAAAATAGCTGATTCCTTTGAAGAAATGGTGAGCGTTATAAACCCGTGTTTCGGAGCCAAAAACTATTTTTATGTATCCGACCTCAATATCAACTCAAACAGTAGCTACCTGTCGTGGAACGGAAAAGCTTCGTCTTCTTTCAACTTACTTTTTTTCAACAGAATAATAATCCATAAGCCCGAAATATGCAACGCCCACAAGGAATGGCTCTTGTCCCTGAAAAAATATTCTACTCTGATAAGTGGCTCGAACGAAATGGCTCAAGCCCAGTACCTCAAAAAACAAAGGGAATACATAAATTGGTTGTAATATCATGATATATAAACTAAAGGCTCAACTATCTAAAACATAGTTAAGCCTCAGGTATTTTTTATCCAGCACCACCATACAAGATACACCGCAACCAAATGTACCGAATGTGATGTATCATCAATAGTGTGCCGGGGAGTTTAATGGCTTTCTACCTCTGCAAGCACTGGCCGAGGTTTACATGCCCTATGCTGATCTATGGAGAGAGCCTCCCAGCGTTCTCCATTCCAAACATACGGCCCGGGACAGAAGTACGAAACTGAAGCAAGATTATAAACTACAAGACCGATATAAACATTCTTATAGTCATCTCCTTTATCTATCGCCAAACCATCCATATCATCTTCTTTTTCGAGGCTTACGCGTGGCAATCCTAATCCTCGCAAAGAGTTTGCTCCTATAACATCTGTTTCTTTTAAATCTAACAAAGCTCCTTTATTTGGCTCCAAAGCAGAACCTATGGTCACTTGCGCATTAAGATTCACCATTGTGCCCAAGCATATGGCTATAATGAACATCCTTAGTTTTGTACATTTGTCTGTTTTCATAATTATAAAATATTTTGGTAATGATCATATCAATAAAACGATGGGGAATATTTAACTTCATTGTCCTGATATCCTGTATTTATCATATCCGGAATACACCAAGAACGAAATCGTATTAAAATAACCGTACTTTTGCCTTTTATTTTCTGCCTTTTTTAGAATCTGAAAAGAATAAAAATCACACTCATACAATTTAAGAATAATCTCCTTATGAAAGCCTCTCTTTCATAAGAGAAAGATATCCCCACTTACACTCACTATAATAAAGAAAAGAAATATTATTTGCCTCATTGTATCATCCGAGAACCAAATATTTGCCTTTTTCATCTTCAACTGCAAAGATAAATCAAATATTTGTATATACAAAAAAACTCGTCCAAACAGATCCTATAAAAAAATAAAAATTGAATGAAATTCAGTTTACAAAAAAGCACAATCATCTTTCTTGCAATCACTTACAACATTCACATCAGTAAACCAAACAGCCCTCCCCACCAAAAAGAACGAAGATAACCAACCCATCATCCATTTGTTAATAAAACACAAAAACCAATGTTTGGCTTTATATTTAGAACCATTCCGTTTATTTTGCCTTTATATAGTACCGTTTTGCGTATATTAGCTTTATAGAACGGTTCTTAGAAACTAAAAGGGACAAAAATGATTGAAAAAATAAAAAACCTGATAAGGAGTTTAATCCACTTCCTGACAGACGGTATCTGGAATGTGGATACAAACGGGATAGGTGCTCTCCGTGGAATGTTTTACAAAATAATCAAGGCTTTTATTTTGGCATACCGGAAGCTCGATTTCACCCAGATGAATACCCGTGCAGGCTCCCTCACATACAGCACACTGCTGTCTATTGTGCCCATGCTTGCCGTTTTGTTTGCCATAGCCCGAGGATTCGGATTCCAGAATATTGTAAGGAGCGAGTTGTTCAGCTATTTTTCGGGGCAGCAGGAAATCCTCGAAAAAGCGATGGGATTTATAGACAAATCGTTGGAATATGCCCAAGGAGGAATATTTGTTGGGGTGGGTGTGGTTTTATTGTTATATACGGTCATCAATTTGTTGTCGAGCATAGAAGATAACTTCAATTATGTTTGGGGCATAAAGGTGGGGCGGACATATTACCGCCAGTTTACCGATTATGTAGCCCTTCTGCTCATTGCACCCGTATTCATGGTTTGCAACGCGGGATTGATGATATTGATTAACGCCGCCTCCGAAAACCTTGTGATAGGCGTTGTGCTTAGCCCCTTTGTCAAGATACTGCCCTTTGCGCTGACCATTCTTTTGTTTACGTTCATGTATATGTACATTCCCAATAAAAAGATAAACTTCAGCGCGGCTCTGTTTGCGGGAATTATTGCGGGAACAGCCTTTCAGATTTTTCAAGGCATTTATATTGACGGACAGATATGGATATCGAAATACAACGCTATTTATGGTAGTTTTGCCGCCCTTCCGTTGTTGCTTTTGTGGTTGCAGCTATCGTGGCTTATCTGCCTTATAGGTGTGGAACTGTCGTTTGCATACCAGAACGTCCGCCGGTTCAGTTTCGAGAAAGAAACCGACCACATAAGCCGCCGGTATAAAGACTTTGTTGTTCTGTCTATAATGACTCTTATCGTAAAACGGTTTGCAAAAGGAGAAGCCCCCTATTCGGCCGACGAACTTTCGGAAACCTATAAGATTCCCACAAAACTCACATCCGATGTTTTATTCTTATTGATGGAAGTAGGCCTCATCATACAAACCCCCATCGACGAAGGCAGAAGTAATGCCTACGTGCCGGCCATAGATATAAACCGGATAACGGTAAACTTTCTGTTCCGCAAGCTTGACGAACATGGAACCGAAAACCTTAAAATAAACAACAAAGGTGAGTTCGATGAAGAATGGCAAGTCATTCTGGATATACAACAATTGGTAGAAACAAAGTACGACATTCCCCTCACAGAACTATAAGGGCGGGGGGAAGGCTACCACTCCATTCGGACGGAATTGACGCTGTAGTATTTCGAATATATTTGGTTGTGCCAATCGGCCGAGTCGGCTTGCAGCTCAAAGAAATGAAAATATTTGGTTTGAGGCCCATAGATAGGTTCGGATAGTATTATATCGCTAACGCCTCTTTGCTTTTCTTTCCGCACAAACTCTGCCCGTTTCTCTAAAGTAGTGTATGCTGATGCCAGTTCCTTACGGCCTTTGCTATAATCGCCCACCCAGAAAAACAATCCGAATGCAAGGGCGCAGATGCTCACCTGTTTTATAATCTGTTTCGAAAAATCAAGTTGCGCAAACAAAGTTGCGGCAGCCGTAACAATCAGCATATTCAACCCAAAAGAAGCCCGTGGCGGAAATATAGGCGATGCCGCCATTGCCAGCATAGCCAAAATTGCCCCGAAGAAAAAGATTAACGACACAGCCGTAGCTTCTTTCCGTTTTTCTTTGTCCGATATATATATTCTTGCCACAATCAGCAGCAAAACAAAAATAAACGCCAAGCCCAAGCTGTAATTATAGAATGCTGCCAAAGCTGCCAAAAACTGGTTTGCATAAGCCGCCAGCCGGGAAGCTTTATTGGTGTGTTCCATCATATCCATACGGGCAAAATTACCCGGAGCGGCAATCATAAAAGCACAACCAATCAGAACCCCAACCAATCCGCAAATAGCCCAAACAGGAATCTTCCGTCCCGATTGTTTGTAGTAAAACAGTAATAAAGCGATGATGGCAACCAAGGCTACCCCCATGTTTTCGTTAGTCCATCCGGCAACGATACCGAAAAGAAAGAGAAAGGAGCTTTTCAGTACAACGCCGCTATCTTCTTTGCCTTTATTCAGATAAAACTTATAGGGGAGCAAAAAGGCAAGAATTATGAGTGTTCCCCACAAATAGTTGGCACTACCCGTTATCCACAGGCAGGTTGACCCAAATGCCGGCTGAAGCAGAAAAACAATCAGGTTGATACCCAACAGCAACGACGGATTTGCCGATTTCCCCTTGTTTGCCAGCATGTAAATCACAAAAGTCAGGGCAACAAAAGCAAGGCTGTTCAGCAAATCGGCAGGGCCTTCACCTATCAGCAAAAGGCTTTGGGCAATGATGTGCACCACCGAGCGCCCTCCCCAAGTGAAGTAATGCTCGTATTGGGTTTGCAATATCTGCCCAAAATTGGAGATATGCTCATACAACGGAGCAGGAGTCATGCTGTACATCCAATCGTCGGCATAGAGTGGATGCAAACGGTTTAGTATGTAGATAAAAATAAAGGAACAGAGGGCGATAAACGCAAGATTGAACTTCTTGACCGAAGGCTTATCGGTAAAAGAGTCCAATCGCTTTGCCGCGTCTCTTATTTTAGTCTGGATAGTTGTCAATTTGGTTTAGTTCTTTCTGTTCCGGCGGTCTTTTTCTTTACCTTCCTCGGTTTCCTTTACAATATAAATGGGGCGGCGTTTGGTTTCGAGGTATGTTTTTGACAGGTATTGCCCCAGAATACCCATACACAGCAGTTGTATGCCTCCTATCAGGAAGATTACGCAGACGGTAGACGGCCAACCTTGCACGGGGTCGTCCCAGATTAAGGTTTTAGTAATAATTACGGCTATCATCACCAGCGAAATCAAGAAAAACAGTATGCCAAAAAGCGAAGCTATTGCCAACGGACGGGTAGAAAATGCCACAATGCCTTCGAGCGAATAAAAGAACAGTCCCCAGAAAGACCACTTGGTGGTTCCTGCCACACGCTCCACGTTCTCGTACGAAATCCATTTGGTATTAAAACCAACCCATCCAAATATCCCTTTCGAGAAACGGTTATATTCCCTCAACTCCAGAATAGAATCTACCATCTGCCGGGTCATAAGCCTGAAGTCGCGAGCCCCGTCAACCAGTTTTGTATCCGAAATATTGTTTATGAGCTGATAAAATTTTCGGGCAAAGAACGAACGTATCACCGGTTCGCCCGTGCGGGTGGTACGGCGGGTAGCTACACAGTCGTAGTCTTCGGTTTGCAAGGTGTTGTACATCTCTTCTATCAGCATGGGTGGGTCTTGCAGGTCGGCATCGATCATTGCCACATAATCGCCTGTCGAAGCCTCGAAGCCTGCAAATATGGCCGCTTCCTTGCCAAAGTTGCGCGAAAAAGAAATGAACCGTACACGGTTGTCTTTTGCACGGAGTTGTTTAAATACTTCCAAAGTCCGGTCTTTCGAGCCATCGTTCACGAAGACGAATTCAAACTCCTGCCCATTCATCCTATTGGCAACCTTGCACAACTCCTCGTAAAGGAAGGGTAAGGCTTCTTCTTCGTTATAGCATGGTATCACCAGCGAAATTCTATCCATAAATTGTGGAATTCTTATATTCTATTCTTAATCAGAAGAGCCGTCTGAAACAAAGATAAAAGCAAGGCGTGCCGTTTTTTTACGCACCACAACACGATTTTACCTTTCGTCCCCAGCGGTTCTGCCTCAAGTTTTGCGGCAGCGTTTCTGACATAATTGTTTGTAATAATTTGTTTTACCCTTCGGTAACGGAAAGCAAAGCTATTATTATTTTTCGAGAAAAACACATTGTCGACACTTATTATTGCACGGAGCACATAATCGGTTTTTATGCGCCGGTCGGCCTTTTCGGTGTCGTCAGGGTTAAGTTTTTTCCTGTATTCGTTTTTGAGTTTATCCAAAAAAAGCAATTCCTGCTCCCAGCGAATGGGGTCGTATTTGTTCGACAGCGAACCACTGTTTACAGTGTAATGATAGAGAACATCGTCCACAAAAAAAACCGACTGGGCATGCAGCAATGCCGTGATGCAAAACAGGCGGTCTTCGCACCGGCGCAACTCTCGGCTGAAAAAGATACCATTTTCGGTTATCACCTCCCGGCGGAAAGCATACGTCCAAGGAACCCCCATCAGAAAAGGGCCTCCGTACTTTTCGGCGCCAATCATTGGCAAAACAATATTTTTTGTGATATCATCTCCCCTGTAATTGCCTTTCAGATTGGTTTGGTTTAGAATCTGGTCGTTACGGAAGGCATTGAAGCGGATTACATCGGCATGACTCTGGTCAATAACCGCCACTAAAACCTCGTACATATTCTTTTCCAACCAATCGTCGGGATCAACAAAACTCAAGTATAGACCTGTTGCCAGCTCTATACCTGAGTTCCGGGCTTCGGATACTCCGGCGTTCTTTTTATGAACGGCCTTTATCCGGCTGTCGCTTTTTGCGTACTCGTCACAAATCTGACCCGAAGAATCGACCGAACCGTCATTCACAAGTATGACTTCAAAATCGGCGAAAGTTTGCCCTATAATAGAATCCAAACAACGGGGAAGCAGTTCTTCCATGTTGTAGATGGGCAATATTATAGAAAAAACAGGGCTGCTCATTGGTACGATACTCCGCGCGAACTATTTATTTTTAAAGATTGTATTTTTTCTTGTATAAGAATTCGGATATCTCGAAATCGAATTCAGTATCAATATCGACCGACTCTGTCTCTGTCAGTTCAAACATATAAGGTTTACGGCCTACAACGTTTTTGTACTTTATCATATCCTCGCGGGTGATGATAGAGATGGCAAAGTTAAGAGCATATATATTAGGAAGATCCTGACTACGAGGCTGATGTATAAGGTCGTAGTTGATAGGCTTATTGTCGAGAAACATAAACTCTTTGATAAGGTGCGCAGAGTTTAGCGAGTCGAACTGACCGTTAAGTTCCTTATATTTGTTGATTGCGTTCGAGTAGCTTGCTGTTTCGACCAAAGGGTTGGTTACGTTAGTATATACCACAATATCGCCATTGAAGTTTTCGGCCATGTTCTGGTAAACATCACTCATCGACACGCTGCTCGAAGCATATACGGGGTCTCTCTTCACGGTTTCGGCACCAAGGCGGGCTGCGATTTCAAGCATACTGTCGTCGTTCGAGTTCACGATTATACCGTCAAACTCTTTCACTTGCATCAGTTGCTTAATTTTTAGCTCCAATAAATTTGACCCTGCAAAAGGGCGCAGATTCTTGTTAATCACTCTTTCCGAGCCCGAGCGAACGGCTATTAAAGCTTTAAATTTCATAATTTCTTCTATTTTAAATTAGGATTAAATATATATCTTATCACGTCTTTTGTTTGTTGCAACAGTTCTTGTTGATCCATGTTTTTGAGATACGATATTTTCTCTTCAAACTGTTGCAGGTTCTCGAACTTATCGTCGATACCATAAAAATCTTCGTTTTCTTCCTCCGTCCAGCGCAGGCAGGGTTTACCCAATGCCATCGACTCGTAATAGGCGGTGGTGTTCACTGCGATAGAAAAATCGACAAGGCCGGAATCCAAAACGTTTTGCACGGAATGTTCCTTCCCCAGAAATATCATATTGTCGGCAACCTTCGCAAACTGGGCATGGTCTTTATCATCGAGGAAGGGATGTTTCTTTACATAAAACACAATCTGGTTGTTATGCTTTTTGTTATACTCCTGCAAGGCAGCCAATAGCTTGTTGTTGGTTTCTACATACAGTCCCCTGCCCAGAAGCACCAAACAGTGTTTGAATGTTTGCTCCACACGGTCTATACGGCAATCCATGTACTTTAGGTTGCCCATCACAATAAAGCGGTCGTTGGTAAATCCCCGGCTCGAGAGGAAGTCGATGGTCGACTGCCCCCAGCATAGCATTTTGCTGGCCACGCAGTTTTCGGAGTTGATAATATCGAAGGGAACGAAACGCTTAAACTCGCAAAAAATACCGTGTTGCATGGTTATGGTTTCGATGTTCCGTTTATTGAAGTAGAGCGTCAACAAGGTTTCGTCTCTGTACGACGAGTTAAAACAGATATACCGGCTAACCTTGTTTTGGGTCTTAACCTTCTCGATGGCTCTTATCTGGTTCAACAACAATATTGTCAAGGCTGCATAGTAGAGCTTAAAATTAAGATTGCCCCCTATGGAACGCCCAAAAACCAAAAACAAAGCCTTGAAAAAGTGCTTAATATACGACGGGCTGAAAGGCGATATCTTTTTCAGTGGCAAGGCCGACAGGTTCACTACCGCCGATTCCGGATAGCGGCTTTGCGCCGTGTTGGCCAAATCGCGATAGTCGGGGCGGTTTATCAGATAGGTGATGAGCGTTGGCTTGTCTGTTTGCAGCGCCTGGCTCAAGTCGATAAAGTTACAGCTCACAAAAAAACCTTTAAAAACATCCCTTATAGCAGGTTTGGCATCGAAGTCTATACCCAAATGACCCGCAACGAGATATTTTAAATTGTAACCTTTGTAAGTGTAGTCGAATTTTTCTTTTATAGCTTTGTATCCGTTTAACCAAGATTGATCCATAGTCGCTCCATGATGTTATGACACAAATATAGTATATTTATTTATATTATTCAGTTATCTGGAATTCTATTGTAGTTTTATTATCGGCGGGAGGGTAATCAAGTTCAAGGTCCGAAAAGTCGGGTTCCGACTCAGGATCGAGCATCTGTGCCAGTGCGGCAATGTTTTTTTTAAATTCTTCGGAAATTATTTCATCGCCCGCAACGTGCATCACAAAAACTTCGGCAACGATGTCTGCCATTTTATCAACAACGGTGGCGGGGATACTTGCCATGCGCGATTTTATTTTTTGCACAGCCAGTTTTTTAGACAAGTTTTGCATCTTTGCCTTGTCTGTTTCTGCTAAAAGCGGATTAGCCGGCGTTGATGTTATGTTGCGGGTTTCAACATTCATACCTGTTTCTGTCAGGGTAACCATCCGGTAGGGAAACGGATAGGCCGACAGCGAACCTGTTTCGATATCGTAGATATCATTGTCTTTGCCCGAAGTAAAGCGGGTTATATCATTGGCATGAAAATGTCCTGTAAAAACAACTGCCATCCCTCCATCGGCAAACAGAGAGGCAAGGCCTTGCCAGTCTTCAACAATATATTCCGGAAAAAATGTTGCCTGATAAGCGATATGTTCAACCATCCCGTGATGCATCATACCTACCATTCGCACACCTTTTTCTTTGGCTTCCGCCATGCGGTCGGCAATCCACCGTTCGGTGTCTTGGTTTATTTTTCCGCCCGAGATACTACGAGTGGTATATTCTCCATACCGACAGGCATCTATTGCTACCAGCCATGTGTTTGCATCGAGTTCTGCCACATAGCTCAGCGATGCGGTGTCTCTTTTGAGGGGCGAGCCATAACCGTAATGGGCATATATTTCAGAAAATTCCGTAGGGCTTATATTGGGAGTGCTGTAAATCTCGCTTCCGCGATAGCCTTTAGCGTTGGGCATATTAATATCGTGATTGCCGGGAACAACAAAAACACGTATACCTTTATCCCTGAGAGGTTGTAGTTTTTTTACAAAATCCTGATGGCTTAGCCGTTCCCCGTCCTTTGTCATGTCGCCCGCTATGAGCAAAACATCAATATCGCTTTGCAGGTAATCGGCAAGCACTTTATCCAGAATGGCTGGGACTTCTTGTATATTTTTTCCGCTATTGTTGCAGTATGTTTGTATGGCGCTACCCTTGTCCATTAACTGTTCCGACAGGTAATGCACATCTGCTATAACTCCTATTTTCAGGTTTTTGGCAGATGAAGCTTCCACAAAAAACACTACCAACAAGAAAAACAAAGAAAGGGTTATCCTTATGTTTGGGGCGCGCATCCTGTTTGCCTCCTCCCTACTCTGCGATGCGTGTATTTATATAGCTATCTATGTAGCTATCTACCCGTTCGTTCAGTTTCCTGTTTATCAGAAATGTACAAACAGCAAGTATCGCCCCGAAAAGGAAGATATATGTTCCCCGTCTTCTGGACTCATTATCCTTGCGATATATACCCACAGCGAGCATAACCAAACCTATGAGGCCTATAATAATAAACAGATATTTGACTGTGGCGAATATTGTGTATAAAACAGATGTACTATCTTCCATGCGAAATATTTTTTTCGCTAAAATAGTAAAAATCTTTTTGTTCCGAAGCATATTTTGTCACGACATCCATCTATTATTTATATTTTTGTGCTTCATTGCGGACAAAATATATCTTTAATGAAGAATAATTTACAAATATTTCTTTTGTTGACTGTCGCTTCCTTGCTTATTTTTTCTTCTTGCGGCCCCAAAAAGACAACAATACATTACGCCGATCTGAAAAACCCGAAAAGGGAATTCCGTGGCGCTTGGCTGCATACCATAGGGCAAGGGCAATACCGAAACATGACTTCGGCCCAGATGCAGCAGTATTTTGTTGATGTGCTCGATAAATTTCAGGAAGTGGGCATTAATGCTGTGATTTTTCAGGTACGCCCACAAGCCGATGCGTTTTACAAATCGGATTTAGAGCCTTGGAGCCGTTATCTGACAGGGGTGCAAGGCAAAGCTCCCGACAGCGGTTTCGACCCCTTGACTTTTCTGGTGAACGAATGCCACAAACGCAATATGGAACTGCATGCGTGGATGAATCCGTATCGTGTGACCAGTGCCGAAGGGCAGGCATTGGCTCCAAGTCATATTTATAATAGGTATCCCGAACGTTTTGTGAAGTATGGAACACAAACTTACTTCGACCCCGGAATTCCCGAAAACCGTGAGTTTATCTGCCAAGTGGTGAAAGACATAATAGCCCGTTATGACGTGGATGCCATACATATGGACGATTATTTTTATCCTTATCCCATTGCAGGCAAAAGCTTCCCCGACGATGCCAGCTTTGCCCGTTATGCTCCGGAGCAGGGTTTTGCCAACAATCAGCGGTCCGATTGGCGGCGCAACAACGTGAACGTACTTATCCAAGAAATAAAACAAACCATCATGCGCAACAAGCCTTGGGTGAGGTTTGGCATCAGCCCTTTTGGTATTTACCGGAACAAAAAAAGTGATGCCACAGGCAGCGACACAAATGGATTGCAAAACTATGACGATCTGTATGCCGACATAAAACTATGGGTAGAAAAAGACTGGATCGATTATAACATACCTCAGGTTTACTGGGAGATAGGTCATAAGGCGGCCGACTACAATACACTGGTAGAATGGTGGGCAAAGAATAATTTCTACAAACACCTTTATATAGGGCAGGATGTGAAGCGGACGATGGATGCGCAAACTCCGTCGGGCAACACACAGTTGGCCGATAAATTCATAAAAGCCCGCAGCTATCCGCAGGTAGATGGAAATTGTTTCTGGAGCGGATATGTGCTTCTTGATAATTACAAGGGTGTTTATGGCGAATTGGTGAATAACTACCACCGCTATCCGGCATTGATACCTGCTTACCTACATTTACACGACAAAGCCCCGAAAGATATCAAGAAGATAAGGGAAGAATATACCGAAACCAACCACATGTTGGTTTGGGACAGAAACGGTAATCCTGCCGACCCCGTAAAAGCCCAATACTATGTAGTGTACCGCTTTGCCAAAGGCGAAGCAAAAAACACAGGCAATGCTCGTAATATTGTAGCCATCACACGCGATACGAGAGTTGTATTGCCATACGAGGGCGGGAAAAACAAATATGAGTATGTCGTTACTTCGGTCGATCGTTTTCATAACGAATCGAAAGGAAAATCGAAAAAAGTAACATTATAACTTGCCGACACTAAGAAAAGAGGATGACACCAAACAAAGAAAACACCCTGAATGTAACTATCGGGAAAGCCGAGTTCGACCTGATTGAGAGAGGTGTACAGAAAAACCTGTTCAGGGAAATAACAGACCGGAACTTTAAAAAACATCTCCTCTACGATTATACCGAAAACCTGCTTTATGTGGCAGCAGGAGCATGGCACAACACGGAGAAAGAGCCCGATGACATCTTGCTTTACAATGAGGGTACTTATCCGTTTCTGCCCACAGAGTACAAGTTCGTAACATTGGCAACAGGCTCTAAGATAAACCGTAAAACCATGACAGTGGAGGTTAAGGACGTTTCTTTCTTTGCCGCTACCGATTCCACAGAAAAGGTTATCCGCCTGAAATGGTCGGAACGCATAGGCTTCGTTCCCGACAATGAAGGAGAGTTGGCCTCGTGGTTTGTGGTGTATCATCTGGGGAATAGAATTTAATGAGATTAACCGGAACGAAAACCGATTCCGAATTTTAAAATATAGCATAGCTGCAATGGAAAAAACATTTACGATGATTGCCAAAACAATGGCAGGCTTAGAAGACGTACTGGCCGAAGAATTAATAGCTTTAGGGGCAGACGATCTGCAAATAGGCACTCGGATGGTATCGTTTTCGGGCGATAAAACCCTCCTCTACAAAGCCAATATCCATTGCCGCACGGCATTGCGTATACTGAAACCCATACACACCTTCAAAGCCCGTACGGCGGACGAGATTTATGCCGAGATAAAGAAGTTCAACTGGTTCGACTATCTGCACGAAGAAAAAACCTTTGCTGTCGATTCGGTTGTTTTTTCCGACATCTTCACACATTCAAAATTCGTGGCATATAGGGTAAAGGACGGCATTGTAGATTTTTTCACCCAGAAAACAGGCAAACGCCCTTCGGTAAGCGTAGCAAACCCCGAGGTGCTGATAAATATACATGTGGCTCACGATAAATGCACGCTCTCGCTCGACAGTTCGGGCGAATCGTTGCACAAACGGGGTTATCGTGCCGCCCAGACCGAAGCTCCGCTTAATGAAGTTTTGGCAGCCGGAATGATTCTGAAAACAGGATGGCGGGGCGAATGCGATTTCGTTGACCCCATGTGCGGTTCGGGTACGTTGCTTATAGAAGCTGCTATGATTGCCATGAACGTTCCCCCCGGTATTTACAGGCAGAGTTTCGCTTTTGAGAAATGGGCCGATTTTGACCAGGAGTTGTTCGACCATCTTTATAACGACGACAGCGGCGAACGCGAATTTGAACATAAAATATACGGCTCCGATATCTCGGCAAGAGCCATCAAGATAGCCGAGGAGAACATCAAGAACGCAGGACTGTCGCGTCATATCAATTTGCAGGTAAAATCCCTGCAACAGTACACCGAAGCTCCCGCCGAAAAAGGTTTGATTGTAACAAATCCGCCTTATGGCGAACGCATCAAGCCCGACGATTTGTTTGGCCTGTACGAAATGATAGGCGAACGCCTGAAACATGTATTTATGGGCTACACAGCATGGGTGTTGAGCTACAAAACCGAATGTTTCCATAAAATAGGTCTGAAGCCAACCTCCAAAATTAAACTGAAGAACGGCTCGCTCGATTGCGAATACCGCCGCTACGATATATTTGCCGGCAAAAAGTACGACCGTGCCAAAAAGCAAAACACAGACCAATAAAGCAAAATGCAAAAGTAAGAATTGTCATTTGCCATTTCTGTCTTTCAGGCTAAGGTTTTTTATTCCGAAAATATCTTGAAAAAAGAGAAGTTAACCTAAAAACAGGGCGGGTATTACCCAATCTTTCTTATCTTTGCAGGCAATTTTAATAATCAATTTACTTAATAGTTTTTGGCTATGCACGAGAAGATAATCATTCTTGATTTTGGTTCTCAAACCACACAACTTATTGGCAGACGCATACGCGAGTTAAATACCTACTGCGAAATTTTGCCTTACAATAAATTTCCGTTTGATGACCCAACCATTAAAGGAGTAATACTTTCGGGTAGTCCTTTTTCGGTGAACGATCCGAATTCTTTTAAACCCGATCTGAGCCAGATAAGGGGCAAATATCCTGTTTTGGGCATTTGTTATGGAGCACAATATATAGCATACACCTCGGGTGGTAAGGTTGAAAAAGGCGATTCGCGCGAATACGGCCGGGCGCACCTGACATCTATCAAACCTCAAGATTCACTGTTTGATGGTATTCCTGAAGGTTCGCAGGTATGGATGTCGCACGGAGATACCATAACCTCTCTCCCCGACAATTTTGAACCTATCGCAAGTACCGAAGACGTAAAATACGCGGCTTACAGGGTTACTACAGAAAAAACTTGGGCTGTGCAATATCACCCCGAAGTTTTCCATTCGGTAGACGGAACAAGATTGTTGAGCAACTTCCTTAATATTTGCGGATACAAGCGCGATTGGTCGCCGTCTTCGTTTATAGACACAACAGTAGCTGAGTTGAAGGAGAAACTGGGGAACGATAAAGTTATACTTGCCCTTTCGGGTGGAGTCGATTCGTCGGTTACAGCTGTATTGTTAAACAAGGCTATCGGGAAAAACCTCACATGTGTTTTTGTTGATAATGGCTTGTTGCGTAAAAACGAATTCCAGAGCGTTCTGAAAGATTACGAACATCTTGGGCTGAATGTTTTGGGCATAGACGCTAAAGAAAAATTCTATACTGCTTTGGCAGGCGTTAGCGATCCTGAGCAAAAGCGAAAAATTATAGGCCGTCTTTTCATTGAGGTTTTCGATGAAGAAGCTCATAAGTTGAAAGATATAAAATGGTTAGGACAAGGCACTATCTATCCGGATATTATAGAATCGCTGTCAATTACGGGAACAACCATCAAATCGCACCACAACGTAGGCGGACTGCCTAAGGAGATGAACCTGAAACTGGTTGAACCCCTGCGCCTGTTGTTTAAGGACGAGGTTCGCCGTGTTGGCTTGGAATTGGGAATGAAGGAGCATCTTATAAAACGTCATCCGTTTCCCGGTCCCGGCTTGGCAATACGTGTTCTTGGTGATATCACTCCTGAAAAAATTGAAGTACTTCAGAATGCCGATGATATTTATATTCGTGGCTTACGCGAACATGGCTTGTACAATCAGGTTTGGCAAGCAGGAGCAGTTTTGCTACCCGTTCGTTCGGTTGGCGTGATGGGCGATGAAAGAACATACGAAAGTACCGTAGCTTTGCGTGCTGTTACTTCGTCCGATGGTATGACTGCCGACTGGGCACATCTGCCATATGAGTTTTTGGCAAAAATATCGAACGAAATTATCAATAAAGTACAGGGAGTTAATCGTGTAGTGTACGATATCTCATCAAAACCCCCTGCAACCATAGAGTGGGAGTAATCTCTCCACTGGTTTTTATTGTGTTATATAAGCATTGACGAAACCCAATAATAAAAACTTCAAAAAGTGTATCCTATACAGAGATGGGGTACACTTTTTTTTGTATGCCGTTGCCCCTCTATATTAATGGTAATATACCAAACAAAAAAAGTAGCTTACTGAGCTACTTTCTTTATTCTATTAATATTGTGGGAGCATAATTCTTTATTCTTCGTTCAGCTCGCTAACAATGCGCCATTTGATTTCTGCCGAAGCAGTGCCAACGCTTCGCTTTTGGGATGGCGAAGGAGATGATGGCGCGCTTAAATCAAGATAGAAGGTATAACGTTTACCCATTTGGAATACAAAATCCGGGAGCGTATAACTATCTTCACCTGTAGTAACCGATGTCCCCTCTATCATATCGTAGTTTACAGTGATATTAAAATCAGCGACATCCGGTTCTTGTGGTTGCGGAAGCACCATCAGGCTACCTATTTCCCTATAAGTGCTGCCATCTGTCTCTATGGGATATTTCTGATAGACGGTATAGTCTCTCGTCCCTGACTGTCCATACCACGACCAAATTGATGTTGCTTCATTATCTATTCCTGTAAGGATACCTTGGTTACATAAGCCAACCAACGTTATCTTTTTTATACGGTATTCAACACCGGGGTTGTTGCTGCATGCCTGAAAATTAACAACCGAAAGCGCATGTTTAAAGTCGAGCTGAATAGGGTTAGCTGTTTTATCAAGGCTGGTGGCCACCATAAAATCTTCCTGCTCTTGATGGTTGGTGCTTACAGTATATTCGATAGAAACTTGATTTATGTCGTTTTCTATGTGAAGCACATCCAAGCCCGACGATATTGCCGGAGTGTAGGCAAAAAAGCTTACCGAACCATATCCCGGCCAGTATTTTATGGGCGAATACACCCAGCTATTGCCTTGTTTTTCCACAAGTTGGTTGTCCATAAACGAATAGTAAACCCCATCTCCTTTATTCCAGAGGGCCGATACACGAAAATATTGCATATCATCGATGGTGGTTTTTGCGGCACGCAGGCTTGAAGTGGAGCAATCAAAAGCAATGGCATTTGTTCCTGTTCCATTGCCCGTAGCGGTATCCTCGTCCGAACACCCGGCAAAAAACAAGACCGACAGGAAAAACAAAACCGCTGCCCATCTACCAATCTTTAGTTTGTTGTTTCTCTCCATTTCAAATTTCTTTTTCGTAGCTTTTTATTTTGTAACCGGAAGGGGACATTCAACCCCTTCCGGCTTGGATTATTAATTACAGGTAAAACCTGTAGTGTAACTTAGTCATTGAAATATTAGGAAAATTAAGGTTATGGTATAGCCGTAACTTTATTTTCTTGACCAGAAAGTAACTGACCTATAACCGTACCATCCGCTGTTACGATTTTACTGATCTCTCCCGCACCAGATCCGCTAGCAACATTTAATATACCATAACCTGTACCATTTAGATAATCCCGTGTGCATCCTGTCCATAGCACCAACTCAGATATAAAACTGAATCTAGGATTAACGGCTTTGATATTTTTGCTGTCTTGTATATCCAATTTCTTTAATAAGATACCTCCATAATTACTATTTTCAAATTCAATTTTCTGCAAAGCTTTATTTCCTAAGGCACTTACATTTGATATCTCAATTTTATCACCTTTTTTAGAATAAGAAGAAGCCTTAGCAGTATTCGCGGCAAAGATCAAGTTAGTAAGTTTCGCATTATTCTCTATATTCAGAGTTTCAATTTTACAATCGCGTATAGTCAATGTCTCAATATTATTATTTGATAAATTGAGTTCCGGAATAGTGATACTTGCATCATTTGGCATAGGTACTTCGGTCAATCCGCAATTCGACATATTTAATGTACCTGTTATGGTAACTGCCGCCAAATTTATTTTGTTAGTTCCTCCAAACTCTGTAATCCTTGTATTCGATACATCCAAATTTTTAATAGTAGCTGCGCTACCAAACTTCAGAGTTGTTAAAGCCGTATTGGAAAGATTTACTGTACCAAGATTTATTGTACTATAGAATTCTACTGTGTTAAGTTTCGCATTTTTAGATGCATCAAGGTCACTACCACCGGTAGCATCCTCAACAGTAAGTTTTGTTATGTTCTCAAAATACTCAAGGCCAGTGAAATCGGTTGTTTTTACCGAACTATTCTTAACCGTTAAAGAGGTTTTTGATAATAGATCAGCTTTAGTAACCGCACCTGTCAACCACCCCGCAGCAGCTAAAAGATCAGCACTAATTACCGAACGATAATCATTCAGTTCCGGCAGATAGCCAGGAGCATTTTCGGTCCAATTGCTTACTCTAACGCTGAAGTTAATTTCTTTACCCACTTCGTCACCAAATTCGAGGTAGAAGTTATATTGGCGTCCCATTTCGAAAGTTATAGGCTCGCTTACATCCGAAGGATCGTTCACAGCAAAGTATTTCTCCGCGCTTTTTGTTGCTGTACCCGCATAGTATATACCGCCAGCAAATGCTTTGTAAGATACTTTTACAGCAAACTTACCTGTACCAGGCACAGTTTTTCCATCTCCGTCATATTTTGTAGTTGCTTGTGGCAATACCATTACAGCGTTGGTTTGTCCCAATACCGAAGCATAATCGTTAAGCAAATACGCAGGCGATTCGCCTCTGTCTACAGCATAGGTTTTAAAACTTGATTGGTCAGTCCATGGTTGACAAGGATAAGTCAAACTATTTTCCTCTGGAATACCAGATAGATTAAGAGTCCCTGTTTCATTCAGGTTAACCAACTCTACTTTGTCGATAGTGTATGTAACATTTTCTTGAGTAGTCCGTGCAAAGAACATCACACGCGAAAGAGCGTGGTGAAAGTTTAACACAACAGGATCTGTTCCATTCGTTCCTCCATTTTGTTGCATAGATCTTGCCACAAGGAAGTCTTCCTGCGCATCTTTGTTGCTGATTTGCGGAACAGTATAGGTAATAGATTTGGCTGAGGTATAGTCTGTTATACCAACTGTTACATTTTTAGACGAAGAAGGGCTGTAGGCATAGAAGTCAATCTTTTCTCCTTTTGGCCAATAACGTTTTGGATTGTAGTTCCATTTACCGTCTTCACCGCGTGTAATGCCCTCTCCATTGAAGAGGTATTCTCCATTGTAGTCACCACCGGTTCTTATTCCGGTAAGGGTAAAACTCAGGATACTTGTCTCGTCAGTGATTGCCGTACGCAAATTAGACGATGGTTTATCCATCAGTGTGCGAAACTCTATCGCACCGTCGCCTGCACCTGCAGAACCGCCTAAATCCTCATCGTTAGAGCAAGAGGCAAAGACTAAAGCTATTGCCGAAGCAAATAAAAATAATTTTTTCATTTCGATAATTTAGTTTATTAATAATTAGTGTATAATATTTATGTTTGGGGTTTATAAATAGACATCAACATTGTCCCAGTCGCCAACCCCGACTTCAAATCCACCACCAGAGTCGGGATTCTCTCCTCCCGGTTCCGGGATTTCCGGAATTTTAGTATTGTCTATAAGTATATCATATCCGTCTTTTTGCAGTTTTGCCTCCCTATCGGCCATCGATTCGCTTATTTGCCCCGATACGTCCCAATAGGCGGTATAATATAAATTTGCTTTAGAGAGTATTTCTATCGTAAATCTGTTCTGATAGGGATACACAGGGCCGAAAGTGTAGAACGAGCCTTCTATATAACCCTTTCCGTTTTCGTCGACCCCTACGGTGGCTTTCTCGAACAAAACGGTAGATCGTTCGGTGGTTAGCTTGTCGGTCTGGAAAAAATATGTGGCAGCCATCCCCGAAGCAGCCCCGCGAGCCTCGCTTATGTTTTTTGCCCCCGATATATTATTAACCCGGTAGGTAAACTGGCGAAGCTTATTTTTTGGGTAAAAGTTAAGAATCAGAGTATCTCCACACTCATCGCAAAATACAACGTCGAAAGTTTCTTGCCACGAATGCGCAAAGAAATCGCCGCCGGGGTCTTCTATGGTCTTTTCTCCTTCCACGGGTGTAGCCAGTTCTTTGTAGGTCTGGCGCGAAGCTTCGGCACAATATGCCTGAAACGTACCGAGCGCGGTTTCGTTCCTGAAATGTACATTTGTTTTGTAATAATCGTAACAGAACGGAATATAAGACGCTCCACCAACAAGTTCAATTATACTTTCGCCGCTAATGGGGATGCTATTCACTCCGTAATCGCCCACACCGCCAGTCACAGAAAAAATATTCATCCGCATAGCACGGGTATCCGATTGTTTTTCCCAATTCACAACCACCTTGATGGCTACATCCCCTTCCGCGCACAAGCCCGCGTCACACAGACTCTTGTTTTCGCAAGAAATCGTGACTAAAGCTAATATGAACAGGAACAGAATATTTTTCATCGTTGGTTCTCCTTTCCTTTATTTTTACCGAAAACGTTGCCTATGAGCCACACCAGCGAAATATTGGCTTTGGTGAGCCCTATATAATTTCTTTGGTGGGTACTTTTCCATGGGAAGATACATTCATCGCATGCGCCAACAGTGTATTTGTAGTATTTTCCGCCAAAGTATCCAGCTCCGATTCCGAATTCGAGGTTAAATCTTTTGGCTATGGATATGGCATATCCGAATGTCAATCCACCCGAATAGCTCCAGTTGCTTAGCTGCCCCTCGTCGCTGTTTTTGTTTGTAAACAGGCGGATATCGTAAGTGCCTCCGTATCCGTAAGCTCCTACAAACCATCCGTTCAGTGGCTTGCCTGTTCTGTTTCCGAACCAGCGGCGCATCTCCACTCCGGCTATCTGTATGCGGTGGTAATAGTAGTTGCTGGCATTGGTGTTCCACCACGACCAGTTTCCTTCTATCCCTACCGACCAGTTGTAATTGCGCCCGAAAGGGATTTCAACGGCCAGATTGGGTAATAACGCGGCATCGTAAAGCAGGTTACTTTTGACAGCCATAACGAATGGGCGTCTCTGTTTTTCGGGACAAACCGTGTCTACCCGAACCACTACCCTGTCTACGAAAACGGTATCGAAACGGAATATTTCCACTGTATCGGTTTTGGCAAAGCGTTCGTCTTTCTTGGTATATATCGTACCGGTGGCACTTCCCCGCAAATGTGGCAATATATTTTTCAACAAATATCCGTAAGGCTTACCCCTGCCTATTTTCATTATCCTCAGCTTTTTGCTTTCATCACTCAGGTTACTGTTGAGTATGTAGAGCAACTGACTGCGGGCGGGCACATCCTTGTCTTTTTCAATCATTTCTTTAAGCCCGTCCCAATCTTCGGCATGGGGAAGCATTATAACCTGATTATCTTTTATTCGGGGATTTATTTGCATTATGTAGTTTCTGAGCGAAAGTGCCCTTTCTTTGGCTAAGCGTTGGTTATTGTCGAAACCACCTTCGGGCGATGCCGTACTGGTTATGACTATGAAATCGTCTTTTTCCAACGTTTTTTTGGCAAATATTTTCTTTATAAGACTCAAAGTCTTGGCATTACCCATATAACCGCTGTCTATTTCCGTTCGGTTTACACGATAATAGATACGCACGGTTTCGGAAGAAGGTACGCCAAAAGTCTGTTTTGTGCCAGTATTTGCTGTATTCAGGGAAACTTCAACAAACGCGCTACTCGGAGCAACTGTCGAGGCTTCTAAGGAACCTGCAACATAAATAATTCCACACCAAAACAGAAACGTTCTCCGGAACAACCGTAGAATTTCATTTTTTGAGAAATTCGCTTTTTTATCTATAATAATACTGTAAATAAATTTGTGTATCAATTGCCAATTATGTAAGTATGACACAAAAGTATTCAAAATAAAGCAAACGACAAAAAAAACTTTCAAAAAATATGTATTCAGCCTAATATAATCGAGTTTATAACCTACTTGAGCATCTATAATATCAAACTGTAACATACTGAAAAACAGAAATAAATATACATTTTGAAGCAAGGCGGAAAAATCGCAAAAAAATTATGCCACAAATCTCAATATTGACAAAAAAAATGCAGAGATTTAAAATATAAGAGGAAGTTATTCGTCCTTAAAAGATATAGAGAGGGTTTTCTTTCTTCCGATTGATTTTTTTAGTAACTATGACAATAAAATAAATAGAAAATGAAAAAAGAGATGAAAAAATGGCATAAATTGGGCTTCGCTCTGTCTTTTGTTGCAATATTTGCCGCGGCTGCGGCTGTGGTGATGTTATTGTGGAACGCGCTTATCCCTTCAATTGTTGGATGGACGGAGATAAATTACTGGCAATCGGCAGGGTTAATGCTATTGTGCCGCTTGTTGTTTAGCGGGTTTCGTCCTCATGGGCATCGCCACAAGCACTCGCATAAGCACCAAAAGCATATGCATCTGCACGAAATGATGCGCGATATGTCGCGCGAGGAACGCCGCAATTTTATCCGCGAACGTATGGGTAAAGACTTTAATGGTAGAGAAAATGCCGCCGCAGAGCAAGACCATGAAAAAGGATGAAAACAGAAAACCTTGAAAAGAATCTGAAGCATAACAAAGAGGTAACCGAAATATACCAAAAATACAATTCTCCGCTAAGAGGGTTTATTGCTAAGCGGGTTCCTTCGAAGGAAGATTGTGAGGATATTTTGCAAAATGTTTTCTATCAGCTCAGTAAAACGGATTTCGAGACAAATCCTATCGAGCAGATTTCGGGATGGCTCTACTCTGTGGCGCGAAACCAGATTATAGACCGTAGCCGTAAACATAAAGAGCAGGAATTGCCTTACGTTATCAACGATAACGACGAGGCGGTTTTCCTGAAAGAAATTACCGAAACGATACTCGATTCGGATTCGCCCGAAACCGAATTTCTCAAATCGTTGGTTTGGAAAGAGCTGGAGGTAGCACTCGGCGAACTTCCTCCCGAACAGCGGAGTGTGTTTGAGTTGACCGAATTGGAAGGTTTTTCCTTCAAAGAAATCTCCGAAGCAACGGATATTGGCGTAAATACCTTAATTTCGCGGAAGCGTTATGCTGTATTGCATTTACGCAAGAAACTGTATGAACTGTACGAAGACTTATTGTCCGATTAAGGTTCTTCCTATTTTATCACGAATAAAGAAAATGAAGGGAAATAAAACCGATTCGCCACGTTTCACTCCTTACCAGATATTCGCCCGTAACAAATGAATAAAGCTAAAGGGACAGCCTTTCCGGCCAGTTTCTTTTCTATTTCTATATGCAAGGTCGCAAGACAAAGTCCTGCCATTTTTTACGTCCCCTCTAAACATCATTTCTGGATGAGACGAAAGCATTCAAACAAAACGACCAATTTATACACAAAACAATAAAGCTGCTGCAATTACCGCAACAGCTTTAATCTTAATATCTAAATAAAATTCCTTCTTATTTATTTTCCTTTTCTCATGCGGAATACCGCATACCCTACCGAAAGCAGAATGAAAGAAATTACAGGAATTTCTCCTATTGGTGCTTCGCCTTCACCAACACCCATATCAGCATCGCCCTCTTGACCTTCAGTACCGCTGCCGGGACCACCACCTCCAGGGCCAAACCTATAATTAAGATTCTCATTATAATAGGCATCAGACGTTGGCTGATCGGTAGCAATATTCTGGTTATAATAATCATCCGCGGTTGAACCGTATGTATCCTTTGCCGAAATCTGACCTAAAGGAAGAAAAAGCAACGCAATCAAATACAATAATATAGTTTGTTTCATAATATATTCTTAGTGTCTTTTTATGTGTGTTCTGTTCGTTATAAATAAATTATTGTACTAAAAGCTTCACAGTTTTGGCATTAGCACCTGTTGTCTTAATCAGATATACTCCCGGTACCAAATACTGATTAACGTAAACAATGTTGTCGTTTATCTTAGCTTGTCCAATCTTCGATCCCTGAAGGTTATACAGATATAATTCATTTCCAAAATCAGCTTGTGCAAAACCTTTAACTGTTACCCTTGATTCATTGTAATAAGCATACAGCGCTTGTGTTACATCTTCTTCCATACCCATCTGTTTTGTGAAGTGCACTACAAAACGGTCTTCACGATCGGTTGGTGTAGAGTGTGTTTCGTATGGGGTTTCGGGTGTCAACTCCACCATAACGTCCATCAATCTATCTTCGAGCCAAATACCTTCAGCTTCTTGTTTAGATTCTAACCTGTAGCAAGAAATTACAATATCTTGCTCCACTGCCGAAGGTGTATCATAAAGCATTACCGATTTTTTGGTTTCTAATGGTAAAAATTCCCCAGTTAAGGCAACTCCTTCAGAGTTACGTGTATATATCTGGCTTGCGGTGCTTTGTAGAATATCAGTTTTGGTAGAACTTTTCATCATTCCGCTTTTTTCATTAACCTCAGCACTTGATATCATGCGCTCCACATCAGAGTAATTTCTATCAGCTATTTCCTTAGCTGTACGGAGTACCAAACTTACACGGTCTATAGTTCCTGTTTCTTTATCTCTTATTTCTATAATAAAGTCATCTTTACGTTGTTTTTTCTTTTCAGAGCGCCAGAATGCTACATCTTTGCGTTCTTTTGCTTTTGCGGGTATTGTCATTGTAGGAGTAGCATCCTCTACCCAGATACAAAACATTTGAAGAGGAGCTATAATATCATCAACTACTGTACCTCCCGTTCCTGCACCATAAAAATAGTTATATGTATACAACATAGGAGTATCTATTTTGGCTTCCTTTGGCTTAGCATTTGAGTTTGGAGCTAAAACCCAATATTGGGCATAAACATGTGGAGCATCATTCTCTTTTTCACTAATCTTTACACCCCAATCCGAATTCACAATTGCACTTGATATTGTTAAATCCGTCAAGTCGATAGGCGTAGTGTATGGGTTAGACAAGAAGTTATATCCAGGTCTTAATTCTATACCTCCAACATCTCCGGTATTTAAATTTTCATCATTATAGCCTGCCCCAGAAGCACCAAACATATTATTATATTTACGTACACCATCCGTAGAGAAACGATTACGGTTGAAGTAATGACCTTTGTGTGCCCTGGCATTAAATCTGTCTGTAAGTATCCCTCCAGTATCGTCATTGGGGAGACGATAATAAGTAGTATCAGTACCACGCAAGTCAATGCCCAAAACATAACCTCCACCAGCAGACAATTGGTCATTTGGGTTAGTTATATGGGTCTTACCCATGTACCCTTCCGGGGTTGGCATAAACAATGTATTATACATAAAATAGTCTGCTCCTAATTTCTCATAAGGAGATCCTAAACCCACTATACTTTTACCCGAATCATCCCCTGTTACAGAATTTATTAGAGGATCAGGATCCCCTTCACTGGTTACAGCTAATCGCACTTCAACCGCACCACGGTCTGCAGGCGTTCCAGAAGTTCTATTATAAGTTGCAGATTTCACATTCAAGTGAGCTAAAACAGTTTCGTCATTATTAGCTTTCTTTTTTGAGTTTAGTATAAGCCAACCTTTTTCTAAGTGCAAATCATCAACATCCATAGCGATATTAGAACTAACTACCACATGTTTGTTGTTATTAACTTCAACATCAGGAAAAGCAATATAATTTGTCTCTTTTGAAGGATATGCGCCTGCTGCACGAGTTGTTGTAATGCGTTGTTCGGCATTTCCGGCAAAAACGAATTTACCTGTAATATCATTAGGGTTAGCAGGTAGTGTAAATAAGGTCTTATGCAAAGACGCTTCGGTCGTATTCACATTGTTAATAAAATCGCCTGTTAGTATAGTCTTACTATATCCAACCATTTTAATATTACAGGAAGTTTTGTCGGCATTTTGTCCGGCAACGAAACTACCTTGTATGTACATAGTCCCTTTGCCTGTTGGAGAGTTCACATCCGCAACAGCCATCTTCCCTTCGTTATAGAAAACAATGGGAGGGGTATCTGCAGGATTACTTCTATCATGTCCATCTGATAACTCTTGTGCGAAAGAAAAACCGCAAAAAAGGAATGAGCTTACTAAAAAGAGTAATGTTTTCTTCATTGTGTATATTTTTTGTGTTATATTCAGTAGCAAACGCAACACACCACTATCTTGCTCATTTAGAGCAAATAAAGTATGTTGCAGTAATAATTAATCGTCTTTTCAACTTTATTTTATACATTTTATCACTAAAACTTTAGGCTCTGTGACCTACTCTCAAATCGAGGCAAAGATAAATATTTTTTTTTATCCGCTATATTTATTTTCTTTTTTATGCGTCTTTTTAACCTTTGCTATTTTATATTTATATTTATAGCCTCAAGTACTCTTCACAGATACAAAATAACAGAAAGGATTACTGAAAAATAATGGAACGACATCGCCTCTTTGCTTTTGGATTATTTAACTTTTAAAACAGAATCTATTTCTATTTTAACCAATTCACTCATCGTGAGATAACCTTCGGACGTGATATGAATCCCATCGGTAGTGTATTCCGACAGAAGCCCTCCCTTTTCGTCCCTCAAGGCCGAATGGTAGTCTACATAAGCAATGCCGTTGCTTTGCGCAAAAGCTTGCACACGTTTGTTTAAAGAGATTATTTTTTCTGCAACATCTGTCATTTCCGGCTTTCCGGGAATCCGGGAGCAAGGTAATACCGAAACCATTATGGGCAGCACTCCTTTTTCGCGAGCCTGAGTGGCTATCTTTGTCAGATTCGAAAACGTGCTATCTTCGCTATAAGGCTCTCTGCCAGCCCTGATATCGTTAATGCCGCCTGCTATAACAACCACCTTAGCTTTTATATCAACCACATCACAATCTAAACGTCCTGCGATTTGCGATGTCAACTGCTCGCTTATACCTCTGTTCACAAAGTTATTTTTGTCAAAAAAGCCGGGCATCGCCTTATACCAGTCCTGAACAATGGAGTTACCGATAAAAACAACTCTGTTTGCAGGCACAGGTTGTGCCATTATTTTTTTATTATCGGCAGCATAATATGCCGTTTGATTTATATCTTCTTTTTGCGCTTTTTTGCACGCGCTAAATCCAAAGATGCTTGAACCAAGAACCGAAAGAAAGAAAAAGATACTTACTTTTCTCATATGCAGACATTTCATTACAACTTCAACTTTTCAAAGATATAAAATTTCATTAATATATTAAGAATGATTTTACCTAAAAAAAACTTAACGCCGGTCACATCCTCCTTGCCATCCGTTATTGCATCTTCACTCTGTAATATATTGTTTTAGCCTTTTGGTCATAGATTTCTATTATTGGCAATTTCTTCAGATTATGCCGCTTACAATATTTCCATATTTTGGATTGCACCCTTATTATACCTACTACTTGCGACAGCCTTCCTTTATATGGAAACTCGGCCGTCAGATATTTCCCTTCCGCAAGGGATGCTATTTTGTATTTTCCGGCAAGTTGTTTCAACACCTCTTCTTTTATATCCTTGGGGAGTATCCGCCCTACCCTCGACTTTAACTCGTGTTCCGGAACCCGCTGAGGGTCTTCGTAAAAAACAGCTATACCCTTCGTTGTCTCTACTAAATGATTGTGCGATAACTCCTGAAACAACCTATCGTTTACAATCCCATACTGTGTATAATCGCCCACAAGGTCTTCGTAAATAAAAATTTCCTTACCGACCCACGATTCTTTTATACGCACAGAACTGAATCCCCCAAAATACACCCACAAAATAAGTAAGGTAGAGAAAATCAAGACCAACAATAAAACGATTACCGATAAAATATTCTTCATCATTTACCTCGTCCTCCCCATCAATCTGTAAGCCGCCCGGGCTGCCTGTTGCAAGATATCATCCTCGCCCTGTACTTTGCGGTTTTGCATCACAACTTTTCCATCGCATATCACGGTATCCACACAGCTGCCATTTGCTGCATATACAAGATTCGACTCGAAATTGAAGTTTGGAGTAAAAGCTGGTGCTTTCAGGTCTATCAGACATAAATCGGCAAGACAACCTTCTTCTATACGCCCTGCATTTATACGCAGGATATCTGCTCCGTTCCGGGTTGCAGACTGCAGCATATCATTTACAGGTAAAGCCTCCGGATCCCTGCGCCACACCTTACCCAATAGGGAAGCAAGCTTCATGGTTTCTATCATATCCAAATTATTGGACGACGAGCATCCGTCAGTACCTAAGCCGATTGTCACACCGGCCTCTTTCATTTCCTTATACCGGAAGCGATATCCCGAGGCAAGCTTCATATTCGAAGCAGGATTATGAACCACTTTCACATCATATCGAGCCAACAGTTCGATTTCTTCATCATCAACATACAGCCCATGGGCTATAACTAACCGTGGAGAAAGAACGCCCAATTTATGTAGATACCGGACGGGGGTCAATCCGAATTGCTTTTTCGAATAGGCGATTTCGGTTTCGGTTTCAGCCAAATGTAAATGAATCAACAAATCATTATCGCAGGCATAATGATGCACCCATTGCAGTAATTGCCCCGACACCGTATAAATAGCATGCGGCCCCAATGCAAAACTAATCCTGTTGCTATAGTTCTTTCTACTAGAAAATCGTTGGGGAAGTTCGTCCTTAACCTTCGATGTCAGTTCGGGTTTAAACCTGTCGAATATAGTATCCGAAATAACGGCACGGATACCCATATCTCCCACAGCTTGAGCCGCAACATCGGGCATATAATACATATCAAAAAAACATGTCGTCCCGCTTTTTATCATCTCCAGGCAAGCCAACTTCGTTCCCCAATAAATATCTTCGTCAGTCAGCTTGGCTTCATTCGGCCATATTTTCTGCTCAAGCCAAGGCATTAAAGGCATATCGTCTGCGAATCCGCGAAAAAGCGTCATCGCCGCATGTGTATGAGCGTTTATAAGTCCTGGGATAACAGCCATGCCCTGCGCATCAATTTCGACATCGGCTTTCAGTGAGATATCTTCGTCTATCTTCTTTATTACATTCTTTTCAACATATATATCCTTATAACAACCTGATACTAATGCTCTTTTTATCAATAGGGTCATATTCTTTTCTTTCATCAAACATTCCATTATGCAGAGCAAATGTAGTGCTAATTATTTGGCGACAGAAATGATTTCAATAGTTTTTACCACATTCGCATTCAGGATAATGAATCTTTTCGGCAGTTTGCAAAAGTGATGAAAACATAAAACCATTTTGCAATATCAGATAGTTTTAACTCTATCTTTTTTTAAATGTTATGTTGGCAGTTATAATAAAATAGTTATCTTTGCCTACAATAAATATAGCATAAAAGAATGACTCATAAACTTATAAAACAGCTGTTCGTGCAGAAACATGGGGTTGTTAGTTTAGCTTGTTCAAGAAATGTTATCTAAATAATTAGAATTATTGATTTTACTAACAACATAATCTTATTTAATTATGAAAAAAATTCTTCTTTTAGCATTTGCAGCTCTTTTGTTTGCTTCTTGCGCAGATGATAATGATGATGATAATGGAATTTATTATGCAACTTCTATTTCTATCAGATCTTCTGTTGGCGATAAAGTTGTAGACATCAAACCGAATAGAATCGGATATTACAATATAATAGTTGAGCCAAGCAATTCTGAATACATCCTTGAAGTAATAAATCCTGAAGGCAAAAATGTGCTAACAGTTGATACTGAAAAAAAGTCTTTCATAGCTAACACCAAGGATGAGGATGGTAATTTTTTAACCGGAAAAACATTTATTGTTGCGAAAACTATAGGGGCACTTGGATATGTAACTGATACGCTTTTTGTAAACGTAGAATAAATAATATCAAGGAAAATACAATATAACGGGTAGACCATTTAATATGGATTTATCCGTTTATTTTTTCACAAAAAACTCCTTTAGTGTTTGCTTGGTAAGAAAAACAAGCTATATTTGTACTCGCAAAACAAAAAAGGTTCCTTGGCCGAGTGGCTAGGCGCCGGTCTGCAAAACCGTTTACGGCGGTTCGAATCCGCCAGGAACCTCAAATGTGTGTTTAAAGCCCTTGTAAGACAATAACTTACAGGGGCTTATTTTTTAAAGTGCCCAAAATGGTGCCCATGAATGTAAAATACTAATTATTATGTAATTAGGCTTTTAAAGTAGTTATTCAACACCCCAGAATAGGTTCAACTATTCGGTTATTATGCCTTTCGAATAAATTAGAACCTATGCTTATTGCTGAGCACTATCTCCTCAAATTGTGGTCACTAGAGCCCAAAATGGAGCCCATAGTAAGTGAACTTAGCCCCTTTCTCCCTCCCCCTCTGAATAGGCAGAGAGAGCATATTCCCCAATACCCTAAAATGCACAAAATGGGCACCCGAAAGGTCACCCAATTCTGATTAGTAGAGAAATTTGATTCTAAACAAGGGCTTTAGACTAAAAGTTCAAGTCCTTGTTGGTTGCAAATCATTTATCTATCCTTAATTGTAATAATGTAATCTTCAGTTTTAGTCAATTCTCCATCTAATACTTGAAAATGAGTTTTAGATTCTCTTTCTATTATTGAAAGCCCTTTTCGGAATGGTTGCAACTTATACTTACTTTTTTCAGGATTATAATCCCTTCGAGCCATGTAAATACCTTCAATATTTTCAGAATCTACAGGTCTATGATTTCTTATTAATTTTAAATTCTCTCCTCCATACTTTTCTATCCATCGTTCAACCGTCAGTCGGTCTGAATTTAATATTTTTGCGATTTTAGAATAGTCTAATCCTTCAAGATATAGAATTATTGCATAACGGCGTTTATCAATTTTTGCTATTGTAATATCAACATAGAAATTCTTCTTACACTCTTGACATCGGTAACGTTGTTTTCCTTTAATGACACCATTTTTTACACAAGAAATGCTCTTCTGACAATAAACACAAATTACACTTTTCTTCATACATTTTTATTTTCTACAACACTAGTGTCCCATTAAAATTGGGACGTTATTAAAAATCAAATAAACTTGGCTCATTAGAGTCGCATCGTTCTTTGTCATATTGAAAATTAGTTTTGTTAAAGAGGTCTTTCAAGTGCGTTTTATCCGTTAGAGAGATACTTAGGATTTGTAGCACTTCGTATGTAGTTCGGTCAAGTTTCATATCATGTTGGATGATTGCAACTAAGCAGTAAGCACAAATGGCAGCATAGATTTGTATTCTTACGGCATTTTCTGTAGTACCCCAGAACTTTTTAATTTTGAGGTGCTGCTTATCCATGGCTTTAGAATCGTGAACGGAAGCTGTTGTAATATGGAAGAATGTCGGAATCTGAGTTTCCACATCATACAATGTGTGAACCTTAATACCGCCTTTTTTCTTCCGAAACTTCGCCCACCAGAAAACATTCAGGCATAAGTCAATGGTTGTGGAATCAAAAGCATATACATTCCCTCCCAACTTGAAGATATCTGTCTTACGTTTCTGCTGTGCTTCATTGACAAGGAAGTAAGCAAATTCTTCAAAGATACGGTAGTCTCTATCTTGATTAGCTCGGGCCAAAGATGACTTTGATATGTTCTTGCCCATCCCTAAATGATAACACTTAGAACGATGAGCACCCAAAGCAATAATCAAATCTCGTAAACTTTCTCTGTTGGATAATTGGCCGAACATAAGTGCGAGCAATTGATTCCAGCACGTGAAGTGTTTTACATACTTGTCGCCACCATACTTGGCAACAATTCGATTAAACTTACTTCGGTTGAGAAATGCAACCAATTGAGCGAAGACGAATTTATCTTGAAACATAGCAATCAGATTAAACTGATACGAAATTATAAATTCAAGTCCGTTCGCTTGTAAAATCCACGTAACTAACTAAATTTCAAATATTTCAAAGAGCGCTTTGCAATTTTAATGGGACAGCAATGAGATAATGTATTAAATTAGGAAAATTCATACCTCTCCGATAATTAGTAAATAAATACAATAGGATAGTAAGAATGTGTCAAAATTAAATTGGCACATCTTCATTCTGCTGACAGCTTGGTTTTTATGTCTTTAGTTGATACAAGCTATACTTGGAATAGAAATAATAATAGAGTTTATATTTAGAGCCTGTTTAAATTTTGTTCAACAATAATTTAAACAGGCTCTAATAATTTTGAGTAATTTTAATCATCTTTACCTAATAAAGACTTGCCGGACTTTAACTGCTCTAATGCCTTGTTCTTAATCTCTTCAAAATTAAATTCTTCCCCGAGCGATGAGTATTGATTTATTGAAGATAAGATGCTGACACAGTTTGGCGGACACGCCCTCAGAGGGGACACTACCACTGAAACGAACCTTCCTTGTTATCAGAGTTTGGTGCGTTGTTGCGTGGTTCTACATACACTAAACTGTCTACAATATACTTTGTGTATCCTCGCCACGGCAGGGCGCCGTAATATTCCTTATAATGAAGTTTTACTTCTTCTCCGGCAAGGGTCATCAACCGTTTGGCGAGAGCCTCGTTTTCTATCGAAAAACTAAATTCGTTCGACTGAATCTTCCCTACCTCAACGCTTTTCAGCCCCGATTGGATAAGCTTACCCTCGTAAGTTTTAAATATATACCCTTGGTGCTGCACGTTGTTCAATCGTCCGGCTTTGATGCTGCCATCGCCGTAAGGTACATAAAACCAGAAATAGAAAAACCCTGCTCCAAGTAGCAACACCACAGCAAGGATGGTGATAAATATTTTCTTAACCTTTGCCATAATCTTTATACAGTTTTATGCTATTATAACCGATAAAGATGCTAACTTGTTTAAAGGCGGCATCACTTTCTTTTTTGCCGTTCGCGTTCGCGCCGCTCCTGTTCCTTTTGCCGGAGCCGTTCTTTGCGCTCTTCTTCTTTTTGTTTCAGACGTTCCTTGCGTTCACGCTCTTTCTGCTTAAGTTCGGCTTCGCGAGCTTTTTGGCGTTCTTTACGTTCGCGTTCTTTTTCTTTAAGGCGCTCCTTACGTTCTTTTTCCTTGTCTTTACGTTCCTGTACTTTTTGCTTCTGAGCGTCTTCTTTGGCTTTTTTAGCTGCTTTCGCTACATTTTTAATAGAGTCTTGGCGGAATTTTTCGGCATCCTCTTTTTCGCGAGCTTGCTGTTCTATCAGGTCTTGAGCAGCTTTTTCAATTTTCTGTATCGAGTCCTGACGGTGTTTCTCGGCCTGTTTAATAGCCTTCTCTGCTGCTTTGCGAGCTGCTTTTTCTTCTTTTAGTTGTTGTTTTTCTTCCTTCGTCAGTTTAGGCTTATCGTTGTCTTTGCTGAAAAGGTTTTTCAATCCGTCAACAGGGTTCTTGACAATTTGCTGGATGGTATTTACCGTGTTGTCAATTGTTTCTATTTGGTCGTCATCAAACAGGTCGGCTGCCGAAACCTCTGTTTTCAGCTCGGTTGTGCCATCATCTTTTTTCTCTATATCTACTCCTTCGGCGGGTTTCGGTTCAACTGTTGTTGTTGTATCTGTTGCAACCCCGTCGGGTTTCGTTTCCGGTTGTGTTACCTTTTCTTCGGCAAGGATATCTTCTTTTTCTTCAACCTTTTTTGGTTCTTCCAGAACATCTTTCAGATATTTTTCTTTTTCGGCCAAGATACGCTCCATTTCTTCCTGTTGCGCACGCTCAGTCTCTTCTTCTATTTGCATGTTCCAGTAAGAAATCACCTTACCCATGCTTGTGTTGTAATTCTTGGCAAAGAACTCGAAGTAAGAGTTTAATGTCTTACCCTTCATCAAGGAAGCATAATTATCGACCGATATGGGTACAAGTACTATTGTTGAATCGAGCTTTGACACCAAAGAATTTTTCTCGAAGGCCATATCTACATACTCTTTGATATCGCTCAACGAATTGAACTCTTTTACTTGTAGCATTTCGAGCGAATGAACGTTGGTAAAGGCAAGGTCGAATGTTTTGGAAACGAATTTCGAGAAGTTGTATGCCGCAACATCGTATATCAGCTTGTTTTTATCCACTTTCAGGGGATCGTATATAAACAGCAGCAGGTATCTGGCCTGATCGTCGACCGTGAACTGCACACTGTCGAGGTCTAAATTATCTAAATCGTCGCCAAAGGCGATATCCCATATCATACCCTTTGTCATGGAACCATCGGCTGCCAAAGTCCGTCCGTTTGCCAGATTTTTGAGCATGCCCGTAGCAACCTCCGATACATCTTCTTGCGGGTATTTCTCAACCAATTCTTTCAATCCACTCCTGAACTCATTTACATTGTTTGTCTGCGCATATGTCAACGCATTGAGGAACATGAATTTAGGCATGAGTTTAGAGAGAGGATATTTCTCCTTTACGTAGGTATAATTTTCGCGAACGGTATTTACCCGACTGTTCAGATAAGAATCATAAGTGGCATCGTATAGCGAATCCTGCAAGGAAAGCATATTTGCCATATTCCACTCGTAATTAGGGTCTGACAGGGTTTTGGCATAAGATTTTTCAGGAAATTGAGCCAACAACCTGCTACGATAAAGCTCCATGTTGGTTCTATCGCCCAGTTGCATATAGATAAGGAACAGTTGGTAATAAATCTCCTCCGTATTAGGTGTTTCGGGGAAGCGGCGCAAATCGGTATCGAATGTTTCGATTGCCAGATATGGATCGCTAAGACCTTCCCTATAGATTATCCCCATATTAAAAAGGGCATTGTCGATAATATCGTCCGACTCTTTCAAGGCTTCCGGCGTTAGCGGTAGCTGAGAGATGTAATATTCGGCAGAATATCTTTGAGCTTTTTCGTCTACTTCCGGTTTTTCTTCGTCTCCTGTTTTTTCGGTTGGGTTATCACCTTCTTTTTGTTCGCCATCGTCGGCCAAAAGGTCTTGCTGTTCGTCGCCGAATATAGGCTCTGTCTTATCCTTTCGCCGCCAGTTATCCTCGAGCTTGCGAGTTCCCCATTGCCGCTGGAAGGTTACTTTCCCCTGTGATACGGCTTGCGGATTGTAAAAGTAGAAGGACGATTGATTGCTGTTGCCGAACGTTGGCGTTTGCTGTTGATTGGGTGTTTGCTGATTGCGGTCGAACATAGATTCGGGTGTATCAGCATTGTCCCTACCCTCCTCACGAGCCAAGCGGCGAGCTTCTTCCTCCTGCTCTTTATCTTCTTTTTTCAGCCGTTCTATATAACGGTTTATAGTGTCAAGCCGTTCGGCTTCGGGCAACTTAGCCAGATATTGAATACTGTCCTGATCGTGCTGTGCCTGTGCATGCACAACAAGCCCGTCCAAAACCTCCGAACGTTGTGCCGCGCGGGGATATAGTTCATGCCTTTTGGTGAGGAGATTGACTACGTCCGAATAGCAAGGCTGCGCCTTCAGGAAATCGTGGCGGTCGAAATAAATATCGCCCAACTTTAACTGGCTGATTGCCTTATCAAATCCGTTTCGGGTGCTTTTTTCGGCTGCCAATTTATAATTTTCTATGGCTTTAACCGTATCGCCCTCATTCAGCCAAATGTTACCGATAGCATAATATACTTGGTCGAGATACTCTTTGTTTTTAGACGATTTGGCCATCCCGTTGAGTTTAGACAGCACCTTGTCGCGGTTCTTTGCATCGTAAAACTCAGATTGATGCATTGTGGCATTAAACGAGTACAGATAAGGCGTACTCATTCCATGCACCTTGTCGAAGGCTTTGTAGGCTTTTTGCCCTTCGTCGTTTTTGGCATACAGTTGCCCCAACAGGTAACGCAGGCGTATTTTTTGCTGCTTGTTCGACTCGTGCTTTATTGCCTGTTCTACATAGGGTATGGCTGCCTCGTATTCTTTGTTACGTACCAGATAATTGGCATAGATGGATGAAAATTCCTTTCTCAGATTTTTGGGGACGCCTCCGGCTGCCTGTATTTTCTGGAGTATATTTTCAGCTTCGTAAAACCATCCCATCTGTGTGTAGCTCAAAGCCGTCCATAAACGAGCTTCGGCTAATATCTCTTCATTCTGATTGTAGAGATGCGTAATGTAGGTAAAGGTTGTAACGGCCTGCATGTAGTCTTCGTTCTGATACTCGGCTTTTCCCATCAGTAACCATGCGTTTTTCAGAAAAGGATTAAACTCCCTCTGTTTGAGCCACTGCTGGTATTTTTGGTTTTTACGTTTATCGGGGTCGCGCTGAGGCTTTGCCTTTATGGAGTGCAGCTTTATTGCTTTGGTACATTTGTCGATGGTTATATCGAAAGGGCCTCCCACTTTCTTGTTTTCGTCCAGTTCGGGATTATAAGGGTAAACCGAAAGTATATCCGAAAGATTATCCTGACTACCGTTCAGTTTGTTTTTCAAGGCATCCTCATAGGCCTGCTCGGCATTGAAATAGATGTTGTAGCGTGTATTGATAGAATGGTAGGCACGGGTTACAGACGTGTTCTTTTTGGTAGAACACGAAACGAAAAACAAAGCTAATATTATAGTAACCGCCCAAGCGGTATATTGTTTACGGATATGCAACACGTATCAGTGTATAAAATAGTGATATATTATAAACACAAAAATAGCCTTTTTATTGTCCTGTCATCTCGCTCACATTAATTTTATGGTGCGCAAAGACTATCTTTTCACTGCGGGAGGCTTTATACGCCACCTCCCCGGCATAGGTTAGGTGAGGCGATTTACGGATTCCACCCCTTTTATTTTATGTATCTGGGTGCAAAGTTTTTGCAAGCTTTTAACATTATGCACATAGAGTTTTATCCGTCCTTCAAAGATACCGTCGTTCGATTCGATATTGAATATCTTTATGTTGAACGAATCGGATATTATACTTTTGGTTATATCGTTTATCATACCTATGCGGTCTATACCCCTGACTATAATTGTAGCCAAAAACGAAAATTGCGAACTCTCGCTCCATGTCACATTTACGATTTTATCTCCTTGACTGGCTTTCAGTTTTATGCCCACAGGACAGTTTATGGCGTGAACTTCTACCTCGTTCTTTTCGTTTACAAAGCCAAATACCTTATCGCCCGGTATGGGGTTGCAACAGTCTAAAACTTTAAAGTTTTTCTTAAATCCGTTCTCTTCGAGCACGTAAGTTGCTTTTTTGTCGATAGGGGCATTTGTTATTTCGGCAACGATGTTCGATTTGTCGTCCGATTTCTTAACCACATTCATTGCCTGTTTCACGTACTTTATCAGGAAGTTACGGTTTCCGCGGCTGTCGCTCACCAGTTTGTTCAACTTGTTGGGCAGTTCAAGGTTTTTGGAGCCGATGGCATAAAACAAATCTTCTTTTTTGTTCAGCTTATAATAGTCAAGCACACGGTCTATAACCGGTTGCGATACTTCTACATTGGCTTCTTTCAGCAAAAAGCGGAAGCGTTCTTCGCCCAGCTTCACCACTTCTTTGCGTATTTTTCGCAGGGCTTGTTCTACCTTGGTTCTGGCCTTTGCCGTGGTTACAATGTTTACCCATTCGGGTTGTGGCTGTTGTGTTTTGGAGGTAAGTATTTCTACCTGATCTCCGCTATTCAGTTTTTGGCTTAACGGAACAAGGTTGTGGTTTATCTTTGCCCCTATACAACGATTGCCGATATCGGAATGGAGATCGTACGCAAAATCGAGAGCGGTTGCTCCTTGTGCCAGAGTACGCAACTGCCCCTTGGGGGTAAAGACAAATATTTCTTGCGAAAACAGATTCAGTTTTATCGTATCAAGAAAATCAATGGCATTGGGGTTAGGATCGGTCAAAACCTCTTGCACGGTTTTTATCCATTTATCAAATTCGTTATCTTCCTCAATCTTACCTTCTTTATACTTCCAATGGGCGGCAAAACCTTTTTCGGCAATATCGTCCATCCGCCGGCTTCGTATCTGTACTTCCATCCATTCGCCATCGGGGCCCATCACCGTGAGATGCAAGGCCTGATAACCGTTTGCTTTAGGACGGCTCACCCAATCGCGAATCCGGTCGGGTTTCAACCTATAAATCTCGGTTATCACCGTATAGATATCCCAACAGCGTTTCCGTTCGTCTTCGCCGGGCATTGTATCAAATATGATTCTTACGGCAAAGATATCGTATATCTCCTCGAACGAAACCGATTTTTTCTGCATCTTGTTCCATATGGAGTAGACCGATTTTTCGCGCGACTTTATTTCGAATCGAATTCCTAAGGTTTTGAGTCGTTCGTTTATAGGTTCTGCAAAATGCAGGAATTCATCGCTGCGCTTTTTCTTTGTTTCCTCAAGTTTCCGAACAATATTGTTGTAGGCTTCGGGGTTTTCGTATTTGAAGCTGAGGTCTTCGAGTTCCGTCTTTATGGCAAACAAGCCCAAGCGGTGGGCAAGCGGTGCATAAATATAGATGGTTTCGCCGGCAATCTTATACTGTTTGGCTGGCGACATTGCCCCCAAAGTGCGCATATTGTGCAAGCGGTCTGCTATCTTGATGAGTATAACCCGAATATCTTCGGACATGGTGAGCAGGAGTTTTCTGAAATTTTCGGCTTGTGCCGATACATTTTCGCCAAACATACCGCTCGATATTTTTGTTAGCCCGTCAACAATATTGGCAATTTTTTCTCCAAAAAGCATTTTCAGGTCTTCGACCGTATAGTCGGTATCTTCCACAACATCGTGCAGCAAAGCTGCCGAAATAGATGTAGACCCAAGGCCTATATCATTACAAACAATCTTAGCAACGGCTATGGGATGCAGTATATATGGTTCGCCCGATTTGCGTTTAACTCCCTTGTGCGCTTCGTTAGCCACATTAAAAGCCTTGGTGATAAGCTCCACTTTGCGCCGGTGCTTTGAATTGACATAATCGTTTATCAATTCATTAAACGCATCCTCGACCATCTGCTCGCCATTGATAATTTCTTCTTTTTTGCTCATAAAGTTTTTTTAGGCATTTTTTGGAACTAAGAAAACAAAAATAAAAAAATAACTCCGAATGCTTATTTATTCAGAGTTATTTTTTTGGATTTAATATTTTCTTCCTTCGCTTATTTTTGTGGAATCTTCAGTTTTTGCCCCAGCGAAAGTTTTGTGCTTTTCAGATTGTTGGCTCTCTTAATATCGGCCACCGTTACTCTCCGGTATTTGCTTGCAATACCCGACAGGGTATCGTTTTTCTTTACTGTATAAATTACGGTTTTTTTCTTTTTTGGTTTTTCGGGCTTGGTTGTTGTTTTAGCCTTTGGTGTGCTTTCTTGCTGAGGCTTCACTTCCACAGATTGCGCTTCCTGTGTATCGGCAGCAAACGATGTTTCCTGTTGGTTAGATGCGCTTGGTTTTTCTTCTGGGATATGTATTATAAGCCTTACACCCACCTTAACGGCACTCGATGATATTTTATTCCATTTCTGGATATCCTCCTTCTCTACATCGTAACGGTTGGCTATCGAGGTCAGAGTTTCGCCTATGCGCACTTTATGATATACGGTGCGGGTATTCTCTGTATAAGCTCGGTTACCGCGATTTTCTGTTTTTAGCTCAGTAATATCCGACTCATGGCCTAATTCATTACTGTGGTTTTGTTTGTTTTTCAGATAGTTGCCAATCAGACTTTCGGTATCGGTATTCGCCAATGCGCTACTGCTGTCTGTTGCTGGCGATGATGATGTAGTTGTCGATTCCGTATTTTGTGCCAATTGGTCTGTTGGTTTTGCCGATGGTTTGGTATAAATGGGCTTATTGATAGTGAGGCGTCGGCCTACGGAAAGTTTATTAGACCGGAGCCTGTTCCAACTCTTTATTTGAGAGGATGATACTCCATGTTTTCTTGCAATAGAACCTAATGTTTCTCCTTTGCGTACTTTATGCACAAGTTTTCGGGTACTCAATTTTCCGTTGCTGGCAGAATTGGAATAGCCCTCTACTTCCACTGTTTTACGGTGAGCCAACAATTCTTCCGTCCGGTGTTTGTAGATGGTATCGGACAGGCTGATGAAATCGGTAATTTTAGAAGATGGTAAGCATATGTAATAGGGCTTATAATCGCCCGGAACCATGTCTTTTTTATATTGCGGATTTAAAGTACGGATATCTTCGATAGGAATATTCAGTATGTCGGCAATCTGCTGAAAATGAACTGTTTTATTCACCGTTATGGTATCCAGGGTAGAAGGGAACTCATATTCCATAGGGCATATGTTATGCTCCTTGTAATAGTTCATGATGTATGTTGCTGCTATGAAGGCAGGCACATATCCCCTTGTTTCGCGTGGCAGATAAGGATAGATAGACCAATAATCTGTCCGTCCGTTGCTACGGCGGATAGCTTTATTTACATTGCGAGGGCCACAGTTGTAGGCGGCAATAACCAAGTTCCAGTCGCCATATATTCCATAAAGGTCTTTAAGGTAACGGGCTGCGGCATCGGTTGCTTTCAGAGGGTCGCGCCGTTCGTCAACAAGGCTGTTTATTTCGAGGTCGTACATTTTTCCTGTACCCAATATAAACTGCCAAAGGCCTGTTGCCCCCATAGGCGAAACAGCCGTGGGTTTCAGTGCTGATTCAATAACGGGTAGGTATTTAAGCTCTAAAGGAAGATCATATTTGTCGAGGGCATGTTCAAATATTGGGAAATAATAATCGCCCCGGGCAAGCATATAAGCTACCTGATTGCGACGACGCCCCGAGTACATATCGATATAAGTACGTACAATCGGATTGTATGCCAGTTCCATGATAGAAGGAAAAGAATACAGGCGGTTGATGTAAACAGAATCGGGGTAAACAGCATCTTGCGACGAAGTTTCCTTGCAAAGGGTTGATGGTTTTGTGTTTCTTGACCATTCTTCGAGCAAAGCGTCAAAATTACGTTCTATCTCTGCCGGAATCACTATATCCGGGTCGGTAATCGTATCTTTCAATGATATTTCCCGCTGTTGAGCCAAGAGGCTGAAACATGCAAAAAATATGTATAAAGAGGTAATTGCAATTTTTCTCATCATAAATTTTCTTCTAAAAACAAGGAACAGTCCGATTGTAACACACAATCAGAAATTTATACTGCACTGAAAGCCTACGGCTCCGTAGCGCGACTCTACTGTTTTCAAAACAGCAGGTTCTATTCTGAACGACAAATCTTCCGAGATATTAAAGTCGAACAACTGGGCATCTACATAAGCATCAATCATGCATACGGCATAAAGGGCTACTGTGCCTATTATGCTCAAATCGCGATATCTGCGGAAATAATCTCTTTTTCTCTTAAAAGCTCCTTGATAACTCACAATCTGCGCGTCTGTAAGATCGTCCAGACTGGTGTTGGAACTAAGAAATACCAACCACTTGGAACTGTTTTCGGGGCTTCGGGGATCATCACTCATAATAGCCTTGTAAGCATCCGTATAATCGTTATAATAGCGTCCATTCCACGATATGGCATAAGCCAAACCTATAAACCCGCCATAAACGATGGGCAATTTCCAATACCGCCTGTTGTATATTTGCCCCAATCCCGGACAGATAGCCGAATACAAGACTGCTTTCTTTGGGTCGGGCCTAAATATCTTTACTTCGGTTCTGGTGAACGCTATGGAATCTGCAGGCAAAGTTGCCCGATAAAATTCGGCCGAATCTATGACCATTGGCACAGCCTGAATCACAGAATTTGTATCTGGGGCGATAACCTCAGCCGACTTCACAATGTTTAAACTGTCCTGAGCATTCAACGGAAGGCAGCCCATCAGTAAAATAATAAACAGCGTGATTGCAGAGGTTAACTTCATTTGATATATTCCGTAATTTCCGTTTTTATTTTTTCAATTGGTCAAAAACCGATATTATTCGTTCAAGTTCTTCTTCCGATTTGAAAGGAATGCTTATTTTCCCTTTTCCTTGCTCATTGCAGGTGAATTGTATTTTGGTATCGAAAAACTTAGATAAATGTTTCTTCAACAGTTCAAATTCTTCGGGGGTAGCTTTGTGCATACCTCCGCTTTTAGCCGTTTGTACAGCAGCTTTTTCTTTTTTTATTTCCTGCAAGTTTTCGCCACCGTTCAGGGCTTTCACATATTCCTCAACTTTGCGGACAGACAATCCCTCCTCTATTATCAACTCATAAATCTCGATTTGGGTTGCCGGATCGTCGAGTGTGACAAGTGTACGGGCATGAGCCATATCAATTTTTTTGTCACGGATGCCCATTTGTATCTCGGCCGGTAGTTTCAGCAAGCGCAGGTAATTGGCTATTGTTGTCCTCTTCTTTCCTATTCGCTCGCTTAATTGCTCTTGTGTTAGGTTTAGTGTATCCAGTAAGTTTTGATAGGCCAGTGCTATTTCTATCGAATTCAGGTCTTCACGTTGGATGTTTTCTATCAAGGCTATCTCCAGAACATCGTCGTCGGCAGCAGTCTTGATATATGCCGGAATCTGCTCCAGACCGGCCATTTGCGATGCTCTGTACCGGCGTTCGCCGGCTATAATCTGGTAGTTATCCTCATCAATCTGGCGTAGGGTGATGGGTTGCACTACTCCAACTTGCCTGATGGATGCAGCCAATTCGGCAAGCGCTTCGGCATCAAAATCGTGCCGGGGCTGATCGGGGTTGGGATGTATCTTCGATATTGCTATTTCACTGATAGAAGATGAACCCTGTACTTGTACGTCATCCATCGTGATAAGTGCATCCAGACCTCTGCCTAAAGCTGATTTTTTTGCCATATTATTTATTGAAATTTTATTTGGTTAATGTGCAAAGTTATGAATTTTTCTCGATAAGCTCTTTTGCCAACTGCATATGGTTGATACTCCCGCGCGAGGCAGCATCATATAGAATAACGGGTTGAGCAAAACTCTGCGACTCGCTCAACTTAACGTTACGCTGTATGACGGTAGCGAATACCAATTCCTGGAAATGTTTCTTCACTTCCTCGTATATCTGGTTGGCCAATCGCAAGCGAGCGTCGTACATAGTGAGCAAGAAGCCTTCAATCTCTAAGTCGGGGTTAAGCTTCGACTTTATAATCTTTATCGTATTCAGCAGTTTACTGATACCCTCAAGGGCAAAGTATTCGCACTGAACAGGAATAATGACCGAATCGGCCGCTGTGAGGGCATTAACCGTTATCAATCCCAACGAAGGAGAACAGTCTATCAATATATAGTCATATTCGTCTTTTAAGGGACGCAGAACAGCAGCTAAACGTTTTTCGCGATTCTCTATATTCAGCATCTCCAATTCGGCCCCAACCAAATTGATGTGCGAAGGTATAATATCCAACCTTTCTACTTCTGTTTTCTGGATAGAGTCTTGAGCCGTAGCTTCGCCGATAAGACATTCGTAGATAGTTTTCTTTATGTGGCGTATATCAATACCCAATCCTGACGAGGCATTTGCCTGAGGGTCGGCATCTACAACCAGCACTTTTTTTTCGAGAGTAGCTAACGAAGCAGCCAAATTGATTGTTGTAGTTGTTTTACCAACTCCTCCCTTTTGGTTTGCCAAAGCTATGATTTTACCCATGTATAATTTTCAGTTTTTAATTTGCAGCACAAAATAAAGAATAAAATCAGTTTCTTATTTTATCTATCTTGTTATAAATAGTTTATATGTTGAAAACTGTCCTTTTCTGTTAATAAAGTGTATAAAATACATAAACCCAACAGTTTGCATATGCAAAGAAAGGGGGTTGCCGACATAAGACAACCCCCTTTGCGTTTTTATTGTATTTTTTATGTTTATTTATCTAAAACAAATATCACAACGCGGTTCCATTCGTTAACTTCATATGGCTGCACTTTGTCTCCCGACCAGTCAACTGATACTCTTGAAGGACTTACGCCATAAGTACTGATTAGTGATTTGGCTACATTTTTAGAACGACGTTCCGACAGCTTCATGTTGTAAGCAGGGTAAGCGGTTTTCTTATCGGCATATCCTGTAACAATAACTTTTACATCCGGATGTGCTTGCAAATAATTTGCAGCTTTTTCTATTTTAACCCATTCTGACTTATCAATAACTGATTTATCGATACGGAAGAATACTGGGTCTGGAAGGAACTTAGTAGTTTGAGGTTTTTCTTCCTCTTGTGGCTGTGGTTGTGGCACCGGAGGACATTCAGGACATTCAGGACATTCCTTGTTTCTCAAATCGTTTATCGTACGGTTTAGGTCGTCTATCAAACCATAATCCACAGGTTCGCACACATTCCATGTGCTCTTTCCAATTTTATAAGTAACACCCCCTACAACCTGAGCAACAAGATCTGTTACAACATTGTCACCGGCATGGCCGTCAAAATCGTCTGGATACATCGACAATGTACCTTCAGCAAAGATATTCCATTTGTCGTTCATGCGGAACTTGAATTGAAGACCGGCATTTGCTCCAAAGCCATCGTAAGCAATCTGTCCTTTATGAGGGAATACATGGAAGTAAGTAAGACCGGCAAAAGGAGTGATCTCAAAAGACCTTTTTGGGTCGTAATTTCCTATAAGAGTAAGGAAATCGAACATAAAATCGAGGTTAGTAGCCAAGTAATGTACATGTTGCATATACAATTTGCCATCACCACTATTCTTACTCCAATAATATTCTCCTTTTCCATTTTGAGCAATACCACCACCATCTAAGTACCATCCCATATAGTTCCATTGAGGATCCCATGTCAACATATTAGTCCCCTGCTCTTTGGGGTAATTAGGGTAGTTTTCAGGCTTCGCATACCCTTCGCCCAAGTAGTTTTTAGAACCTTTGTTCCACTTACGGTATGTACCGGCTTGTCCATCGTTATAGCCGTGAAGCGACCCTCCGGTTAAATTAAGTCTTAACCCCCAAATAGGAGAAAAGTACTTACCGATTGTAAACGACGGTGCATAGGTAACAGCTTTCAACTGATCTCCTTTATCGTCATCTTCGCCCATTAGTAACTGCGCACCACTACCGAAAGATATAAACCAAGTGTCTTTGAATCGATTTTTTTCCCAGGTAGTTTTGTAAGTGTTGTATTTCTTCTGTGTTGTTTCTTGCTCAGTAACTTGTTGAGCGTTTAGTGTAAAGCTGCATCCTATAAGAAATGCGGCCGTTAGTAATCGTTTTTTCATATTTAAAACATTATGATTATGAATGACATAATATCTCTTGGACTGCAAAAATAATACAAATTTCGATACCAAAACACTTTTTCGCAAAAATATTTTTCGGGATACAGTTAAACTATAATTTATTAAGACAGGTTCAGTCTGGTTTTAATGTATTATATTTGCAGAGGTTTTTATTGTCAAGAGCAACAATACAAAGTATGTGTACAATGAATATGTTTTCCAATAAATCTTTCTGTTGGATTAAAAATAAATTAGAGCAATCATCGGTTTCGGTCGATAACTGTTATTTGACAATTGCCCGGAATAGCAAGGTGAAGAAATTGCTGAGTGCCTTGTTTTTACTCTTTGTCTTTTTCGTTATTTTTTTTCTTAACAGGTACTCTATATTTCAGGGCGACGACTATGCTTATTCCTTTGTGTTTTCGACAAGCGAAAGGATATCCGGCCTCAGCGATATTGTTCACTCCCAGCTAATTCATTATAAGCTATGGGGTGGACGGACTGTTGTACACTCCATTCTCCAACTACTGCTAATGGGCAGCCCGCTAACCATTGACATTATAAACTCCTTGGCCTTTGTGCTTCTTGTTGTAGTAATGTACTATCATGCAAAAGGGCGTAGCGAACATTCGTTTAGCTTGCTTGGGGGAATGTTTTTTTTGGTATGGATACTTCAACCTGTTTTTGCTGATACTGTGTTGTGGGTTACAGGCAGTGTAAACTATCTGTGGGGAACGGTTATTATTCTCCTATTCCTTTTACCATACCGTTTATACCAAGGAAAAGAAAGAAAAGGAGCAGCCTTTATATTCCAAACCGCCATATTCTTTTTATTGGGTATCGTGGCAGGATGGACAAACGAGAATACCGCAGTGGCAATGATTGCCATGATTTTGCTTTTCCTTTTATCCTATAAAGTAAATAATATCAAGATTCCTGCCTGGGCCATTGCCGGACTTGCAGGGGGCATAATAGGCTTCGTTATGATGATTGTTGCACCGGGAAACTTTGCCCGCGCGGAGGGAGCATCGCCTTCGGCTCTCAAGATTGTGTACAATCTGCTGACTTCAACACAGTTTTTTGTTTATTACTTGGGGGCTCTCAACCTTATTATGATTATTTTCTTGGTAATATACCATAGAATAAGCCTATCGGGCAAACGACAATTATTCCTTTATGTGGCTATATACATGGTTGGTGTGTTAGGGGCTATATACTCTATGACCTTTTCTCCGGCTTTTCCTCCGCGTGCTTGGTTTGGAGCCATTTGTCTGAACATTATTGCCGCAGGTATAGCATACAAACACCTCTTGTCGGACAAAAAACTCGTACGCCAAATAAAAACCGCCATCACTGTCTATATTTTCCTTATGTTCGGATTCAGCTTTTATGATGCTGCCAAAGACGTAACCACATTAGCCAACGAACGAGGGGATAGAGAGGCTTTCATAGCAACTCAAAAAGAAAAAGGAGAGAAAAAGGTCGTACTTAAAAAAGCTTATCCGAAAACAAAATTCGGGCTTATAGACGCTACTTATGGTGTTAAATTCATGTCAGAATATTATGGTATTGAAATCGAATTTGCAGACTGAAAACCAACTCAGTTACGGTCAAAAGATAGGAATGATGATAGGGTTTGTCATCACCGCCGTTTTTTTCTTGCTTATTTTTTCTTATTCAACCAGCCCTTTATATAGCTACTTAGGTTACGATAGCGCTATTTTTATGCTTATAGGCCGAGCCATTGGAGAGGGTAAACTGCTTTATGTAGATATTTTCGATCATAAGGGCCCTGTCCTTTTCTTTTTACAGGCATTGGGGATGAAGCTGGGTGGATATATGGGAATCTTTATTCTGCAAATAATTAATCTGACTATTATACAATGGTACACTTATAAACTGGCAGTTCTGATAAAAATACCTTTGAAGTACTTACCCCTGCCTATTTTTGTCAGTTTTGTGTTTTGGGGAATAACTGCCGAGGGTGGTAATCTGACCGAAGAATACAGTATTACTCCAATTTTAATCAGCCTTTATCTTGCCCTTAAATATTCTTTTTCCGGATCGAAGCAACACCCGCCTGTATACGCATTAGTGTATGGCATTTGTTTTTCAGCAATGGCTTTCACACGCCTATCGAACAACACTGGCCTATGTGGCATTATTCTGGCTGTGGGGCTTTGTCTGATTGCAGACAAGCAATGGAAAAATCTTTTACTCAATATTGGGGCATTCTTGTTAGGAATCCTTTGCATTACGTTGCCTGTTTGCCTATATTTTGCTTTGAACGGTACTTTCGACGAAATGATATACGCAACCTTTACCTTCAACTTCAAATATGTATCTGTTCATAGTCATAATTATGGATATGGACTGTCGGTCAAAGATTTAGTTTTTCTGAGTTATATTATTTTCCCTTGCTTTACAGCTATTTTCGCGGCTTTCTTATTATGGAGAAAAAATAAGAATGGAAAAGCGCTTATTTGTATTATTTGTGTAGCTATTACTACCGCAATAGGCATTAAGCTTGGCTTGAAGAGCGAACATTATTCGATGATGAATATTCCTGTTCTCATTGTGGGGCTTATCCTTTCTGTTCGTGTATTGAAAGAAACCGGTTTCAGTAAAACTATTAAATGGATACTTGCCATATGTATAATTTGCCCAAGTTTGGTATATACAAAAAAGACTTTAGCCATAAAAAAAATGTACGACTGGTCGGAAAACGTATATGAAAACTTTTTCTTTACAGATAAAGCTACTGTCTATAAAATAATTCCGGAGAAAGACCGTGATAGTGTTTTTGGCTACAATCTGCAATCTTCGTGGTACTTAGAAACCGATATACTGCCTCCTTTCAGATTCTATACCAATCAGGAAGCGTGGGCAAGGGCAGATGAGCAGGTGTTTAACGAAATGAACCATTATCTGCGAACCACTCCTCCAAAGTGGATAGCTATACCCCGTCCCGAAACCCAATACCCAATAACGGGAGTAGACTCTAACCCCGTATTAAAAGAGGTTCTGCAAAATGAGTATGAAGAAAAGGGGAAAGATTTTGTACATAGCTATTATAGGCGTAAACACTAAAAGAAAAAGATGCAGCACGCTATATTGATAACGGCATATAAAAACAGGAAACAGTTGGAAGGTCTGATAGATACTTTCAGCCCGAATTTCAGGTGTTATATCCATATAGACAAAAAAAGTTCTCTTTCGGATAATGATTTGGAAATATTGAGCAAAAAACCGAATGTTGACTTCGTTTGCCGTCATTATAAAATTAACTGGGGAGGCGTAAACCACCTGTTGGCCATAATAATGCTATTGCAGGAAGCGATAAAAAATCCGGCTAACCAGTATTTTCATCTCATTACAGGGCAGGACTTCCCTATAAAACCGGTGATGGATATAGACCGTTTTTTTGAAGAAAACAATGGACGGGAATTTATGGAAGTATTCAAAATGCCATACGAGAAATGGTGGTATGGCGGATACGACCGTATTGACCAATATGTGTTTGCCGACGCTTTTAACCGGAAATCGACTTTCGGCAAGGCAGTGATTCGCACATCGGTACTGATTCAGCGAAAATTAGGATTCAAACGTAAATATTACGAAGGATTCCCCGAATTATATGGAGGCTCCACATACTGGTCTGTAAGTCGCGATTGTGCCCACTATATAACACAATATATAGATAATAATCCTCGCTATCTGAAACGCTTTAAATATACCTTCTGCACCGAAGAGATATTTTTTCAGACCATTGTCATGAACTCTCCTTTTGGTAAGAATGTAACCAACAATCCCCTCCGGTACATTGTATGGGAAGTACGTAATGGGAATTTCCCGGCAAACCTTGATGAACAAGACGAAGAAGCCATCCGGCAATCGGACGCCATATTTGCCCGTAAATTCGAAAGCCCCGTATCGGATGGTCTATTATCAAATATAAAAAAAAGGATAAAACAGTAAATATTAGACAATAAAAAGCCTCTAATGTTTAAATAATTTTAAATGCGTCAAAATTACCCTTTTAATATTTGTGGTAAATGAAATAGCTCTTTAAATTTGTACTGTGTTTTTCATAGTATTAGATTTAAGGTTATAATAAAAGAGATTGGGTTGTCGGGAGGACAACCTTTTCTTGTTTTTAGCCTTACCCCCACATCTTCATTATCCAAAGCTTTTCTTGTGTAGAATATATCAAAATGGGAGGCATATAATCAGGGCAACCGCATCAAAATTTCATCATAATTTGTAGAAATGTTATCTTCGTCTCATGAATACATTAATCTCTCCCTATTTTGCTGAAGTTACA
>NZ_JARXWE010000021.1 GCF_029893235.1 Dysgonomonas sp. PH5-45
ATTGAGCAAATATTCAACGCGCTTATTTCATTGATAATAAATAATTTAACTAAACAAATCAGCGAATTGTTTCAACTACTGATTCGCATTAATAATTTATTTATAATATAAGAGTCTGTTTAAATTTTATTCAACAATAATTTTATAGATGCAATTTTGACCATTTCCTCTGCAGAGTCAAAAGTTGTTTCATAGTTACGGCATAATCTTCGATTATAATCGAACCAAGCAAATGTACGTTCTATTACCCAACGTTTCGCTATTGGTCTAAAACCATGTTTTTGATAACCACTGATTATGACTTGTAATACATAACCAAATGTATTTCTAATATTATCAGCCAATTCGCCCCTATATCCACCATCAGCTATAATAGTTTTTACAGATGAACATAATTCTTTAAGTACCCGCATCAATAGGTTCGCAGCTTTGCTATCATGAATATTGGCTACCGTCACCATAACTGCTATTAAAAATCCATTTTTATCAACTACAACATGACGTTTAATACCCTTTATCTTTTTATTGCCGTCAATACCCTTCAAGGCTTTATTATTTCCCCATTTTACACTTTGGCTATCAATAATACCTAAAGAGGCTTCCTTATTTTGCTTTCGTTTAAATCGAACAGATTCCCGTAAGTTACTCAATAGTAAATCAAATTCCTGCAGGTCTGACCATTTACGGAAATAGTAATAAACCAACTCCCATTTAGGGTAATCTTTTGGTAACATGCGCCATTGGCAACCACTTCTCACTAAGTAAAATATGGCGTTCCATATCTCTTTCAGGTCATGTTTTCGTCTTCTTTCTTGGGGCAATAGAACTTTTTCTATATATTGCCACTGGGCTTCTGTTAAATCGGTAGGATACATTTCTTTTTTAGTTTGGTCACTTCAAAGAAACATCTTCCAGCTTGTTTTGCGAAGCCCTATATTATTTTTTAGTAATCAAATTTAAACAGACTCTTAGAGCCTGTTTAATTTTATTCAACAATAATTTTATAGAAGCAATTTTGACCATTTCTTCCGCTGCGTCAAAAGTTGTTTCATAATTACGGTGAACTTGCCACTTCATTTTGCATACATATTTGACGTATCAACTCGCGGGTTCGTTCGGCAACCGAACCTTCGAGAACCAGAGGCTGATATTTCGTTATCCAAACTATATGATATTTGATGTCATAGCGGGTGTGTGAACCGCTTTTATATGTTTGCATAAAAATTATATTTTTACAAATATATAAATTCTCCGCCTAAAGGCGGGGGATTTCACCCATCCCAGAATTATAAATTAAAATAAAGCAATTTGTTTGATAATAATCAACTTCTTTTGTATCATCCAAATGCACCAGGGATTAATGTTGTATATTTGCTTATAAGTTAATGTAGATAAGATAAAAAGCAGAACAAAATGAAACACACTATTATATATCCTCCTGCCTTATCTGTGGGAGATAAAGTCAGGATTATATCCCCTTCGGGTAGTATAGACAAACAATATATTGAAGGGGCTAAACACACCTTACAAACGTGGGGACTCGAAGTAGAAGTTGCTCCCCATGCCGCAGGACGGTATGGCCGATTTGGCGGAACAGCAGAGCAACGCCTCTGTGATATTCAAGATGCGATGGATGATGAACAAGTGAAAATGATTCTCTGTTCGCGCGGTGGCTATGGAGCTGTACACTTGCTTGAGTCTATTGATTTTACGAAAATAAAAAAGAATCCTAAATGGTTAGTGGGATATAGCGACATAACAGCCCTTCATCTTTTGTTTATGCAAAACGGATTGGCCTCTATTCATGCCCCGATGGCAAAGCATCTGGCTTTGGATGCTGACAATGAGTCTTCTATATATTTAAAAGATATTTTAATGAACAATAAGGTTATTAATTACAATCGGCCATTTCATGAATTAAATATCAAGGGAGATACCGAAGGCTGTTTGTTTGGCGGGAACCTTTCTGTTTTGGCGGGATTGATTGGTACGCCTTATACGCAAGTGCCTAAGAATGGAATACTTTTTATAGAAGATATTGGCGAACGCCCTTACCAGATTGACCGTATTTTGTGGAATCTGAAGTTGGCAGGTATATTAAAACAAATAAAAGGGCTCGTTGTTGGACAATTCACCGATTATGAAGAAGACCCTTTGATGCCAATGACTGTATATGAGAACATTCGTGCAATGGTTAGCGAATATAATATTCCTGTTTGTTTTGATTTTCCGGTAGGCCATGTACGGGAAAATTACCCGCTTGTACATGGTGGACAATATTTTTTTGAAGTATCTGAAAAAGAAACAAATCTATGCCTAAACAGCTAAAATAACGGAATGCGAGACCTTGTAAATATTCTATTTTATCGCAAATGAAAATATTTTTATCGAAAAACAATAAAAATATTTTTTTTACCGGAAAATTATGTTTTCATTTGTATATCGAAAAACGATAAATAAACATTGAATAACAAATTTAATATTTACAGTTATGAGTATCGTGATAGCAATAGTTTTGTTTCTTGTCTCTATCTTTGCAAATGCAGTAATGTAAAACAACTTATTTTTGCATTAAGAGAAAAAGTTCTGTAGTTTCTAACTTTTATTATCTAAACTAAAAGAATGAATCGTAAATTAAAAGTTCTTTCAATCGTTTTAATAGCACTGTACCTTTACAGTATTTTTGATAATGTGGTGCAGGTTATACCACAAATGATATCTTACTATTCGCATAAACATCAGGAAGAAGCACATGGAGAAAAAGGTTTTCCTTTTCCATCTCCCCTGAAAGCCGAATCGAACAAGAATGCTACAACCGAAAAAAAAGTAAATAATAGAACAGGCAAAGAAGTGTTTGTTGAAAAAGATATTTCAACAGTTTATTTTCCACTGAGCGAAAGTGATAATTTATCAGTTTGGCCTAAGGTAGTATCGGTGTCGGTAGTAATCCTTTCTTTGATGAATATTATTGTACTCATCTATATTCCTATTCTGTTCTTTAAGACATTAAGTTCGATAGGAAAAAATAAAATATTTACAAGAGAAAATATGATTCGCATACGCCGATTGGGATATTGTGTAATCTTTATAGGACTTGTTGAATCCTTTTCAAAAATTTCCGATAGGTTTATTTTCTCTCAACTCATATCGTTCGATGGATATACGGTATCCTATTACGGATCGCTCGATTATTTCGGTTTGATTTTTGGCGTAACGCTTTTGGCAATATCAGAAGCTCTGCGACAAGCTCTGAAGATGAAAGAAGAGCAGGATCTTACTATATAACTAACCCTAAAATCTGAATATGGCAATAATTGTAAATTTAGATGTTATGATGGCTAAGCGTAAGATCTCACTGAACGAACTATCAGAAAAAGTGGATATTACGCCGGCCAACTTATCTATACTAAAGACCGGAAAGGCTAAGGCTATACGCTTTTCGACGCTCGAGGCTATCTGCAAGGAGCTGGACTGCCAGCCCGGCGATATCTTGGAGTTTAAGGACGATGATGAATAGAATTTGGATATGATTCTTTATCTTTGTGCCTTAAACGTAAAAAAATAAAAATGCTTAAGTTGAAGATAGGAACATACCTCGTGTCAGTATTATTTCTCGTTGTAGCTTGTAGCTCTAAGACTACTACTAAAAACGAAAACAGCACTCAGGGCGTTTACAAAAAAGTATCGCCCGAATTTAATCAGGATAGCGCATACAGGTATATAGACAATCAGGTCGGTTTTGGATATCGTGTACCTAACTCTCCCGAACATGTGGCATGTGGCGATTATTTAGTTGCCCAACTCAAGCACTTCGGAGCCGAAGTAATTGAGCAGAAAGCGGAGGTAAAAGCCTACGATGGCACGGTTTTGAATATGCGCAACATAATAGGGTCGTACAACGTTGACCAGGCGGAGCGTATACTCCTGTTTGCACACTGGGATACCCGCCCTTTTGCCGACCGTGACGGGAATCCCGAAAACCACCGCAAACCTATTCTGGGAGCCAATGATGGAGCCAGTGGAATAGGTGTTCTGCTCGAAATTGCCCGCCAAATACAACTCAAAACTCCCGCTTTGGGAATAGATATCATCTTTTTCGACGCCGAAGATTACGGAACACCCGCCTTCGACGATGATACCGATAACAGCCAAAACTGGTGGTGCTTAGGTTCGCAATATTGGTCAAAAAATCCGCATACACCAAACTATAAGGCACGTTACGGAATCTTACTCGATATGGTTGGCGCACCCAGTGCAACTTTCTATAAGGAACAATATTCGGATGTATATGCTACCGATGTGGTTCGTAAAATATGGGGCACGGCATATAGTCTGGGATATGGTAAGTACTTTATCAACAAAAAAGGCGGGGCTATCATTGACGACCATGTGCCTGTTATCGAAAACCGGAATATCCCCTGTGCCAACATCGTACAGTTTGACCCAAATTCGAGCCTTGGTTTTGGGTGGTATTGGCATACCATGAACGATGATATGAAAAACATCAATCGGGAAACCCTCAAGGCTGTGGGACAAACCGTGATGGAGATTATTTACAAAGAAAAATAAAAAAGGAATGACTATAAACGAAATACAGGACGAGATTATTGAAGAGTTCTCGGTCTTTGACGATTGGATGGACAAATATGCCTTGCTGATAGACTTAGGCAATTCGCTCGAACCGCTTGACGAAAAATATAAGGTGGAATCTAACCTCATTGTAGGTTGCCAGAGCCGCGTATGGCTGAATGCCGAATATGTTGACGGTAAGGTCTGTTTCCGGGCCGAAAGCGATGCCGTAATCGTAAAAGGCATTATAGCCTTGCTCATCAAAGTCTTATCGGGGCGTACACCAGACGAGATTATTAATACAGACCTTTATTTTATAGAAAAAATAGGCTTGAACGAACACCTCTCTCCCACCCGTTCTAACGGGCTGCTATCAATGGTAAAGCAGATGCGCTTCTATGCAATGGCGTATAAAGCCAAAGGAAATTAAAAGGAAGGTTTGTTTCGGTTTTTACAAATATTCTTACTTATATTTGTATATTGTATCCAGAAAAATAGAAATAAAAGGGAAATATTATGTCAGTAAATAAAGTAATACTTATAGGTAATGTGGGCAAAGACCCCGATGTCAGATACTTCGACAATGGTTCGGCTGTTGTTAACTTCACTTTGGCCACAACCGAACGTGGATATACTGCCGCAAATGGCACTCAGATTCCAGACCGTACGGAGTGGCATAATATTGTTTGCTGGCGTGGATTGGCTAAAGTGGCCGAACAGTTTGTGAGGAAAGGAACGCAAGTATACATCGAAGGAAAGATACGTTCGCGTAGCTACGACGATCAGAACGGAGTGAAACGCTATGTTACCGAAATTTATGCCGACAATTTGGAGTTGCTGGGCCGCCGTGGCGATACAACAACCCAACAACCAATAGCACAACCTGCTTACGGAAACGAAACCGCTTCGCCTTCCGCAGTAAGCACACCTAAGCCCGTTCAACAATCCACCGAACCTTTTGGCGGAGACGACTCGGACGATTTACCGTTTTAAGAAATAAAAAAAATTACCTGTCAAGGTAAAATTATAAATGATATATAAGCCCATCGGTGTAATCGTATAAGGCAAGATTACAACCGGGGCTTTTTTAGATAGGGAACATCAAATCCTTTTTTTATACACCATTTTTGTAGATGGAAGATTTACTTCAACAACTGAATGAATCGCAACGGGCTGCTGTTGAGTTTTGTGACGGACCTTCGCTCGTAATAGCGGGTGCGGGCTCGGGCAAGACACGTGTACTGACCTACAAGATAGCCTATTTATTGAAATTGGGTTTACCTCCGCAAAACATTCTTGCTCTTACCTTTACCAACAAAGCGGCACGCGAAATGCGCGAGCGTGTAGGACAGTTGGTTGGCGAACACGTTGCCCGCCGGTTGTGGATGGGAACGTTTCACTCCATTTTTTCGAGAATATTACGTGCCGAAGCCGAAAGGATAGGCTTCGGGGCTACATATACCATTACCGATTCGGCCGATTCGCGCAATCTGATAAAGACCATTATCAAGGAGATGCAACTCGATGATAAACTTTACAAACCGGGTATGGTACAGGCTGTGGTGTCGAGAGCAAAGAACGCTTTGGTATCGCCTGCCATGTATGCCCAAAACAAGGAAGTGTTGGAGCATGACGCACGGGCTAAAGTTCCGCAGATAAAAGACATCTATCGTGAATATAACCGGAGGCTAAAAGCTTCGAACATGATGGATTTTGACGATTTGTTGTTTTACACCAATCGTCTTTTTCTGGACAATCCGGAAGTTTTGAAAACTTATCAGGAGCGTTTTCAATATATCTTGGTAGATGAGTATCAGGACACAAACCGCTCGCAATATCAGATTGTGAGCCAACTTGCAGCCCTGCATCACCGTATTTGTGTGGTGGGCGACGATGCCCAAAGTATTTACGCTTTCCGTGGAGCAAATATAGATAACATTCTGCAGTTTAGCGGCGAATATACTAATGCACAAACGTTTAAACTGGAACGTAACTATCGTTCCACACAGAACATAGTTAATGCCGCAAGCAGCCTTATCAGCCGTAATGTGGAACAAATAAGGAAAAAAATTTATTCTGAAAACGAAGAAGGCGAAAAGTTGGAGCTGAGCAGTGCTTTTTCCGACTTTGAAGAAGGCCTTATCGTAGCCAATAAGATACAAGAATTGAGGCGGCAAAAACAAGAACCGTATAGCGATTTCGTTATCCTGTACAGAACAAATGCCCAATCACGCATTTTTGAGGAGTCTTTACGCAAGCGCAATATCCCATACCGGATTTATGGCGGTTTGTCTTTCTATCAGCGTAAGGAAATAAAGGATGTGATAGCCTATTTCCGTCTGGTAGTCAATCCTAACGACGAAGAAGCGCTGAAGCGTATCATAAATTTCCCTACTCGTGGCATTGGGCAAACAACACTCAGTAAGGTGGCCGAAGCAGCCCGATTGCATAACACGAGCCTTTGGCAGGTGGTATCCAACCCTTTGGCTTTCAACCTGAATATAAACGCAGGAACGGGACGTAAATTAGCAGATTTCCGTGAACTGATAGACAGCTTTATGCAACAGTTGCAAGAACTGTCGGCCTACGAGATGGCCTCTCTTATCGTCAAACAAAGCGGAATAGCCCGTGAGGCTTATCAGGATAATACACCCGAAGGAATGAGTCGGCAGGAAAACCTGCAAGAGTTGCTTGGTGGTATCAACGAATTTTGTGAAACCCGCCGCGAAGAAGGCGAAGAACAGATAGGCTTGATGGATTTCTTGGCCGAAGTATCTTTGCTGACCGACCAAGATACGGACAAAGAATCGGGTCACGAAAAAGTGACGATGATGACCATTCACGCATCAAAAGGGCTGGAGTTTAAAAACGTATTTATTGTTGGGTTGGAAGAAGACCTTTTTCCCTCGTCAATGGCCAAATCGGAAACACGGGGCTTGGAGGAAGAGCGCCGCTTGTTTTATGTGGCAATAACACGGGCAAAGGAGTTTTGTATGCTGACTTATGCTAAGAGCCGTTTCCGCAACGGACAAACCAATCCGTGCAATCCCAGCCGTTTTCTTCGCGAAATAGATACTTCGTTCCTTAACATCAGTGCAGGAGCTTTAAGTGGTGGTTTCAGTTCTGCAAACGGCAATGGTTTTTGGGACAATGTCCGCCGGCAAAGAGAAGAAAGGGAAAGCAGCACTCCAATCAGAAACTACGAATCAAACCCTAAACCTGTAAGTACGCCTCCACCATCCAAAATGGTGAGTGTAAGGCATGCCACACCTAAATTATCGGCACAAACGGGAGTGGCAGATGTACCTGTTGGAGCAATGATAGAACACGAGCGCTTTGGCATAGGTAAAGTTCTTTCGGTTGAAGGAGCAGCCGAGAGTCGTAAAGCAACTGTTGAATTCCAGAATGCGGGAACCAAACAATTATTGTTGAAGTTTGCACGATTTAAGATAATAACTTAACAAACAACACTTTGAACTTTCGTCCGAAAAATTCATACTCCAAAATGTTTATTGACGATAAGTTTATTGCCTTTTGCTTTTTAATTTCATACTTTTGTCTCTGATTAATAGGAAAACCAATTTTTGAGCAATGAACAATATAAATGTATTAAACCGAGCTGCCGATAATATCCGCATATTGGCTGCTGCAATGGTAGAGAAAGCTAAATCGGGCCATCCCGGTGGTGCTATGGGAGGCGCAGACTTTATAAATGTTTTGTACTCCGAATTTATGGTTTTTGACCCTCAAAATCCCAGATGGGCGGGTCGCGACCGTTTTTTTCTCGATCCGGGGCATATGTCGCCAATGCTATATTCTCAACTGGCATTGATCAACAAATTTTCGATCGACGATCTTAAACAATTCCGTCAGTGGGGCAGCGCAACACCCGGACATCCCGAATTGGACGTAGAACGGGGAATAGAAAATACCTCAGGGCCACTCGGGCAAGGTCATGTATTTGCCGTTGGTGCCGCTATTGCCGCTAAATTCCTGAAAGCCCGTTTAGGCGAGCAAATGGGGCAAACAATATATGCTTTTATTTCGGACGGTGGAATACAGGAAGAAATATCGCAAGGAGCAGGTCGCATTGCCGGAACATTGGGGCTTGACAATCTTATTATGTTTTACGATTCTAACGGCATCCAACTTTCTACCGAAACGAAAGACGTTACAGTTGAAGATACTGCCGCTAAATACCGTGCATGGGGATGGCATGTGATATCTATCGACGGAAATGATGTTGCACAGATACGTGCCGCTTTGACCGAAGCAAAAGTCGAAAAAGAACGGCCTACGCTCATCATCGGACAAACCATTATGGGTAAAGGCGCGCGCAAGGAAGATGGATCGAGTTTCGAAAATAAAGTAGCCTCGCATGGTATGCCTTTAAGCGATGGTGGAGCTTCTATTGAACGAACAATTGAGAATTTGGGTGGAAATCCCGAAAATCCGTTTGTTATTTTCCCCGAAGTAGCAGAGTTTTATGCAAACCGATTGAAGGAATTAGAAGCTATCGTTGCCGACAGGCATGCAGCCGAAAAAGCATGGGCGCAACAAAATCCGGATTTGGCCAAGAAAAAAGAGCTTTGGTTTTCAGGCAAAATACCGAACATCGATTGGGCGGCCATAGAGCAGAAAAACGATATAGCAACTCGTGCAGCATCGGCTACGGTTCTTGGTGTGTTGGCTCAGAATGTGGAGAATATGATTGTGTCGAGTGCCGACCTTTCGAACTCCGACAAAACCGATGGTTTCCTTAAATATACACAAGCATTCCGTAAGGGTGATTTTTCGGGAGCATTTTTTCAGGCCGGAGTTTGTGAGTTGACAATGGCATGTGTTTGTATCGGTATGAGTTTGCATGGTGGTATCATTCCGGCGTGTGCAACTTTCTTTGTATTCTCCGATTATATGAAACCTGCCATCCGTATGGCCGCATTGATGGGTCAACCTGTTAAATTCATCTGGACTCACGACGCTTTCCGGGTAGGAGAAGACGGACCTACACACGAGCCTGTTGAACAGGAAGCTCAAATACGCTTGATGGAAAAACTGAAAAACCATCACGGGCAGAATTCAATGTTGGTGTTACGTCCTGCCGATGCTGCCGAAACAACTGTTTCGTGGCGAATGGCTATGGAAAATACCGACACGCCTACGGGCTTGATTCTATCTCGTCAGAATATTAAAGATCTGCCTACTATAACAGATTCTCGCTATGCAGATGCACAGCAAGCGGAATATGGAGCTTATGTGGCTATTGATGATGCTGAGTTTGACGTTATTCTGTTGGCGTCCGGTTCGGAGGTATCCACCCTTATAGAGGGAGCCAAACTACTGAATGCCGATGGTGTGCGTACACGCATTGTTTCTGTTCCATCCGAAGGCTTATTCAGAAGCCAAGACAAAGAATATCAGAAATCTGTTTTGCCCGAAGGCTCCAAGATATTTGGCCTAACGGCAGGGTTGCCTGTAAATCTGCAAGGTTTGGTTGGCGATTCGGGACGTATTTGGGGCTTGGAGTCGTTCGGATTTTCTGCTCCATATAAGGTTTTGGACGAGAAACTGGGCTTTACTGCCGAGAATGTTTATAATCAAGTGAAAGACTTTTTAAAATAGAAAAAGATATGGCTACTTTGGTATTACCTAAAACAGATAAGCCTGTGGGCATATGCAGCGATCATGCCGGATACGAGTTGAAAGCGTATTTAATTTCTTTATTCGAAGCTCAAGGTATTGCATACAAAGACTTCGGCACATATTCGTCCGACAGTTGCGATTATGCCGATTTTGCACATCCTTTGGCTGTGGCCGTAGAGAAAGAAGAATGCTATCCGGGTATAGGTATTTGCGGTAGTGGAAATGGAATAAATATGACACTAAATAAGCATCAGGGCATTCGTTCTGCTTTGTGCTGGAATGCCGAGATTGCAAGTTTGGCGCGGGCGCATAATGATGCAAATGTGATTGTGATGCCAGCCCGGTTTGTTTCGGAAGAAGAAGCCATAGATATACTTAACAAATTCTTCGAAACTGACTTTGAAGGAGGACGTCACCAAAAAAGAATAGACAAGATTCCTGTTCGGTGATATAGTCTCACAACTCAGTAAAATATAAAGGATACCCTGTTGCAGAAAAATGTGATAGGGTATCTTTTTTAGAATTAGAATATAGATAGAAAAACGTTTTTACGTATAATTTTATACCCTCGAAAGTTTCTCAAAAAAGAAATAATTATATACTTTTGCATCACCATAAAAAACAAATACGACTCCGTAGCTCAGTTGGTAGAGCAAATGACTCTTAATCATTGGGTCGAGAGTTCGAGCCTCTCCGGGGTCACCATAAGAAAAGCTAATTATCAATATAAAAGATAGTTAGCTTTTTTGTTTTTTATCTTTATTTGCCATACCCGACAACATCAAACAAAAAACCTCCCAAATAGCCCAATCGCTACCGGAAGGTTTTTCTACATTCATTTTATAATCAGTAAATTCAAAAATCTATCATTACTCCAACAGAGTAGGTTTTTATATCGGGATTCTCATCATTTTTAAACATTGAAAAAGGCGAATAATAAGCAAATACACTGACATCGCCAATACCTGCCTGCAGCCTCAATTTTAAGTCTACGGTACGCATATTCAAATCGCGCCCTTGATTTTTTTTATGTTTACCTAAATCGTCATAATACTTCACTTGCGACTTCGAATAGTATTTGAAAAAACCAACTACCCCACCCGAAACAAAAAACTTCTTATACTGATATTCCATCAAAACAGGTATAGACACATAGTGTGCCAATAATTTACTCGATTTGTAATCTATACCCTCAGGAGCAGGTTTAAATTGAGTTATACCATCAACTTTGGTCAAAGCAACATTATCGCTAAAATGGTAGCGTGCCCAATCCAAGCTAATACCCGAAACAAACATCCAGTTAGAGTTCGCTATTTGCATTCCATAGTTGCAAATACCCACCGAAAACATATATGACTGGCTTTGTTTAAGTTTACCGCCCGAGATGTCGGAGTCGTCATAATTCAGAAAACTGAATCCGAACCCACTGCCCGACCTCGGAGACAACCATTTTTTAGGTCTGCGTTGCCAAAAAAAATTGACATTATAATCCGCTCCATCAATAGAGACACTGCTGTTTTGGGTATCAATCGTTTCCGTATGCGACGTAACCTCGTTATTGGACAGATAAACCGTATCGGTTAGGTGCTCTTTGGCCGAGATTAACATTGCAGACAAGCAAAAAAAGGAGAGAATAAATAGTTTCTTCATAATATTTGATCTAATAAAATTTAAGTTATTGAATCTTCAATCGTTTGTTGTTCACGTAAATAAACAAGTCCTTCAGTTTAGACAACTCATAATCTAATTGCTGGGGAGAAAAGCTTCCTTTCAGGTAAACCAGTGTTATTTTTTTCGATTTATTTTTAAATAGAATATATTCGTACGCTTGTGTTTTTTTACCATCTCTTACCAAATATGTACCCGATTCTACTTTACCGTTTTTTTTCAGTTCAGAAATCTTACTGCCTTTTTCTATATCAGTATGAACGGCTTGAAGCACGGTTGTAAGCTTTTCCGGAGTTTCGTCCAAAACCAAACTTTTATAGAAAGAAATCTTACTGCCTTGCGAAAGGATGTCGGACGAAAGCTGAACCATCACCGAGCCTTTTTGTTTGCCATACTTATCAAAACAGTTTTTTATTTTCATATTCTCCTGTCCAAATGCAGTTAAAAATAGCATTTGACTCATAACGAATAGTATTATTATTTTCAGTAGTTTCATCGTATAGTTTAGTTTATTGGATAAATGACTCTAAAACAGAAATCTGAGAATCAATAGCATCAGCATCTAAGTCCGAAACATTGTTGATTGATACAATAGCTTGCGTTCTGACAATCTCTTTATCAGATATTTTTTTGCCGTCAATATAGACTATCGATTTTGAAGTCTCGGTATCGTTGTTAAGATAAACAGCCCGTCCTATAAAAAAGAGTAAAAAACTTGAGGCAATACCTATATAAAGGTATATTGGCAAGCGTTTTTTCTTTTTAGCCCTACTAACATTTGTGCTACCGGAGTCGGAAACCGAATCTATCCCTTTTTCGGCTTTTTCTTCACTGAAAAAACAAAATATAGGTGCATATATCCGATACCGTTCGTCGATATCACCTTGTTTAAAATATTGGCGCAAAAGCTTCTCTTCTTTCAAAGAAGTTTCACCTTCAAAATACCGGTCTATTATTTCCCCTATATCCTTCATGTTTACTCTTTAATTATCTTGTTTATGTCGATAAATTTATCCCGCACCCTTTTTCGGGCTCTTGATAAATTAACTGTCACAGCAGACACTTGTGTTCCAACAATTTCGGCAATCTCCGCCAATTCATATCCTTCAACATCGCGCATCAGTATAATCTGCCGTTGCAATTCGGGCAATGTTTCTATGATTTTTTTTACTAGCCTAACGCTATCATTCAACTCTGTTCGGAAGTGAGGCGTTTCAGAACTTTCGGCTATCTGCAAACCGTCGATAGGAACATTATACCGTCCACTCCTTAATTTATCAATACAAATATTCTTTACGGTTTGGATGGCAAAACCCTGAACGTTTGGATGGACAAGTAGTTGCGACCTCACACTCCACAAGCGCAGCATTGCTTCTTGCACAGCATCTTCAGCATCACTGTTAGTAGCCAAAATATTCCTTGCCAGATTATACATTTTATCCCGCAGAGGCATTACTACCAATTTAAACTGTTTTATCTCCATCCTGCATTATATAACGAAGCTCATCAATATTTATAACATGATAACTGGTTTTATTTTTCTTTAAAGACACACTCCAATGCCACATAATAATGACTATCAATTAGTTGATTAAATATATAAGATTTTATATATTTTTAATTCTATTTTTTAGCATAAAGATATAACTTTGCATTCAGTTTAGAATGTGGAAAGATTTGTCTGCTTGCAACCACAGTAAAAAATGCTAAAACCGCCTTTTATTACTTCTTTGTACAATACTTGTACAAACATCTCACAGACAAAACCTACCACTCATTAATTTTATATTTAAAAAATTATATTATTATGAGCTATTTATTTACATCGGAATCGGTGTCGGAAGGACATCCCGATAAAGTTGCCGATCAAATCTCGGATGCACTACTTGACGAATTTCTGGCACACGACCCTCAGTCGAAAGTGGCTTGCGAAACACTTGTAACAACCGGACAGGTTGTCCTTGCCGGCGAAGTAAAATCGAAAGCGTATATCGACGTTCAGGAAACTGCCCGCAAAGTAATAGAGCGTATCGGTTATACAAAGAGCGAGTATCAGTTCGAAGCTAAATCGTGCGGTGTTCTGTCGGCCATTCACGAGCAATCGGACGACATCAACCGGGGAGTTGACCAAAAAGCCGATCCTATGGATCAAGGAGCAGGAGACCAAGGTATGATGTTCGGATATGCAACCAGCGAAACCGATAATTACATGCCACTGGCTTTAGACCTATCGCACGCCTTGCTGATAGAACTTGCCAAAATACGCAAAAACGAAACTGCTTTGATGCCATACTTGCGCCCAGATGCTAAATCGCAGGTAACAATCGAGTACGACGATAATGGTTCACCGTTGCGTATCGACACAATTGTAATCTCTACACAACACGACGAGTTTGGTCCCGACCAAGCGATGCAGGATAAAATCAGGGAAGATGTGATAAACATACTGATTCCGCGTGTCAAGGAGAATTATAAATTCAGGGAAGATATCACCCGTCTGTTTAACGACAACATTATTTATCACGTAAATCCTACCGGAAAATTTGTTATCGGTGGGCCTCACGGAGATACAGGCCTCACAGGCCGTAAAATCATTGTAGATACTTATGGCGGCAAAGGTGCTCACGGAGGTGGTGCATTCTCGGGCAAAGACCCTTCGAAGGTAGACCGTTCGGCTGCGTATGCTTCGCGCCACATTGCCAAAAACCTTGTCGCGGCAGGTGTATCGCCCGAAGTTTTAGTGCAGGTTTCGTATGCTATCGGTGTTGCCAAACCTATGAACATTTACATCAACACTTACGGAAAGAGCAATATTTCACTGACCGATGGGCAAATAGCCAAAAAAGTTGAGGCTATCTTCGATATGCGTCCTAAAGCCATAGAAGAAAGACTGAAACTGAGAAATCCTATTTACTCAGAAACAGCAGCTTACGGACATATGGGACGCACTCCCGAAACCGTAACAAAGGTATTTACATCAAGATATACCCAAGAACCTATTAAAAAAACAATAGAATTATTTACTTGGGAAAAACTTGATTTTGTTGATACAATAAAAAAGGAATTTAACCTGTAATTTTTTTGACCAATAAAATAATACCGGGCTGCAAAAGAATTTGTAATTTTGCAGCCTGTTTTATTTATGGATATAAACGAATTAGATAAAGGTGGAAATCGAGCAGGATTCTATAACAACAGCATTACCGGATGTGGGTCTACTTCCCGCAACACAAGGTACACATACCGGTATAATCAAACCCGACTCTGTATCCACAAATCCAAGGTTGCTCAACTTTTCGAAGCAAGATACCACAACTTATTCCATAAATCAGGCAACTGATACCCTTGCCAACGAATCGCTAATAGATACTGTTGCTCCGGTAAAGGCATATACGGCAGTCGGTCATAAAGGGAAAGACCGTTTACCCAGCCTTAAAGGCGAAGACGGAATTTTTGCTCTCCTATTGCTCAGCTTCATGCTCCTTGCCTTTGTGTATAAAAGAGGAATATCTTTGTTCGACAGGCGGGGCTTGCTTTCCTTACTTTCAGATCGGTCTGAAAGGGTTTCGTTTAAAGAAACAACGGCAGCCGACGCATGGGGAAATGGGCTTTTGTTTTTTCAGGCAATACTCCTTTCAAGCATCGTGCTATACGATTTGTTTTTCGAAACCAGCACTTATATAACCAGTACCACAAGTAGTTTTATAACAGTAATATTATTTGTTGTTACCTTATTTATTTTTGTTGGCATAAAGTATGTGTTCTATAAGTTTATGGGATATCTGTTCGATGTACAAGGACTGATAAATACATGGAAAAAAGATTATGTTTCGCTCATTAACATCTTCGGAATATGCATCTTCCTGCCAACATTGGTACTGATTTATGCCGATCATTTTCATTTCTTAGCATTCTTATTGTCTTTTATTTTATTTATACTGACACGCTTAGTTATTTTCTATCGAACAATTTCCTTTTTTTTACAACAAAAAGTTAACTTTTTATTTTTGATTACCTACCTTTGCAGTGTCGAAATTTTGCCATATATATCCTTATATTTTGGTCTGAATTTTTTATTTGAAACGGATATAATTAATATTCTATGAGTACAAAAATTAAGAGAGTTTTAATATCACAACCAAAACCAGCCACCGAAAAATCTCCTTATTTTGATATCGCAGAAAAATATAATCTGACTCTGGATTTTCGTCAATTTATTAAAGTAGAAGGCTTAGATGCCAAGGAGTTCAGACAACAAAAAATTTCTATCCCCGATTATTCGGCAATCGTATTTACGGCAAAGGTGGCCATAGACCATTTCTTTTCGCTTTGCGAAGAACTGCGGATAACTATGCCCGAAACCATGAAGTATTTTTGTATATCCGAGTCTGTGGCTCTTTATCTGCAAAAATATATAATATACCGTAAGCGTAAGATTTTCTTTAGCCAGACGGGCAAAATGGACGGATTGGCTAACTCTCTGACCAAGCACAATAAAGAAAAATTTCTTGTTCCCGTATCGGATGTGCATAACGATGATATCACAGCCATTCTGGACGAGAAAAAAGTAGATTACACCAAAGCCATTATGTACCGGACGGTAAGTACGGAGATAGAGAAAGATTACATAAAGTCGTTCGACCTTATCATTTTCTTCAGCCCGTTAGGTATCGTGTCTTTATTTAAAAATGATCCCGACTTTGAACAGGGAGACATATATATAGCATGCTTCGGAGCTGCCACTGCTAAAGCTGTGAGAGAAGCCGGTTTACGTTTAGATTGCGAAGCTCCCCAGCCCGGATTCCCTTCTATGACTGCTGCTCTTGAGGCTTTTGTGAAAGAGAAAAACAAGAAAAAATAACTAATACAATTACTCGATAATAAAGTATAACAGCAAGCTTAGATCTTTTTCGGGATCTAAGCTTGTTTCATATATCACACAGTTAAATGGATAAGGCAGAATATACAGACAGCGAATTAGGTCGGATATTCTTTATCGCCAACAGACGGGCAAAACGGGTTATCGCACGCCGTGTGCCCGATGGTATCCAGATAACAATACCCGTATACTTTTCCGCACAGCAGGCATTTGCAGCCTTAGAGGAGTTACGGCCAAAGCTTTCGTCGCTGAAGGGCAGACCAAACCATATATTTTTGCCCGATGCTGATTTCAAGACTCTCAGTTTCAGCATTAAAATAGAAAAAAGCGAAAATCTCAACAACTTTTATTTTTCTCTTCAAAACTATGTTTTAACCATTGTATGCCCTCACAATTGTGTATGTGAATCGATTGATACACAAAATACTATCCGTGATATTGTAGAAAAGGTGATGCGCAACGAGGCCAAAAGAATATTCCCCGCATTGGTATCTTCTTTGGCTCAGGAACACGGTTTTACTTTTACTGACGTGAAAATAAACAAAAGCCGTAGCCGATGGGGCAGTTGTTCGTCGGGGAAAAACATTAACCTTTCTTATATGTGTATGTTGTTGCCCCGGCATCTATGCGGTTTTGTTATTCTGCACGAACTCTGCCATACTGTGGAAATGAATCACAGCCCCAGATTTTGGAATCTTTTGGATAGCGTAACCGATAAACAAGCAAAAAAATTAACCGAAGAACTGAAAAAGATAAAAATACCTTTTTGGCGGTAAAAGTCGGTGTTGGATGACAACAATCATACTATCTTTATGCTCGCTTTTATGGAAAATTGGAAGAAAAAATTTGCACTCATTTGGTCGGGCGAGCTTGTGTCTACCCTAACCAGTTCGGTTGTAGGGTATGCCGTTATTTTTTGGTTAAGCCTCGAAACTGGCTCGGCCGAAGTATTGGCTTTTGCCACCATAGCATCCATGCTTCCACAGATATTGATAGGGCTATTCACTGGCGTTTTGATAGACCGATGGAGCCGTAAATGGACAATGATTTTCTCTGACTCGTTCATTGCCATTACCACCCTTATTCTGTGCATTATGTTCCATTACGGGAAAATTGAAGTATGGCAGATTTACATACTACTGGCTTTCAGGTCTGTTGGTAACGCGTTCTATACACCTGCCATGCAAGCATCCATTCCGCTTATTGCGCCCGAATCGCAGTTGATGCGAGTGGCTGGCGTCAATCAGATAATAGTATCACTGAGTAGTATAGCCGGGCCGGCCTTGGCTGCCTTGTTGATTGTGGTGATGGACATGACTTTTATATTGCTGCTCGATGTTGCGGGTGCTATCATAGCCTGCGTTGCTTTGCTCTGTGTGAAAATACCAAACCCCGAAAGAGAAGATGCCACCGAGAAAATAAATGTGCTGAAAGAAATTAAAGACGGACTGAAAGCCATATCGTCGGTAAAAGGGCTGACATGGCTTTTCGTTTTCGATATAATAGCAATAGCCTTGTTGATGCCTGCTTCGGCATTATTCCCCTTGATGACCGTTAAATATTTTATGGGCGACACTTTCAGTATGAGCATCGTAGAAACCGCTTGGGGAGTGGGAATGCTGATAGGAGGAGCTTTTCTTGGTCTGAAAATAATGAAAAGCACCAATAAAGCCTTGCTTATTATTACAACCCTCATAGTGTTGGGTCTTACATTCCTTTTTTCCGGGATACTGCCCGCATCGGGGTTTGTGGTCTTTGTTATTCTTTCCGGTATCGGAGGTATATGCGGAGCCATATTCTGGAGTGCTTTCACCGTAATACTGCAAACAATGATAGACACAAGCACTCTTGGGCGGGTATTCTCAATCATGGGTAGCCTCAACCTTATTCCGGCCATACCCGGCTTATTGGCAACCGGTTTCATTGCCGAATATATAGGTCTTAACTCGGCTTTCCTGTACACGGGCATCTCTATCTGTATAGTAGGTTGTACTATGCTTTTCATTCCCTCGGTCAGGGAACTGGGGCGCGAAACCAAACGGCGGGGCAATCAAATCTTATAACAACCGGAGGGCGGTTTTCTACACCGAAACTTATTCTGTTACCACTTTCATGGCTTTTGCCAGATAGTCAATTATATCTTTACTGTTCATCGCTTCCTGCCCGTATTCCTGAGCAGCCATATCGCCTGCCAAACCATGCAGGTACACGCCTATCAGGGCGGCATGTGTATTTGAGTAACCGCGAGCCATAAGCCCCGTAAGGTATCCTGTCAGAACATCTCCGCATCCGCCTTTTGCCATTCCGCTATTTCCGGTCGAATTAAAAAAGTATTGTCCATCGGGCATACAGACTAAAGTATGCGCTCCCTTTACAACAAATACCGAATCCAAATCTTTGGCATATTCAAGGACAAGCTTCAGTTTGTGTGCTTCATCGTCCCAATTGCCAATAAGGCGTTTCAACTCTCCAAGGTGAGGTGTAAAAACAGACCCTTTGGGTATATATTGCAACAATTCTTTGTTCTGTGCCAGTATGTTTATGGCATCGGCATCAAAAACCATAGGCAACCCGGTATCGCTTTTAAGCAACTGCTCCAAAACGCCGGTAGTTTGCGCTGACTGCCCCACCCCACAGCCAATACCTATGGCGCTGTATTGTGTCAGATCTTGTGTCAGGGAAGACAGGCTTGTGTTTTTATCGAGGCTCAATATGGCGGATGGGTAATTCACTTGAACGGCCATACGCTCTTGTTCCGGCATGTGCGTGGTTACCAAACCACAACCCGAACGCAGAGCCGCACCCGTAGCCAGCACAGCCGCACCGGCCATCCCTTCCGAACCACAAAGCAGAAGCGCATGCCCATAAGTGCCCTTATGTGCAAATTTAAGCCGGGGACGCAGTAATTTCTGTATGGTAGACTCTACTATAAAGAAATAAGGCGACTCGGTTTGCTGCATAAAATCTTTGCTGAGACCTATGGGTAGGATAATCATCTCGCCACAACACTCGCCGGCTTCGGGCAATAGAGCGGCAAGTTTAGGAAATTCCAGAGTTAATGTCTGATTGGCATTTACAATAGTTTGAGATGCGTTTCCAAACTCGCAAATCATCCCCGACGGTATATCTATCGAAACAATCCGGTTAGGCAAAGAATTTATGATATTTATTATAGACCGTAAAGGTTCTTTTACTTCCCCCACAAGCCCTGAACCAAGTAAAGCATCAACGATTATCGTTTTTTTAGAGATTTCAATCTGTCCTCCTTCTATTATGTCAACACCATAGGGCAACAGGTTCATATTGTGGTTGCACTCTTCGGTCATATCCGATTTGCTGTAAGCTGTATAGACCGAACATTTATATCCGGTATTATAGAGGATACGGGCAACAGCCAGTCCGTCGCCACCATTATTGCCTTTGCCTATGAAAAAAAACAGGGGAATATCTTTGCCGATATTATCCTTAAACCAATCAGCTATTACGTTAGCCGCACGCTCCATCAGGTCGAACGAGTTTATCTGTTCGTTTTCGATTGTATAATTATCGGCTGCTTTTATTTGCGTACCTGTCAATATCTTCATGTTGTTTTGTTTAAGTATTAAGAAAAACTAAAAATAAAATACATCTCCACCATCGGACGATGCATACTGTTGCAATAACGATTGCATATACTGTACTGCCCCGGGCAAACCTTCGGGTCCATCATAACCATTAATAATAGCCAACAGGTATTTTGTTTCAACACTTATCTTTGTTCGCTCATTATCGCTGGTAGGAGTACCAATGCCGCCCACTTTGTCTCTATAAACAGGAAGTCCCTCAATATTAAGTAAACCTTTGCCTATTCCTTCATATGGTTCGCCGGTTGTACCGACACCCAAAGTTAATACATTTCCCGAGATTTTATCAACATCGAAGCCTCCTATCGAATATCCGGTTTTTATAGAAACCAGATTTATTATATCGACAAGCGTATCAATCTGGTATAAGGGGATATCCCTTAAAATGCGTCGGCAGAGAGCCTCGGCCGAGGGTCGGTAACGGTTAGGATCTTTCCCAAACCTTTTGTATGCCATGCGTGTAGCTTCAATAGCCGGATGTTTTTTTATTTCTTCTATCACACCTGTTTGCTTATACTGCTCCGAAATGGAGTTTATTTCCCTCCAGAGGGGTTCGCAATAAGGTGTATTTACTACTTTGGCTAAAATGGCTGCTCCTGCAAAATCGGGGCATAAACTCTTAAACTCGCCCGAAACATTTATTGATATCATATTTTAACTAATATATCAGAATGGAAATTTAAAGTTAACTATAAAAAATGTTTTCATGAAAATATAATAACATTCATTATCTAAACAATGCCTACTATCACTTACATATTGACAGGTATTTGTTAAAACAAACATTAAAATATAACAATACATGATTTAACCCACTCTTTTTGCTTGCGATTTCACTAAAATAATATATTTTTACCAAACAATGGTTCATACTTCAAACAAAGGAAAGACTTAAATAAATAATAATTAATTAACGACTTACTCTAACAAAAAAACTAAAATCGTTTATTTTAGTTACAAAATACATCAAAATGCAAAATCAAAAATAACACCCAATTAATGTTATAGTACTATGATAGTAAAACACTTAATAGGCTATCTATTTAGTCAAAATAAAAACACATACAAAGAGCTTGCTAAAATATTTAAAGTGTATCCATACCATGTATATGCATTAGCTCATGGAAGAAAGGCTAAAACATACAACGAATTCAATATATTGCAGGAACTTGTAAATAGAAAAATTGTTGATGGCTACCAATTGAGATATAAATAAGAGTTGCCAATAAATTTTATTTTTTACAATAAATCATACTGAACCCTTTTTTCGGAATTGAGAAAATAAAGACCTTCTGTGTATTTAAAAATTCACCCTACATCACAACCTTAACCAACTTGTAAACAGAAAAATAGTTCGTGGTTATAAGATAAAATCCAAATAAGATATGCTGTAAGACAGGTTGTGTTTTTTTATATTTTTCCGTTCCTTTATAAGATATAATAATCAAAACAATCTAATTGCTATGAAAACACGTTTATTTTTCATCTTCGCTTTTCTTCTTGCAACAACCTGTATAGTTGCACAAAACAGAAAGGGGGGGCTTCGTTTAAATCCTTCTGTAAGCCAATATGAACTTTATGTATCTTTCTACCCAAACAATATTGTGATGAACAACGATACGTTGTGTCTGAAAACGGCATCTGTTCTGAATAAAAAATTAAAAAACCTGAAAGAAGAATACTCTTTCCAGTTCGAGAAAGGAATAGATATCCCCGATATTAATCTACAAAAGATACGTAAATCGGCATCCTTGAGGGGAGCAAATACAAATAGCATAGACAAGTTAAACCGTATATACAAGGTTGTTTCAGACAAGTTAAGCAAGGATGATTTGCTTAAAATAGCAACTAAACTGGAAGCCATGGACGAGGTTGAATATGCCTGCTTGACTCCCTGTGTACCCATAAAACCACCTTACGATATACCTCCTGTAACGCCTAATATGGAGTCTTCGCAAACATATTTAAGGTCTAACCCCGGAGTGAACGCATATTATGCTTGGGAAAGAGGACTCACCGGAGAAGGTGTGCGCGTACACGACATAGAATATGGCCTTAACCCCGATCATGAAGACTTGAACGAAGTAAACGTTTCGATAGCTCAAAATATGGATATACAATCTTCTATGAGCTTAGACCACGGAACAGCCGTTGCCGGAATTATGTGCGCAGGAAATAATGGTTATGGCATTACCGGTATAGCGCATAATATTGACCGATTTATACTTTATCCGGAATATACATCTTCCGGCTATAACCGTATAAAAGCTGTTACACGGGCCATTATGGATGCAGAACCAGGCGATATAATCTTGTATGAAATGCAAATATATGTGCAAACAACCGAAGACTATGTACCAGCTGAATATAACAACGTGGTATGGGATTTAACGAAAGCTGCAACTGATGCCGGAGTAGTAGTAATTGCAGCAGCAGGCAACGGGGGTATGAACTTAGACGATCCTTTATTTGAAGAATATAACGCCCGGGGCAATAGTGGTGCTATTATTGTAGGGGCAGGTCACCCCAGCACAAGGCATAACAAACTGTACTTCAGCACATATGGCTCTCGTGTTGATGTTCAGGGTTGGGGTATGGATGTATTATCTATCGGATACGGAGACTACATGATGCCAGGTGATGATATAAACCAAAAATATACAATGTTTTCGGGTACAAGTTCCGCCACACCTATTGTAGGTGGATGCGCTGCCATTTTGCAATCGTACTACCATAGCTTAACCGGAAACTATATGACATCGCCTCAGATGAGAGAACTATTAATTGAAACCGGCCTTCCGCAAAGGCAAGAAGATGTGGACGGGCACATCGGGCCTTTCCCCAATTTAGAGCAAGCAATAATACAAATGGAACGTTTAGCAAGTATAGAAGAGGCCGAAAAGAAAGAATCTTTTGCTGTCTATCCAACCCTTGTAACCGATCATCTGAATATTGTTTCCGGACAAGCAGAAAACGATGTAATTCTGATTGATATATATACCCCTGACGGAAAACTTTCTTGTTCGCCTGTATGCAAAGATGGTATTGTTGACACTTCTACCTTAACAAAAGGAGTATATTTGGTGAGAATATCAGGAAAATATAATTCCACAACAGCCAAAATAGTGAAAAAATAAACAGCTCGTCCTTTAATCAAAATAGAGAGGCTGAACCCACAAAAATAGGTTCAGCCTCTGTTGTTTATAATTATATCGGTTGTATAATAACTTCAAAAGCAATGAAGTTACTAATAAATGTGCCCATCATTTTTCAGGTCTTTGCCATCAAACTTTTTGCGTTCGAGCGCTCTCCATGCATAAATAATGTATCCGAGTACAAACGGAACAAGGAACGACACATAAGTCATCACCGTGAGTGTAAACTGACTGGAGCTTGAATTCTCGATGGTAAGCGACGATTGCAAATCGACCGACGAAGGATAATAAGCCGTGTTGTTCCACCCTGCTATAAGTAACAGACAGCATACCGTCAAAACAGTACCCAATCCACTAAACCAAATGCCCGCCTGAAACTTATCGGAGAGTAAAGAGCGGATTATTCCATACAGAACCAACAACACCCCGACAGCAAATACAGCGAATACCACAGGCATTTCTATCAGGTTAGTGAAATATTTATATTCTTCGAGCGTAACAACCTTGGTTGCAGGGTCTACCGCATACCCTACCGACAGGAGTGTCCAAATCAAAAATACAAGGAAGAACACAACAAACGGCAAGCTGTTATATAATAAAAACTTACGCGACCGCTTCACTAATTCTTCATCCGCCATACGGTTTATGAAGAATAAACAAGCCAACGTGCGGGCAAGGAAAAACACAGCCAAGCCCAAACACAAATTGCGGACATTGAGCAATGCTTCCAATCCGTGCCAAGGGTTGAGCCACTGACTGATGACAGGAGCCAACGGATTGGTTAAATTCGCTTTATTTACGCCAAATTCCGAACCTGTAAAAAATGTAGCTATGGCAACCCCTATGAGGAAAGTACCAAACAAGCCGTTGATAAACAAGAACCAACGGTATGTGTTTTTACCCCATGTATTGCCGGGCTTCGACTGGTATTCGTACGACACGGCCTGTATAATGAAACAAAACAAAATAGCCATCCATACCCAATATGCACCTCCAAAGCTTGTAGAATAAAACAAAGGGAAAGAAGCAAAAAACGCACCTCCAAAAGTAACCAGTGTAGTAAACGTGTACTCCCACTTTCGGCCAAGAGCATTTACAAGAAGATATCGTTGTTGCTCGGTTTTAGCCAACGAAAACAGCATTGACTGCCCACCCTGAACGAAGAGAAGAAATGCAAAAATTCCGGCTATGAGGCTTATCAGGAACCACCAATAATGTTGTAAGAATCCGTAATCCATAATCTTTATATTTTTAAAATTAAGAATAAAACCTTTCTGAAAGAATAGCTGACAACAACTAATCTTCTTGCGGGCCTTTCTTAATTTGGTTCAACATTATACGAACTTCTGCAATAGATAGTGCAGTAAATAATACCAAGAATAAGAAGAATGTAATCTGGACAGAATCGACCGACAGAGCCGATATTGCTGCCTGCAAAGGCATAACATCTTGTATAGCCCAAGGTTGGCGACCAAATTCGGCTGTGATCCATCCGGCCTGACTGGCAATGTATCCCAACGGTATCGACCATACGCATATCCAAAGCAGCCACTTCATACCTTCAAGTTTTTTGCGGTACTGAAAAAACATCAGAACAACAAACAGAAGAACAAAATAACCACCCAGATATACCATAATGTGGAAAGACCAAAATACAACAGGAATATTCGGAACAAGATCGTCTGCGCTTTTAAGATATCCATATCCAAAATACGCATAATTCTCTTTTAGCTTTGCCTTATAGTCGGCAGCGGCTATTTCGTCGCCTTTCTTTTTCGCTATTTGATAGTCGGTCAAAGCTCCAATGGCAAGTTTGCCTTTGGCTTGTTTTTCGGCAAACGACAAAGCTTTACCTTGAGGTGTATCATATCCGCCCTCAATGATATCCTTTATTCCGGGAACAAAGGCATCCATATCTCGATAGCCCAATAGAGCAAGGGCTTTAGGAATTTCAATTTTAAAGATGTATGGCTCTACACCATCATTGTATGTCTTTTTATCGGGATTGGGCAAGGCTACGGCAATCAGTCCGGCTCCGTTTTCGCCTTCGTACAATCCTTCCATGGCAGCAAGCTTCATGGGTTGTTTCTGAGCCACCTGATAGGCCGACCCATCGCCTGTATAAGCCGTCAGTAAAGAAGCTACAAGCCCAAAAACGGTTGCTACCTTCATGCTTTGTACCGCAAACTCTTTGTTGCGTCCCTTAACCATGTACCAAGCGGCAACACCCACAACAAAAACAGCACCTAATATCCACGAAGAGATAACCGTGTGGAAAAATTTGTTTATGGCTATCGGGGAGAATACTATCGCCCAGAAATCGACCATCTCGTTACGAACGGTATCCGGATTAAATTCCATTCCCACAGGATATTGCATCCATCCGTTAGCAACCAGAATCCACAGCGCCGATATGGTTGCGCCCAATATGGTGAGCCATGTTGCAGCCAAGTGTGCTTTTTTGCTTACCCTATCCCACCCGAAAAACATGATAGAGATAAAGGTTGCTTCCATAAAGAATGCTACAATTGCCTCAATGGCTAATGGTGCTCCGAAGATGTCGCCTACAAACAAACTGTAGTTCGACCAGTTTGTACCGAACTGAAACTCAAGGATAAGCCCCGTTGCCACACCAATGGCAAAGTTTATCCCAAAAATCAGTTGCCAGAATTTAGCTGTTCTTTTCCATTGCTCTTTTCCGGTTCTTACATAGGCGGTTTCCATGATAGACATGATTATACCCAAACCTAACGTTAGCGGAACAAAGACCCAGTGAAACATGGCCGTCAAAGCAAATTGCGCCCTCGACCAGTCGACCAACGATGAGTTTAATATTTCAAATTCCATATAAATAAGTTTTAAAAAGTGATCTTATTTTATACTGTCATTAGAGGTAGCTCTTTCTATCAGTTCCTGTCGTACGTAATCGGCCTTGCCTTCAGCCGAATCGGATTTAGAGCTCAAGAAATTAGGGAAGAATATGGGACGTAGTATAAGGAACATTATGCACAGTTTTATTATTACCAAAATCCATAAGGTTTTGCCCAGCGTTCCCATGTTTTTTATTCCGTCCCAAAACATGGCAAAGAAATTGAATTTTCCGGTTTTACTGTCCATCGTTCCTTTATATTAAAAAAAAATCTCAGCGTATACCCATAGCTAAGTATACGCTGAGACAGGTATTTATTTTTAATTATGCTTTGTATTCTACATAATCAAAACCAAAAGCATCGGCTACACCTTTGTGAACAATTGTACCGTTAATAATGTTCAAGCCCTGACGCAAATCGGCAAAACGTTTACAAGCTTCTTCCCATCCAAGGTTTGCTATCTGGCAAGCGTAAGGAAGGGTAGCGTTTGTAAGAGCCATTGTCGATGTCATTGGCACAGCACCCGGCATATTTGCAACCGAATAGTGAAGAACACCGTCGATAGTGTAAACAGGGTCGCTGTGTGTTGTTGGTTTAGATGTTTCGAAACATCCGCCTTGGTCAATAGCAACGTCAACAAGCACTGTTCCGGGTTTCATATCTTTAAGCATATCTCTTGTTATAAGGCGAGGTGCTTTTGCTCCGGCCACAAGTACCGAACCGATAATAAGATCGGCATCTTTGATAAGCTCGCGAATAGTATATTCGTCAGAATATCTTGTAACAACGTTAGCTGGCATAACATCTGCCAAATAACGCAAACGAGAAATATTTTTATCCAAGATAGTAACACGCGCACCTAATCCGGCAGCCATTCTTGCCGATTGTGTACCTACTACACCACCACCTAATACAAGAACGTTAGCTGGTCTTGTTCCAGGAACGCCACCCAAAAGAAGGCCTTTACCGCCTTGTGGTTGTTCAAGGAAACGCGCACCTTCTTGAGTTGCCATACGGCCTGCAACTTCACTCATAGGAGTCAATAGCGGAAGGCTTCTGTCCGGAAGGGTTACAGTTTCGTAAGCAAGACAAACAGCTTTGCGTCTGATCATAGCCTCTGTAAGTTCAAGGCTCGATGCAAAGTGGAAATATGTGAACAAGATTTGGTTTTCTTTAATCAAATCGTATTCTGGTTTGATAGGTTCTTTTACTTTTACAATCATATCGGCGATTGCATAAGTTTCTTCGATGGTATTAAGGATTTTAGCTCCTGCTCCTACATAGTCAGAATCCTGAAACCCGCTACCAACACCAGCACTTGTCTGAACATAAACTTCATGACCTGCTCTTACGAACTCCATTACACCTGCGGGAGTTACCGCAACTCTGTTTTCACTGGGTTTAATTTCCTTTGGAACACCAATTTTCATAATTTTTTTTGTTTTTGTTATTGAATTTATAATATAGTTATTTTAGTATCGGCGGTTCTAAGCCTGCCCACCCACTACGGGAGGGGTAAACGACGAACCGTTATCTACTTTTATCGTTCCGTTCTGATTTTCGTACTTCACAATATTGTCGTTCAAGGCAAACAATAAGCGTTTGGCATGCTCGGGGGTAAGTATAATTCTCGACTTAACCTTAGCTTTGGGCACACCGGGCATTACCCGTACAAAATCAATAATAAATTCCGAACTGGAATGCGCTATTATTGCCAAATTAGAATAAGTGCCTTGGGCAATTTCGTCATTCAATTCAATCTGAATTTGGTTTTGTTGTTCTTGTTTTTCCATGTAATTTTTTTGTTGTAGTTATAATGTTCAAAAACACTACTGTAAGACACTTGCTTTAACACACTTTCTCTTGCACAAAGGAAGAAAAAAGCATTACAAAGATAATGTCATTTTATTGTATTTTTAAACATAAACAAGATTCTTTTTGGTTCGACAATAAATTAAACTATACCCGTAGTGTATTTAGAAAATAAAAGCTCGTTTTCTGAAAAATCACGATAAAGAGAGTGGCCTAAAAGTAATTTTTGATTTCTTTTTATCATTCTGACCGTAGGGAAGAATCTCTTTTGAGGGAAGAGATGTTTCACTATCGTTCAACATGACAACAGAGAGTATTAATTTGATACTATCAATCGATTTTTGGGACTCTTGAGTGAAACGAAGGATGACAAAATGGATAATACTATTTTTCAGAGAATTAGCTTTTATTTTCTAAATAAACTACGAGTTAAACTATATATAAATTCTATAAGTTGGTTTCGTTTTCATTATTCGGCAAAACTTCGGTCAATATTCCGGACTTGGCTTTTCTTTTTTTGCATAAGGTTAAAATCTGGAAAATTGTTCCTACAGCTCCTAAACCCAGCATCACATACTGCATAGTGCTTCCGCGGAACACTACAAATGCCGAAAAGCAAACCATGCACCACATCAATAATACCGAGAGGAATATGGCTTTCCACCCAAAGCCACTGTCAAGCCTTTTCAGATAATAGCCTGTCAACCGGTTTTCTTCCAACATCTTGTACAACCTTGGCGATCCTTTTGTGTACAGTATTCCCGTCAGCAGAATAAAAGGCGTTGTGGGCAATCCCGGAGTAATTATCCCCAGTAAACCTAACATCAAAGAAATGGAACCTAATATTATAAAAATATATTTCATCTATATGCGATAGTCTATATCTATAAACATCAATACGTTACAGAAGCAAAGGAAGCAAATATTTTACATATAACAACGTTTAACAGGCGATAGTTTCAAGAAAGTTAACAAGAAACCCCTCAGAACAGAATGACACCACAACTTGTTATTATTTTTTCAGGAATCATGTTATTAAAGAATTGGAACGGTTTCTTTAATATTATGTATCTTTACGATTACAAAAAATTTCTCTGTTGACTCGTTTTCTGTACATAACCATCTTTTGTTTGTTTTTTTTCTGCACTTCTCACTCCGGATATGCAAGGGGGTACGACTATGTATCGGACTCCATACAATCCAACATACAGCACGAAGATTCGCTGTCGGCAATCAAACTAAACGAATCGTACCAAGACTTAAAAGAAAAAACAGGCAAAAACAGATGGACTAAAACAATATTCTCTACTCTGATACGCAAACCAAAGCTACCTAACAGGGCAGACGAAAAAAAATCGTTAGTAAACGAGTACAAACCCTATCATGGAAAAATTATCCGTAATATAAACATCACCGTACTCCCCCCTTTCGGGACAAGTGTAGAAAACCCGGACGAGAGGATAGAAAAATTCGACACATTCAACAACCTGCATCAGCCAACAAAAAAGCCTGCAATCCTTCGCAACCTTCAGTTTCAATCGGGAGATCCGGTAAAATCGGGAACCATTTCCGAGTCGGAAGCCTTTCTGCGCTCCAGCGGATATATTGCCGATGCACGGATAAACATTATTCCCATAGTAGAAGTTAATGACTCGGTCGACGTCGACATCGTAGTCAGAGATAAATGGACAATAGGTGCTTATGTGCACAAAGTGACTACAACAGGGCTCGATACAGAACTATTCGACAAAAATATATTAGGCTCCGGAAGCCGTGCCGGTCTGAGATTTATATACGAGTCCGATTACTCACGTAATTTCGGATTCGGGGGCAACTATTTATATAAAAATCTTTTCGGTTCGCTCATTGATTTGCAGGGCGAATATCTGGATAAGATTAAAAACTACCAGTTCTCAGCATCTGCCAAACGCAACTTACAACCCAAACTCAATTACTTTGGCGAAATGAGCTATTCCCGACAGATAATTCGCACCGATATTGCAGCATGGGACTCCTTATCACCCGACTATCACCAACAGTTTTGCATTTCGCTGGGGCGGGCATTCACCTTGCCTTCGGACGATGCCGTGAAGCGTTTCGTTATAAGCACAAGTTTCAGACAAAAATCGCCTAAATACAAAAACTCTCTTTATCAGGAACATGTAAAAGACATTATGCTGCCATACAAATATGTTGAAAACAAAATATGGCTCGCACAATTCAGCCTCTATAAAAACACTTACATAAGGGAGTATCTGATTAATAATTTCGGGACAACCGAAAACATTGCACAGGGCTACAACCTATCCCTGCAACTTGGTTACAGCACTTTCCGGCATTTTAAGAGTGGCATGTACACCTCTTTCAAGGCAGCGGCCAGCAGTAGCAAAATCGTGCCCGGTAACCTATACGGCGAGGCGGCCATTTCGTCGTTCTTCAACAAAGGCGAAGCATACGAAAGCGTACTTAAATTCGAGTCGAACTACTACTCGCCGCTCATAAGCCTTCCTTTTGGCCGATTGCGCCAATTCCTGACGGTAAACTATACAAAACTTTTATCGCCCGACAAATATTTTGGAGACCGCATTTACTTTGGCTCTAAAACCAATCTGGGTATAAACGAATATACAAAAATGGCAAACGGAACAGAGCAATTTCTGGTCAAAACCGAAAGCGACTTATATTCCAGATACGAAATTGCGGGCTTCCGTTTTCTCTTTTACCACTTTTTCGATATGTGCTGGCTAAGCCCCAGAAACGAAAGCCTATTCAAAAAAGATAACCTCTATTGGGGTACGGGGATAGGTATTCGTATAAAAAATGATATGCTTGTATTTAATACCCTTGATATTAAACTCGGATTTTATCCACGGATGGATCAAAATGGCTTTGACCGTTTTTTTGATATAGGATCTTCTGTACCAACAGTTTCGCCCAATCTCGTGCCTACATATCCCAAAGAAATTTTGTTAGAATAAATCACCCATAACAAATGCTTAACTTTTATTAACAATACATGATGCAACATCAAATTCAAAACTGCATCTTCTTAATAGCTGAAAGATTATGAACCATAAAAAAAATACAGCAAATCTGAAAACAAGCGTGTTTTCTGTTATCATATCTGTAATAATTCTGGCATTTGCATCATGTAGTTCGGACGACTATAAAGTGCCGTCTTACATCAGTGAACTGGCCAGTGTGCAAAAAACAGATGATGGTGGTTATTATCTGGTAATGGACAACGGAACAACACTCTTTCCTGCGCAAAGCGATAGAGAGTACACCGTGAAACCCAATCAGCAAAGAGTTCTAATAAATTTTGAATATCTGGATGTACCAATCGTAGGGGCATACGACAAAGCTATTAAGATATATTCGATACAGGATATACTGACTGCTAACGTTGTTGAGCCCGAATCTGATGCCGACCTTAACCAGTTTGGCAACGATCCGGTCGAAATATCATCCTTGTGGATTGGCGATAGTTATCTGAATATAAGATTTACTTTCGGGTATGGCGAAACGCAAACCCACTCCATTTGCTTGTTGAACAATAAAAATACCCGTTCAGCAACCGACGGAAAAATACATTTAGAGCTAAGGCACAATGCAAAAAACGATCCTGCCAACTACAAAGTAAAAACTATGGCAGCATTCAATTTGCGTCCTTACCTCGAAACCGAAATAAAACCAGTGAAGTTTATTGTTACAGCAATTGGCTTCGATGGTAAAACACAAACTTTTGAAACTACTTACGATAATGATTAACTATAAAAGATAAAATACTTCCAACATAACCGTTTGGTTTAAAACATGACTATTTCTTCTATACTTCAAAACCTACGGTTAATTATGTTGAGAATTACATTTTGATTATTACTTTTTGATTTTCCTATGGAAACGGGGTCTTTGTGAAAAGGCTCCGTTTTGCTTTTATACCCACTATTCAATTAAAAAGCTGATGTTCTTATAAAAACAACAAGGCTGCACTCTCCGATGAATGCAGCCTTATCTTATTGTATATTGTTGTACTAAAGCAATTCCTTAATGGGCACAGCTTATTGGTTTTAGTTGTTTAAAGAAATCGTTTCCTTTATCATCGACCAATATAAATGCGGGGAAGTCTTCAACTTCTATTTTCCAGATAGCCTCCATTCCCAATTCCGGATATTCTACACATTCCAAACTCTTAATATTGGTTTGGGCAAGAATAGCTGCCGGGCCACCAATACTACCTAAGTAGAAGCCGCCATATTTGTGGCAAGCATCCGTTACCTGTTGGCTACGGTTTCCTTTGGCTATCATGATGAGGCTGCCACCGTGCGACTGGAAGGCATCCACATACGAGTCCATACGTCCTGCTGTTGTTGGCCCCATCGACCCACAGGCATACCCTTGTGGTGTTTTTGCAGGTCCGGCATAATAGATAGGATGATCTTTTATGTATTGAGGCAGGTCTTCTCCCCTATCCAAACGTTCCTGCAATTTTGCATGAGCAATATCACGCCCCACAATAATAGTACCTGTAAGAGACAAACGTGTTGATACAGGATATTTTGTGAGTTCGGCAAGAATCTCTTTCATTGGACGGTTAAGGTTAATCTTAACTCCTCCGCCTTCGCCTACCTGACGCATGTTTTCGGGTATAAGGCGAGTTGGGTTATCCTCCATTTTTTCGAGCCAGATACCATCCTTATTGATTTTACCTTTGATGTTACGGTCGGCCGAGCAAGATACACCCATACCCACAGGACAAGAAGCTCCGTGACGAGGCAAACGAATTACACGCACATCATGCGCAAAGAATTTACCGCCAAATTGAGCACCCAATCCCAACTCGTGAGCAGCTTTCAGCAAACGGGCTTCCATATCAAGGTCGCGGAATGCGCGTCCACCTTCGTTGCCTGAGGTTGGTAGTTGGTCGTAGTATTTTGTTGAAGCTAACTTCACTGTCTTCAAGTTAGTTTCGGCCGATGTTCCGCCAATCACAAACGCAATGTGATAAGGAGGGCAAGCTGCCGTACCCAACGATTTCATTTTTTCGATCAAGAACGATTCGAGCTTTCCGGGGGTAAGCAATGCTTTTGTTTCCTGATACAGATAAGTTTTATTGGCCGAGCCTCCACCTTTGGCCACAAACAAGAACTTATATTCGTTACCTTCTATGGCATATAGGTCTATCTGAGCAGGCAGGTTGCAGCCGGTATTTACCTCTTTATACATATCGAGAGGCGCATTTTGCGAGTAACGGAGATTGTCTTCGGTGAAGGTATTATAAACACCTTTCGACAAAGCTTCTTCGTCATTACCGCCCGTCCATACATTTTGACCTTTCTTACCCATGATAATTGCCGTACCCGTGTCCTGACAGAAAGGAAGAACTCCTTTTGCCGATATTTCGGAGTTGCGCAAAAATGTTAGAGCCACAAACTTGTCGTTATCGCTCGCTTCCGGGTCGCTTAATATCTTTGCTACTTGCTCCTGATGCTCGGGGCGTAACAGAAACTCAACATCATGAAAAGCATGCTGAGCCAACAGGGTTAATGCTTCGGGTTGAATTTTAAGCATTTCTTGTCCTTCGAACATCGAAGTAGAAACATAATCTTTCGATAACAAATGATACTCGGTAGTATCCTTTCCTAAAGGAAACATTTCCTGATACTTAAATGGAGGTGTTGCCATGATTTGTATTAAATTATTTTAGTTGATTTCACAATATAATCTTTTGAAAGGGGGGAAGCCGAAAAATCAATTACGACAAAGAATACACTTTCTCATTGATTGCCTGCTTTATATATTCAAAATCTTTATTCAGATTGATATCCCCGTAGGTCATCAAGCGCATGGGTACAGGTTCGCCGCCTTTCATGTACGGAGGCTGTGCATACTCCACATCCCACAAATTAAAATTATGCCTCATATAGAAGCCTATACGGCGTTTGGCTATATCGGTTTCGGGGAGTTCCACTTCTATAACGATTGGTTTTCCGGCCTTTTTTATAAAAGCGTTCAAAGCCTTCCCGCCAAAACCTTCATCACGAAACTCTGCGCTGACAGCAAAATGCTCGCCAAAAACAAATGTCTCAAAATTCCAACAGGTCAAAAAACCTATGTGTTCTCCGTCATTATTAACAACAAGCAAGACTACGAAATCTTTTTCTTTTTCCATCAAACGAAGAAACTCTTTTACCGGCCTACGCTCATTATTAGGAAAAGACTCTATGTAAAGCCTTTCTACAAAATCCAGATCCGATTTTTTATTTATTTCTATTGTCCTTAAATGCATAATAGAGTAAGATTTTAGTGTTTAACGCGATATTTTCATTTCCGATATAGCACCATCTTCGCATTTTATTATATGCCCGGGGTACTTTTGTACAATAGCATAGTTGTGTGTCGACATGATAACCGTTGTTCCGTTTTTCGATATATCGTGTAAGAGTTCAACAATCTGGTTACCGGTTTCGGGGTCGAGGTTTCCCGTAGGCTCATCGGCCAGTATAATTTCGGGCGAGTTTAATAAGGCGCGTGCAATAACTATTCGCTGCTGCTCCCCACCCGACAACTCGTGAGGCATTTTGTAGCCTTTATTTTGCATACCCACCTGTGTTAGCACTTCTTTTATGCGTATATCTATCAAATCTTTATTCTTCCATCCCGTTGCCCGTAAAACGAACTCTAAGTTCTTTTCGGCCGTACGGTCTATCAACAGCTGAAAATCCTGAAATACTATTCCAACCTTCCGCCTGAGATAAGGTATTTGTTTTCTTTTTATGTTTTGGAGTCGGAAGCCCAACACTTCGCCTTCGCCGCCCGCTATCGGTATTTCGCTATACAGGCTTTTCAGGAAAGTGCTTTTTCCGGAACCTACCTTACCTATCAGATATACAAAATCGCCTTTCGCGAATTTTATATTTATGTTCTGAAGAATGGTATTTCCTTTTCTGCTCAAAGTTACATTCTCGTAATCGAGAACGATGTTTTCTTTCTCCATACAGATTCAAATTTCGTTATGCGAAGGTACAGTTTTAAATTATGAATTCCAATTTCGTTCTCCTGTTTCTACCGATGTCTTTATTGAGCCAAAAGCCGGTCTAAGAGAGACACCATTTTGGCAAATTCTTCGGGGTCATAAAGGCGGGTAAGCATAACAATCTTACCGTCTTTGTCTATTATAACATTGCGTGTAACGCCCGCACCTTTTTCGGCATACAGGCCGAATATCCTACCTCCTATATCCAAGCCCAACGGATAGGTCACCCCTGTTTTTTGAGCAAACGCAATCACCTTTTCGGCCGGCTCGTCCAAATCTATTCCGTAGAGGGCAAAACCGGGGTTTGTTTTATGCTTTTGCCAGATATCTTTTTCTATAAACGGCATCTCCTTACGGCAAACTCCGCACCAACTGGCGGTGAATTGCAGCATCACAACCTTGCCACGAAGTTCCGAAAGTTTCATCGTCGTGCCATCGGGCATATACATTTCAAAATCGGGAGCCATGTCGCCAACCTTTATTACATATCCCCTATCGTTTTCCTGTGCCGGCATACCCGATGCCATACATATAAACATCAATACCAATAATATACGTTTCATTTTGTTGTTTGTTTTAATATATAGTTTCTGAATACAATTGCGATAGGCAAAGCCGTTAACGCCCCCAACCCATCGGCCAAAAAGTCGTACCAATCGGCTGCCCTTGGCGGGAAATAGCGATCTTGCAATACTTCTATCAGTGCGCCGTACAATATAGGCATAAGGAACGCCCAGATAAGCAGTCGCGAAACATCAATATCTCCTTTTTTCAGATAAATATAATTCAATGCCGTTGCCCCCGAAAAACCAAAATACATAAAGAAGTGCGCCACTTTATCGAAAGGTATAAAAAAATCAATTTCCACATCCGGAATATCACTTACCGTGATGAGGCAACACAAGTAAAAAATAAGCGCAGCTATCAGTAAGGGAACATATGTATATTTCAATAAGTTCAGAAACATAGTTTTGAATTAGATAAAAACACCAAATAGTATCTCTTTTATAAGAGGCTTAAACCCTGCAAAGATAACATTGTTAGAACGATAAAACAGTAAGAAAAGAACAAATACATGTTGTTCATTGTTTAATTTATTAGATTAAGATAATCTAAAAACTGTTGCATGCCATTTCTTCTGTTTATAGGAGATGTTTACTGAATGGTCAAGAATGACAAAAATACGGTAGCAATTTTAAATTAAGTTTAACAACACTAAGTATCACCAAAAAAGTTATGTATATGAATACTCTGAAAACAAAATCAATTTTCCTTTTTTCCGCGTTAATGGGTTTAGGGCTGGTTTTTAGCTCCTGCAATAAAAAAAACGATGATAACCCTACTCAAAAAGAAACTGCCGATAACGGCACTAAACATCGCGATGTATTACTGAAAGATTACGGTGCAGAACCCCTTGTGCTGAATATAGAAGACTATACATCGGCAAACACCAATTTCAGAACCTCCTTGTGGACAGGCAAAAACCTTCAGGTAACATTGATGTCGATACCCGTTGGTGGTGAAGTAGGATTGGAACAACACAGCAACCTCGATCAGTTTTTGAGAATAGAAGACGGAAAAGCCCGTGTATTAATGGGCGACACCAAAGACTCCCTAAGTTTTGAAGAATTGGCGGGCGAAGACTTTGCAATACTTGTTCCGGCAGGCAAGTGGCACAACATTGTCAATATTGGCGACGAACCACTGAAGCTTTATTCTATCTATGCCCCGGCCGAACATCCCCACAGCACGGTGCATAAAACCCAACAGGAAGCCATGGAGGCCGAGCACCATCATTAAAGTTTAATATCTTCAGATCGTTTATCTGACTTTACAATAGCTAAAATATAAGGTATTCTCGATTCGGGAATACCTTTGTTGTTGTATTATTACCCGTCCGATTGGTATTACAACAACTATTTGTGTACCTTTGCCGCTCATAAAAAAAACAGATTATTTTCACAGATGTTAATTGTAGAAAGCTTAAAAGTAGAGCTATCGGGGCGGATTCTTTTTGACAATATAAATTTTATCATAAACGATAAAGACCGCATTGCCCTTGTCGGAAAAAATGGAGCTGGCAAAAGTACCATGCTCAAGATTCTGGCAGGAGTAAACAAGAATTATAAAGGTACTATATCGATGCCCGACGGAACAACGGTGGGATATCTGCCACAGGTAATGATGGTTTCGGACGAGCGCACAGTGAGAGAAGAGGCTTCGCTCGCATTCTCTCATATTTTTGAGTTGCAAGACCAGATAGAGGAAATGAACAAGCAACTGGAAACCCGTACCGACTACGAATCGGATAGCTACGCACGGTTGATTGACGATTTTACCCATGCTCACGAACGCTTAGCACGCATAGAGGATACAAATTTTGAAGGCGAAGTAGAAAAAACTTTGCTCGGGCTTGGTTTTAAGCGTTCCGACCTGGACCGTCCTACCAGCGAATTCAGCGGTGGATGGCGGATGCGTATAGAACTTGCCAAACTACTACTGAGTAGCCCCGACATAATGTTGCTCGACGAGCCTACCAACCATCTGGATATCGAGTCTATCGGTTGGCTGGAAGAATTTATACAGACAAAAGCGAATGCCGTTGTACTGATTTCGCACGACCGCGCATTTATTGATGCCGTAACAAACCGCACCATAGAACTAACTTTGGGCAAAATATACGACTACAAGGTTAATTACACAAAGTATTTGGAACTGCGTCAGGAACGCCGCCAACAGCAGATACATGCTTGGGAAGCACAACAAAAACAGATACAGGAAATAGAAGAGTTCATAGAGCGTTTCCGTGCGCAAGCGGCAAAGGCTGTTTTGGTACAAAGCCGTGTACGTCAGTTGGAAAAAATGGAGCGTGTTGAAATAGACGAAGAAGACAAATCGTCTGTCCGCATCAGGTTTCAACCAGCTGTCCGTTCCGGAAATTATCCGCTTACGGTAGAAATGGTAACGAAACTATATGACGACTATTTGGTTTTCGAGAATGCCAACTTTATGATATCGCGTGGCGAAAAAATTGCCCTCGCAGGAAAAAACGGTGAAGGTAAATCTACTTTCGTGAAATGTGTGATGGGCGAAACACCCTACACAGGCAATATAATGCTTGGCCATAATGTGAAAGTAGGATACTTTGCCCAAAATCAAGCCGATTTACTGGACGAAGACCTCACGGTTTTTGAAACGATAGACCGTGTTGCCGAAGGTGATATCCGCACACATATCCGCAATATACTGGGAGCTTTCATGTTCAACCGTGACGACTCGGACAAGAAAGTGCGAGTTCTGTCGGGAGGCGAAAGAACCCGCCTTGCCATGATAAAACTATTGCTCGAGCCTGTCAACCTACTTATTCTGGACGAACCCACCAACCATCTGGACCTAAAAACAAAAGAAGTGCTGAAAAATGCCCTCCTCGACTACGACGGAACGGTTATACTGGTTTCGCACGACCGTGATTTCCTTGACGGATTAGTAACCAAAGTATATGAATTTTCGAACAAAAAAGTACGCGAACATATAGGTGGTATAAAAGAATTCTTGGCAAAAAAGAAAACACTGAGTTCTTAAAAAAACGAAATACAATAGCGAGAGCCGGAGTAGAATTTACCGCTCCGGTTTTTTATTGTCCATATCCACATACTCCCTTTTATAAATATCTATACAAAGCAGAAACATAGACAGCAACAAAGGGCCAAAAATCACACCCCAAAACCCGAATAAAGAAAGCCCGATTATTACACCGAATATCGTTACCAAAGGATGGGTATCGGCTATCGACTTTTGCAATAAAAACCTTGCCAAGTTATCAACTCCCGATATAATAACAGCTCCGTATATAGCCAAGCCTATGGCCGCAGGCCAATTGCCCGTTATTGCCAAATAAACGGCAGCCGGAAGCCAAACGATAGTAGTACCAACCAAAGGTAAAATAGTAGAAAAACAAGTGAGAATACCCAACACAAGAGGGAACGGAGCCCCAGACACTAAGTATCCGATAAATGCAACTACACCCTGAATCATAGCCAATAAGGGTATGCCAATGGCATTAGCCTTTGTCATTGTTTTAATTTCGTTTAATATTTCTTTCTTATTACTGTTCTCGAACGGAAGTAAGGATGCTATATAAGTTTCCAAACGAGTTCCCCCGATAAGCAGAAAATAAAGTATAAAGATCATGAAAACGGCATTAATAAAGAAAGACGATATTCCATCTATTATTTTCTGTAAATACATGGTTGCTTTGCCTGTCACGGCAGCTATGTTGTCTGAGCTTAGCAGGTCATAACCGGTTTTGTCTTGAATGGTTGTCACCAAAAGCTGGATCTCATTTATGAGCTGTTGCGGGTCGAGGTTTACCATTTGCAGTTTATCTACAAACAACCAAACGATGGCCGATACCGGAATAATAAAACAAAGCACAACCTCCACAAGAATTATTATGGCAGCAACACTACGCCTGATTTTTTTCTTATTGACAAGGTTATTAGCCTGATTACGTACAAGCACATAAATGGCAAAGGCTCCCAAAAAACTGCTTATATATGGTGTCAGTTTTGCGAAAATGATGATTCCCAAACATAGTATAAGAACAATCAATGATATTTTCCAGTTTTTTTCTTGCATATTCATTTTTGTTTGGTTTACTCGGTTCGATATTTTAATAAACAAGATTTGATGTACTATTGTTTCGTTTGGGCTTTGTAATTTAAAAATCCGAGTCGATTCAAATAATTCATTCTTCCCGCAATTTCTGTTATATTTGTATTCCAAAAATTATAAACAGATTACAACCTTCGGATAAATGTCTCAACTATTAGAAAAACTGAACACTTTGGTTGTTCGCTTTCAGGAAATCAGTACACTCATAACAGACCCTTCGGTCATTGCAGACATGAAGCGTTATGTAAAACTTAATAAAGAATACAGGGATCTCGAAAAAATTGTTGCTGCCCGTAATGAATACGAGCAAGTGCTTACGAGTATAGATGAAGCCAAAAAAATATTGGATTCGGAAAATGATGCCGAACTCAGGGAAATAGCAAAAGAAGAACTCGACACTTGCACCCAGCGTTTACCCATTCTGGAAGAAGAAATAAAACTACTGCTCATCCCCTCCGACCCCGAAGACGCAAAAGACGCCATCGTGGAAATAAGAGGTGGAACAGGGGGAGACGAAGCCGCAATCTTTGCCGGCGACCTTTATCGCATGTACACAAAGTATTGCGAAAACAAAGGATGGAGAACCGAAATAACAAGCCTTACCGAGGGAACTTCGGGTGGATTTAAAGAGATTGTCTTTACCGTTACCGGCGAAGGCGTTTATGGCACTATGAAATACGAATCGGGGGTGCATCGTGTGCAACGTGTCCCTGCCACCGAAACGCAAGGGCGTGTACATACATCGGCTGCAACAGTTGCCGTATTGCCCGAAGCCGAAGAGGTAGACATAGAAATCAATCCCGCCGATTTGGAGTGGCAAACAGCCCGTTCGAGCGGTGCTGGCGGGCAGAATGTAAATAAGGTGGAAACCAAGGTGCAGCTAACACACAAACCGACAGGCATAATGATACAATGCCAGCAAGCCCGTTCGCAGCTTGCTAACCGCGAAACGGCTTTACAAATGCTCAGAACCCGCCTGTACGACATTGAACTAAACAAATACCAGTCCGAAATAGCATCAAAACGCAAAACGATGGTATCGACCGGCGACCGTTCGGCTAAAATCCGCACATACAACTATCCGCAAGGGCGTGTTACCGACCACCGTATCAACCTGACTCTCTACAACCTTTCGGCAATAATGGACGGCGACATACAGTCGATAATAGACCAGCTTATTATAGCCGAAAACGCAGAGCGAATGAAAGAAAGTGAATTATAAGAATCAAAAATAAAGAATAATGACAAAGCAAGAACTTTTTGAAAACATAAAGAAAAAACAGTCTTTTCTTTGTGTTGGCTTAGATACTGATATAAAAAAAATACCCGAACACCTGCTTCAGGAAGAAGATCCTATCTATGCTTTTAACAAAGCAATAATAGATGCAACAGCTCCCTATTGTGTGGCCTACAAGCCAAACACGGCTTTTTACGAAAGCATTGGTATAAAAGGTATTTATGCACTCGAAAAAACAATAGAATATATCCGGACAAAATATCCCGACCAGTTCATCATTCTCGATGCCAAACGTGGGGATATAGGCAACACCTCCGACATGTACGCCGCATCGGCATTCAATCATCTAAAAGCAAACGCCGTTACGGTAGCCCCTTACATGGGCGAAGATAGTGTGACGCCTTTCCTCGCATATGAAGGCAAATGGGTCATCCTGTTGGCATTGACATCAAACAAAGGGTCTTCCGACTTTCAGTTGATAGAAGACAGAAACGGAGAGTGTTTGTTCGAAACCGTTCTGAAAAAATCGCAAAAATGGGGTACGGACCAACAAATGATGTATGTAGTAGGTGCAACACAAGGCTCAATGTTTGCCCAGATACGCAAACATGTTCCTGATCACTTCCTGCTTGTTCCCGGTGTGGGCGCACAGGGCGGAAGCCTTGCCGAAGTGGTGAAATATGGAATGAATAGCCAATGCGGGCTTTTGGTTAACTCCTCACGCAGCATTATTTATGCCGACAAAACCGCAAAATTTGCCCATGCCGCAAAAGAAGAAGCACGGAAACTACAAGAAGAAATGGCTAAACACTTACAGAGTTTATAAAACCAAAAGAATCATGTTCTTAAGCATAAAATATCAGAAATCTATATTATGAGTTTTTAGCTTTTAAAATTCTTTCAACTATATAGAAATAAATTACTTTTGCGATAGATATATTAAATTACTATGTCAAACACTTAAAAATTTTCTAATTGTTTCATTCAAACTAAAGTAAAAAGATTAAAATGAAAAGAAGTTTACTGTTTTTACTCCTCACTCAATTTTTGATAGGAGGGGTTTGTGCTCAAGGCCTCATACGGTCGGCATCAACAACAAAACCTGAAATCTACCCATCGGCTGTGGCCAGTAGCACGCAGGCAAAAACATTAGGGTATGCTGATCCAACAACAAAAGGGTTTACCGGAGTTGGTTTGGCTTTCGATTCTGATTTTATATTAGCAATGGTTATTCCAGCCGATCAAATAAGCGATTTTGTTGGTGGCAAATTAACCAAAGTATTCATTGGTGTTGATAACGAGGTAACTAACACCCAACTTTACATTGCCAAAACAAAAGGCGGAACACCGTTATACACACAAGACATTACTCTTAAGAGTGGCGGGTGGAATGAAATTGTTTTGGATGAACCTTTTACAATTGAAGATGACAACCTTGCCATTTGCTACAAAGGGACTGCCGTGGCACGTACACAGTTTGGTGTTGTTTCCGGGAGCGAAGGCACAAATAACTGTTGGATAGCTTATAGAAACGCGGGGTCTACCAGCATGTATAGTTGGGCAAATCTTTCAAGCCACAATAGTAATACTGCTATTTTAGGTTCTGTTGAAAGAGACGATTACACAACTTGTAATGTTGACTTCACTTCTATGAGTGTTCCTTCACTTCAAAAAACCAATACGGGATTTTCTATTAAAGGAACAGTATATAATACAGCTGCGACAACCATCAATAGCTTTGATGTGGTTTATAAAGTAGGTGATAACGACCCTATCACTGTTCCTGTTGAAAACATCAATGTATACAACCGTTTTGCCAAAGACTTCGTGATAGATAATGTAACTGTTGCCGAAGAAAGCACACTGCCTATCGAAGTTACTATCTCGAACATAAATGGAGGTGTGAAAGAAGATGATATCACTGATAACACATTAGCGAACGAAATCCGCTTTGGCGATTTTTATAACAAGCGTGTTCTTTTAGAGCATTTCACAACGTCGCCATGTCCAAACTGTTATCCTGCTCACCTGAAATGGGAAAGTGTATTGGAAACACGTCCAAATGTCATCATGGTTGCTCATCATTCTGGTTATCAAAGTGATGAAATGACTATCGATGCGCATAATAGCTACTTGTGGTTTTATAACTCTCCTGCGGTTTATGCTCCGGCTTCGATGTTAGACAGAACCAACCTTTCTTCTTTAGGTGCCATAAACAGCAGTAATAAACCAGCCGAAGGTCCGGTATTTGCTGTTCGTACTCTGGAACAATTAGCTCTATTTACAGACTCGCTTAGTGATAACTATGCTTTTGCGTCTGTAAACATTGACAAAAATTATAATCCGGCAAACAGAAAGCTTAATGTAACTGTATCTGGCGAATCTCGGTTCGTATCGGAAATAAACAAAGACCTTAACCTAACTGTCTACTTAGTAGAAGACAGCATAAAAGGAACACAAAGTGGAGTTTCTGGAGCTTATTACCACAACCACGTTGTAAGAGCCGTTTTGAGTGGCGTTTGGGGTGATGCTGTTTCTTTCGATGGAGATACTTATAGCGCAACATATAGCTTCAATATTCCTGCAAATATGGATGTTAATCAGATGTCGATTGCCGCCTTCTTATCTGCCTACGATTCTGAGCCTAACGGTTGTAAAGTTTATAATGCAGAATCTGTTTATATCGAAGAAAAAATGAGTATTTCAGATCCTCAAGTTGACGAAAAAACAGCTTATGTTCATGCAGAAGGCTCATCAATCGTTATTGACGGTGAATTCACATCAGCTCAGATTTACGATGCTATGGGAAGACTTATTAAGAGCATAAACAATACAACAAATTCTGTTTCCGCAAACAGTGGCCTATACATCGTTAAGGTAACAAACGGTAACAAACAATTTACCGAAAAAGTTATTGTTCGATAAACAATCAAATCTACATTTTATACAGAAAGAGGCTGTCCTAAAAGTGGATAGCCTCTCTTGTTTTCAACAACACCTTTATTTTTTTACTCATTTATTTCCAGTCAATTATTTTCATAAAATTGCGCATATTTATCCATCAAAGGTGCAACAAGCCCAATAGCGTCAACATCCAGATTATCAGCAAATCGGGAGGTCGTCATAAAGTTTTAAAGAGTATCGGTTCAGAAAGAGCGAAGAGGAGTTTTCCGCTTTGAAAATTCAAAGCGTGTTCGGTATTGAAACAACCAAAATACAACTTAACCGTTGAGCCTTGAAATTTGCTTAACGCCTTTTACGGTTTTCAGTTTTTTGATGAGTCCATCCAAAACTTGCGTGTTGCTAAGTGTAACAGACAGGTTTCCCTGAAAAATACCATCGTCCGAATCTATATTGATAGAGCGCAAAACGACTCCATCCTCTTTCGATATGATTGACGTCAGATTGGTTATTATACCAATATCGTCATGCCCAATCACCCGCAAGGTAACCGTATATGCCGCTCCAAACTTGCCCGACCAGCGAGCCGCCAAAACCCGGTAAGCAAACCGTGTGAACATATCGCGAGCATTAGGGCAGTTTTTGCGGTGTATCTTTATTCCATGCGATGAAATGAACCCAAATATTTCGTCCCCGTAAATAGGGTTGCAACATTTAGCCAGTTGATATTCGATCCCCGTCAGATTCTTATCTATTATCAGTTCGTCGCTGCCATAGTGATGCCCTTCCAGCGATTCTTCGCTATGTACAATATATTCCTCGGCGCTGACAGGTCCGTGCTTTTCTCTTAACTCCGAATCTTTGTTTTCTAACTCAAGATACCGATCTATAACATGGTTAACGTCCAACGATTTTTCAGCTATTTTCACGTAAAAATCGGTAACATTCTTAAAGCCCAGTTTTTTTATGAGCCGCATCAAGGTTGCATCGTCTTCTTCTATTTTCCGGTTTTTAAACCTGCGTCTGAGCAGCTCCTTTGCATCGTCAACCTGTTTGCTCGATTCTTCCTTCAAGCTCTGCCGTATTTTATTCCGTGCCTTTGTTGTGGTCACAAAGTTTAACCAATCTTGTTTCGGGGTCTGGTTTACGGAGGTAATTATCTCTACCTGATCTCCACTTTTTAGTTTATAACGAATAGGCACATTCCGTCCGTTTACCTTGCCCGATACACAAGAACATCCTAACTTTGAGTGTATCGAGAAAGCAAAATCCAGAACAGTAGCCCCTTGCGGTAGCTTGTGCAAGTCACCTTTAGGGGTAAACACATATACTTCGTCGTCATAAATATCAAGCTTGAAGTCCTCCATCTTTTCCTGAAGGTCAAGGCTTCGGTTTTCAAGTGTTTCGCGCAGGTTAGTCAACCAATCGTCGACATTCGATTGACTTTTCACCCCTTTGTACTTCCAATGGGCAGCAAGTCCCCGTTCGGCAATCTCATCCATCCGGCGAGTTCTGATTTGTACTTCAACCCAACGCGACTCTGGTCCCATAACCGTTGTATGCAAAGATTCATAGCCATTACTTTTAGGTATGGAGAGCCAGTCTTTCAACCTTTTCGGATTAGGCACATATAAATCTGTGACGATGGAATAAGTTTGCCAGCATTCCGATTTTTCTTTTTCCAAATCCGAATCCAAGACTATGCGAATGGCAAAAAGGTCGTAAATAGATTCAAAGTCTATCTGCTGTTTTTTTAGCTTATTATTTATCGAATAAATAGATTTTGTCCGCCCTTTTATATCGTACTGCAAACCTGTAGACTTCAGTTTTTCGTTTATTGGAGCTATAAATCGGGCTATATATTTATCGCGCGAGGCTTTACTTTCATTAATTTTATGTGAGATAAAATCGTATGCTTCCCTATCGGTATATTTCAAGTAGAGGTCTTCCATCTCCGACTTCACCTTATACAAACCCAATTTATGAGACAGGGGAATATATAGGGAAAACACTTCGATGGTAAGCCTGAAGCGTGCTTTTTCGTCCATATACCTGGCATACCTCATCAGATACAATCTATTTGCAATCATAATGAGTATAACCCTCATATCTTCGGCAAACGAAAGCAGCAATTTCAAAAAATTGTCAGAGCCAAGCGTTGACTGGTTGGTATCCAGTTCACTCACCTTTATTAAACCTTGTACAATATTGCCTACATCCTTTCCAAAAAGTTTTTCTACTTCGTATAGCGATACAACTTTTTGCTGAACAGGGCGATACAACAGAGCCGCCAATATAGATGTATGCTTCAACCCCAATTCCTGCACAATTACGAAAACTGTATTTATTGTTGCCAGTATGAGGTCTGTTCCATAAATGCTTGACCGGTCTTTCGGAGCAGAGCTTCTCAAAGTCCGGAATAGTATATTCTTCAAATCACGAATTTCAGCCTCCTGCAGATTGTTGTTTAATATCTCATGAAGATGTTTATAAACGGATACAGGAATTTTAGGATAAACTTCCCCTTTATCTGCTTTTTGCTTTCTTTCCATTATATTAATCTGACTAATAAATTAAACTCGAATCTCACCATAAAATTAAAACATTATAACCAGATTACACTACCAACAAAAGCTAAAATATACGAACAGAATATATTTACCAAGAACGTGGTGATAAACAAAAAAGGTCACGGAGTCTTGACCCCGTGACCTTTTATTATTGTTTAAGAAACCTTCTTGATTAGTCAGCAAAGAAAATTGCTACACGGTTCCATTCGTTAACTTTGTAAGGTTGTTCAGCAGAACCTTTCCACTCAACAGATACGCGATCGTTGCTGATTCCGTATTTGTCAACAAGAGTTTTAGCTACTGTTTTAGCACGTTTTTCAGAAAGTTTGTCATTGAACTTAGCTGTACCTGTTTTCTTGTCAGCATAACCTACAACTTTAACTTTAGAACTTGGGTTAGCTTTCAAATATTCAGCAGTATTGAATATGCTAACTTCTTGATTTTTGTCAATAGCTGCGCTACCAATACGGAAGAATACTACATTAGGAACATAAGTGCTGCTAGTTTCAACTGGAGCAGGAGTTTTAACTTGAGGACATGGTTTTTGCTCTGGGCAAGATTTTGGACGTTTGCTCAATTCTGCATTTTCAGCTCTTAGACGGTTGATTTCAGCGTTCAAACCATCAATTTGAGCTTGGTCTGCAAGAACTGCTTCAGTGAAGTCTTTTCCACCCAATTTAAGAGTAAGACCTGCTGTTGCACGACCGATTGGTCTCCATCCATGAGGTTGATCTTTAATCACTTCGTTTGCGTGATTTGTATCGAATTTTTTCTCAACTAAGTCACCACCTAACTCAACAAAAGCCGAAACTCTGTCAGAGAGTCTGAATGTGTTAAGCAAACCGAAGTGGAATGTAACAGGGTATGAAGAAATAGAAGCATCATAACCACCGTTTCTTACCTGTGTTACCCCAACACCACCATTAAGAATGAAGTTGTAGAAACGTTTGCTGTTGTAATTACAAAGATAATTTGTAACATTAAACATTACGTCTACGTGAGCACCAATTTCTTTCATTGAGTGCATAACCTGAGCATCACCTCCACTGAATGTATGGATAGAACCCGATTGAAGTGTCAAACGTCCACCCCAATAAGGATTGAACCATTTACCAACAAATAAAGTTGGAGTCACTGTCAGTCTGTTAAGGATATCCGCATGCTGATCGCCAGGACCAACATAGATAGAAGCACTCGCACCAGCACCTAAGAACCAGTTATCCCAAAAACCATTCTTAACGAATGTAGTTTTTCTTCCAGCTTCAGCACTTATACCACTTTCTTGAGCAGAAGCAGTTAGCGTAGCTAAACATAAAATTAAAAGTAAACCTACTTTTTTCATAATCAATTCAAATTATAGTTAAACAATTTAATAGTTTTTATTTAAATACCAATTATATAATTTCTCTATTCCACTTTCAAGACCGACACTATATTTCCACCCTAATGAATTGAGTTTCGATACATCGGTAAGTTTTCGCATTGTTCCATCCGGTTTTGAAGAATCAAAACTAATTTCACCCGAAAACCCTATTATTCTTTTTATAAGAAACGCCGCATCATAAATAGATATTTCTTTACCTGTTCCAATATTTATGTGAGTATTTCTTATTTCTTTACTGTTTATAACATTTACTAAATCTAAAAAGTTCACAGTCTCCATCACAAACACCGTTGCATCAGCCATATCTTCGCTCCAGAGAAACTCTCTCATAGGCTTTCCTGTGCCCCATAGTTTTAGTTCAATTCTGCCGTCTTTATTTACGTCTATACCGTACTTATTAAAAACAGACAATATTACAGATTGTTCACATTCACCATTAACGTTTTCGATAGGGCGAATGTTCAAATCTTCGCGTATACTATCCCAATCGTTGTTTTCAAGACACTTGCTCAAATGTATTTTCCTTATCATTGCCGGCAATACATGCGATGTCTCTAAGTTAAAGTTATCATTTGGCCCATACAAATTTGTGGGCATCACCGATACAAAATTTGTCCCGTATTGGATGTTATAGCTTTCGCACATTTTTATTCCGGCTATTTTAGCTATGGCATACGGTTCGTTTGTGTACTCCAAAGGCGATGTGAGCAAAGTGTCTTCAGCCATTGGCTGAGGTGCTTCTTTAGGGTATATACATGTACTACCCAAAAACACAAGTTTTTTCACTCCATTGAGGTACGACTGATGAATCACATTATTCTGAATCATCGTATTTTCGTATATAAAGTCGGCTCTGTATGTATTATTGGCAACAATTCCTCCAACCTTAGCCGCTGCTAAGATAACATATTCCGGTTTTTCTTCTTTAAAGAAATCAGCAACTGCTCTTTGGTCAGTAAGATCTAATTCTGAATGACTCCTCAATACAAAATTAGAATATCCTTTATCCTGCAAATTCTTTAATATTGCAGAACCAACTAAACCTCTATGCCCGGCAATATATATTTTCGAACTCTTGTCAATCATTATTCTATTTACTCAAAATAGTTGTTGATCCGGTAGCCTCCGTTTTTAAGAAAATCTTCTTTTTTCATTAATGCAACATCATGTACCATCATATCGTTGCACAATGCTTCAAGGTTGTATGTTGGCTCCCAACCTAATTTTGTCCGAGCCTTTGTATTATCTCCTATAAGAAGGTCAACCTCGGTAGGTCTAAAATATGCCGGATCTACTTTTACAACAGCTTGCCCTATTCTGGCTTTAAAACCATCTAAATATTCGGCACCAACGGTTTCTGTAAACTTCGCATCGTTAACCGAATCAATATATCCTTCTTCGTCAGCGCCTTCGCCTTTAAAAGAAACTGTAACACCAACTTCAAGGAACGACATCTTTATAAAATCCCGTATAGTGGTTGTTACTCCCGTCGATATCACATAATCATCGGGCGTATCCTGCTGCAGGATAAGATACATTGCCTTTATATAATCTTTGGCATGTCCCCAATCGCGTTTGCTCGACAGGTTTCCCATATAAACGTCCTGTTGCAAGCCCAAAACTATTCTGGATACAGCCCTTGTTACTTTTCTTGTTACAAAAGTTTCGCCTCGCAATGGCGACTCATGGTTAAACAAAATACCATTACTTGCATGTATTCCATAAGCCTCCCTGTAATTCACCGTAATCCAATAAGCATACATCTTTGCTACGGCATACGGACTACGTGGATAGAACGGTGTTGTTTCTTTTTGCGGTATTTCCTGCACCAATCCATACAATTCGGATGTAGAAGCCTGATAGATACGAGTTTTATCAACCATTTTCAACAAACGAACAGCTTCAAGGATGCGTAATGTCCCGATACCATCTGCATTTGCTGTATATTCAGGAGTATCAAAACTCACTTTCACATGGCTCATTGCCGCCAGATTATAAATTTCGTCTGGCCGTACATCCCCAATTATCCGGGTAAGATTCATACTATCGGTCATATCTCCATAATGGAGAATCAGATTCCGGTGCTCTATATGCGGATCTTGATACAAATGGTCAATACGATCCGTGTTAAAAAGTGACGATCTTCTTTTTATTCCGTGAACAGTATATCCTTTTTTTATCAAGAACTCAGCCAAATAAGCTCCGTCCTGACCTGTAATACCTGTTATAAGTGCAATTTTACCCATTTTGTGTTCGAACAATATAAGTTCGTTTTATTTAAAATTTATTCAATGAAACATGCAATATCCGTTATCGGACACACACTTTTCAAAACGCAAATGTATAAATAAAACCGAAAGAGACAAAAATAAGTCGTAAAAAAAGACATCATCAATATTACATCCCGTTAAACCTTTTTTTGTGAAAATTTGTACTTAATTAAAAATCAATGATTAAACACAATACTCTCCCACTATCTTTCTTTCACTTTATTTTTATATATATAAGCTGCTGTTTCAATAAAAGAGCCTATAACCCCAACAAACTATGCTTCTTGAAAGAATAAAAGAACTGGCTTTATTTATGATATGAAAACGAAAAACCTCTCCGCCTGGTGACGGAGAGGTTATCTATTTTAAAACATTTTGTTTAAACTAAAGCTTCTCGCAAAATTACAGCTCTTCAAATCTGGCTTGGAAGAAACGCAAGAATTTAGGCTCATAAACCATTTTCAAACCTCTTGCATTATGTCTGTTTTTATACATTTCGGCAAGGTTATAAGCTACCAAATCGAAGTGCGATTGCGTATAAACACGACGAGGAATAGTAAGGCGTACAAGCTCCAATTCTGGGTAATAATGGTCGCCTGTCTCTTTGTTACGTCCTGCCGATACGATACCTCTTTCCATCGCCCGCAAGCCACACTCAACATAGATATCGCCCGCAAGTTTTTGCGCAGTGAATTGGTCTTGTGGTATATGAGGATAGAATTTTTTAGCATCAATAAAGATACCATGCCCACCGATAGGAGTCACGATAGGAACTCCGGCTTCGAGCAAGAGATTTCCAAAGTATTCAACTTGTTTTATACGAGCCGCAATGGTTTCGTCTTGTATAGCTTCTTCAAGACCGCGAGCCATAGCTTCCATATCGCGTCCGGCAAGACCTCCGTAAGTAGGCATACCTTCGTAAACTACTGTCAAACTACGAAGTTCGTCAAACAAATCTTCGTCATTACACATCACCAAACCTCCGATGTTCACGATAAGGTCTTTCTTGGCACTGACTGTTGCAGCATCGCTATACGAACAGAATTCACGGTTAATTTCGGCTACCGATTTGTTTTCATAGCCTTTTTCACGTTGTTGGATGAAATAAGCATTTTCGATGTTACGTGTAGCATCCAAAACAACTTTAATACCATGTTTGTGCGCCAAAGTTGACAATTCTTTCATGTTAGCCATACTAACCGGCTGTCCACCTGCCATATTAACAGGGGCACCTACGGTAATATAAGCAATATTCTCAGCACCTTTTTCTTTAATTAGTTTCTCGAATTTGGCCACATCAATATTTCCTTTGAAAGGATGATCCGATTGGCTCTTGTGTGCTTCGTCAATAATAACGTCAACGAATGTACCTCCGGCAATTTCCTGGTGTTGGCGTGTTGTAGTAAAATACATATTTCCGGCAACATATTGTCCGGGTTTTATTGTACATTTACTCAATAAGTTTTCGGCTCCACGACCTTGGTGGGTAGGCAAAACAAATTTGTATCCATAATATTTTTTACAAACTTCGTCCAATTTATAGTAACTTCTACTTCCGGCATAAGCTTCGTCACCAATCATCATTCCTGCCCATTGATTATCGCTCATCGCGTTTGTACCACTATCGGTAAGCAGGTCGATATACACATCGTCCGAATGCAACAGAAAAGTATTCCATCCTGCTTCTTTAATTTTTTGCAAACGATATTCGCGAGTAGTTACTTTCAATGGTTCAACCATTTTGATACGGTAAGGCTCAGCCCAAGGTTTTTTAGTGAAATCCATACTTAGTTTATTTTTTTATTAAAAGTTAATACTGAATTTTCACAAATTTGCAAAAAAAAAAGTGATTAGGAATTAACAAAAACATGTTGTATAGCAAATTGTAAAACAAAAACGCATTTAACATAGCTCACAGCTTATATTTTTGCATTATTCTTTTACAAAAAACTGTTTTATTGTTTTATTTCTTTTCAAATAAACGTCCCTTCCCCAGCATAAAAGGCAAATACCGGTTTATGCCCCATATCGGTATAAGCATTAAGAACAGGATAGCTATAACAATACCAAACTTCAACCAATAGCTATCAGCCCAATACTCTTTTCCTATAAAATGAACAATCAAAAGCTGGAATATACGAATAAGGTATGTATGGCAAGCCAGCACCACTATGGCGTTCGTTGTTATATATTCTACAATCTTCACACGTCCAAATACAGACGAAAGAGCCTTCAGCAAGACAAATAAAGGTACAATAACCGAAAAGCAGGCCAAAGTCTTAATCGCTATTTTCAGATAGGAGTCGTCAACCTCAATATACGTCCAAACCAAAAAGAGGTATAAAATAAAGAAGCCTAAAGCAAGGATATAACGTTTTCTGCCTTCTAAAAAACGGAGTAAATAATCCCTATAAAGAAACGCTACACCATAAAAAGGAATATATGAGCAAACCAAGTTGAACATGAATGGAGTACCCGATAAATCTATAATATAAGGTACAAAAGGGAAAACCAACAACAATAAAGTTAAGCCAGATTTATTTTTCACCCATTTATTTAAAGCATAAAACAGGCATTGCATCAAAAACAAACAAGGAACAAACCACAAAGGCCAACAAACATGGTATGGACGTCCATACAAATATTCCAGTATCGGCTCATAAAACGGTATGTTAACATCAAGACCATCCCCTATTTTTCGTCCGGCAACTAACCAAAAAGCATAAAACACCAAGAAAAAACAAACATAAGGAATCAGCAGCTGTTTGCTACGATGTCTGAAAAACGGGTCAGCGGATTTTCCCGGTTGATAAACCTTGTCACATATCACGAATATAGCATCGCCAGTCTGTACATAAAGAACTTAATATCTCCCACGCCT
>NZ_JARXWE010000022.1 GCF_029893235.1 Dysgonomonas sp. PH5-45
TATGTAGAAACTATGAAACTACTTTCGATTCGGCGGAGGAAATAGTCAAAATTGCCGCTATAAAATTATTGTTGAACAAAATTTAAACAGGCTCTTAATAAACCTTCTTTCTATTTCGATTGTATTTTTCATATATCTTATTTTATTTGCAAAGGTAATGAATAGAAAGTTAAATAAGTAAATCATGAACCTTTAAAATTAATTGGTGTAATGTTGTATATAGGTGCCTTTTTTAAATACTGATTCGCATTAATAATCAAAGGTTCATTAATTAAATCGAAATAATTAGAATTATCTATTGCTTGGTACAGTCAAGTATATAGATGCGATTCATTTTATCAACGTCTGGCAGAATTAAGCCTAAGATACGCACACATGCACATGACTATTGAAGAAGCCCCCTGTTCTTGTAGTAGCGGTTCTGTTAATGATATACATCTACTCGGTGAACTGATGCAAAATTTGCCAAAGACTAAAACCATATACGGCCGTGTCTACGTCGTATTTTAATTTGTATTTTATCACTCAAACCGTCTTTGCCTGTGAAGGTAGAGGCGGTTTACTTTTGTAGATAAGTGTTATCTAACTCGAATAATCTGTATATTTTAAATTAAACATACAGATAGAACAAAAATAACACCCGATATTACTTTTTAGGGTGTAATATCGGGCGTAAATCTTGTAATTTATTGATAATCAATATTGCTCGTGGAGCATATCGGATGTATTTTTTATATCTTAGCCAATTGAATATCACATCTTTATAAATGTCTATTTAGTATTTGTCGCTATATTAATTTATAAATGTCTATTATTGTATAATCATATTACCCTGACCGGAGAGTAACCACCGGGCATTTAGAGAAATTTTAAATTCGAGGTTTAATAAACGTGCCTTTAGGCTTCTCTTTGTCACAATTATTTATTATTTCAGTTGCTTCTTTTTGAATTTTAGAAGCTAATTCTACAGTTACTTTTTGGTCTTTATATTTATTCACAAGCAGCTGAATCACAATATTTTTTATATCCATAATTTACTTATTTAAGATTTCTAAATTATTTTCCCCAAATACAAGTCTCAGAACTTGCTCTTTCTTGTCTGCTTGAAGCTTTATTTGCAATATAGCTTCCACTGGCTCTTGTTTTAGATCTCCCTTTTTTATATATTGATCGGGATATGTGAGCAGATACAATAGATCAACTTCAAGCGAATTTGAGATTATTTCAAGTTCACTAACTCGCAACTCTCTTTTTTCATTTTCTATATTGCTAACAACAGCAACATCTACATTGAGGGCATCAGCTATAACTTTCTGACTAAAACCCCTTTCCTCCCTAATTAAGCGTATGTTTTTCGCAATATTCATACTTATAAATATAAATAGTTAATAATCAATACAATATGAGAAAAACTCATTTTAATTTGATATTTTCTCAATATTTACTTGAGTTATTCTCAAGTATTATTTACATTTGTCATGTCGTTTTGCGTAGGGGGGGTGAAATTACAATTAACAATTTAATTTTTTTTGAGATAATGAATAAAACTTATTTGAAACAGTTTATGAATTCTATCCCCATGGGGATTTATAAGGACACAAAAGATCAGATTATTGAAGAATGCCATATAACAGAAGATATTTGGGTTAACTGGTTGTCAGGAAGAACGCGCATTCCGGAGTTAGCAAAACCGGTAATAAATAAAATAGCTGGCAGGAATATTTTTGAAGAAGTCGGTGAGCTTCACCAAACACAAAACAAATAAGCGATAATCACAAAATAAAGAACGTTATGGAATTTAAACTGATTAGAAAAAACTTTTATACAGGCATAACTCTAAAGGGGAATACTGTAGAATACCGGATGGTGGACGAAGATAATATAGTATTCAAATCAAGGGATTTGTCCGAACAAAACATTGAGAGGCAAATACAGGATCCGGATACAAAACAATTCATTACGGAAGCGCAACCAACAAAGATAACTCTCGAGTGCAGTTTCCCGGTAACAACTGCAATGCTCGATTTGCTCGAATCATCACAGGTTATTGCCGATGCCGAAATGATAAACCGTGACAATTATCACCTAATTTCGTTTGCCCCCTATCCCCTCTTTAACTTCTTGAAGTTGCAATCGTTAATATTTGATCTATGCAAAAAGTTTGATTTATGAAACCTCAATGGGATAAATTACTGGAGGCAATAAATGCACATGCCGACATGCTTCAGGAGTTTGTCGATAATGTGACCGATTCTAAAACCGTGAAGAATCTGAAGCTGCTAACCGGTGGTTTCAATAAAGTGCTGACCGGAGCATCCGAAGTAGATCGGTTGGTAGATCCACAGCAAAAGCTGACTATCAAAATGCCTTTCGACAACGAAGAATTCCATCAACTGTGGCAGTATTACAAGGAATATCTGGTAGAAGATTTCGGAATGTATCTAAACTCAAGGCGTGAGCAGATAATACTGAATAGCCTAAAAAAATGGTCGAAAGACGATGCAGACCGTGCTATGGAGATAGTAACTTTCTATATGCACAACGGATATCGACGTGTTTTTGAACCTACAACAAAACAACTCAGTGGTGAAGAACTTCCTCCGGAAGAAAATTCGAACCGATCTATTAACCTGAATATAGACAAATCAATAAGATAACATAAAAACAGAAATAAAATGACATTAGAAGAAGTACAAAAACAGTATCCTGATGCGATGAAAGCATCTCTAACAATGACGACAGAAGCTATGCAAACTCATAACTTTTACAAAACAGATGAACTTAGAAAATATCTGCAAACAATTTTCCCAGGAAATAGTATTCTGTACTGCAATTGTTCTGGAAGAAAAATAACGGCAATCACTTCTAAAGAAGCTTATGAAGAAGAAAAGCGGCAACTATCAATGGTTCCAGGAACAAAAGTTATTATGACTGGCTCCGAAGGAGACTTTCCTGAATATAAAGATAAAGTATGGGAAGTATATGCAGGTCCTAAATGGATGTGTGGAAGTCTGGTTGTATGGCTCGAAGGATTTAGTGGGGCATATTCATGTGAACACCTTAAAATCGTGATTGAATAACAATGTATAACACAAAATTTCAGAAAGTCAGCATTAATGAAATATCATATAATGGACTGACAACTATAATATTGAGTATTCATATTGAGGGCGAAAACAAGCGGTTTCCGCTTGGAACATCCGGCGACGATTTCCTTATTTACCAAGGAGGGAAGGATGGAGTATCCCGATCGAGCCAGATATCTATCAGGAAACATAGTGGTATGATAGAGATGTTACTCACAGGCCCGGAAGGACACTTCATATTCCTGGGAAAACTAAATCCGGACTTGATACCAATAAAAGAAATAGCAGCGGAATTCTTTAGGGCAATCGTAAATTATAAACAACTGATACAAAAAGGGAAAACATGAAAACTCAAATAATGTATATGCTTTATGATCCTAAAGGTTATGAACAGCCATTAACATTGCATTTTCAGAGGCATTTATCTATATCCATATTTTTTAATAAAACGGAATGGAAAAACGCTCAGAAACATAAATGGACGTGCAGAAAAGTAAAAGTAACTATTGAAGAATTATAATAAAAAAAATCAAACCTTATGAATTTAACAGAAGAGAAAGCAAAGGAAATTTATTCGGTAGTGCCGGAAAGTTTCAAAAAAGAGTTAGAAGAAGTATTTGGCAAAGAAACATTCTTTCCAGATGAATTAGACAAACTATCATCGTATGAAGTGGCTTTAGAATTGGCAAACCGTCCGGATGCCAAAACTATTAATGAAATACCGGAAGATTTACACAATTACATTTTGAAAGAATACAAGTGTATAGTATTGAATGAAGCGGCTAATACCCTTCTTGGCGGTCAAAAGCAAATGGATATTTATAATCAGAATATAAAAAGATATCTCCCATACTTCCTTACAAATGGGTCTCCTTCCGGCTTTCGGTTCCTCGATTCGTACTGCGATTACTCGAATGCGAATGCGGGTAGCGGATCTCGCCTTTCGGCTATAAGCGCAAAAGCGGCTAAGCATCTTGGAACTCTCTTCACAAAAGAATTCCGTGAAATGTTAGAAGCATGATTTAATAACTTAAAATATTTGAACAATGAAAATCAACACGAATGAATTAAAGAAGAAATTGCAAGAGCGCCTCGTAACGAAGGAGCAGGCATATGCTGAAGTTGGTGCAAACCTTATTGACTTTTCGATATTCCCGAAAAGCAAAAGGGAGTATAAAGAAGCACAATATGATACTGAGATAATAGTAGAAGCCGCCCGAAAGATAGAGAAGGAATGCGGATATGGTGAAATAGATTGGAGTAATGGCAATCAGCCCAAATGGCAACCATGGTTTTTTATGTCTCCTTCCGGCTTTCGGTTCGGCGATTCGCGCTACGATCGCTCGGATGCGTGTGCGGGTAGCGGGTCTCGCCTTCACGTTTTAAGCGAAATCGCCTCTGATCATATAGGCACTACATTTAGTGAAATCTGGGAAAAAGTTCAATTGAAATAGACAAAAAAACAAGGCTGTTTGTCTTTATGGGTCTCCTTCCGGCTTTCAGTTCAACGATTCGAACTACGATAACTCGAATGCGAATGCAGGTAGCAGGTCTCACCTTTCGGCTATAAGCGCAAAAGCGGCTAAGCATCTTGGAACTCACTTCACAAAAGAATTCCGTGAAATGTTAGAAGCATGATTTAATAACTTAAAATATTTGAACAATGAAAATCAACACGAATGAATTAAAGAAGAAATTGCAAGAGCGCCTCGTAACGAAGGAGCAGGCATATGCTGAAGTTGGTGCAAACCTTATTGACTTTTCGATATTCCCGAAAAGCAAAAGGGAGTATAAAGAAGCACAATATGATACTGAGATAATAGTAGAAGCCGCCCGAAAGATAGAGAAGGAATGCGGATATGGTGAAATAGATTGGAGTAATGGCAATCAGCCCAAATGGCAACCATGGTTTTTTATGTCTCCTTCCGGCTTTCGGTTCAACGTTTCGTACTACGATCGCTCGCTTGCGGATGCGGGTAGCGGGTCTCGCCTTCACGTTTTAAGCGAAATCGCCTCTGATCATATAGGCACTACATTTAGTGAAATCTGGGAAAAAGTTCAATTGAAATAGACAAAAAAACAAGGCTGTTTGTCTTTATGGGTCTCCTTCCGGCTTTCAGTTCAACGATTCGAACTACGATAACTCGAATGCGAATGCAGGTAGCAGGTCTCACCTATGTAAAGAAAAACTAAAAAGACAAAGGCCGTACCACTTGGTAAAAAATAAAAAATTCAAAAGGTGCTGGTAGGCGAAAGCCGAAAGTTCCGATACGAAACAAAGGCATGAAAAGAATAGGTAATTTATACGATAGCATTTGCGAAATGGATAACATTTATCTGGCTTACAATAAAGCCCGGATGGGAAAAAGTAAATCGCACGGGGTAATCATATTTGAAAAGAATCTGGATGAAAACTTAGCAAAAACACAAAAAGAATTATCGGATGGAGCTTATAGAATATCACCCTATGAGGTTTTCAAAATATATGAACCAAAAGAACGGATAATTTACAGGCTTCCATTCTACGATCGTGTAGTACAGCATGCCATAATGAATATTATTGAGCCGATATGGGTCTCTTTGTTTATTTCACAAACATATTCATGTATAAAAAACCGTGGCATACACGGGGTGCTTAAGCATATTAAAAGGGATTTGAAAGAAAAAGAGGATACTAAATACTGTCTGAAAATGGATATAAAGAAGTTCTACCCATCTATCAACCATGAGATAATGAAAAAAATAATCCGGAAGAAAATAAAGGATAAAAAGTTACTCGGTTTGCTCGATCACATTATTGATTCAGCCCCGGGACTTCCCATCGGCAATTACTTGTCTCAATTTTTATCAAACTTATACATGACATATTTCGATCATTGGTTAAAAGAAGAACAAAAAGTAAAATATTACTATCGATATGCGGATGACATTGTGATTCTTGCCGAAAATAAGTCCTATTTACATGCGCTTTTTATTCAAATAGAAGAATATCTATCGGGGCGTCTGAAATTGGAAATAAAGAAAGATTATCAGGTATTCCCAGTTAAAAAACGAGGCATTGACTTCGTTGGATACGTGTTTAGACACACACATATACTTATGAGAAAGTCTATTAAACAAAACTTTTGCCGGAAAGTAGCCAAGTTGAACAAACGAAATATATCGGCAGAAGAATACAAACAAAGTATTTGTTCGTGGCTTGGTTGGGCAAAGCATTGTAATTCAAGGAATCTATTAAAAACGATAATTAAAGATGAAGAAGTTCGCAGAATTTGGGATTAAAGTAGAAGAAAACGGAAGATACTTTGATGTACCGAAATTGCAGATGCATCAGGTGCTAAATTGTGAAATTGAAATTCTTGAATTTATAACGGATGTAAAGACAAAGAATGGAATGAGATATCTACTAAAAATAAGATTAAACGGGAAAGATGGAAAACTTTTTACCGATGCAAAACCAATAAAAGAAGCATTAAACCAAATCCCTGAAAATGAATTCCCATTTATAGCTACTATAAGGCAACGTAGATATGATTCCGGGAATACAGGAACATATTATTTAGAATAACAATGGAAACAAAAATAATAATAATCATTCTCTCTATAGCTTGCTTGTCATTAGCGACTATAAATATTTATCTGATCACGATTCTAAAATTATACGACAAAACTGAAATTGCTCAAAAAGAGCTTATAGAATTATTAAAGATTCATATACATGACATGTCAAAACGGATTATGTCCAATTAAAAAAAACCAATAAAAAATAGATAATAAACTTTTTAACTATGATACCACAAACCCCCATACAGAACGGACTGTTTCAGAAGTTTGGAAACTACAAGGCTTTTTTCAACCACTTTAAACCGGGAAACTTGCTGGTTTTGTACGAAGATATCGATACGGTGGAAGACTCCCTCCGGCAAGAACGTTTCACCCTGCAGGATATCGATGTGTTGTATAGCACCGAACAGTTTCATGCCGGCATAGAATATATTATGGAATGGCTCGAATTTATAAATATATATTCTAACATAAGTAAACCACTTAAAGATACCCAGCTGGTGGCCTTTCAGATATATAAGAAGCATAAGCTGTTATATCTTACGGATCTGAAAGTGATATTCGAAAAAATGATGGACGGCGATTATGGCCCTTTTTATGGTTCTATCGACTCCACGCGCATTCATTCGTCTTTTAAAGATTATAGCGCGTCCCGTAATTTAGCACAGGCAAAAATAAAAGGCCTGCTGCAGGACGAAATGAGAGCAAAACTGGAAAAGCTATTTGACGATACTAAAGGGAAAATGCTCCGTAAATATAAGGAAAAGTACGGAGATTCTCCAATCGTGAAAGACCCCAGAGAGTTAGCTCGCGAAGTTGAAGAAGCAACCAAGGAAAAGGCTGCTGCTATCCGTCGGGAATTCTTTGAAATACACGGAATCAGGTAATAGAATTTATAGGGAAAAGGGGGCAAATCTATAAATATACGGAGTAAATATATAATATGGCAATACATAAACCTATCGAGGTTAATAAGCAGACAAAATTACGGTTTAACGACAAATTTAAACGAAGCGTCGAGTTTCTGAACGAAAATTATAATATCCTGGTGCCGATACACGACCCGGATAAAATACAAATAATATACAAGGGATCTGATGGTCGCTACAAGTATAGCCCATCGTTCGAAGATGTATCTATTCATGTAGCCGAAAGCGATATTTCCATATCCGACAGCGACCTTTGGAAAATAATAAAAAGCCCTAACTACATAGAGCCCTACAACCCGATAAAGGAGTACTTCGATAAAATACGCGGCACTTACAAGGGCGAAAGTCATATCGATATTCTGTGCCAGCATATCATCCCCCGGAGTTTTGACGATAATACCCCGCGGCATTACCTTGAAAGAACCAATCGGCTTATACGTAAGTGGCTGGTGGCAAGTGTTGCCAACTGGCTCGGTAAGGAAACTAATCAGGTAGCCCTGGGGTTGATAAGCGGACGTGAAGGCATCGGGAAAACAACCCTGCTCAATTTCCTTATACCGGAGCAACTGAAGGAATATTATGTATCACCATCTAAAGACGATAAGGTATTCAACATAGAAGAAGGGTTTACGCAATATATGCTGGTGCACTTCGAAGAACTGGTGGGATTGAATAAAGGAAATTACAACACATTCAAAAGGGTTATGTCGCAAACCGAACTATTGACAAAGCCAAGAGGCGCAAGGGTGGCCACCTATAAAAAAAGGATAGCATGTGTGGCTTTCTCTACCAATAAAAACAAAGAAAATGGAGGTTTCATATTGCCAAGCTATGGTGATACTCGTCGGTTTGGATGCGTCGAGCTCGAAGATATTGAGTTCGGATATGAGACTAAGGTAGATATAGATCAGCTATGGAGCGAAGCCCTCGTTTTGGCCGAAGAAACTGATTTCAACTATCGGTTCGATAAAAACACGGACTTCCCCGAATTCAAGGAATACAATAAACGTTATGCATACCAAACATCGGCAATGAGCTGTATACAGATAAATATCTGCCCACCGGAAAGCGATGATGAAGGCGTTTATATGAATGTCACCCAGATACTGCAGACGCTGATCACCGCCGGAAAGATATCGAGGGATATAATAGGCTCGTCCGATAAAAAAGTAAATATCCGTACGGTTGGCATAGCCCTCACAGCTCTGGGATATACATATAAGGCTATGCGTGTGCCGGGATTGCCTTATCCCATCTATTGCTACCATATTAAGTTTTTGGATGAGTCGCTTAATCACCGGCAGGGAAACAATAACCAATAAAAACGAAAAGCTATGGAATGGACATACAATAAAGTAAAACTCCTACAAGAGAAGTATCCGGAAGCACCAAACTTAATGGCCTTAGCCAAAGAGATTGGAGTTACTCAGAGTGCATTGCTGCAGAAGGCATGTTCTTTAAAAATAAAAAGATCGCGCCATCGGATAAACGCTATCTTACAAAAGCAAAAATTAGCACTTGACACACACGACCTAAATCCACCAGTACCGGTTCTTGAAGAAAATACGGAGCAGGTTACTATCAAAGAGCGAGCGCCCATCGATATCCCTAAAAGGCTAAATGAGCTCACCCGAATAATACTAAACCCTGACACGCCCCGTCATGTATATAACAAAGCTATGCAGGATTACCATTATTATAATACACTATGAGTAAAAAAAACACCGGTGGAATTTTAATGCAATGAAACCTAATCTATTCCCGGATACATATAAGGTAGACCAATGTAAAGATTGCGGCATTATCAGATTACATGTTTACAAATGTCGGCAGTATCTGAAAGTTTACATTGCTGGTGGAAAATATTGTGATAACAGACCTGAATGCAAATGAAAAAGATATTAGATGCTTGCTGTGGCAGTAAAATGTTCTGGTTTGACAAAAGCAACCCGGATGTTCTGTTTGCCGACAATAGGCGGGAAAATCATATTTTATGCGATGGGCGGTATCTGGAAGTAAATCCTGATGTAATAATGGATTTTACGGATATGCCAATAGACGACGAAGTATTTAACCTTGTCGTATTTGATCCTCCACATCTGATTAAACTCGGTAAAAATTCATGGATGGCAAAAAAATACGGAGTACTCCCAGATAATTGGCCAAGGATAATACACGATGGCTTTAATGAATGTATGAGAGTGTTGAAGCCTGATGGAATTTTAATCTTCAAATGGAACGAACATCAGGTTTCAATTAAAGATGTTCTGAAAGCCATCAACAAGCAACCTCTTTTCGGGCATCGCTCCGGGAGGCAATCTAAAACTATCTGGATGGCTTTTATGAAATAAGAAGCACTCGTCCACAGGGAAGTATAACTTCTCATCACCACCCCACAATCCGTTTGCAGATGAATATCTGCATTGCCCGGAACGTGGGGTTCTTTTTTTTAGTATGATGGCGATGTATTTTCTCCTTATTGATGCATACCGGCCTTTATGTAACCTCCCAACTCCTTATCGTTACAATATTTAAAACCTTACGGTCAACGACATTTCTTTTTTAGAAGGATGGAGGCTTTCATGTGTTCATGTGTATTTATATAATATTATTTCTTATAGTTTATATTTATATATTACTATTATTATTCAAAAAACAAAAAAAAACCGTTTTGCTCCTACTACTTACTACAACCTCTTGAAACCCGCATCCAGAGCCATGAATTTTGTAGTAGGTATGTTTTACTACATACCTACTACAACCTACTACAAAAAAGCTCCTACTACAACCTTACTACAATTATATATTTGTAAATCAACAATGTATGCGTTGTAGTATGTAGTAGGAGCAGTAAATTTTATTTTTTTACAAACTATTATTTTTACCGAATAAAAAAAGGATTATTTTGTTTACTTTGCATATATATTTATTTGTATATTAGTATTTTATGACTAAATTAGTAGATATTTTCTGATACAAGCGCTATGGGTAAATTTTTGGTAAAGTTTCCGTGTAAACCTTATGTAAGGAGGTTTCTTGAGATAAATTATGGAGATATTGATAATCTTAATAACAATAAATCCGTAGATATATCTAAGGATAAAGCTCTTTATTCGGAATTCCAACAAAAACTTAAACTAAATAAGTCCTTGCGTTATGATATCCGGTATAGTAATCTTGCCCTGGATAGGTATTCGGAAGAAATAAATATAAAGATATCGCAGGACGACTTCTATCGATACGGATGGGAGTTATCGAAGACTGATATCGTATATCTGAATTCTTTATTCGAAAGTCGTTGTAAGCTGCTGATGTATACTGTTGTTGGTTCTCATGTTGCCATAGGGTTGACTTTGTCAAGCAGTATAGACTATTTTCAGGACAAATATTTGTTTCCGGAAGATGTATGGCCCAAAGAAAGTATTTATAAAGATTGTCAACGAAATTTAGATTTAACTAAAAATTTTATTTCACATAATATTTCAGAGTTTATTGATAAAATAATGTTGGTGAAATTGTCTGCGAATAGGACAATTTCACACAAAGCAAGAAAAGTATATGAAAGCAATAACATTTGATTTCGGTAGCAATCTGGGAGGGTTAAATAAGGTGTATGCTATTCCTCCTTCTTCCCTTATCGAGATAATACATAACTATTCTAAAAAGCAAATATCATTGAGACTTACAGGTACTTCCGATATCATAGAAATATACTGTATACTTGATACAATGCAATTTACCGAAGAAAAAACACAACCTGCCGCAGGACCTACCTACAACCCCGTAATCACCGGTATTACACCTAAATCCAACGAGATAAACCAGGAACAACTTATCCGGTTGGAAAGCAGTTACTGGCTCCTACTCTTCGAAGACAATAACGGTAATACCCGTTTGGCTGGCAATGAAGATTTATTTTTGGTGTTCAACCGAACCGAAAGCACTGGGCAAACTATACAGAGTCGTAATCAAATACAGTTTACTTTTTCGGGATTCCAATCTCATCCGTGTTATTTTATCCAAGATGCATCACTTGTATAGTGCTGATATACACAGATAAACAATACAAAAGCAGGTAAGGCACAGTGTCCTTTACCTGCCTTTTTTTGCTCCATATTTTTGCCATAAATATTTTAAATATGGCAAAAGACAGAGTTATAGAAATAACCGGATATATCGAGAAATATGCTTTCTCAATGGGATATATCAAATACCTGATGAAAGAGCTTGGCGAAGGGCCTATTACCGTTAAAGTTACTTCCTATGGTGGTGATGTGAATCATGCCCTGAAGATAAAGGATCTATTCGCTTCTCACGGCGATGTAACGGTAGAATATGTCGGTTTGAATGCTTCTGCAGCTACTCTTATAGGACATGGCGCCAAGAAAACCATTATCCACGAAGATTCCCTATATCTTATTCATAAACCAATGGTATGGGTAGATACTTGGGGGTCGATGAACGAAGACGAGCTGACACAAGCTATTACTGATTTACAGGCTCAAAAAAAAGATGCTGAAACATTTACTCTCGTTTTAGCACAAGATTATGTGAATAGCCGTGGAATGGATATTAAAACGGTAATGTCTCTGATGAAAGAATCCAGATGGCTTTCTGCCGAGGAAGCTGTTAAACTTGGCTTGGTCGATGAAATAATCCCTTCCATAAACAAGAAGCCTGTCATATCTAATCAAGCTATTGCTATTATGAATGCCAATGGATTGCCAATACCCGAATTTAATGGTAAGCCAAAGAATGATCTACTCACAAAAATATCTAATGGAGTGGATAGGATAATAGATAATTTTTTACCTAAAAATAAATCTGAAATGAATAAAACATTTTTATGTATCAACAAGATACTTAACGTAGAAGGCATTGAATCTACCGATGGCAAGTTCTCCTTGAGCCTTGAGCAGATAACAGTCATAAATGCAAAGCTTACTGAAATGGAAACCGCTGTCACTAATGCTGATACTGCCCGTCAAACAGCAGAAATAGCACAGGTGGCTGCCGAAAACTCACTGAATGAACTTGCCGCTGCGATCGATGCTATCAATCCTACCGTGAAGGCTGCCCAAAAAGCAAGCGATAAAGCAGCTGCTATTAATGCCATCCTTGCCAGTCGACCAGGTGTAAAGGCCGAAGCTCCACAGGGAGAATCAGGAAAAAGTGGCGAACTAAAAAACGAGGCAGACTTCAATATTATCGATAATCTTCCTCACAACAGGGAAGCAGACACTTTTATTGTATAATCTAAATATTTAATTATTATGGCTTTAATCATATCTGATATTGTTTCCGAATATGGTGCTTATTATATCAAAAGCGGTCAGAACGAATCGCGTTTAAGAAGACAACTCCTGTTCAGTCGTGAAACAACAAAATTAGCTACACCGGTAAAAACGGAAGATACGGTATATAGATTGGCGCAATCTACTATAACTGAATTGGTACAGGCTTTCCAAAAAGATTGGACTCCAAAAGGTGATCTCAAGTTCACTCCTAACCCCATACCTTTATACAACCTAAAGGTAGATATTGACCTATATCCGGACGAAATTAAAAACAGCTGGTTGGCGTTTCTTGAGAGCAACAATCTTAACCGCAAGGATTGGCCATTGGTTCGTTATATGATAGAGAAACATGTGTTCGACCGTATAAATGATGATATGGAGCGAAACGTATATTACAAGGGTGTATTTGCTGCGCCTACCGCAGGGACTGCCAGTACAGCCGGAAGTGCTATGAATGGTTTAGAGTATCTTCTTAAAAACAATACCGGTATAAACCATGTAACATTATCCGGGGCTCTTGATCCGTCTACTATATACGATCAGATGGAAGAGTTTTACGAGAAAATATCGGAAGAATACCAGAACACTAAAATGGTTATTGGTGTTGCTCCTAAATGGAGGCGTGCCTTCCTGAAGGATAAGCGTGCTCAAGGATGGTATGATATTTCAAGCCCTGGGCAGATAGATGACACTCTTGACTTTTCTCCTGCTCGTGTAATAGGATTACCTTCAATGATAGGTTCGGATGATATCTGGGCTACTCCTTTGAATAATTTCCTTTATGTTACTCGTTTTGGTGAAAATGCGGCAAAAGTGAAGATCGAAGAATCCAAACGATGTGTGTCTGTTATGACAGACTGGTGGGAAGGTTTTGGCTTCGGCATCAACGAAGTAGTATGGACAACCGTACCAGCTGCGGTAACACCTTAATATTAATCTATCTAAATATATTATTATGGCAGATAAATGTATAAATCTCGAAGATATAGATCATAACTTAGGTTGTGACGGAGGTAATGTATCTGGGATAGTTCCGGAAGTAATATTTGGCTATCACGAAGATGTAGCTACTTGGCCGGATGAACCGGTTCCTACAAACGCTGGAGGTGTAACCACACCTCTTACCTTAGAAGAAGCCGGAGCCTTGGATGGCGATGTGGCAATGAAACCGGGAACGCGTGCCTTTAAAATTGCTTTTACCGAAGATGTAGGCAGTCTTACCATCACCACCGATGGAGAAACCGATGGTATGTCGGTAATATATACCCTTACTATCATAAAGGCAAAAATATCAAAACAAGTACTCGGTTTCATCAATGCGGCTATAAACCGTAAACTGTTCTTTATCCCTCAGGATGAAAATGGTGTACGCTACCTAATGGGAAATAAACGCCGCGGATGTACATTCGTATCTGGCGGTGACGGATCCACAACCGGAACTACATCATCCGATCGTAACCAAACAACACTACAGTTTACTTTTCGAGCCGGCAAAGCTCTCGTTTATGAAGGTGTAACGGATGAATTATTAACGGAAGTCCCTACTCCCTAATATATACGTTCTTTCATTTTTTTTAAGGCTCTCATTTTTTGGTGGGAGCCTTTTTTATTGTCATATATTGTCGTTCCCAAAATTTAATACTATCTTTGTAGTGCGAAACAATTATTTTCAACAGGCAGATCTGCAAAGGTTGCCTATACTACAGGCTTTTTTTATGCCTAAACTTTAAGATATTTATTATTATAAGGCGGTTGCCTTTCCCAACATTCTTATCGGTTCTGCCGTTTGATTGTAATTGTTTCGCGACACGGGAAATGGCAGCCGTTCTTTTTTCTGCCTAAAATGCGAAACAATTACAATCATGAAAACAAATCTTATCCAGGAGCTTCCGCTCACGCATTCGGGCTACGTAGGCCTGCAAGTGGCTCAAAAATTAGTTCACAAAGTATTAAAGGGAATGACCGGTATAACGCCCATCCGCCTGGAGCATCGGGAAACCGATTCCGAGTCGGCCATTATCTTTGCCGGAAACGGCATAGTTGCCACCTTGCACATACAAAAAATAAATTTTGAAAGGAAAGGAGGCGCCCTATGAAATTTTGCTGTTTAAAAACTTTTACTACCTTTGCAATGCTATACATTTTACAATCTTGGGCAAATAATCAAAAATTATTTTCACAAGATAAAAGGGAAGTCCACTATGGTGGTACAAGAGGAAACGACTGTACTGCTTCAACGCCCAGCGTAAAGTGTATAGCACACCTACGGTGGGCTTCTTGTTTTGTCGCAATTCTTATAAAAATGCTATACAATAAGAATTTAGATTACCTCTTGGCTTGCGAAGAAAGCCTTACCGACTACCAGTTCTTAACCCTATTACAGAAAGGAGGTATGGTATGAGCGCTGTTATCACCAAAATCGGCAATATAGAAATCACACCGGGCGTTGCCGAGTTTCTCGAAACTATGTTGCACTACGATATCGACCGCTATGCCGTAAGTGTCCGTCTGAGCGACCTGGCCCGCGTGCAGGATTTCATCACCCGTGTGCTTCTGGACCTTACCGATCCCGACCCCAACGAGGCGAAACAGTGCCTGAGCAGTATCATGTACCTGCGCGACCAGCTGAGTCTCCTGGTTGCAGACCATAAGGAAGGAGGCGCTCTATGATAGAAGTATATAAAAAGAAGAATATCGCCTGTGTACATGTTGGCCAAGCCGCAGTGTATAACGACACCGAAACTTACCATATAGAGGTCGATAATTCCGTGGGACTGACCATCGCCCAGCTGATAGAACTCCGCAATGTGCTGAATGTTATAATTGCCGAACAGGAAGGAGGAGGTATCATGGATAAAAAGATAGAGATAGCCGGCATACCCTTTACCGACGATATGCTTGAGGAGCTACGCCGATGGACAGCGCCCGATAATGGCGATGATTCGCAGCTGCAGCAGGATATCGACGCTATCGATGCCGTGCAATCGTTCCTGATGTTCCGCTGGGAGCATCTCGGCGCCGACGACCAGGACATAAAGCACATGCTCATATCTATGCAGGTACTGAAAGAGACACTCAATAAATTCAAACTAAATCATTAGAGCTAAGTCATATCGAGCCGCCCATCTGCATAAAGATAAGGCGGCTTTCGTTGAAAAATAGTTGTAAAAAAGATACTGTTTTATTTGTTTAGTTGTAAATTTACTACTATATTTGTTATGTCAAATAAAAACAAAGAGATCTATGAAAATTTGGAAAGTAAAAGAAATCATCAAATTGATAGAGTACAACGGATGGTTTCTTGCCGCACAAAAAGGCAGTCACAGACACTTTAAGCACCCAACAAAAAAAGGCAGGGTGACAATACCGGGCAAACCAAGCGACGATTTAGACCCCAACACGGCAAAAAGTATTTTAACACAGGCAGGGCTGAAATAAGCCCTGCATAAACTAAAAAAAGAAAATGAAAAAGAATATTGTAACAGTGGGAATAACAGAAAATAATTATTCAGCCAGCTTTAATATAGGAGATGGAATTACTGTTGCCACTGGAAAAACGTTCGACGAACTAAAAAAAGAAATGAAATCGGCTGTTGAATTCCACCTGGAGTGTATGCGGGAAGATGGCGAACATATACCGGAATCCCTTTCTGGCGATTACCAGTTGGTTTATAAGTTTGACCCACAAAGCCTATTAACCCATTATAATGGAATATTTACCAAAGCAGCCTTAGAGAAGCTAACCGGTATAAATCAACGGCAATTGCAACGATATGCATCGGGCGAAAGTAAGCCCCGGCGAGAACAATCCGAAAAAATAGCTAAGGCTTTGCATTCCTTAGGCGAAGAATTATGTATTGTAGATCTCTGATTTTTATTTGACAATTTAAATTATCTGCAATGCGGCCTGAATTTTAACGATTCAGGCCTTTTTTATATATATTTCTATGATATGTATAAAAATATGGCAAAAACTATACATAATGTATATTGCCAACCATGTCCTTTTGCCGCACGAAAATTCGCACAACCTTTATCCATTATATTGATAACCAAAATTAAAAAAAAATGGATAATCCTAAAACTGATTTAAGACAAAAAGCGATAGACTGGCTAAACTCTGGTCGAAACCTTGATTCCGGTCTGGAAATATTGAAGGAAGCCGGTTATAAACCACATGTTATTAGCAACTTTTATAAAAACAGGTCCCGAAGAGATATCCCTAAAAAAATACTTCAGGAAGTACGCAATTATATTCGCTATTGTACTAATCCGCAAATCAATAATTCTGTACACGAAGACGAACCACCTGTTGGTAATCCGGATGAAAAATTTGAAGGCAATATCGATAAAGAGCTCCAGAAGGAATATCCCGGTATCATAAAGCAACTGCTTACCGATTTCCGAGATTTGTATATCGATCGTAGCAAGCAACATGCTGCTTTAAAAGCAGTAGGCGAAGCCAACGACGAGAAGTCTATGGGCGAACGCAAGCGCGTTAGTATGGTTATCGATGCCGAAAGCCGCCGAATGGATACGTTATGGAAAGCCTTTGAAGAATATAAGACATTAGGATTACTCCCGGGAGAATCGCTATTTGCGGAACCATTCAATCCCGAAACTATTGTGGAGCAAAAAAACCAGAAAAAAGAAAAGCCATTCATCCTTCCTGATGATGCTGTTTCTTTAAAGAAAATGTCTGAGAATTGGAGAACAAAAATTGTAAAAGCCGAAAACAAACTTCAATACCAGTCCGAAAAGCAAGGAGATAAACCTAATCCTATCCCTGTAGGTCCAAAACGTATTACACAGGAAAAGCGCATTTCACAACTTAAGGAAGAAAAGCTGGCTATTGATACTAAGATAGCGGAACTCAAATAGTTATTGTTTAGTGTATGTTTTACAGGAAGTACCCACCGGAGGGTGCTTCCTGCTTAAAAATTGAGGTATGGGAAAGAAAAATGGGATAACAACCACTACGGGGTATCAGGTAAAAAAAAGTCTGGAGGAGCAAAAATACGATGTAATATTAGCGCATATTCTTAATCCGGATAATTCTCCCTTGCCGGACGAGTACCGCCAACAGTTTGACCGGATAAAGTATGCGGCTGTAGCCTTGGACGAGTACCATCCAAGTAATGTAATACCCCGTTTACTTATAAAATATAATATTACACGAAATCAGGCGCGTAATGATATCAAACTGGCACAAGAGTTATTTAAATCAAAACATACCTTCGATTTCGATTTTTGGCAACAATGGCAAATAAAAGACTTAGTAGATGTTATTCGTACTTGCAAGCTGGCAAATGGTAAGTTAGAGAAAGAACGAGTAGCGGCACATAAGGTACTGAAATCTATCATTGGCGATAAACCTACCGGCGAAGAAGATCCTCGCCGAATGGAAAAGAACATATTCTATATACAACTGAACAATAATAACACCACGGTAAATATTCCCATGGACAAACTGAAAGGATTGTCACAGGAAGAAGTACAAACCGTTGTAGCTGCTATGACTACTCCGGAGATAGAAGATAGTGAAATTATAGAATTATTAAATACGTAATGGAAAATTTCTGGGAGGAAAATATATCACTCAATTCTTTCCAAATATCAGCGATGACATTCCGGGCAAAGATAAAATCGTTGATAGCGGGGCGCGGTACCGGTAAGTCATTTATTACCGGGGCTGAGATAGACGAAAATGTGCGCACTATGCCACGGGGAATAACCGGTGTTGTACAGCAAACATTGGGTCAGGCTTTAACCAAAACACTTCCTTCAGCCTTCAAATATATGGAAAAAGCCGGCTATCAGAAATATAATCCTAAAACTAAGATTGGCGATTATGTGATATGCCAGAAACCTCCTGAACATTTTTATACTCCACACGAAAAAATCATGAGTTACGAACACATGATTACTTTCAGTAATGGACATAGTTTGTATCTTCTTTCACAAATAGCCGGTGCGCGTGGGCCGAACATAGACTATACGTTATCTGACGAAGCTCTTACTTTAGATAAGGTAAAGTTCGACCAGGAAGCCGTGCCGACTAATCGAGGCAACGAAGAACAGTTTGGCATCCATTCTCCTGAGCCGTTATTTAAGCACCATGGTTCTACGTTTACTTCTTCAATGGGATATCTTCCGGAGCATAAATGGCTAACCGATTTCGCAGCCTATTACGAAGAAGAAGCCGGTATTCAGCTATTCGTTGTTTGGAATAAAATAGTGAATATGCAACTGCAGCTTATCCAGGCTAAAATGAATAATGACGAAAAGACTGCTGTCGAATTATGGAAAGAATGTGGCAGGCTACGTAAAACCATTACTCCATTCGTAAGCAAGGATGGTGTATTATTTATGTTATCCAATGCTTTCGATAATATCTATAATCTTGGATTCTCATATCTAACCCGAATGTATAAGGTGATGGATTTGGTTTCTTTTATGATAGAGATATTAAATTTTTATATCAATAAGGTAACCGATTGTTATTATGCATTGGATGATAGGCATATATACTATAAGGCCGATAATGATGATTATATACGTGGGTTGGCTGAAAACAATAACTTCGATTGGGAGGAACTGGCTAAAGGGCGTGACTGCTTATGGGATGCCGATTGCGACCCAAACAAGCCCCTGGAGATAACCCCCGATTGGGGAACAAAAATATCACTGATAGAGGTTGCGCAAGAATGTACGTTCGATTTTGTTTCAGGCGTGATTACTTTATGCGACAATAACATAAACGAGTTCTTTGTTAAGCCCGATGAGAATACAGATACGATGATTAATGCACTGATAGATAACTTCTGCCTGTATTATAGCAAACATAAAACAAAGGTAGTATATTACACAGTAGACACTTATGGAGATATTCGTCTGGCTAACTCAAAAAAAACGTATAATCAGCATGCTATTGATAGGCTTAAGAGGCATAAATGGAATGTTCGGGTGCGTAAGCATCCGGGCAAGGAACCGCCTCAAAACGACAAATACCTTCTATGGGGATATATGCTTCACGAAACAGAACCGCGTCTGCCAAAGAAACGATTTAACGGCGCAAGGTGTAAGTATACACTAATTAGTATGAATAATACATCCGTCATCCAAAAGAATAACGGATTTTTCGAGAAAGATAAGCGTAGTGAAAAAAAGACATCAGTTTTACCTGAAGAAGCTACCCACTTTGGTGATGCTGTGGATAAACGAATATGGACAAAGTATGGAACAATCCTTAAGAAAGGATCCGGTTTTGTTAATCCACGTATATAAGAATCCATCAAATAAATGTTAATATTTATGTAAATAAATAGAAATCATTTAGTTATAATTTGAAATACAGAAAAAAAAGAATATAAAAATCCTTTCGAAGTACACCGCGCCCTATCGGAACCGCCACGAAAAATCGGATTTTTAAAGGAAATGTTAAAAATGTATAATTTTTTTATGAAACGAAAAAAAATCGGATTTTTTCATGGAAATGACACAGAGAGTGTGGAAGATCCTTTTTCTAAGGCTATCGCTGTAAAAAAAGCACAGATAAAGCAATTCATAGATAATTGCTTCACGCCATCAGGAGTTACTGAGAGTAGGGAATTTAAATCTTCGGCAGAATTGATTTATATGCTCCGTGAATTCGATAACCCTTCCATGAAGCTGATAAATGAAATAATGAATGAATCAGGGTATCAACTAACATTTATAGCTGGTGTTCCAAATTGGATTGTATATATAAAGAACCTTGACTTCTACTTGGATTAACATGCTTTACGTGTCCTATTTTCTGATAGCCAGATGCTCGATATTTGTATAATAAACAATCAATGTAAGTAATGGTAAAATATATTTACATATTCTTTTTTGTGGTTCTTATTCATTCATGTGCTTCTCGGAAGAAGTCGGATAGTCATCTGTCTGCTTCTTCCGTTTCGAATATCGGTTTAAACAAAAAGGTGACAATCGATAGTGATATAAACCGGATAGACTGGAGCAAAGTTATCAGCTCTATTGATATGGATATCTATATCCGCAGATATGATATGACAGCGCAACCTGATTCTGCCGGCAACTATCCGCTTAAGGAGGAAGAATCCATAAAAGGGAAGTACGATAGTCAGGCTGAGCAACAAACTGCCAGCAATCAATCAAAGCATGAGAATTCAGATACAAACTATTCTGCCAGGCTTCAAAATAATATAGAGGCCTCTCAAATATCCGATTCTTCTTTAGGTACAGGTTCTGTGTTCAACCTTAACTGGTTATGGCTATTTATAGTCCCTGTTGTTATTTTCCTGTTTATTAAAAAAGTTAAGAATAAGAAATGAATATCGTAAGACTACCGGCAGAAGGATTAAGCGCTGATTATGGAGATATTATTCTGGACTCGGTTACTGGTACTGTCGAGTCTATAATTAACATCGACGGGACGGAAATACTTCATGAGGTATACTATCCGGATGTGTCAGGAATGGTATATATCCGTGATATAGGGTCTTTGGCTATGACCTACGATTCTGTTCAGGATATTAATTTGGATAACGGATTGGATGGTTCGCGTGTGCGGTTGGATATTACACTACAGGAAGGCGAGCAAACGGAATCTTTCCAAGTGTATATATATAGGTGTGATGCCGAAACAAGAGGAACTCTTTCTGTTCCGTTATTAAAACAGCAGCCATTATCGCGCTTGAGTAAAAAGACGACTGGAGTTGGAAGACGGGAGTTTATTTCTTTTTACGGACCAGGGCAAATATCCGCTAATGTCATTTATTCCGATACCAAAACCGATCAGACAAAAATAATTTTATTGGGAACAATAGCGCACGATGATGGCAATCAATATAAATACGATGTTTCTCCTGTAATTATCGCATCACTATGTGGTATTTCTGAAGCGGATATTGCATCTTATTCGGTCTACAAATCTGAAAGTGATATGATTCGTTTCGTAATGGATCACCGTTCTTTTCTGAATAAAACCACTTTTTTGTTTCGGAATATATTTGGCGCGCAGGAGGCCTTCACTTGCATAGGTGACGCTAATGCTGAAAAGAAGTGGACGCGTAGTTATGGCAACATAAACCGTCGGCAGAAGCAAATAAGCAGGGATCTTGCTAATACCATAACAGTCAATACCGGATATATCTCTATAAAGTCTACAGAGATTATTGAAGATCTTCTAAACTCACAAAGCATATGCTTGCTTGAAGATGGGCAACTCAGGGATATTTCGATAATAGAAGAATCCTTTAAAGTAACATCCCGACGTGACGAGCTGATAGCCGTGGAATTTAAATATAGATACTCGTCAAACAATCAGATGCAGTTCCGTAAGCCTGCAAATACACAGAGAGTATTCGATTTTACTTTTGATTCATCTTTTAATTAGTGTAATATGAACAAAGCGACACACATACGAAGAAACATGATGCTCAAGGAGATGGATATTAGATGGCTGCCCAATGGTAAGCGGAATATCTTCTCCGTAAAATTCGTCGACAAATCCGGCAAGTTGCGATATATACCTCAAGCCTATATGCGCGGATTGCCATACAGTGTGCAGGATGCCCGGCAAAGGGGTATACAACCTTGCGATTGCAAAGGTAATGCCGAAGGGCATGTATATCCTGCAGGAATAGATATGATTATTATGTATAACAACATGGAAGTAGATCTCTAACTGTTTATGGATATATTATATAACAAAAAAGGTGTCCCTCTTATTATGTCTTGCTCCGGTGCGTTTATGAGCACAACAGGATCGCCAACAGGAATAACACCCGAAGAAAAAAAGAAACTTATTCAAACGGTAGATACTAAATTGGATCAGGATTTTCTGAAGGTATCGGGGATAAATCTTCTGTCGTGGAATGCTAATAACGACTTTCCACAATGGGCTGATAAGATAATAACCAGTACCGGAGTATTGAATACTGGTCTTAAGTTCATTCGTAATTTCACTTTAGGACAGGGTATACATGCCTGTATTATTGACGGATATGATGATGACGGCAACGAAATATTAAAACCTTATCCCGATCCTGCAGTACAAAAAATGGTATCATCCAGAGTTTCCCGCAGGTATATGGAACGCGTCGCACGCGACTATTTTAAGTTCGGTTGCGGCTTTTTGCAATTTATACCCAACGGAGATGGAAGTAAAATTGTAGGTATTAACCCTTTGAATGCCTATTATTGTCGTTTAAGCGATCGTGACAAGGATGGACGCGAAAAATGTGTTATTTCCGGCAAGTGGCCCGAAACTCCCACTCAGGCAGACTATAAAGCGCGCGATGTGTTGATGGAATATGACCCTGAAATGGATTTGGATATCCGTCGGTTTGAAGGGAAAGCTAAAGAAGACACCGTAATGGTTATTCGCGACAGCTGGAGCAACAAAGACACATACGGCGAACCTATATGGCTAGCCTGCTTCCTTGCCGGATGGATTGATATAGCTAAACAAGTGCCCAGATATTTGCAGAAGGTTTATAAGAATCAGGCTACATGGAAATGGCACATACAGATACCTTATTCTTTCTGGGATAAAAAATTTCCTGAAGCTGATTTTAATACTGTTGAAGACCGTCAGGCTGCCATCGACTTGTATATGGACGAAGTAGAAGTTAATCTTTTAGGCGTAGAAAATGCCGAAAAGCCCTTATTTACCCATTATGCCATAAATGATTTGAACGGGAAAGTTGAAGAGGAATGGAAAATTACGGCTCTTGATAATAAATCGAAAGAAGGCGATAAACTGGTTACTTCGGCAGCCGCAAATTCAGAGATATTGTTTTCGTTAATGATAAACCCTAACGTGCTGGGTGCCGGTATGCCCGGGGGAACATATGCCGGCAATCAGGGAGGGTCTAACATCCGGGAGGCTTTCCTTGTCAATATAGCCAATGCATGGATAGACAGACAGAATTTTCTGGATCCACTCGAAATAATGGCTCGGTATAATGGGCATCAGGATGTTGTTTTGCGATTCAGAAATACAATATTAACCACGTTGAATACCGGCTCCGGTACGCAACAAAATTTAGCATGATATGATATTTTCAGAAGCAAAATGGAGTAATGGGGATGAAATAAGGCCTTATATCCCGGTATCGAACGCGCTTACCTTCCGCACCATGCGAACAGCTATACAAAATGCTTTCGGTTTGTTTATACGCCCTGTTGTAGGCGATAAGATAGTAGATAAACTGCAATCCATATATGATGGTATAACGGATATATCGCTCATAACGGAAGATACAACCGATAAGGATATAAAACTACTTTATTATGCCCAGCGTGCCAATGCGTTTCTGGCTTATTGGTACGATTACGATGAGCTGCAAGTTTTGATAGGTGATTCAGGCACTAAACGCCAGGAGTCTGACAAGGCAAAAACTCCGTATAAGTACCAGGAGTTAAGCCTTAAGGAAGGGTTTAAACAAAAAGGATTTGATGCACTGGATAACCTGATAGCATTTTTGGAGCAAAATATAGACGATTATCCCTCTTATAAAGAGTCGGACAATTATTCCCAAATGTTGACCTCTATCGTAAGGAATGCCACAGAAGTTAATGAATATCATAACATAAATAACAGTAGGCTTATATTTTTGCGTCTTAAGCCTAACCTGCGGATAATAGAAGATACTGTTATTGCTCCACGGTTGGGATATGCTCTTTACGAGGAACTTAAAGCCAAATTACAGGAAGATAACCGAGAAGAAAAATATGCAATTCTACGCCAAAAACTTATTCCGGTACTGGTGTTGTATTCTATCCAAAAGCTTATTCTGGAAACGGGAAACGTTACTGACAGGGGATTGTTTTTTTCGAGTCTGAAGGGGAACGAAGGCTCTTACGCTTCGCACGATCTGGTTGCCGATAACCGTATAACGCTACAGGCCGATAAAGCGGAAGCCGATGCGATATCTTACTGGATATTGGCAGAGCGGTATGTTAAAGAAGAATTTGGGATATCCTTATCCAAAGGTTCAAGAATACCGCATAGGGATAATAACCATAAAAAATCGTATTGGGCATGAGAAAAGTAAGGATAGAATATACTAAGTTGTTTTTTTTCAAGAAAAATAAAGAGATCTATATTCCGGACAAATGGGAAGAGCTTTCGGAACGTCAATTTGCCATATGTGCTAAGTTATATTCGCAACCGGTACCGGATGATATATTTCTTTCGGAATTTTACGGAATAAAAAAGAGCCTTGCTCATAGGCTGTCAAAGTTCGAGCAGTATAAATTAATTGAATGCGCCGGATTTGTTTCCGATCCTAAACAGAAAATTAATTATTTCTTTTTGAAATCTATTCCCGGTACATTCCTCGTTTCACCAGAGCCACGTCTCAAGGATATATCCTTCGAGCAGTTTATGCTTTTCGATACGTTTTTTTTCGATTACATGAACGACCCGCAAGAATATATCCTTCGGAAGTTCGTGGCATGTATTTACACAGCTAAGGGTGAATGTACATCTGATTTCGACTTTGAACAGCGAATGGAATATCTATTAAAGAAAGTAGACACTACTACCATGTATGCTATATTCCTTAATTACACCTTTATTCGCAAATGGTTATCGGGGGCATTCCCTTTCTTGTTCGAATATAAAGAAGACAACAGGCATGAACGGAAACAGCCTTCCGTCAAAGATAAAACGCCCAGTCGTCCAAACTGGAATGCCATACTCGATGGTCTTATAGGCGATGATATTTTGAACGAAGAAAAATACCGTAAAATAAAGTGTATACGGGCATTCAAGACTATCAATAACCGGATAAAAAACTATAACCATGGCAAACGATAACCTATTAGACCAATTTACTGGTTATATAGAAAGTTTATGCGCAAAGCATACTTCTATACGGCATTCTCCATCGAAGAAACATTTTGTTCGCCTCGATAATGACGAGCTCCTACAGGAAGGAAAGTCTAATATATTTTATCCGGTTGTGGTTATGGAAAAACTAACTATTACTTACTCCGGCTTAGAGGACAGTTTCCGTAAAAGTCGGCATATAGAACTTTTGTTTCTCGACCATGTACGTGATGCCGGCAATTTCGGAAATATAGAATCAATATTTACAAATATGGAGTCGATAGCTGAAGATTTTCTAAAAAAAATAAGGATAGACAAAAGAGATACCAGCAACTATCCATTTCTAAAATCACTCGTTATCAGTAATGCCGAAATAGAATATGTTGAGAATATACATACCCACCTATGGGGGGTTCTGTTAGCTTTTGATATGGAACTTCCATTCAACAATTGCATAGCCGCTGGGCGGTTCGAATAATGTCCTTTTTCGGGAAATTTAGAGGATTTAATTTTACAAAAAACAATTATGGCAACAACAATAGAAGAATTATTACAGGATGCTATCACAATTAAGGAAGAAACAGCGACTGGCGCTAACACTGCCGAGCGTGTAGGCGGATGGATGGAAGATGCGACTAATATACTGACTCCAAAAATAAACGAAAACGGCACACCCGTTGTTTATGTCGATGAAGACAATCCTATTTCAGATAGTATGCTATCAGGGTTAACTATTCGTAAATCTATTTACACATCGTTATCAGGCTTTATATCATCGCTTAACACTTATACAAACTACTGGGAGTTAGGCGGTAAAACCATTACCCGCGCGTCTGTAAATTCAAGGCCTACGTTTTTAGTCATAAGCAATTTGAATGATAATGGCACAAATAGAGTATCTCAAATCGTGATAGGCAACCTAACGATAGGCACTGATGGGAATTTAAGCAATGTCTATTCTCCCGATTCAAATATTATTTATCGGAAGTCGGCTCCCGGTGCTTTCGATACGTGGGAATCATGGAAATATTTAACCAAAGGCGATACCGATATATTTACCTCACTAACTTCATTACAAGAAGATAAGGCCGACAAACTGAACGGCGACAATGCCCCGGTTGTGTATCACGATTTTATAAACCCTGTCTTCGAGGGCTTTATTGATACTCCTATCCAAAAAGTGGGTGCGGATGGCACGTTCGAGGGTATTTATTACAGCACGGCATCCCGTTGTTTTGGCGCGAGAATCAATAACGATGGCAATGTTGTCTATACCAATGTGATACCCGGCGATGACGTTACCTTCACTTACTACAATACGAAGGATGTTTTCGGCACGGACCGCCCTTATCCCAACAAGGTTTATTCGTGTGGCGACAGGCTGTACTTGTGGAACGGTACGGATTTGATAGAAGCCTTCAATAGTGCGAGATTTGAACGCCGCATAGCCTTTGTTACGGAACTCACGGAAAATATATTACCGATAGGCGAGGCAATGACTATCTACAAGGCAACCGGCAAGAACCTGCTGAAGCTGGAAGTGAAACCGAACGACAGTTCAACCAATTGGACAAATATCCCATTGGATGCTGATACGAGCATCGACCTGAGCGCAATGCTACCGACCGATGCTTTGCTGCGTGTTACCCGCAATACAATCGACAGCGTTGCAACAGTTTATTTATTCACCCGTGTAAACCAATAATAACTATGAAATACGAAATAAAACATAACGAAAATACCTATCAGGTAGACGATTTGCTGATGCTGACAGAACAGACGAAAGAATTTCAACGCTTCGTTTCCGAGGCCGAAAAGCAACCATTCGATGGCGGCTGTATAATAAATGCCGAAAACGCAACCTTGATGATATACAATACAGGCAGAATACTTGTAACCTTAACGGAAAGCGAGGTGAACAATGGATAAGTACGGATGGAGGGATATTGATAGTTTCTTCGGGTTATCAGAAGCTACTTATTATAGTAAACTGGGGCGGGCGAACGCAACAGGTAGCGCCAGCGATCCCTACAATGAACGCAAGGTAATTACCCTGTCAGCCAATCGTCAGGATTTTGTGTTTGGCACAGGCGAATATAATTGTTTATTAACACATACGGCAAGTGGAAACGGTAATAACTTAGGCGTATACGGACAAGGGAAAGAATTAACCACATTAAGTCTTGTGAAAACGAAAGATTGGCAAATGCCTTATTTTTCTGATATGCGTATAAAATCATTATCAGGAAATAGCACTTACGGAAACACTTTTAGAAATTGCATCTTTGACAAAAATTACACATCGTGGTATGTGAATGGGATGCTAATTGCAACGAATTGTATATTTTATACACTTTCTCTGGCAGGAACCAGTCAAACATTTGTACAGTCCACGTGTGTAGATGTAACTTACACAAATGTATACAATGTACATTCGTGCGCACTATTCAGCAAGTGCAATATTGTCATACCAGACAGCACTTTTCTAAATAATAATAATGTTAAGAATTACTACGAGGCCTTCAATAACTGTAAATTCCAAATCGGCACAGAACCAGAAGCCACTCTGCTTGTGGGTAATACGGCCGATGAAGTTCGTCAGAACTTTGTGGATAGATGTACGGCGCAAGGCTTTACAGTTCCTGCATATACCGAATACGGTGGCACGAATGTACCGATGGGGCGTTGGATATTCTCGAACAACTCCATAGCAGGCGATTATGATGTTATAGAGGGAAGTGATATAGATGCGTTTGCAAAGCAAAGGGGTATATATTTCGGTTATTCAAGTCAGACGGTTAAGCCGATAGCCATATCCGCTGATGGCACGGCGGCGGCTTCGTTCAACGCGGATAGTCCGAAAGAAAATATCTCCCTATCTGATAACAGCATTACACTGGATGGTGATACAACCATCCGTAACGAAGGCTATATAGACAGTAACATAATCTGGCTGGGCGGCTTGCGAAAGCTGAATATGCTCAACATATCGCACAATCTGCCTGTGGATAGTGGCGTAGCCGTAGATAGCACTTTTGCTTTTGGCCATAAGCTCGATAAAATAGACGGTGTAAACGAGTCGCTAAACCAGCCTTTCGATGGCATCACGGTTGCCGTGCCTGTACAAATGAGTACTACGGCAACGCCCGAAGCCATTGTGTTCTGTAAGGGAATGTTTGCGGGGCAAAATACATTTGCCGCCAAAGTGGGCGATACGTATTATAACAATTGGGTAGGTCGTGATAATTATGCGGATGGAAATGGAAAACCGCTTACCGACCGTTTATTCGTTCACAACGACCAAAAGTATTATTGGGATGGCTCAAAGATGATAGAGGCCAACACCTCTATCGAACCCGATACGATGTATATCGTGCGTTCGGACGACAATAACGAGGCAACCGTTACTTACAACGGCACTGCTTACAGTTCGTCGCTTGCCACACGCAATAATGTATTTATGGGCGTCAGCGGAGTGGAGTCGTTCACGCCGAGCAGCAATGCCGTGATACTCCCCGTACGCGATGTTATCAATTATCAGACCGTACAATTACGTATTGTGGAGAGTATTCCGGGCGATAAAATCACATCGGGAAGCTTGTCGTCCGGCTATTGGTATTTTGTGACTCCCGATTCGATGGGCGATACATCGGGAACGGTTACTTATAATGGCAAAACATACCCATGCCTCAGTTCGTTCCTTGCGACCGACACAACCGCATTCACCATTAACGGCGCATGCCATTTGCGCAGATGCTGGAATCAGGACTTCGATTTCGGAATGGAAACGCAGGATGTCGAATTTTGGGCAGATAAGCAAAAGCCGTATTGGGTAGATATCAACCCGGACGATTTGCGATGTATGCACAAAAACAACTCGCCGTCGGTCAATGAGATGAAAACGGACGATAAGGGTAATTATATCGCATCCGGACATCCTTTATTCTATCCCGAACTTACGGGGGTGAATGGCATCAAATCGCCAGCCTTCGGCATTATGGGGGCATTTATGCAGATAAGAATAATCATATCAACCTTAAATACGATGTAAGCCTATGGAAGAGCATATAAGTAATATCAGCTACGGGTCGGCTTTGGTAGAAGAAAAGGATATCCTGCAATCGGTCACTTCTGCCAGTTATAACACTGCCGAAGCGGATGTGCTGGAAAACCAGTCGGTTAGCAATGTTGATTACGCAAGCCAGGAAGCGGGGAAAAGTAAAGTAATGTTTTATCTATGATTAAAAACTATTTAAATGCCATTAAAACGATATAAAGTTGCTCCCTTACCATTCCAGGGACAAAAGCGTAATTTCGTCAAGCCGTTTGTCGGCACATTAAAGGAGCTGAGCCAAAGCCAGGATATAAAGGTCGTTGTCGACCTATTCGGCGGCTCAGGCTTGCTTTCTCACACAGCAAAACGAATTTTACCAGGATGCAAAGTTATTTACAATGATTACGACGGCTTTTCGGCTCGTTTGCGTAACGTTGAGCGCACGAATGAGCTGTTAACTGATATAAGGGCGCTTTTGTGTGATTACCCGAAAGAAAAGCGCATAAGCGAGGCGTATAAAAGTGTTATACTTGCGCGGATTGAGAAAGAAGAAAAGAGAGGCTTTGTCGATTACATAACTTTGTCGTCGTCGTTGCTATTTTCGGCTTACTATGTTACAAACTTCGACGAGCTCAAATCCTCAACGTTATACAACAGAGTAAAACAAAACAATTACGATGTTAACGCGGCTGAATACTTATACGGTTTAGAAGTTGTAAAGTGTGATTATTTAGAGTTATTCAATCAATATAAAGATGTTACAGGTGTTTTATTTGTTGTTGACCCGCCATATTTAACGACTGATACAAAAACGTATCTTTTCGACCAATATTGGAAGCTTTCGGACTTTTTAAACGTTATAAATGTGCTTGATCAAAGTAATTTCGTTTTCTTTACATCGAGTAAGAGTTCTTTAATTGAGCTTTGCGAATGGTTAAATGTCAACCACAACATTAAGAACCCTTTTGAGAATGCTGATTTAAAAACGCATGAAACGCGATTAAATTCGGACTCAAAATATATTGATATGATGTTTACAAGAATTATAGAAATGCAAAAAGCATCTTAATTTCACACCATTTTAATACTATAAAGATGGCGCAAAGACTTGAATTAGACAAGCTTTCGCTCTATTTATTTTGTGTTTATTTGCTATTTGTTAGCGAGTTATCAAAAATAGATTTTTTTGTACTTTTCAATTTATAAAGCTGTATTTTTCATTTTCGCAATTATATAATGTTTTATCTATGAATATATGTGGGATGCGATTAAAATAATTATAACAACGGCTATGGGTGGGTTAATAACCTACCTTAAGCCGGTATATGACCCGATGGTAGTACTTGGTTATGTGTTCTTTATCGACATAGCCGCCGGTATATTGGTAGACCTGATACGTAACGACGATAGATTGCGCATCCGGAAGTTGCTTATCGCCCTCGCGTTCCTCGCGCTATACTTCACTATAATAGCAAGCACGTACATCATAGGCGAACATCTGGGCGATGCTGACGAATCCCTGTATATCGTAAAAACGCTTACATATACATTCACATACTTTTATGTGAGTAACACTATCCGGAACTTACGATTGTTGGCCCCCAATAACAAGCCCCTCGCTTTCCTTGATTATTGGTTAGGCCTGCAAGTTATTAAGAGGCTGCCGGATTTAGCGAAATTCTTAGGTATAACAAATAAACAGAAAGATGATGATCGCAATGATTAAAAGATTTATAGAACGAATAAAATCAAGGCTTAAAGACCCAATAAGCCATTGTGAATATTACAAAAAGTATGGGTGTGCACATGTAGATGGTCTCTTATGCTCGTGCGAAGAAATGGATAAAAATAGCGAGGAATAACCAAAATCTCGCAAAAACTATATAATAAACCCCGATTTTCTATACATATCCGGGAAACATGTATAGAAATTTCAAAAAAACGATATATATTATGGTAACACCCCAACAACTTAAGCAAATTTTCCCGCAAGCCACAAGTAAGAATATAGATTTATTCCTGCCACACCTCAATAAGTATATGCTCGAATATGGTATTAATACCCCTGTTCGCCAAGCTGCCTTTTTGGCTCAGATAGGGCACGAGTCGGGGCAATTACGCTATGTAGAAGAAATAGCTTCGGGAAAGGCTTACGAGGGTCGCCGCGATTTGGGCAATGTGTACAAAGGCGATGGCGTGAAGTTCAAAGGGCGTGGATTGATTCAGATAACCGGCCGCGGCAACTACAAGCAGGTTTCGGAGGCTTTCGGTATCGACTTGCTTGCCAATCCCGAGCTGCTTGCTTCGCCCGAATATGCTGCTATGTCTGCCTGTTGGTGGTGGCACAATCGGGGATTGAACGACCTTGCCGACCTTAATACCATCAACTCATTCAAAAAAATAACCCGAATCATCAACGGCGGATATAATGGTTACAACGACCGACTTAAATTATGGAATAATGCGAAAAGGGTTTTAATACAAGAATAAGGAATCTCTTATTCTCGAAAATGGGTTAAATAACAGAACAACAACGATTATTTTTTTGAATTATCTTTTCATTTTTTTCATTAACCCGCTCCATCCGCGAGGACAGGGCGGCTTTTTTTGTCCTATTTCAAAACCCTTATTCCGCTGATATTTGCATCAAAAAAAAGAGATGGCAGATTCTACTCCCCCACTAATGACAGAAGAACAATTTAATGCTTCCGTGAGAAAATGGGCTATTCCTATCCGGAATAAAATGGTGATGAATGCCCAAAACAAAACAAAAGGGAAAGGAAAGGGCACATCTTATTCCAACATAAAAACACAAACATTGGAGGTTCCCCTTTCCGGTTCTATTCGATCGTCGGTACTGAAAAAATATGGAACAGCCTCAAGAGTTCGATTTTCTTTTGCCCGTCAGGGTGTATATATCCATTATGGTGTAGGGCGAGGATATATACGATCTGGTAATGGTGTGACACGAGGTTCCAAGAATGACAAATCAGTAAAAACTTCCGGGCCAATCAATCGTAAACCAGTCGATTGGTTCGATGTAGAGATAAAAAATGGAATAAATGCATTGGCCGATATCGTTCAGGAATATTATGGCGATGATACTATGCGCGAAATCCTGGAGCAATACGATAAGGCTCTGATTGAGAAAAAAATAAAGAAATAAAAAAGTTATGGCAGGTAAAATATCATCGCGTGGTGTATCGGTATATATCGATGGATCTAAAGTTATCAATTCAGTAAGAGGTATACAGCGCGAAATGCGCAAACTTATAAATGAACAGGCAAATATGGTTGCCGGCTCTGAAAAATACATCGCCCATACTCAAAAGATAGCACAACTAAACAATATTCTGACGCAACACAAAGACTACCAGAAAGAAATAACCAAGGAATATAGCAATATGTCGGGCGCAGCCGACGATTTTGAAAAGAAAAGCAATAAGTCATTTAATGGCATTGCCTCTGGGTTAAACAAATTGAAAGGAGCTGTTGTGGGATTACTGGCTTCGTTTACGGTCGATAAAGTCGTGAATGAATTTGCGAAGCTGGACGATGCTCAAGCAAATGTTCAAAAATATACCGGGCTTACCAGGTCTGAAATAAAAGAACTGAATAAAGATTTCAATAGTCTGGACACACGTACGGCACACGTCCGACTGAATGAACTGGCAGGCGACGCCGGCCGATTGGGCATACAAAGTCGTGATGACATTATGGATTTTGTTGATGCCGCCAATATTATAGATGTCGCTTTGGGTGAAGACTTAGGAGAAGGTGCTATAAAATCTATCGGGAAACTTGCTCAAATGTTCGGCGATGCTGATAGAATGGGGCTAAAACAGGCGATGTTAAGTACTGGGTCGGCCATTAACGAAGTAGCACAAAACTCCAGTGCTTCAGAGCCCTACTTGGTAGACTTCACCAATCGCCTTTCGGGGATAGGCAACCAGGCAGGATTTTCTATATCGCAGCTTATTGGCTTAGGTTCTGTGCTCGACCAGAATGCTCAACAGGTCGAAACATCGGCTACAGCTCTCAGCGGTTTAATATCAAAGCTCTATCAAGAACCTGCTAAGTTTGCTAAAATAGCAGGTCTTGACGTGAAAGAATTTTCAGATCTTCTCCGCAAAGACGCTAACGAAGCATTGCTTACTTTGCTCGACACTTTGGGCAAGAAAGGCGGATTAGAGCAGCTTGCACCCATATTCAAGGATATGAACCTGAATGGAGCACGCGCTTCCTCTATTCTTTCCGTTTTGGCAGGCAATATAGAGAAAGTGCGACAAGAGCAGGAAACGGCTACCGCGGCCTTCAATGAAGGGCAGTCAGTAATAAATGAGTATGAGGTACAGAATAATACTTTTAGAGCCAATCTTGAAAAACAAAAAAATGTTCTTTTAGGTTATGTTACTGATATAGGCGAAAAGTTGGCTCCCATGATACTTGAGGGCGCGTCGGCAGGCAATATGCTACTTAAAGTTCTTACTTCGCTTATATCTATACTGATAGAATATAAAGGAGCTGTTCTTACAGTAGCGGCTGCCTATGTGGTGTATAATGTAGCATTGAAGGCTCAAATAGCATATCAGACGGCATACAACTCTATTGCTACAGTAACCAGATTAATAACTTTGGCAAATGCCGGAGCAAAAGCTGTAGAAACAGGAAATACACTACGTGCGGCAGCCGCACAAAAGTTATATTATTCTACTCTCGAAAAAGGGGGTATCATTACCAAAGCATATGTTGCCGTAACTTCTCTTCTCAGTGCTGCCAAAGCATTATTCACCGGGAATGTTATTGCGGCAAGGGTTGCCATGACACAGTTTAACGCGGTGGTGAGCGTTAACCCTTTAGGGGCATTCCTTGCGGTTGTGGCAGCCGTTGCGGGTGCTATTTACCTACTCTCCAAAAGAACCGACGAAGCCACTAATAAACAAAAAATATTAAACGATATAAACAAAGAGGTGGCAAAATCGGTCGCCGCCGAAAGGGCTGAATTGAGCTTATTGCTTACTGTTGCCCGCAATGAGAACCTGAGCAAGGAAGATCGTCTGAAAGCTATCAGAAGGCTGAACGAAATTTCTCCGGAATATTTAGGAAACCTTACTCTTGAAAACATCAATACCCAGGCGGCAACAAAATCGGTTAAGGAATATACTGAAGCTCTGCTACAGAATGCCAAAGCTAAAGCCATAAAAGGAAAAGTAGAAAAAGAGTATGAGAGGCATGCCGAACTATCTTTAGAAATAAATAAAAAAGAAACAGAACTCACTAAAAACAATATTCCTTTAGACCCAATCAGTGCTGCATTGCAGGCGGGAGATAAAACAACCTTGCAGCAACAGAGGTCACAACAGTTACAAGCAGAGATTTCAGAACTAAAAAAACAAAGAAGCGAAGTAGAGAAGAATATAGATGCATATTCGGATTTATTTCGGGTAAATATTAAAGTATCTCGTTCTCCTGCCGATCTTCTACAGGATTACAACAAAGCCAGCGATAAACTGAAAGAATTAAATTTGGAATATGGTAAAATATTTCAGAAGCAAGATTGGGCATCGCAACAACAAAAGATGATACTCCAGGCTCAGATAGCAGGCCAACAGAAGGTGGTGGATGGGCTACAAAAAGAATATGAGTTAAGAACTAAATTGCCGGAAGCGGAAAACAACACACCCCCCACTACACCCCCCACTACACCTCCCGGGGGCGGGGGTGGTAAATCTAAAACCACCGCATCTCAACAGCGCGAAGAAATGAACCGGCAGCTTCGGGAGCTCGAAACCGGACACGAGCAAGCTATGGCTGATATTAAGCGGAAATATCAGAAAGGCGATATCAAAACCGAAGAAGATTTTAATGAAAAAAAGCTTGAGCAACAGGACAAATACGATGATGAACGCAAAAAGAAACTCCAGGACTTGCTCCGGTCTATTACCGACCCATCGCTCCGGGCCGATATCGAAAAGCAGATAGCCGGCATCGAAAGCAAGGCTCTCGACAGGCAGATATCCGATATGGAGAATGTTCGCAAAAAACTGGAAAAGGAGCGAACTGAGGCAGAAAATAAACGTATAGCCAGCGAGTTGGCCAATGTGGATGCCAGGGAAAAACAAGCTGAACAGCAGCTTGCCTTGTTCCGGGCCAAAGGTGAGATATCGGACCAGGAGTATCGCGACCGTCTGCTCGATAACGAGAAAAAATACCTTGAGGAGCGCCTCCGTATTAATGGGCTTACCGAAAAGGAAATAGCTAAAATTCGGCAACAGCTCGACTCCTTGCCTGCCGAACGGGCAATCGGGATGGCCGAAGCTCGCGCTTCGGCGCTCGACAAATACGGGCTGGTAAGCCTTCAGGACCAGAAAGAGCAGGAACTTGCCCTAATAAAGTATTACGAAGACCAGGGAGTACTTACCCACGAGGAAGCTATCCGCGCGCGTGCGGTGGCCGATCAGTCTTATCTGGATGGGTTAACGGCTAAGGTGTCAGCCGTGGAATCCCATATACAAAATATAGCCGGCAATCTTTCGGGCACGATGACCAATTATGCTTCTGCCGAAGAAAGTGCCGTTTCCCGCAAATACGACCAACAGATAGCTGCGGCAGCCAATAATTCCGCCAAGCAGAAAAAACTGGAGGAAAAGAAACAGAAAGAGCTGAATGCTATTAAGGCCAAGTATGCCGATAAGCAGTTTGCCGTGCAAGTGGCGCAAACCATATCGTCTACATCGGTAGCGGCCATGGAAGCATATAAAGCAATGGCTGGCATTCCGGTTATCGGACCCGCGTTGGGTGCTGCCGCAGCTGCTGCAGCGCTGGCCTACGGAGCATCGCGGATCAAGGTAGCGCGCGAACAGCGCGATGCCGCTAAGGAAGGGTATTACAAAGGTGGTTATTACATAGACGAAGGATATACCGGGGGGGGCGATCCTAAACAAGTGCGCGGTTATCTTCCCGATGGTTCGCCGGTGCATGGAAAAGAGTTTATAGCAAATCATGCCACCACTTCTTTGTTCAGGCCTTTGTTCGATGTGATGGACGAAGCGCAAAGGCATAACACGGTTTCTTCCATATCGAAGCGCGATCTGGCCAAGGCATTAAATATCCCTACCGGTTATTACCAGGGTGGATATAATGGGGTGGCATCTCCTACCCCTGCCGCTGCAAAAAATTCGTGGTACGACGAAGCCTACGAGAGGGTTACCGATGTGTTGGAAAGGCTCGATGAAAAAATGGACAATCCATTCCGGGGATATGTCGTTTACAAAGGCGATGGTGGTATAGAAGAAGCTCAGCGGATAGACCGCAAGATGGATAAAAACGCGAAACGAAATACATTATGACAACCGAACTATTTATTAACCGTATGCCTGTAGTACTGCCTCAAGGCTTCAGCATAACCTATATCGAAGAGAACTACTTCTTCACCAAAAACGGGAAGTATACCTACGATATTACCCTTTCGTTGCTCAACCCGCGGAATGCTATTGTTTACGCGCATCTTAACCGTATAAATCGGAAGGATGCGCCACCAAAAGACCGGACGGCCTACCTCGTGGTTGACGGCGAGGTGGTGATGAACGGCACGGAGGTAATACTGTCATATACCGACACCGAGGTAAAAATACAGCTCGTATCGGGCAATTCCGACCTTAATTTTCTGGGAGGCAGCGACCGCAATATACGCGACCTTGACCTGGGCGAGGCGCCCGACGAGAATTGGGTGTTCCGTCCAAATGCGGGAGAGGAGGCAAGGCAGTGGAGCTTAAAACTTGAGGCATATTATGAACAGGATTATCCCGAAAGGGAATATCAGTACCTGCCTGTTTTTACACCTACATCATCGTTCGATGGTAAATTTACGTTCGATTGTCAGAACAAACACGAATTTGTGGAAAGGATACAAGGGATAAACCAACCTTCTCCGGAGATTAATGTTAATTATATACCACAGCCATATTTTTGCTTTATTATCCGCAAAGTGATAGAATATTTCAATTATAAGATGGTTTACAATGCGCTCGAGGATACAGTGTTCCGGCAAACTGTTATGGTGCATGGCATAGATACCCGGCAGTATGCCAGGATGCTGCCCGATTGGACCGTCGAAGAATTCCTGAACGAAGTGGAGCTCGTGTTCGATTGCACTTTTGTTGTAAACGATTTCGACAGAACGGCGCGTTTGTTGTTCAATTACCAGAACGACGAGCAAAATACGCAGCGTGTAAGCCTGCAGGCGCTCGACGAATTTGAAGTGGAGATGGACGAAGAAAATACCCTTACCGTACGCAACCAGAACCTGAGGTATGCTCTGGACGAAACCGACAACACAAAGTTCGCAAACCTCCCTGAAGCTATTTACAGTAAAGCTATCAATACGCCCGTTATCACAGGCGACCTGTTTGCTATGGTAAACGATTCTTCCGACGAATTGCGCGAACAACGTATTTATAACGCGGGCAACAACCGCTTTATAGCCTACAATACCTCCGGCAGTAACTATATTGCAAAAAAAGTACATTGGCATCCCCCGTTATATAACAACCCCGGAGGCAAAGATACCATTCGCGAGCTGCGCATAGTACCGGCTATGTTCTACTCTGTGGTTCAAAACAGCGATATGGAAGATCAGGTTTGGATACAAATGCCTTATGTTGCCGAAGCTGACGACCGGCGTAGACGATATGTGAATGATGAAAAAACAGCAGAATTATTCAACCTACAGGAATTAATAGAAAACGAAGCATCCGAAACAGAGGTCATTCCTTCCAAAATACGTCTTGTGCTCTATTCCGGGTTAAAAAAACTCGATAAGAAAAAAGAATATACCGGTAATGCAACATATGGGGCGCTAAGCTATGTAGAAGACCTGATAGAGTATTTCGACGAAGCGCAATTGATGCGCAGTATTGTTTACGCGGGCAATCCTTTCCGCCTACAGAATATGCAGGAAAATATATACAGCCGTGCCCGCAAGATAGACACCACCAGTGTGCATAAAATAAAATTCGTGAACAACCGCAAGCTGGACATTACTTCTATCTTTGTTGTCAACAACAAAGCCTACCGTTGCCAGAAAGTAGAGCGAAAAATCAACGAAAAAGGTTTCGATCCCGTAGCCAACGGCTTTTTTTATCCTTTGGAATAGATTTGTTAAATAATTTATCTGTTTTTATTAATTTTCACTACCTTTACCCCCTAACATCAGCAAGATATTTGCATTCCGGTTAAATACGGGTAACCGGTATGTACCGGAAATAATATACAAGCAACGGGAGTAGGCGCCGTATCGCCGAAACCGCTGCTTTTTTGTTTTTTATGGTAAATGTAGACACATTTATTACTAATACTATAAACACAAAATAAAGAACGTTATGAAAAAACTTACATTTCTGCTATTGGTATGTGCGTTTGCGCTTACAGGATGCTCGGATGGTGACGATAGCTTCACTGTTCACGAAAACGATTTGGTGCGTGCAGGCGTTGAAGGGTTGTATCGCAAAAAAATGGTAATGGAAAATGGAGAATGGGTGCAAAAAGGGTATAATCTGCTTATTCCCCGAACAGGCGAAAAAACCATTGTTGCCTGTGATTCTAAATGCACTAACAAAGAAAGCCAAAAGCATAATCCTATATATTACGAAAATAGTTATCTAAATTATTCTGGAGGCTCTGCTATAAATTGCTACGTTTGTGGAGCATCTTATCAGATGCATACAGGAAAGCCGTATAGCGATAGCTACAAGCCCCTAACCATGTGGAAAGCATCATACAATGCTGAAAACAAAACTTATACTATAACGAAGTAAAAAGCGAAATGCTATGACTTGGACTATTGTTATTATCGTTGTGGTTATTCTTATCGTTTGGCTCAATATTTCCACCAGAAAGAAGTTGAACAAAGAGGAGGAAAAGACGCGAAAAAGTAGAAGCGAAGCATATAATTATTTCGAAAATCAAAGATTATCGTCAAAAAACTCAAATAAAAATGCAAACCAACGGGTTCAACTTGGTTGGGAATATCAGAAAATAAACTGCGCCGTAAAAGGGTTGATTTATAGAACGTCAAGTGAGCAAACCCGGGCAAAAAATATTGAAGTTGGTGAAGAACTTTTTTTGGAAAGGGAATACAACAATTATTACGACAAGAATGCCACAAGGGTTATAACAAAAGATGGCTTTTTTATCGGATACGTTGACGCTGACTATGCCCCTTCAGTCGCTTTGCGTATAAAAGACGAATTTGAAATTCTGTGTTATGCCTCGAAGGTAACTGATGATGATCTTCCATTCATATATATCGATATTTTCTATAAATCTTCCGACAAGAAAAAATTACGTATTGAGGATCTTGTTAAATCGGAGGAGTATTTATCGTACGACTTTGATAAGATTAAGGAATTACAATGGGACATATCACGTTTTACCTTGGACATAGACAGTAAGCATCGAAAAAAAATAACCGAAATGATAAAGCGTTTCCAAGACGACGAAATCCGGAACAAAATAAAGGATTATTCGTATGCCAGACTGGAGCAATTTTTAAAAACAAACGAAGCAAAAGAAATAGGAAACGATCTACGTCTGGAAATATTGGATAAACTGCACGAGGAACCCGCTCTGTATAAGCTTCAAAGAAGACATACAAAACTCAAGGATAAAGTAAATCGCCTGAAGAAAGGAGGTAATGGCGCTGATCAGATACCCGTTTTGGAAGAGCAGATGGTAATCATTCGCGAACAAATTGCAGAATTAAAAGCAAAAGAAAAAGGGATTTATTCACTGCCTGATTCTATCGAGGAGCTAAAGAAAATGTCCGAAAATTGGAGAACAAAGATCCTCAAAGCCGAAAACATGCTTAATTATCAATCAGAATCTAAAAAAGGAAAAGAGCCGAATCCAATGCCCGAAGGTATAAAGCGTATAAATTTGATAAATAGGATATTAATTTTAAAGAAAGAGAAAGCCAATATCGATGCTAAAATTGAGAATCAACTATAATTTTTTGCACATCCCAAAATTTAACACTATGTTTGTAATGCGAAATTCATATTATCAAAGGTAGATCTGTAAAAGGTTGCCTTGTTTTATAGGCTTTTTTTATGCCTATATATTACATATCTTAAAGGCGGTTGCCTTTCCCACTTACATTTCTCGGTTCTGCCGTTTGATTGTATGAGTTTCGCGACACGGGAAATGGCAGCCGTTCTTTTTTTTACTGCCTAAAATGCGAAACTCATACAATCATGAAAACAAAAAAAACAGAGGGCTTATTCTCAAGCCTGCCACAGAAAGCCAAAGTTCTTGGTGCTAAATTCATTCATGCCGGTGGCAAACAATTCTTCTCCATCAGCTACCTTCACAACGGGCAAACCATCACACAATCTATCCAAACGAAAGGAGGCGCTGTATGAATATAGCCTGTGTGTATAATCCCACTGATGGCACGCTGCATCACCTGCCCTACACTGACGAATCGCAACTGTCCGATACCGTAACGGCACTGTTCCCGGACGAACATAAAATAAAGGTAACCCTTGCCACAGGCGAGCAATTCTGGATAAATCCGTTATTGACAATAATAAAGGAGGAGGTATCATGGATAAAAAGATAGAGATAGCCGGCATACCCTTCACAAACGATATGCTTGAGGAGCTACGCCGATGGACAGCGCCCGACAAAAGCGATGATTCGCAGCTGCAGCAGGATATCGACGCTATCGATGCCGTGCAATCGTTCCTGATGTTCCGCTGGGAGCATCTCGGCGCCGACGACCAGGACATAAAGCACATGCTCATATCTATGCAGGTGCTGAAAGAGACACTCAATAAATTTAAACTAAATCCTTAGAGATAAGTCATATCGAGCCGCCCCATCTGTATAAAGATAAGGCGGCTTTCATTTTACAGTTCCGGAAAATTATGCTTCACATAATCGTTTTGTTTCCCGATTTTTTTCGACAGGTATATGTCGGTATAGGCAGTTGATTTGTGCCGGCAATGATCCCTTATAGCGGGAATAGGCGCTCCACTCATGGCAAACAGAACAGCGCCGGTACACTTCCAGCTGTATAGCTTATATTCTTTAGGATACCCTATCGCATCGCGGTGTTTATTAAATTCACACCGAAAGTGGTTCTTCCCCCAACACTCGGTACCCGGCTTTCCTTCTTTGCCAAAAACATAAAATTCTCGGTCGTTAGCCATGATGTTCATATCCTCCAGTATCTTGACCAACGCCGGTGGGATATTTATTATTCCTTCGCCCGTTTTTCCATTTTCAACCCGTATTCTGATTGTTTGTGAAAACAAGTTTATATCCTTTATTTTCAGCAATCGTAATTCCGTACCGGGCCTGATAGCACAATAAAAAATCATAGCGCAAAACAGGTATGTCTGTGGATCCTGCTCTTTTATGTAATTTAGCAGAAAAGAGGCTTCTTTCTGCGTCATTGGTTGTGCCGAATGGTCTTTATGTTGTCGTGCTTCCGGAAGGTCAAAAATAGGGTTTTGCAAAATAATTTTTTTCTTGACAAGCCAGTTAAAAAAACCATTTATACGTTGCTTAGAATCTTTTATTGTACGCCCTTCACGCTTGAGTTCTGTAGCCATATATATAACATAACTGGCTACCATGTCATTGGTAACTTCAAAGGCATGAATATCTTTCATTTTATTTTTATAAAGCCATTGGTAAAAAAGCCGAAGTTTGGATGTATAGTCCTGCAGAGTTTTATATCTTAAAAAAGGTGTTTTCTCGCTCAAGTATAAGTTTATGTAATACAATAGGTTTTTATCAGACTCAGTTCTACTTCCATACACCCTCGCATGAATGTTGTATGTAAGCTTGTCATCATACACAGGCCTATCCGGTTCCACCGGATTCCATCCCGATGAAAGCTGCTCCGATATTCGGTCAATTATTGCTCGCGCATATTCCCTTCGTTCTTTTTCGGAAGAAAGAGCCTTAAACCCATCATATTTTCGAAATCTCTCAAGTATGCCGGTCCTTTCATCACGATAGGAATATTCAACATACCAATCTTTACTCATGTCGCCCTTGCAATCATTTAGCCGGGGAAACGAAAATTTAATCTTTCTACGTCCCATAAAATTAAGTTTTTAGTGAATAGCGACAACCACTAAAACAAAGATATTATGGACAAGAAAAAGATCGACAGACAATTAATAGACATTTATATGCTTGTTACAGACACTTATGTGAGCATAACAAACTAAATATCACATTGTTATAAAAACTCGTGGAGCATATCGGACTCGAACCGATCACCTCAACACTGCCAGCGTTGCGCTCTAGCCAGATGAGCTAATGCCCCAAGATATTTCATTTTCAAGTGCTTACCGCAATAAGCAGTGCAAAGATAAAACTTTTCCTGTAAATATACACATAGGTTTTAAATCAAAATGTGTTTTTTATTTTCTCCGTATCAATTTATTCAAGACAGGAATTTCGGACAAAGGAACATCGTTCTTAACTATTACAAGGAGAAACACCCCGAGTAAGGCTGTACGATAGAGCAAACGAAGCGCCATGTTATCTATCTCCACCCAAATATTGCCCAAAGCATAAAGCAAAAGTGCAAAGGCGAAATAAAGTCCCAATTTTTTTAAATCGTACTTTATAGGATGGTATTTCTGTTCAAAGATATACGACAGCACCATCATCACCAAATTACATACAAGAGAAGCCCAAGCACTGGCAATGTATCCGTATCGAGGAACAAAAACAACGATAATAGTCACCGTTATGGCACACCCGATAAGCGAAAAAATAGCCCCGAAGTAAGTCTTATCTACCATCTTATACCAAAACGACAGATTAAAATATATCCCAAAGAAGATATACCCTATCATCACTATGGGCACTACTTTTATGCCTTCCAAAAAGTCTTCGCCCACAAAATACTTCACTATATCGATATAAAACATCACCCCAAGAAATATAACCAACGAGAAGATAACAAAATACTTCATCGCTTCGATATAAGGCTTATGGTCGTTGAGGTTCTTATTCTTGGCAAAAATGAAAGGCTCGTAAGCAAAACGAAAAGCCTGTGTAAACATCATCATCACCACTGCTATACGGAAACACGCCCCATACACCCCCAATTGAGAGAAAGCTTCTTGCTCGTCATCAAACAAAGATGGATAAATGATTCGGTCGATAGTTTGATTCAGTACCCCTGCAACACCCAATATGAGTAAAGGAAAAGAATATTTAAGCATCCTTTTCAACAAACCCTTATCCAAGACATACTTAAATCCTGTAAACTCAGGCAATAATAATATCAAAGTAATTATCGACCCCAACAAATTAGCCACAAACACATACCCTACCTTATAATCAGGATCATAAAACCAACCGATTAAATCAGGATTCACCTTATGAATATAAGGGCATGCAAGCAAGAAAAACAGGGTAAAAGCTATGGTCAGAAATATGGACAACAACCTCAATGTGGCAAACCGTAGAGGACGTTTTTTGTAGCGTAAATAAGCAAAAGGAATTGACACAAAAGCATCTATAGCCACCGTGACGGCCATAACAATCACATAATCAGAGTGATTCGCATACCCCATAACATCCGATATAGAACCCAGATTGAACCAACAAAGCAACACAAACAATACGGATGTAAAAGCTATCGATATAAGGGTGGTTGAATAAACGGTTTTCGGATTTTCTTCCTCTTTATTAACAAAACGAAAAAAACCTGTTTCCATTCCATAAGTCAGCAGAACAATCAATAGAGCCACAAAGCCATACATATTGGTTACTACTCCATACTCAACCTGAGTTAACAGACGCGTATAGAACGGCACCAAAAGCCAGTTTATAAATTTACCCAAGATACTGCTCAACCCATAAATGGCTGTATCTTTGGCCAGATTTTTCATTCCTCCTGCCATGCTATTCTTTTAATGGTGAACGCAAAGTTAATGTAATTTTTTCTGTAAAGGCCATATCTTTTTTCTACATTTGTAAACATAGGGTTGAGAACTTATAGAACGTAAGTTTCGCATACCACTGAAAAATATTCTCCTAAACCTTACGTTTAAGTATAGGAATACGTTATAACGAAAAATGAGCATCAACCGCAAGACTATTGCAAAATATATATTTATCATCGTTGCCGGTATTATTGTTGCCGGCTCTTTGGTTATATCCAACAATCTGGTCAATAAACTATCGAACGAAGAAGAGCAAAGAATCAGACTTTGGGCGGAAGCTATGCGCATCATTGCCTCTTCCGAGGCCGAAGATGCCATTGACCCTATCGTTCTTCAAATAATGAGTAGTAATACTACCATTCCTATTTTGCTTTGCGACGAAGACGGGCACGTTACCAACTCGAGCAATATAGAACTACCCAATACAGAGCAAGATGCTTTCCTTCAAAAAAAGCTGGAAGAGTTCCGTAGCCGGCACGACCCTATCACCATTGACATAGGCGATTCCAAACAGTACTTATATTACGACGATTCGTACACCCTTAAACAACTGCAAGTTTATCCTTTTATACAGATAGGCGTACTGACTATTTTTGTTTTGGTTTCGTTCTTCGCCCTGCTAAGTACAAAAAAGGCTGAACAGAATAAAGTTTGGGTAGGTCTGTCGAAGGAAACAGCACATCAGTTGGGCACGCCAATTTCTTCGCTCATGGCTTGGATAGAATATCTGCGGATGAAAAATGTGGACCCGTCAATCATAACCGATATGGAAAAGGACGTAACCCGCCTGCAAATTATAACCGATCGGTTTTCGAAAATTGGTTCCACTCCAACCACCTCCATATTAGAGATACAAGACTTGGTGAGGCGGTCGGTTGGATATATGGAGGGACGGATATCCAAGAAAGTAAATCTTTCGTTCAATTTCACTCAAACACCGCTTTACGCTTATGTAAACGAACCGCTTTTCGGGTGGGTTATTGAGAATTTAAGCAAAAATGCAGTGGATGCGATGGAAGGAAAAGGAGCCATAAAATACTCCCTTACTCTTTCGCCCGGCGGAAAAATGATATGGCTGGACATAGAAGATACCGGAAAGGGTATCCCAAAATCGAAGTTTAAAGATGTTTTTCATCCCGGATATACAACCAAAAGTCGGGGTTGGGGTTTGGGTTTATCGCTCGTGAAACGTATTATAGAAGAATATCACCACGGGAAAATATACGTAAAATCATCAGAGATCGGCGTGGGAACCACCTTCCGTATAGAACTGAAAACCCAACAAAACGAAAAGGTGCAAATACCGCATAAATAAAGGGAAAAGCTTATGCGCAACCCCCCCAGAGGTAAATATTTTCGCATTATATAAGCACGATAAGTTACAAATTAGCTTTTTTATGTGAAAAATTTATTTATTTTTGCATTAAAATATTTTTAAATCGAATTATACTTTGTTTTGCACTTGTTAATGGTGTAAATATTTTCCTAAGAATAAGTATAAACAAAAACTTACAAAATACATAGTATTAAATTCTTACATATTACACAATTTTAAATCAGTTTATTTTATGAGAAAAGTAATTTTAGGAGTAGTTATGCTGGGTGCTGTGTTTTCGTTCTCCAGTTGTAATAAACTTAAAGAAGCAAAAGAAGCTATTGAACAAGCGGCAGAGTCGGCTAAACCTATCGATGTAGATTATCGGATGTTCGAAAACAAAGAAGCTACAAAAAAAGTTTTTGATGATATTGTAGCTAAACTGGGAGAACAAGCAAAAGTTGTTGATGAAATTGATATTAGCATCAGCCGTCCATCAGTAGAAGGTACTATCAAGAGAGCTGGCGAGGCTGACAGATTAAGTATAACTATTGATACTCAAGACCCTACTAATCTTAAGCGTATCCGCCGTACAAACTACTGGTCTACCAGTGGAGGATGGCAACCTTCTGAACAAATGGAAGTAAACGTAATTACTGGTAACAAAGAAAACTTTAAACTCGAAGACAGTCTTTTCGACTTTAATCAAGTTACATTCGATGTATTGTTTAAAGTTATTACTGACGCATATGCAAAATATAAAGACACTGAGAAATACGAATACCAATATATCAGCAGAGTTGAGTTTGATAAAGGCGGTATTGAAGTGAAAATCTACGGTAAATTAGCTTCGAACGAGCAAGAAAAGAGCAACTACTACAAAGCAGACTTTAAAGGAAATCCCAGAAGATAATAAAAAGGGATAAACTAAATAATATAGCAGAGGCTGTCCACTTTTAGGATAGCCTCTGTTGTATATGGATACTTACTTCTTGCCTTTCTTGTCAATCCCGAAATATCTGTTATCTTTGCATCCGTAACAAAAGGAGAGGTGCTCGAGTGGTTGAAGAGGCACGCCTGGAAAGCATGTATACGGGTAACTGTATCGAGAGTTCGAATCTCTTCCTCTCCGCTGGAAAGAACAATTTAAAAGTGGCTTACAGAGCCACTTTTCTTGTATTAATACGGCTTGGGGAGCTATTTTTGCATCTCTCCGTTCACCCAAGTTCCTTTTCTGGACTTGCCATTAGCAAAGTAATAAACACCTTTTCCGTGAAATTTAAGATTAACAAACTGACCTACGTACCGCCAGCCCTCTCTTGAGTAATATGTACCCTGTCCTGTGGCATTATCATTCACCCAATCTCCTTCATATTTATCTCCGTTTGGCCATTGGTAAGTGCCTTTGCCATGACGTAATCCTGCGGCATTAAAATTGCCTGTATAAACAGTGCCCGTAGGGTAATTCTTGGTTCCGTATCGTGGGTGAGCTTCAATTCTTGGAGCAGGGACAGGAGCAATCACTTCAGGTTCCTTTGCAGGAACTTCTTTAGGAGTATTCACTTGGCTCTTTTCTTCTGCTTTAGCTACTGCTGTTACTTTTTCCGGCTCTTTCTTGGCAGGTTGCTCGGTAACTTCTCCGATGGCAGGTTCTATTTTTTCTTCCAATATTTCCTCTACAAACGGTTCGGATGCATTATTCGCCTCTTCGGCTGTTATCATAGGTTCGTTATCTTCCGAAACCGAAACCATTTGTTCTGTGGCATCATCCGATTTGTTCGCTAAAATAGCATATGTTGCACCTCCTCCTATCAACACAACGGCTAAAGCTATGAGAAGAACAGTTTGTTTTTTCCTTTCGGGCTTAACCTCTGCCCCCGGTGTTACCTTTTGCGTTTGTTTATCTGAACTCGGAGCAATAGGTTCGGTTATGATCGGCTCAGGTTCTATTACATTTGCTGCGGAATCCGATATTTTTTCCGTTGCTACTTCAACCAGATAGGTATCGTTGGTTTCGGCTTGCGGGATATCCTCTTCTTCTTCGGGCAATGGAATCTCTACTTTTTCTTCATCGCTTGCCACTTTCGCAGCCACAGCTGTTATTATTTCTGAAATTTGTCCGGGAACTCCTGCTACATTCTCATCTGCCGGCTGTTCTTCCGATACAGGAACAATAGTTTCTTCTTCAACAGCGCGAACTTCTGGTTTCTCAATCACCTCTTCTCTGGCCGGAGTAGTATTTATGCCACGGTTGGCCAAATCTCTCTCTTGTTTTTTCTTTTCTATTTCTAAAGCTACGTATTCGGGAACACATACTTTATTTACCGGATTAAATATCGTTCCCAACGATTTAGCCCAAACCAATCCGCAGGGAATACCTATAATTGATATAAACTCACACACTATCGTGATTATACAACTTATAGCCCCTAACAATCCGAATGGAAAATAAAGGATACGTACGATGAGAGCAAACGTTTTCCAGAGAGGATTCTGCTCCGTTCCCTTCAACTCATGAAGGTCGGCTTTGTTTACCATCTTATTGCCTTGAGGCCACAAAAGGAATTTGCTGAATTGCAACAAACCCAATCCGATGGGAAGCCCTACAACCGTTATACAGAACAATAAACCCACAAGCGCATATGAGAGAGCGAACAAAAATCCGAAAAACGGGAAGTGCCAAATGATGTTAAGAAAGGTTTTCATAGAACACTTCTATTTTTTAGTGAATTTTAAGTCAGAGCCAATTTTATAAACAGTATATGTGGTTGTTTCAGGGTAGTCCATATCTTCCGCACAATAAAGCTTGGTTTTTATTGAATCACCTTTTATTACAGCCGATAATTCTGCGGAATGATACAAAGGATTATGCCCCACTTGCAAATGGTTAATATAACTTCCCGATTTATCGTAACTTACAATAAATTCATAAAATTCGTAGCTGCCATTTTCTTCAAAACCATACACAACAGACTCTATACGTCCGTTACCGCCTTGATAAACAACCTTACCTCTTGCCAACTCATTATTTTTAAGCTGCTTATTCAATACTTCGCCTTTAATATCATCAATTTTTAGAAGTGTTCGCTCCTCTTGGGTTAGTTTTTTTCCGCTTTGATATTTCTTGAACTCAGAATCGTTCCAATTGTCAGGGCCTAATTTAACCTCGGCAATATCTATAACGGTCGTTTCTGCTTCAGAAACAACGACACTGTCTTTCTGAGGTTCACTATTTACCTCATTTTTACTTGATGGAGACTCTTTACATGCATATAGTACACAAAACGATAAGAGAAGTATTGCAAATATTTTATTTTTCATGATTTTATCTAAGATTATTATAATTGTTTTAGTTTCCCAAACTCACACTTTCTTCTTTGTTTTCCACAATAGGCACGTTCTTGAATATAATATTCCCACTCATTTCTTTTTGGTCGCGGGTATAACCTTCAATGCAAATTTGAGTAATATTGGTAGCTTTGACATCGAAATCCCATATATATACAACCATTTTGACAGCAACATTGCGGGGGAGAATAGTCCACGTTCTATTATTGTATTGCGAAACTTCCCCTCCAAAAACAATCTGAACTCTCGATTTATTTCCCAAATTATCTATGGCATATGTATTATTACAACTACCGCTTGAGCAACCCCTCACTGCATACGACACATCCTTGTCCGACAGATTGGTAGCAGTAAACTCAATCACAACTTTATTGCCATCGCGATCAATTTTTGTCGGGTTAAGTTTTAATAATTTACTTGGAGATGAAAAATTTATTGAGCCTCCGGCCTGTTCGCCTGTCAGGACACTCGAAACCTTGTCTATTTCCTTCGTAACATTATCTATGCCTTTCGATATTTTTTTAAAAAAATCTTGTGCGGAAAGATTTGTAACATTTAGTAGGAATAAGATAATAAAAAGTATGTGGATATTATTTTTTGTTTTCATCGTTTGTAGAAATTATTCGTTATGGATAATATTGTATCGTGTAATTCACTGTTTTTGAGACCCCATTCGCATCGGTTACAATCAATTGTTGCTCCGACTCACTAGAAGATGCAGTATTTATTTCTATTTTATAACTACCATCCAATTCTTTCTCAAATTTTTGCAGAAATATTTCTGAATAATGGGAATCATAATTCCCTATATATTTCGATTCAATTTTAAATGGGTTTTCAATATCGTTAAAAGGTTTGCCACCCCTTATTGTTAATATAAATGAACCTCCATCTGTTGGTTCAGTATCACTTATTTCAATAGACATCGGTACAATTTCTTGTATTGATTCTTCTCTTTTCTCCTTTTCAGTTTCTTGTTCTAATGTTTTTTTTCTTTCTGTCTCCACATTCTTTCCGCATGATAATACAATAGACATGCAAATAAAAGCAATTAAAGGAATAATAATTCTCTTCATGATTCTGTTTGTTTAAATAGTCCTTTGGCTCTCTCAAAAGACAAATTATATAAAATTAAAAAAGCGTGAGAACCGTTAAATTTCTTATCTGCTTTAGAAGGTATCGCCAAACACCCATCGGAACAAATAGAACAACAGCCTCACGCTCCTTGTATGTATTAATTTTTATATACAAACAGAAACGTGAGCATTTGTTGTCTATTACACTTGTTCCGAATTGTGAAAAATTGGCGATTTTTCTAAAGCAAGGTAATATCGTTAAACGCTCTTTATGATATATTCTACCTTAATTTAACTCTTTAAATCAAGGAATTGAAACAAAGATAAATAAAAGTATATAAAACTAAAAGCATTTAAGTAAATAATGCGAATCAGTAGTTGAAACAATTCGCTGATTTGTTTAGTTAAATTATTTATTATCAATGAAATAAGCGCGTTGAACATTTGCTCAATCTC
>NZ_JARXWE010000023.1 GCF_029893235.1 Dysgonomonas sp. PH5-45
CGTGGGAGATATTAAGTTCTTTATGTACAGACTGGCGATGCTATATTCGTGATATGTGACAAGGTTTATCAACCGGGAAAATCCGCTGACCCCAAAAGAGTCTATCCACCCTTTCAAAAAACATACTTACAATTACGATGAATCGGGCAAAGTAGTAGGCCGCAGTGTTTACTCATGGAATCCTTTCAAATACAAATGGGAACTCAAAGCCGAATATGGCATTACAAAACAAGAGCTAAGCAATGCTACCGTAAGCCAAACAACCAAAACAAACTCGACCTTGCAGGCAAACAATAACAAATAGAGTAAGCCATAAAGACTTTTGACTAGTCCTAAAAAGCCGTTATAGGTTTTTATTTGCTAAAGTTGATACTCGATCATACAATTTCTACTGTCAGATGAAACTCAACCTCAAAATACATTTTTTTCTTTCAAACCCCTCCCCAAAAGCCCTTAGAGGGCGTTTGGAAGAGAAAAACGCTATCAGATAGCCAATACCATAAATCAGAAAGATGAGAGGTCCTTTATGATCGAACAAATCGCGGTATGGCAACAGCCCATTCATCCATCCTTTGCCTATTGTGAAATATACATTTATGTCCGACCACGCATTAAAATCATAAAGCGGCGACATCCGCGAACACAAAAAGAGTAGTAGGGCGTTATACACAAACAGGCATAAAAGAATGCCTTTTTCCGATAATATCTGTTCCCTGAACGAAATACCCTTTTGTGCCATTATGCAATAATATTATCTTATTTAAAATTTCAGACTTACGCCGCCCATAACGTGGAATTGCTGATGAGTATATCCGTAAAATGTTTCATATTTCTGATTCAGCACGTTATTGAACGAGATATTGATGCCCAGCCACTTCAGCAATTGATATTCTCCGCGTAGGTTCAATTCGTTGATGTCGTTCATTTTTACATCCTTTCCGAAATATGTTTTGCGTCCGCCTTGCAGAGTATAGTTAAGTGAGAATAACAATTTTTCGAAAGGACGGATTTCGGCATTCACGTCTACCGAGAATGTGGGCCTGCCCCAAGCCTTTTTTACATAAGGAGTCCTGATTAAACTGAAAGGATGGTCTACATATTTTACATCATAGAAATAGCCCTTTGCCCTTACCGAAAGGTCAACATACGGAATGAGCGATGTTTTAACGGCAGTGCCCACATGACCCTCGCCCATATTTGCATACACAAGCATTGGGATATTTCCCCAGCTGTATGTTCCCATATAACGGGTACGTCCAACATACAAATGATTGTCTTTCGTATATTTATAGCCTCCAAAAATATCGAATTCAAATCCGCGCACAACACCCGATTTTACACCTACCACAGCATCGTAGAGGGTATTTGAATATCCTACCCGCGCCAAAGGAGCCAAGTAGCGGTTCTCTTGCAGTGTCTGCAAAAAGTTGTTTTCATTGATTCCTCCCGTCACACCGGCGTAAACCCTGCTTGTGGGGGCAAAAGTGTACGAGGCCTGCACATCGGGAGCGATGGCGAACTTATTTTTATGATCGAAGGCATAGCTTATCTTAGCGCCCAAGCTTACCTGCCAGTCGCCTCCGTCCATCGCAAAGAAGGCTCTTCCTTTAAGTACTGTCAGATTATCATAAAGCCCATCAATAGAAAGGCTCTCTAACTTATCGAATGTTTGGTGCATAGCCCAAACATCTACTCCTACTTTTTTATCTTCTACCAAAGCCCCTAAAAACAGGTGTCCGTCAAGGATGCCGCCCGAAGTTCCATCTTCATTCAAGAACAAACCATACTTATTGTTGAAATGATTGTATCTGGCATCTACTGCGTATTGCACTCCTTGCAACGACTCTAAAGACTTAATCCCGGCATCCACCCCGAATACATTTACAGTTTGTTGTTCTTTCGGATCAATCCGGGGAATGTATAGTGAAGGATATTGTGGAAAGTCGTTTCCATAATAATTATAAGTATTATTCAGATAATTACCGTTCACGAAGAGCGATAGCTTATCAAAATCGTGTTGGTATTTCACCTTGAAGAATCCATCCGAATATTTAGCTTTTTCTTTCTTCGATAAGAATTCCTTTTCGGCATAATCAACATCACTGTTTGCCGAGTTGTAGCCTGCAAAAACATCCAGACGGTCGGTCTTTGTGTTTAGCAAACGATAGCCTATACGGCCATCCAGATTCAGATTGCTACCTACACCCAGTACCAGATACCCGCGGTCTTTGCTGTAATCTATTTGCGAGCCGATAGTAGCCGCACCGGTATCCATAACCGGATATCGCGACAAACTGAGGCGGGGTATATCGGTTGCAAACCGCACATTTGTATTCGGCTTTGCCGACTGCTGCACAGCGGGCAGGGTATTGATTTTTGAGGCATCCTGAATGACGGGTGTATAGTCTCGCTCGATAGAAACCTGCCTGTTCAGAGTAGAATCTTTTTGTGCATTTGCATCCAAGCAGAATCCTGCCACGGTGCAAAGGCTTAACAGTATTGATTTATATATTATCTTCATTTTCGGGTTGTTTAATTAAAATGGAAATCAGTAAAACAGCGCCTTACTTCAAGGCAGCCAATCGTTCGTTAATCATTATCGTAATATCAACTTCGGCTGTCTTATAGTTTGCCTGCAAGCTTTCCAGATATTGACGGGCTTGGAATTTATCGCCTTTAGCGGCATATATATCCGAAAGCAGTATCAAGGCTCGTGCCATCCAATATTGGTGGGGTGTTCCGGCTGTCATGAAATCTTGTATCTGTTTCTCAGCTTTATTGTACGACTTAGCTTCGTAATACGATTCAGCTATCAGGTATTGTGCTTCGGCTCCGTAGACGCTGCGAGTATCTTTTGCAAGAATCTGCAAATCGGTAAGCGCTTTATCTTTTTGTCCCAAATTCAGATTTGCTTTTGCACGCAGGAAGCGGGCTTCGCTCGCAACCTCGGGCAACAGTTTTACGTCCGTAAGCAGGGCATCGGCTGCCGATACCACTTCCTTATCTTTTTTCAGGGCAGAAGCGCATTTTAGCATACCTGCCTGCGCGGTTTGTTTTTCTTCGCTGTTTTTGGCCGAAAGCTGTAACTGACGGTAGAGGTCGTATGCCTGCTGATTGTTTCCGGTTTCGAGTTGAAGTTTTGCCGCATATTCGAGCGACTGGCTCCGGTAGCGCGAATTACTGTTTTTGATTGCCTCCATAAACTCCGGCAATGCCGTTTCATTATCCTTCTGGTTATAGGCCAAGCTTCCCAAAACGAAGTGGGCATCGCCCACAAAAGCACCTTTAGGGTACGATTGCAGATATGTTTGCATAGCACTTCTGGCAGCATCGGCCTTACCTTTCATAAACACGTTTTCGGCTGCCATATAAGAAAGTGAATCCTGACGGGAAGGCGATATAACCACCGCACCGCCCAACGAATTGACGTACGCTACATATTCGTTTACGTTATTCGTTTCCTTATAGATATTTTCCATGCTTTGTATGGAAGTGCGAGCCTCTTCGCTGTTGGCGTTTGCGGCAACCACCCGTTTGTAAGCGGCAAGTGCCTTCGATGTGTTGTTGTGATTGTAGTATAACTGCCCTAACAAAACTCCCGCTTGCTGAGCAAGATTTGTTTGTGAATTTGTTTTCAGCATACCTTCCAGAACGTTTATGGCATCGTTATCTCTGTTGAGCATAACATAAGCGCGGGCTTTTTCGTACAAGGCATTTTCTTTATACTGCGAGGCAGGGTATTTTGCCATCATGGCATCCAATGCCGATATCTTACCTGTGTAATTACGTTGAAGCCCCAGCACAAACGCTTTCTGAAAGTCGGCATAGTCGGCTACCGATTGCCCACTGGCGGCCGCTTGCGAGTATGACTTTTCGGCTGCCGAGAAATTACGGTTATACAGATAACAGTCGCCCAAACGGTTGAGGCCATCGGCATAAGTTGTTTTTGTTTTATCTTTTTCGGCTGCCGCATACTTCTGAAAGTTTGCAAGCGCCGAGTTATAGTTTTTGAGCTGGAAGTGAGAATATCCCAGATTGTAAAGGGCAAGACTGTGGTTGGGGTCGCTAACCGGTGCTGACGACAGAAAGCTGTTGTAGTCGCCGGCGGCAGCACTGTAATTGCCCATACGGTAGTAAGTCTCTCCACGCCAGAAGTAAGCCTGACGGCGAGCCGTAGCATCGTGGCTACCCATATTGATACTTGCCGAGAAGTTGTTTAATGCCGAAGAATAGTTGGAGTTCACAAAATCGTTATTCCCCAGTTGAAACAAGATTGATTGCTTGGCGGCAAGAATCTGGCTGTCGGGCGACTTGATTCTGCCGATAGCCTCCAAAGCCGCTTTATAGTTCTTGGTAGACATGAAGGTAGAAGCCAACAAACCGTTGATTTCTTTCTTGCGTGCCGATTGCGGATATTCGTTTATGAAGCGTTCGAGAACGGTTACCGATTGGTCGAACACCGAAAGCGATGTGCGATGCACCAGCACGGCATAGTTATAGAGCGCCGCTTCGCTGACGGAGGTATCATATTTCTCGCGCGAAGCCGCGTCGAATGCCATTAGGGCATTTGCGTTATCGTTCAAGGCCAGATAGTTTTGCCCTAAAAGCAGATAAGCAGCCTGCCCCAGTTGGTCGGTTGTGGATGCCACATTTTGTAGGACATTGGCGGCCTTTGCGTTTTCGTTACGGGCAGAATAAGAACTACCCAACAGGAACATATCTTCGCGGATAGGTTTTTTATCTCCTAAAAGCGACAAATACTTCTCGTAATGCTGAATAGAAAGCTCTACCCGTCCTGTGCGGTTATAACCGTTACCCAAAATACGCTGAACCTCAACCGCATTCTTACTGTTCGGGTATTTTTTCAGATAGGCGTTCCCTTCGGAGATAGCCCCTTCGAGGCGGTCGTTCAAGAAATCGCTCTGTATGAGGTAAAATGTAGCTTCTTCTGCATATTGCGGATTATTCTGATATTCTCGGAAAACAGAAACCACCTTATCGTAATCGCCTCTCTGAAAGTCGATATATGCTAAATAGAATTTGGCCGGGGTTTTGTATTTTTCGCTATTCTGAGAAAGAAGTCCAAAAAGCTGGCGGGCAACGTCGGGCTTCCTGTTCTGCAACTCGGCATACGCCCTGCGGAAAGCATAATCTTCCTGCTCGTTGGTTGGCAGGTAATCTACATCCACATCCGAAAACCAAAAAGCGGCTTTCGCCCATTCTTTTTGTTCGTAGTGGGTGGAGCCAATGTAAAAGCAAAGCTGGTCGCGATGGTAAGTTTCGGGGTTAGCATCCAGAAAATCCTTCAGCATCAAACCCGCTTTTTCGTTCCCCTGGAAGTATTCCGAGCAAACGAGCAGATAATCGGCCTCGGTAAGCAAGGCAGCATCGTCCGATGCGCGTTTAAACTCTTCCAGATAATTCTGACTACCAACATAGTTTCCGTTCATAAACATTTCCTTCCCTTGTAGGAAAAGCCTATCGGGCAAATCGTTGGTTACCGGTTTTTGTGCGTGCACAAGTTGCAGGCTACATGCTGCGGCTAATGCTATAATTGTTTTTTTCTTCATCATATAGAGTCTCTATTTTTTCTTTTTGTCATTTCAAAATACCTTCGTCTATAGCCCTGATTATACCCTTACGAACGGATACCAAACCGAATTTATTGGGGTCGAGGTCTTTTATTTTCACAAACTCCAGCTTAGCCACATCGTCTTTGGCCTGAAACGAACCGGTATCATCAACTTTGCAAAGGAAGAAAGCATCCACCGTTTGCACTTCGAAGTCCGAATACACGTATCTGTTGGGGATAGAAAACAGATACTCTGCCCGGGCAACTGTTAGCGAAGTTTCTTCCTCCACTTCGCGAACAACGCATTCCTCGAGCGACTCGTCGAGGTCTACAAAGCCCCCCGGCATATCGAGCGTTCCTTTAGCGGGGTCGAAAGCCCGTGTGGCAACAAGTAATTCTCCGTTTCGGTTTACGATAAAGGCTACAGTAGCCGACGAGGGATTGAAGTAGTAAATGAAGTTACACTCCTCACATTTTTTTGATTTAAAATTGTTTTCCACAAAGCGGGGCGAACCACACTTGGGGCAAAACCTGAACTGCGCAAGCGGATGCATCTGTGCTGTCTGTTTATATTAAGAATATATAATCCACAAATATAACAATATTAACGAATTATACCTCTCGAATTAACACTCCTTATTGTTTCGGCACAAAACGAAGCCCCCAAAAATGAAAAAGCAAAATAGGGTAACTTGTGGTGCATTTAGAAAAAAAACCGATTGTCTAAAAAATAACATATATTCATTTTGTCATCCTAAGTGAAACGAAAGATCATAAGTAAAAATACAGAGATTCTTTACTTTATTCAGAAGCAACGTTCGAGGAGCGTAGGCAACTCAATGATGGATATTATAAATATTTTATAATAAGCTATTTGATATAAATTTTCTAAATGCACCACCAGTATATTATTATCGTAAATTAAGCCATACGGACGGCGAGGGAGCATCTTTATTTATAACGGACATCCACCTTTTGGGTAGGAGCCATATCTGTGTTGCGGCGGCCTACGGCTTCCACAAAGTTGTTGGCAAAGGCCGAAAAAGCAGCTCCTGTTACAGTGTTTTCGTTCAGAGCTACGGGAGTGCCCTTGTCACCCCCTTCGCAAATGCTCTGCACAATAGGTATCTGTCCTAAAAGAGCGATGCCCATTTCCTCAGCCAGATTTTTAGCCCCGTCTTTGCCAAAGATATAGTATTTGTTTTCGGGCAATTCAGCGGGAGTGAACCATGCCATATTCTCGACCAAGCCAAGGATAGGTACATTTACCTTTTCGTTGGTAAACATATCAATCCCCTTGCGGGCATCGGCAAGCGCTACTTCTTGCGGGGTACTCACCACCACAGCTCCCGTAATGGCCAAGTTTTGCACCAGGGTAAGGTGTATATCGCTCGTGCCGGGCGGAAAGTCTATCAGGAAATAATCCAGCTCGCCCCAAGCGGCATCTGTTACCAATTGCTTCAAGGCATTGCTCGCCATTGCTCCACGCCACACTATGGCACTTTCTTTATTCACAAAGAACCCGATGGAAAGCATCTTTACGCCGTATTTTTCTACGGGGATAATCAACTCCCGGCCATCAACGGCTTCGAGCATAGGGCGGGCATCTTCCACACCAAACATTTTGGGTACGGAGGGTCCGAATATATCGGCATCCAGCAATCCCACTTTATACCCTTTGGCAGCTAAAGCCACAGCAAGATTTGACGTCACGGTACTCTTGCCTACGCCCCCTTTGCCCGACGATACGGCTATTATATTTTTAACTTCGGGCAGCAACTTAGGCGGAGCCACCGGTTCTACCTTTTTGGTCACAACCTCGATGTTCCCCTTTATGTCTATACCGGGGTCGGCAAATGTAAGGATGGCTGTTTCGCAAGCCTTAACAACCGACTTGATGAAGGGGTCGTTTGGTTTATCGAACACCAAAGAAAAACTAACTTTATTGCCGTTTATATGGATATCTTCCGATACCATTCCCATCTCTACAACGTCTTTGCCCGTGCCGGGATAACGAACATTGCGCAAGGCATCGAGAATCAGTTTAGGATATACTTTTACACTCATTTCTATCTTATTTTTTCTTGTTTTCTGTTTAGTAAAAAATTATTCCTTAGGCAGTTGGCGTGTGTTGTTCCGTCCGTAACTGCGATAAGGGTCTTGTTCTATTTCTATATCGGGTTCAATCCAACTTTGGCGGTCTTGGCAAGCAAATTTCAGATATTTGATAGTTAAACCACGCGATAGCCACTGTTGTTCGTAATAGGTCTGTATTTTTAACACATCGTCGGCCAAGTCCGAATTATATAAATCTTCCGTTTTATACATAACCGGAAGGTGGTTTGCTTCGACCATCGCTGCCGTATATGTGAACATAAAATTACTGTCCGACTTCAGGTGTATCACCCCATCGGGACAGAGTATCCGCCTATAAAGCCGCATGAAGCGGGTAGAGGTCATGCGCTTGTTTACCTTGTTCATTTGCGGGTCGGGAAAAGTTATCCAGATTTCCGAAACCTCGCCTTCGGCAAAAAAATGGTCGACCAACTCTATGTGGGTTCGCAAGAAGGCAACATTGTTCAGCCCTTCGGCAAGCGACTGCTTTGCTCCCGCCCACATACGTGAGCCTTTTATATCGATACCGATAAAATTCTTCTCCGGAAAAAGCCGGGCCAACCCTACCGTATATTCGCCCCGTCCGCAACCCAGTTCAAGAACTATCGGATTCTGGTTCCCGAAAAATTGCTCGTTCCACTTGCCCTTCATATCAAAGCCTTTTTCTTTCAGAGCCGCAAAAGGGAATTGAAATACATGGCGGAAACCCTCCATATCGGCAAATTTAGCCAACTTGTTTTTACCCATATCCTGAATATAAATTAATCTCAAATTTGTATGGCAAAGATAGAGATAAGCCCAAACATCGGCAAATAAGTGTTGTATATACACTGCAATGCAAAGCAAAAGAAATTAAAAAAAGAGAAAATATATACGATTTTACACTTAATACGATATTTATTTGCGATATTTGCACCGCACACGCAAAACATGTCAAGACCCCTTACCAAAAGCTTAACTCTGCTTTTGGTGTATGTATAAATGTGCAACTAGTATAATATAGCATTATGGATATTGCTGTTGTACATAATCTGGCAAAGAACAGATTTGAAGCGATTGTTGGAGAAAGAACCGCTGGCGTTCTTAAATACGATTTTAAGTCAGGTTTTGTTATGTCTATCAGTCTGCTGAAAGTGAAGAGTGATTTCGATGTGAAAGAAGTAGAAGACAACCTCGTTGAAATTGCAAGTAAGTACATCATCACAAATGGATATCGCATACAAGTTGATTGTCCGCGTTTTAGGGAGTATATAAAAGACCGGGACGATCTTCTGGAATTATTGGTTACCGCCGATAATGATGAATAAAAATATATTTATCTTAGCAGGTCGAAAAAGCGTCCATCTGCAAATGAAACTGACATTCAGGCCCTATAACCTGCAATTGAAATACCCTTTCACGATTGCAAATTATTCGCGTACCACAACTCCCGTTGTTCTTACACAGATAGAACACAAAGGCTTTGTTGGTTACGGCGAAGCTTCCCTGCCTCAGTATCTAGGCGAAACACAGGAGTCGGTCATGCAATTTCTGCGAAGGGTTAACCTCAAACAATTTGCCAATCCTCACAACATAGAAGCTATAATGCGTTATGTCGACTCTTTGGCGGAAGGGAACACAGCCGCAAAAGCCTCTGTGGATATAGCCTTGCACGACCTTGTGGGGAAAATGGAGGGTAAACCATGGCATCGTATCTGGGAGTTAGACGAAACCCAAACGCCAAACACCACCTATACCATAGGTATAGATACGGACGATATTGTTTGCAAAAAGACAGAAGAAGCCGCCTCTCTGTTCAAAATACTGAAAGTGAAACTGGGTGGACAGAACGATAAACAGATGATCGAAACCATCCGTTCGGTTACGAATCTGCCTTTGGCAGTAGATGCCAATCAAGGATGGACAGACCGCGAGGAAGCCCTCGACATGATTCACTGGTTGAAAGAGAAAGGTGTGGTTATGATTGAGCAACCTATGGACAAAACAGATTTGGAGAACAATGCTTGGCTGACGCAGCACAGCCCCCTGCCTATCTACGCCGACGAGTCGGTGCAACGGTTGAACGATGTAGACCGCCTGAAAGATGTTTTTACGGGAATAAACATAAAGTTGATGAAGTGTACCGGCATGAACGAGGCGTGGAAAATGGCGCAACGGGCAAAGCAGCTCGGAATGAAAACGATGCTTGGCTGCATGACCGAAACATCGTGTGCCATATCGGCCGCATCTCAACTGTCTCCGGTAGCCGATTTTGCCGATTTAGACGGAAATCTGCTTATCACGAACGACTGTTTTGCAGGAACAAAAATTGTAGACGGAAAAATTACTTTAACCCGCTTGCCGGGCATCGGGGCAGAACCGATAAAGGAGTAAACAAAACTTGTTTCAGAAAGGGAGTTTGTCCATTATCTTATCCACCGTTTTCATAACCCCCGGATATGAGTTGAAACGGTGAATATAGCTCATCATAAAACTACCATTGAGTTGGTTAACCTCCTTCTTGTCGATATCCTGAAAAGATATCATATTACCCAAAAACGAAAAACGCAAAGACCAAGAACGTGCGTTGTATCCTGCCGAAACACGAGGAAACGCCGTTGGCGATACTTCTATCTTGCGAAAAGAATGCTTGATATTATCCGACCCGAAGTTAGCACCCACCGTAATGCCGCCCGACAAATAGAACCCTTTGCCAAAAACCCAGTTATAAGCATATCCACCGCTTATGCCCACCTGCAAAATACGGCGTTTGGGGTTGTTTTCAAAAATCAAAGTACTATCGCTGTTTATATAACTGTAATTTATACCTCCTCCTGCCTGAAAACTCCCGGCCGAGATGCGCTGTATTTCGCTCTGGTTGAAGGCCGCACGGTAAGAAAACTTACGATGATTGAACACATACTGGGCATGCACACTTATCTGCTTGAGGTGCAAGTCGGGATACAGGACATATTTTTCGTCGCTAACCTCATCGTAAAATCCTTTGTAATCTTGATAAAAAATGTCGAAAATAAATTTCCGCCCGTAATAATGGTATTGAAAGTCAATAGATTTTGTTTTCCCCTTTTTTTTATCGCGCATAAAATCGAAACCATAGCCAAAGCTGAACGAATAATTTTTCCATGTTACACCCAGTCCCAGACTGACCGGATTGTTAGGCATATACTCGCGGCTAATACCTAAATCTTCGTTATCGTGGTGCAAAAAAATGAAATTCTTTGCCACGTACGTCTGTGCCGATAATTGCTGCGGAAAACGTTGTATATATGTGCTGTCAACATCGGCCAATGCTTTTTGGCAGAACAGTAACATTACAGATATGAATAGAATGGAATACCGCATCTGCTAACAATAACGCACATTGGTGCTTTTAATTATAACTTTTTGATGATTTTCTTGAAAACGGACAGCTTCCGGGGCAGGCCAATCTCATAGAGATTGCATCACCGCCACGTTACCCTTGCCGCACAGATTACACGGTCGGGTTCTTTCATTTCGAGCTGATATACGCTTTCGGTCGTTTCCTTGCCCATTACGTTGAGCTGAGTGCCGTAACGCCCTTCGTGAAGATAATTTATCTCGAAGAGACTGATTTCTTTTTCAACAAACAGTTCGATAGGAAATACATCTACAAAATGCTCTATATACTTCATGCTGTTGAGGTGTTTGTTGATGTCGATGTCGCTATACTGTACCTTAAACGAACCTAAAACATCCGACTCTTTGAGTTGCGGAATCTTTACAGCGTTACCCATCGGGCATTCCTTATCGTGTTTATACTCTACCAAACCATCCAACTCCAACACGTTGGCCGGGCGGCGGGTTTCTAAGTCGATAGAAGCCCATACGGAGCGCGCGAATCCCAATTCACGCCCGCTGCTGTCTTCGATCGAAAAGCAACGCTCCGTGAATAGTTTATTGGCATCCAATATCCATGTACGCAAGTTTATGTCGGTATCGTTCTTCGGATATTCGCGCATTTCTATTGCCAGCCTTGTCAGCACCCACGCCCGTTTTTTACGGGTCATGGCCGAATAACCAAACCCGCGCTCTTCGGCATGGCGGGTTGCCGCCTGCAACATAAAACCGCCAATCATGGGCAGGGTGGCTTTCCCTCTGAAATCGGTCAGGTAAGCATCTATACGATAAGGGTATGTACCTACCGGGGTTATCTTCTTTTCTGTGTGCATGTAATTCTTATTTTATTTCGTATAGCTCTAAAGGTAAACCATCGGGGTCGGCAAAGAAAGCAAACCTGCAACCGGTAAGTTCATCCAGCCGTATGGCCTCCACCTCTATACCTTTCGCCTCAAGCTCTGCTATTGTTTTTTCTATATCGGCTGTTTCTAATGCCAGATGCCTCAATCCGCATGCCTCTGGGAAGCTAAGCCTACGGGGCGGCTCAGGAAAAGAAAACAGTTCTATCTGTCCTCCTCCTGCCAGTGTCAAATCCAATTTGTAAGATTGTCGTTCGACTCTGTATGTTTCGGCTATAACTTCCATACCAAGTTTATTCACATAAAAGTCTTTCGACCGCTCATAGTCCGAACAAATAATTGCCACATGGTGTATTCTTTTCAAACTGCTCATAGTACAAAAAGATTATATCCCCTTTCGGTTAGTGAAGAAAATGCTAAGATAATAAAATTATTTTTTAGTTAAAAGCTACAATCAGAAGCCTCCCGTTAACATCATCAAGCCTCCCAGTAGCAATATCAAGCAGATTGGTATCAGTATATTAGAACCACCTCTGATAGACAAAAACCTTATCATCCTGTTTTCATCCTCACACTGTTCCTTTGCCATGGCCACAGCTTTTTTGGCTTTCAGTATATACAATAAGTTGCCCGAAAATCCCATCACTAAAGCAAATATAAAACTCAGTAGCATGTCTCTGCGCATGTCTGGCATCATGCCTTTGTTTACGATTGCCGTAATCAGCGTCATGGGGATGATAAAGAGAATAGCTTCCTTATACATCTTTTTGTACAGCATCCAGAGTATGCCGAACAGAAAAGCATAAAAGTTGAAAATAACCCTCGCTCCGCCATCTATCCTCTCCATCACGGACAAATAATAGTCTTTTGCTCCGCCAAAATAAGTATCGTACAGCTTTTTCTCTCCTTCTTCCATCCGCAGGTTTTATTTCTCTTTTTCAACCTTTACTACTTCTACCAACCTTTGCATGTTTTCAGGAACGGGCGATTTGAATTCCAAAATCTCGCCTGTGGCAGGATGCCTGAACACCAACTCGTTGGCATGCAGTGCCATTCGCTTTATAGGGCTGATGGTTGAACCATATTTACGATCGCCCACGATGGAGTGGCCTACCGACTGCAGTTGCACACGGAGTTGGTTTTTCCGTCCGGTTTCGGCTTCCAAACGGAGCATTGTGTATTTGCGGTTGTTTTTCACTGTTTTATAGTGCGTTACAGACCTCTGTCCGCCATTGTCGGTTTCGGACGAGTGCATAATCAGTTTTTTATCTTCCGTGAGCCAAGATATAATAGTTCCTTCGGGAGGTGTTATTCTACCCCGAACCACTGCTATAAACGAACGGGTTATGATAGCATCGTTCCACGTACGCTGAAACAGCTCCTGAATCTGGGCGCTTTTGGCAAACAGCATCAGTCCCGAAGCATCGCGGTCTAAACGGTGAAGAACAAACACCCGCGAGCCTCTCCCGGCTTTTATCTTTATATAATCGTTGATGATGCTATAAGCCGTTTCACTCCTTTCCCTGTCGGTAGCCACCGACAGCAGTTTGGCGTCTTTTTCCACTACGAGCAAAAACTCGTCTTCGTAAACGATTTTTACACCTTTCAGCAGCTTGGTATCGTAGGCCTTATTTGTTTTGTGGATGGTAACCACATCGCCAACAGCAAGTGGGTGGTCAAACTGGGTTGTTGTGCGCCCATTTACCTTTATTTGCTTATGGGCAAACAACGATTTTATGGCATTGCGGCTCTTACGTATTTTTTTTTCAACCAGATAAGTCATAAGAGGGGTCGCCTCTTCTACTTTCAGTGTTTGCAGGGGAGCTTCGGTGTTTTCTTTCTTCATTTTCTTTTGGGCTCAATAGATTTCAATTCCTCAAAGGTATGATTTTTTGATGTGCCTCCCGTTAAGCTATGCCGAAAAAATAGCCGGACAATCCTCTTGCCCGGCTATTTCCTCTCATTTATCTGTAATATTTATAATCTACGGTTTCACTTCAACCCACATACCTTGGCTGCGTGCCTGCTCTTGGGGCTGATACATAGCCTCGCAGGTAATAGCCGGCAGATAGAAGCGTCCGCAGTAGGCTGCCTGCAAACGTATGCGGAATGCGGTTGAATACCCATTGCTGAGGTTGAAGTAAGAGTACACACGGTCGTCGCGGATATCCTGATAGGTATATACCGGATTTTCGGACTGGTTGTTCATCAGGCGGTCGTTAAATATTTCCCAACCCGATGCAAATATCTGGTTCAGCGTCAAATCGGTCAAATACTCGCCCGATACGTTCTGCACAATAACAGTGGCAAAGAATTCCGTTCCCTGCCTTAGGGACGAAACATCGAGGTCGTGCCCGTCAAGGTCGTGGTATTTGATATAGAGGTTCAGCCCTCCTGCCGAACTTGGCGGACGGTTATCCACAAGCGGCTGGGTGTATCCTACCAGACGGACAAACAGTTCACCCTGCCCTTTGTTTGTGAAGTCAACATTTATGTTTTGCCCGGCTTTGATAGCAATTTCCTGATACAAGGCTCCGGAGTTTGCACCCCTCTGAGGCACTCCGTTTAACGACCAATCGTAAGCAATAACTCCCTTACCCATCTTTTCGGCCAGTTTAGACATGGCAATCAGCCCGAACGATGCCGTTTGCGTGGAGATATAATCAGAACTCAAGCCTTCGGATACGCTTCGTGAAAGTTGCAAGGCTTTTTCGGTACGTCCCAGCAACAGGTAAGTTTCCATTATCATGGCCTTATCGCGAGCCGCATCGCCGTACGTATTATTGCTATGCGGATAGGCTTCAATAACATCGCTGGCTTTGGATATGAGCTGAAGAGCTGCATTCTTCTTGCCTGCCACGGCGTAGGCTGCCGCTAATCGCCAGCGTGCCTGTACGGATATGCCCGCCATCTCTTTCAGACGGTTCATAGCTCCCATTTCGGCTTTGCCGGCAAGGGCAAGTGTATAGAGACGGTAAGCCTGTTGGAGGTCGCTCATCGAATAGTTGTAGTACGACGAATACAGGTCGCCTCGGTTCCATGTTTGAGCCGATTTTTTCTGGAACTGCTCCCACTTGCTTATAACCGATTCGGGCACGTTATAGCCTGCCTTCTTGGCTTCCAGCAGGAAGTGTCCGGCATAGGTAGTTACCCATTCGGTGGGGTAAGAACTGCCCGGCCAATATACGATACCACCATTGCTCAACTGGCGCGCAGTGATTATCTTGATAGCCTCGTTGATGTTGTTTTTCATCTTTTGGGTCTGGCTTTCGGTAAATTTGGTGAACCTGCCCACATACAACAACGGGAAAGCTTTTGATGTAACCTGTTCGGAACATCCGTGCGGATACTGGAGCAGGTACGCAAGATTTTTGCTGAGGTCTACGGCAGGCATACGCGATACTTCGAGCTTCACCCAGTCGGTTGCCTGTGGGGCATCCATGGCTATTTGCAGATTTTGCGTCATACCCGACGAAACAAGCGCCTGCGATGTAAGCAATACAGGAGGATTGGGGTTGCGCACCTCAATATCTATTACCTCGGACGACACCTCGCCACCGCCTGTCGCTTTCACCGAAATTTGCTCGGCTCCCGTTCTGCTGCCGGCTTTCAGTTTAAAGTAAACAACCTTATCGCCTTTCCCGGTAAACGTAACCGTTTGGCTTGTTCCCTCGGTGGGTTGCAACAGCCCCTTGGTCTTTATGTTTACCGTCACGGTCTTTATATTGTCTTTAGTTACAAATACATTCACAGGCAGCACTATATCTTCGTTTGGCCCAGCCACACGGGGTAGGGTAGAAAGCACCATCAATGGATTGTTGACAGGTACAGTCTTTTCGGTTGCGCCATAAGCACCACTCTCGGTTCCGGCAACAACCATAACACGCACCGAGCCTATGTAGTTAGGCAGTTTTATTTTATGATTCTTGGTCGATCCGGCTTCCAGTGTAAATGGCCCCAGATACTTCACCACAGGTTTGAAGCGGTTGAGCGGGTTGTTAGACGGCTTCAGAGCCTCGTCTCCACCGATGCTCAGCAGCGGCCCCATTTTTCCGGCATGTGCGCCCACAACCATATCGAACATGTCCCATGTGCGGACACCAAGCGCCTGCCGCGAATAGAAATCGGCCCAAGCATTCGGTGTACGGAAGGCTGTCAGATCGAGCAATCCTTCGTCTACTATGGCAAGTGTATAGGTCATTTTTTTGCGGTTCTTTTCGGATACCGAAACCGTAAACTCTTTTTCCGGACGAAGCTCTGCCGGCATGTTTATGACAGGTTGCAGAACCGTATTTTTGTTTTCCACATTGATATTCTGCACTCCATACATACGGATAGGCAACCCGTTGACGGTCTGCGCATGCGGTTGTAAAAGGGTAGCGAAGATGTAGAAGTTGGGCGTCATCTCGTCCGTCACCGTGAAAGTGTATTTGGTGTCTTCTTTCTCGCTGGTTTTTATCCATTCGCGTTGAATAACTTTCGATCCGTTTTCGATACTGATAAGAACCCGCCCTTGCGAACTTTTAGGAATGATAACGGTAGCTTTTTCGCCTGCGTTGTATGTACGCTTGTCGGTCGAAAAAGACAGCATCGTCAGCCCATTGGGGTCTTGCTTATCCGAACGTCCCCGCCACGAAGGCCAATCCACGTAAACGACTTGCCCTGTGGTATGTCCGCTCTGGTTGTCTTTCACCAAAATCAGATAACGGCCATAATCGGGATAATTCACACGGAAGTTTACACGCGCCTTGCCGTTGGTGGTCGATACGTTTTTGTTGAGTATAACCTCCGTTGAGGTATTGTTTACGTACGACGACAAATCTTCGTCATTGTTGCTCCACCACCACGACCAGTTTATTTTGTACACCTTCACATTGATATCCGTCTTGCTCACAGGCTTCCCTTGCGGGCTTAACGAAACGATGTCGATCGGGTTTTCGCGGTCGGTTTCGAGCATTGTATATTTATCTTCAGCGGGAGTTTTAACCCCCACATACGACGAGTATGGCGAGTATGCCACGGTTTGCGTGTAGAAACTGGCATCACCGCCCGATTCAAATACCCGCGATATGATATTAGCCCTTAGCATTCCCGGCGCAGATTCGGCCGGTGGAAGTTTTGCCGAGAAAGTGGCATTGCCCCCCGCGTCAAGCCTGCCGTCGTATATGGTATAAGTGTCCGACTGGAATTTGTTTGCCGGATTGTTGAACGAATATGCCTCATACCCTTTAAACGGATTGCTTGCCGTGCTTAGAGTCATTTCTACTTTGGCTTTCAGATTCGATGCAGGCGCACCGTGCAGCCATTGCGAAGAAAGCGATGTCACGAACGAACCTTGGGCGGCATTGACCAATTCGCCAATATTCAGCCTTACTTTCAACCGGTTGGGTTTCACGGTTTCTATCCTTATTGTTTTGCGGAAGGATGTTCCGCCCACTTTCACAACGGCCTGCCAATTTCCGGTCTGGGCATTCACATCGGTTGCCAGCTTGAAGGGGTAGAATCCGTCGATGCTTTGGTTCTGTACATACTTCTGGTACAATTGTCCCCGGGCTGTATAAAACTCTAAGGTAACGGGATGGTCTTTAGGCAGGGTTTTGTCTCTGTCTTCCAGAATAAACGTCAGATAAATAGAGTCGCCCGGACGCCATACGCCACGTTCGCCATAAAGATATCCTTTCAGCCCTTTTTGTATTTCCTTGCCACCCACATCAAAGTTACTGAGCGACAGGGATAGGTTTTGTGTTACTTTCAGATAGCCTTTTTGCTTGTCCTTCGAGGCTATTATAACGAACGGAACACCGCCCTTGTAATCGACCGAGGCAAAACCCTCGCTGTCTGTCTTTCCACTGCCAATGCGTTGCATCTGGAAGTTGTACACATCGACCGTAGCGCCCGACAGGGGTTCTGTGGTCAGTATATCGGTAAGAGAGGCGTGCACCTTCTTGTCGGAACCTATTTTTGCAACTATACCTATGTTCGACGCAAGCACAACGCAGCTCACATTACGGCTCGTACCCATATAGTAGCTGTCTTTGCAGGGGTTATCGCGTTCCGACCAGTTATATTCGTCCCAGTCCATATCACCTTGGTCGTAATAGTATGTTTCGGGAACATCCCACTTGGCCTCGTCTTCGTCCGATATCTGGTTAAAGGTTTCGAGGCTGGCATTTTGAGGTATTTGCGGAATTATGCCATCGCAGGGATAGAGCGAATACTCTTTTTTCATCGAAAATTCAATCCGGTATATTGCTCCCGGGTCTTGCTTCATCATCTTCGACAGATCGAGGTTAAACGTGTTCCATTGGTCAAGGCGCATGCTTGGGTCTTCGTCCAAACGGATGCGTTTTTTGAGTATCAACCGCCCAAAACGGCGCAATTCGCTATCTTGCCCAAAGTTGTTGGACTGCAAATAGCCCATAATGTTGTTCTCGTATATCTTCACCACCTTAACATCTACCGCCCATAGGTTTACGGCTTGGAAGGGTATGTTCAGGCTCTCGGAGTCGGGCAGGATATTGCCTGCATTCAAAAGCTTTATTTCGGGTTTATTTTTGGTTAGCGAAAGCTCGTACGAATAGGTTTTATTCAGCGGTTTGCCGTTTATGTTTTTCAATTGCTCAAAAATCTTGAGACTTACGGTTCTGCTTTCGGACGAAGGGTCGAGATAAAGTTTCAGTACATTCTTCTGAATATCGTATGAGAAGTTTTCTATACCGTTGGGAACAACCAATCCCTGAATATCCTGATTGACCGACAGCGGGTCGCTGAATGTAATGCGGATACATTCCTGCGGGTCATAACTGCTGCGGACATCTATCACCGAAAAAGTTTTGGTTGTAAATGCCGGTATTTTTATGGTGAGCGATGTGTCGCGCTTTGCTTTGATGGGCGCGCCTTTTATATTCAGTGTATAAGACATGTCTTTGCTGTAACGCTTCAAACTGTCGATAGTCAGTTTATAACGCCCTTTGACGGGGGTAGGCGCAATTTTTATTTTAGCCGTCTTGTCTCCTCCCGAAACAGAAAGCATCTTGGCAACATTGTCGATAGGGGCTTCGTCGGCAAGGTTAAGCGTACCTTCAACCGTGTTCCACGTCAGGTCATTGTCTTTGGTTGGCGAATAGGGTAGTATTTCTACACTATAATTCTGTGGGGGAACCCTGAAGCTGAATTTAAACTCCTTAAATTTTTTCTCAACCTGAAGAACTTTCCCCAATTTAAAAACAGCTTCATACTGTTCGCCGGGTTGCAACTCGCCGGGTTCGGGCACAAATTTAATGCTACGGCTGCTTGCCCAGTAGGCTTTCCCTTTAATGGATGGCGAAAACTCGAAGAGTTCGTCGTCTATTTCCTTGTTCAGTTCAACGGCGGGCATGTCTTGCGTCAGTTCTATCTGTATGCTCGATGTTGACGAAATATTCCCATAGGTAAAGGCCGCGATATAACGGGCAAACTCAGGGTCGACCTCTACCGGGCCCGATTTTTTGCAGGAATTGAAGAAAAGGACAACCAGCAACATCAGTCCTGTTGTCAGTTTTATTTTATTTATAGTTTTCATAGCAAGTGATATTATAGTTTTGCCAAAAGGCTGTATTAGAGCAAATGTAATGAAAATTATGAGATTTGATAGTTTTACTTAATCCTTTTTATTGAGTGGTTTTTATATCTTTGGTCTTTCATTATATCCTCTGATAATATAATTCATGGCAAAAGCGTCTACACAGTCTTTCAGCAAATGGAAAATCATAGTCCCCACGATACTTGGTTTTGGGGTGATAGTATATATGTTTGCAAAAGACTTTTTGGGGGAAACAGGCCCCGAAAATATGGCAAGCCTGAAGCAGGTGTCGTTCTCGTGGAGTATGGTGCTTTGGTTCGCTGTGGCTTTGTTGCTTATGGTGGGGCGCGATTTGGGCTTCACTATTCGCTACCGATACCTGACCGACAAACTACTTACATGGAAGCAATGCGTCAAGGTTACCCTTCTGGCCGAATTCGGTTCGGCAATAACCCCTTCCACTATTGGAGGGTCGAGCATGGCAATACTGTTTTTGACGAAAGAGAAAGTGCCCGTAGGTAAGAGTACAACCATCGTTTTTGTTACATTACTGCTCGATGAAATGTTTTTTGTGGTGACTTTTCCCATACTATTGCTGTTCATTCCATCGGAAACCCTTTTCCAAACAGGTTCGGCAATCGAAACGGGAGTTTTTGGGCTGTTTATGGCTGCTTACGTGATTAAACTATTCATCTGCTTGGGATTGATTGTAGGGCTATTCTTTAAGCCGCAAGCTATCCGTTGGTTGCTCATTGCCATATTTAAACTTCCATTTCTGCGCAGATGGCGCAACGCGGCCATTAAAGCGGGCGACGATATAATAATCAGTTCGCGCGAAATCAGAGGGAAACGCCTCAACTACTGGTTCCCGCTTATTGTTGCCACCATCCTGTCGTGGTGTTCGCGCTACTTAGTGGTGAATGCCATTTTTATGGCTTTCTTTGCCGTGTCGGACAATCTTCTGGTTTTTGCCCGCCAGTTTGTTATGTGGATTCTGATGGTGGTGAGCCCTACCCCCGGCGGGAGTGGTTTTACCGAAGTCATCTTTAACGGATATTTAGCGGAATTTATAGCCCTACCCGGACTTGTGCCTGTTATTATTCTTATATGGCGTTTGCTGACCTATTACAACTATCTTTTCATTGGCTCTATACTCGTTCCCCGATGGGCGAAGGATGCTTTTGGGAAGAAAGAATAGTAAGCCTGTTGGGCGATTTTTTTTAATTGTGGAAAACCTTTTTATCTCTTATATTTGTATTCATGCACAATTAAACACAAAAAAATGAGGATTAAGACAAATCTACTGGGTGTTTTTTTCTGTTTGCTGTTGGCTACATCGTGTACAACAATGAACTATATAGACATAGATGTACGTAAACCTGCCGAGATAACTATTCCTACCAGTGCGGAAAATATCGCGCTTATAGATATAACCCGCGCAGAAGGTGTTGCCGGCATGAGCACGGTAATGTGCGATGCCCTGTCGCAGTTTTTGGGCGAAGCTCAAAAATTTAATTCGGTTGTAGTATTTAAAGATACACTGTCGATGGGTAAAGAGACTTATCCTACCCAGTATGAAATAGCGGGTATTTGCAACGAAACCGCATCCGATGCCCTTTTTGTGCTGAACAGATACAACTTGGAGGTTAAGGAAACTTCTGCCGCAGACATGAGGTTTTTTGGCTTAAACCGAAATACCCTCACCCTTACGGTTGATGCTTTGTTGTCTGTTTTTCATAAAGACGGAAACATGATTGTCAACCCCATACAGGTATCAGATAGCCTGCGGTGGATAGAATTCAGGCGGGACAACAATAACGATGTGCTTGGCGATTCGTTGCCGCTGCTCGATGAGGCAAAGACCGAGATGGCTGTTTATATGGCAACCCAAATGGAGAAAAAGCTTGTTCCCTATTGGCAGCAGCAGGAGCGCTGGTATTATAGTGATGGTACAACCCAAATGAAGAGAGCAAAAGCCTTTGTAGAGGGTGACGAATGGCAGGAGGCGTTAAGTGTTTGGGCAGAAATTTATAGTAAGGAAAAAAAAGAATATAAGAAAGCTCGGCTGGCATCGAATATGGCTTTGGCTTACGAAATGCTCGACGATCTGGAACAAGCCCGCTATTGGGCAAATATTGCCGCAGAGCTGTTTCCGGTTCAGCCCCGGTTGAGCGAATACGAAGTTCTGGATAAGGAAAGGGCGGAAGCATATACAAAACGTTTAGAATTTAGAATAAAGGAATCAGATATTCTGGATCGACAGGAGAATAGATGATACCGGTAAACCGAAAAACGATATGAAAAAATTATATCTGATATTATTAATTTTAGCTGTAATAGTGCAAATGGATGCGAAAGAAAAAGAAACTCTGGTTTTAATCAAAACCGATTTAGGAAACATCAAACTGAAACTTTATAACGAAACACCTTTACATCGCGACAACTTCGTTAAAGTCACTAAAGACGGGGTGTACAAAGATCTCCTTTTCCATAGGGTAATAAAAGACTTCATGATTCAGGGAGGTGATCCCGAATCGAAAAATGCAGCCGACTCTGCTCTTTTGGGTAACGGAGATTTGGGTTATACCGTTCCTGCCGAATTCAGAGCACCCCAGCTCTTCCATAAAAAAGGAGCATTGGCAGCGGCACGTACGGCCGATAATGTGAACCCCGAGAAAGCTTCATCTGCCTGTCAGTTCTACATAGTTACGGGGCGTGTTTTTGCGGAAGCCGAATTGCAACAACTGGAAAAACAACGTTTCGAACGGCTGAAGCAAGCGGTATTTAACGAACTGCAATCGGCGCACATGAGTGTGATAAAAGACCTTTATGCAACGGGCAACCGTGAGGCATTAGCCGAACTTCGCAGCGAACTACAAACCGAAGCCGAAGCTACAGCCGAGGCACGCCGAAACGAAGCTCTGTTTACTCCCGAACAACGGGAAGTTTATACAACTGTGGGTGGAACCCCGCATCTGGACGGAGGTTACACCGTTTTTGGCGAAGTTGTGGAAGGCATCGATGTGTTGGACAAGATACAAAATATGGAAACCGACCGTAACGACCGTCCTAAGCAAAATATCAAGATGACTGTCAGTATCGTAAAATAAAACACAAATCGCCACTTCGGCAAATGTATTATTCTGAATAGTGATTGTGGAATTTATGGCTTCATCCTTCTCTATTAAAGAAACAATTTAAGTTTATGTTAAGGATTACGAAGCTTTTTTGGCTGGTTCTTTTTTTACTGTTGCTCCCTGCTTTGTCGTTTGCCCAGCGAGGGACGATAAAGGGCATCGTGTATTCCGATAAGGACAAGGCTCCGGTTGAATATGCCTCTATACAGTTGATGAAGGGGTCAGACAGTACTTACCTTGAAGGGGCTATAACCCCAAAATCGGGGGCGTTTTCGTTTAAGGTAAAGCCCGGACAGTACATTGTGCGCATATCATACCTCACGCTCAGAGATTCGGTAATAAATACATCTATAAGTCCTAACCATCTGCATTGCAACCTCGATACCATATACCTGCCCGAAAAAATGAACGAACTGGAGGGCGCAGTCATTGTGGGGCAAGCCCCCGATGTGGTAGTACGAAACGATACCATAGAATATAATGCCCGCAACTTTAAGGTGGGCGAAGAGGCCATGTTGCAAGACTTGGTAAAGAAACTACCCGGCGTGGAGTTCGATGCTGATGGTAACCTCACGGCAAATGGCAAACCTGTAACCAAAATATTGATAGACGGTAAAGAGTTTTTTGGTAGCGACATTCAGGTGGCGTTGGTTAATCTGCCGGCAAATATGATAGACAAGCTCCAGCTTTTTAAAGAAGAATCGGAAATGACTAAGCTTACAGGAATAAAAGATGGTGACGAAAAACAGGTTATGAATCTGAAAACCAAAGCGGAAATAAAGCAAAGCATTTTCGGGAATATAGAAGCCGGGTACGGAACCGACAACAGGTACCACAGCAAGGGTATGGTAAATTACATAACGGATGCCACTCAACTGGCCCTTATTGGCAATGCCGGCAATGCTACCGATAACATGAGCCTTCCGCAAGGGGCGGATTTTATGCTCCTGAGCGAAGGTAAGGATACTAATAAGAACATAGGTGCTAATTTCAGTTTGGGTAATGGAAAGAAGTTTTCTACAAACGGAAGTTTGATGTACCGTAATAACGAAAATAACACAACGAGGCACAGTAGTAACCAAACATTTCTGAACACCGGCGACAGGTTTAGTCAGTCTAACAATTTGAGACATAGGCGAAACAATACTCTGAATGCCGAATTCTCGTTCGATTGGAAACCTGACACACTGACCACTATCTTTTTCCATTCTTCCTTTGGGCATTCGGTACAGAATAGTGGTAACAGGTCTTCGTCTCTGTCGTACGTCAATGCCGATACAACTACCACGGCGGGGCATTCCTCCAATCGTTTGGTGAGCGATAATGGCGATTTTTCGCTTCACGCTGGCCGTAAATTCTCGAAAAAAGGCCGCTCGCTGAATCTTGCCCTAAGAGGTTCTTTCCGCAATGGAGATTCTGATGGAACAAACAAAACCACAACCATCTATCCGCATTCGGATGGGGTGGAGGTAAGCCTCGACCAGATAAGCAACACCGAATCGAAAGGAGGGAGTTTTGGGGCAACATTGTCGTACGTGGAGCCACTTACCGAAAAAGATTTTCTGAACGTATCTTATTCTTTTAACAGAAATACGTCGAAAAACGACCGTAGCACCCTGAAAAAAGATTCGGAAGGCAATTATACGTTGATAGACACGGCATATACCCGCTTCACGAAAAACGAACAAGTGAGCAATAATATAAACCTAAGCTTTCAGAGTATCAGGGAGAAATATAATTATAATGTAGGTTTTTCTATCAGTCCGTCCGTTTCAAAAAGTTTAGTCAGGATGCGCGATTCGTTGATTGAAGACGCAAGGCAATCGGTGGTTAACTTCAGTCCTTCGTTGGGTTTTTCTTATCGGCCTAACGAAAAAACGTCTCTCGATTTAAGATACAGCGGAAACACCGTGCGCCCGTCGCTCGGTCAGTTATCGGCCGATACTTTGGTGCATTCCACACAAAGCATGTCGTACGGAAATCCGGATCTGAAATCGGGGTTTAATAACAGCCTTAACCTTAACCTTATGAAGTCTAATACCGATAAACACTCTTATCTTTATGCTTCATTGAGTTTCAGTGCCAACATGAATACGATAACCAACTATACGATAATTGATTCGCTGGGAAACACCGAAACATCATACCGCAACGTAAACGGCAACATGAACGGGTCGCTATTCATGTATTATAATGCACCCATGCGCAACAAAAAGTTTAGGTATATGCTCAATCCTTACGGAAACTTTAGTCGTCGGAAGGGTTTTACTAACGGCCAACTATCTACAACAAACTCGTTTACGTTGGGGCAAACGTTGAGTATTTCGTTTCTTTCCGACAAATTAGACTGTGGATTAAAGACTTCGTTCTCGCACACCTTTGCCAAAAATAATCTGACTAATGCTCAGGACTTATCATCGACAAATTGGAGCATATCGGGCAATTTTACATGGAATCTCCCTCTCGATTTCGAACTCCACAGCGATGTGAAGTTTTCTCAAAACAGCGGTTATTCGTCCAGCTTCAAGAATAGCAGTATCCTCTGGAATGTTTCTGTTGCCAAAAAAATGCTGAAAAACAAAAAGGGATTGCTCAAATTTGGCGTTTTCGATATTCTGGACGACCGCAATACCACCACCCGTTATGTTTATGAGGACGGCATCTCCGAATCGCGCACTAATACGGTGAGCCGCTATTGCATGCTTAGTTTTTCGTACAAATTCAGTATATTTAAAGGAGGCGAATCTTCGGCAAACGACGATTTTGGAGGGATGTATTATTAAAGCAATCTGAAATACTAAAAGGCCGGATATGATATATGGATTTTCACATACCTTCCGGCCTCTTCTGTTTCTTTATATAGATTCTATTTTTTCAGATAAGCGAACGCGATTTGTCTCCCAGATACCCACCGTGATGGCGGGCGGCATAGTCTGAAGCCTTGAAGTTTATTTTCTTCATAGTGTTTACCACCAACAAATCGCCTATCACAGTCATTACGGTAGTAGATGTGGTTGGAGTGAGCCCAAGGGCACATACCTCGCCGGGGTTTCCTGTGAGCAGGCAGAGGTCGGCTTTTTGAGCCAGAAGGCTTTCGCCGTCGCTCGTGATGACAATAAACTTAATGGCGGGAATCAGAAGTTTCACCAAACCCAATAGTTCTATTATCTCGCGTGTTTTGCCCGAATTCGATATAACCAACATCACATCGTTGGGTTGCAAAACCCCCAAATCGCCGTGTTGGGCTTCGCTGGGATGCAGAAAAATGGCTGGCGTTCCGGTAGAACAAAAGGTGGTTGCAATGTTCTGTGCTATCTGCCCCGCTTTGCCCATACCGCTTGTAACGAGTTTGCCGCCATGGCGGTGTACTTGCTCAGCAATCAACTCTGTGGCTTCATTATAAACATCAGAGATAGGAATGTTGAGTATGGCTTCGGCTTCGGCCTTGAGGATATCTTGCATTTCTTTTTTTTCCATATCTGTTGGGGAAATAGTTGTGATTGCGCCTTATTAATTTGTTTTGTATTTGTACGATATTTTAGCCAGTTCGTCGTTGGCCTGTACTATCTTGGTTTTTAAGCTTTCTTTGTAAGCGGCAAGTTTTGCCTGCAAGGCTTCATCGCCTGTGGCAATCATTTGCAGGGATAGGATAGCGGCATTCAAAGCTCCGTTGATACCTACGGTGGCCACGGGTATTCCGGGAGGCATCTGCACTATTGCCAAAAGGGCATCCATACCGTCGAGCGACGAGTTGATGGGTACGCCAACAACGGGCAACGTGGTCATCGAGGCAATAACTCCGGGCAGATGTGCAGCCATTCCTGCTGCCGCAATAATAACTTTAATGCCTCGCGATTGGGCATTCTTTGCGAACGACTCTACCTGAGCCGGTGTTCTGTGTGCTGATAGGGCATTGATTTCGAATGGAATTTCCATCTCGTCAAGAAACTTGGCTGATTTTTCCATAACAGGCAAGTCGGACGTACTGCCCATGATTATACTAATAACAGGATTCATCGGGTTATCCTTTTTTTTGAGTGTTGAAGAAGAAAAAAATGACAAAATACAGGAAAACAACTGTATATATCAATCTCGTTTTTTTCCTGTATTTGTACGAATATTTTTACGAAACGCAATGGTAAAAATTACATTCCGATCAAAGCCTTATAATCGGCAGCCGAAAGAAGTCCGTTTACTTCTGCGGCATCAGTAAGCGATATTTTTACGATCCAGCCTTTTCCGTATGGGTCTTCGTTTACCAATTGAGGAGCGTCTTCCAATTCAGGATTTACTTCCAAAATAGTTCCGCTTACCGGTAAAAACAGGTCAGATACAGTTTTAACAGCCTCTACGCTACCAAAAACTTCATCTTTTGCAATAGTTTCGCCTTCGGTTGTGATGTCAACATACACAATTTCTCCAAGTTCGCGTTGTGCAAAATCTGTGATACCAATAAAAGCTTCGTTACCTTCTACACGAATCCATTCGTGATCGTTTGAATACTTCAAATTTTCAGGAAAATTCATAATTCTAATTTTTTTTAATTATTGAAATTGTTGTTATATTTTCGTTATTTAAACAGTCATTACAAAATAAACGCTTGCCCAAACCACCAAATAGGCTGCTACAAATCCTATGGCAAATCCGGCATATATCTGGCCATGTGTGTGGCGTTTCTGATACAGAAGCGAAACACCCAAACATCCTGCGAAGATAAACAATACCATGAACAAAAGAAAGGGGTTCTGCTTATTAACATTAAAACAAATTGCCATCATGGCGCCCAAAAGCCCTCCTATGCCCATCATGTGGACGCTTATTTTCCAGAAAAAGTTAATTACGATGGCCAGCAAGTGAACCAATACGGGAGCCGATATTAAGCCCAAGAACCATATTTGTACGTTGATGCCGTAAAAAAAATACACCAGACTCATGTTCGACAGCAGGCTCACAAAAAGCGGCATGACCCGTTCTTTGCGTTCGGGCATATCGAAGCTCGATATAAGCCTGAACCCTCTCATCACAGCAATAAAAAGCCCCGGAACGATAAACGTGAATAGCAATACATTGATGATTACTTTCCACTCCTGTCCTTCGAAGTAGTAAAAGAAATGAGAGTATGTCCACAGCATTATAACGCTATAGAACGACATCAGTAACGGATTTAGCGTCACCGTAAAGAATCGTGCTGTAATACTCTTAAAATTCATCCTTAAAAGATATGCGGCAAAATTAAAAAATATATTTCAGACAACGGACGCAATATTCAATTCCTTTCAGAAATCGTTTGTGTTGGAACAGGAAATGTGTCTGCTCCAGATGGTTGCGTATCAGAAAACGCTTATTCCGGCTGTATATTTTTTTGCTCAAAGGCAATTGTGATTTTTTAATATACCGGGCAAAGGCTTTGCGCATCTCTATATGGGGTTCTTTATAGACGGTGTGTCCTTGTTCTTTTTTTGTCAGCACATTTGGTTTTAAGTGCCGTCTGAAGCGGTTGAGCTTTTGGGTAGTAAAGGCAACCTTGCCTCTTGTCAGTATTTTCAGCCAGCAGAGCCAGTCGGTTATGTAGCCTACGTTTCCGTCCATACATCCTGCTTCGATAAAAGCATCTTTGCGGAACAGTACTGCGCTGGTGTTGGGGATAAAGTTTTTAATCAGAAAACAGCGTTCGATGAATTCCGGTCCTTCCATTACAAAGTCGCGGCTGAAGAGTTCCGGCTCATAACGGCGTGTGTATTCCTCCCAATCGCCTACCACATCTCCTTGGGCATCTATGTTGTACGACTGACAATAAGACAAAACAACCCCTTGGTTGCGGGTCATGTTGTTGTACAGCGTTTGCAGAAGGGTTGGTTCGGCCACATCGTCGCTTTCGGCAATCCAAATGTATTCTCCCTTGGCAAGGTTTATGCCTTTTGTCCATTGTTTTATGGTAGAGCCAGAGTTTTGTTCGTTGATAACGATGTGCGATACATGAGGGTTGTTGCGGTATTGCTCTATAATCTGGCGGCTGTTGTCGGGCGAACAATCGTCAAGAATAATAAGTTCGAAATCGTGGAAAGTCTGGTTCAGTATAGAGTCTATCCGCTCTTTGAGAAAAGCGGCATGATTGTAACTGGGAACGATAACTGAAACCATATGTTTTTTGTTGTGTGTATTTTTGTTTTCAAATCTCTTTGCGCAGGCGGGCAACGGGTATGCCCAGTTGCTCTCGGTATTTTGCCACTGTGCGACGGGCTATGAGGTAACCTTTTTCTTTTAGCAGTTCCGATAGCTTGTCGTCGGTGAGTGGTTTTTTCTTGTTTTCGTGCTCAACACAGTCTTTCAGTATGGCTTTTATTTCGCGCGAAGAAACCTCTTCGCCTACATCATTCTGCATCGACTCCGAAAAGAAATATTTCAGCGGATATACCCCAAAATATGTTTGTACGTATTTGCTGTTGCTGACGCGCGACACGGTCGAAATATCGTAGCCCGACAGTTCGGCCACATCTTTCAGTATCATCGGGCGCAGGCGGGTTTCGTCGCCTGTCACAAAAAAGTCGTATTGCAGCTCTATAATTGCTTGCATGGTGCGTTGCAGCGTTTCCTGCCGTTGCCTTATGGCTTCGATAAACCATTTTGCGGAATCTAACTTCTGTTTTACGAATAGGACGGCGTTTTTGGCATCGGCGGTCATGCTTTTTTTATTTCCGCTGTACCCTTGCAGCATATTGGCATATTGGCGACTGACCCTTAGTTCGGGTATATTGCGGTTGTTCATCGACAGAATTACCTCTCCGTTATGTACTTCAATGATGAAGTCGGGCACGATGGCATTGTTGCCAAGAGCGAACGAACTGTCCCATGCGTTGCCCGGTTTGGGGTTGAGCGATGTTATTTCGTGGATTATTTCCTTGAGCGTGCTTTCGTTGATGGAGAGGGTTTTTTGTATTTTTTCGAAGTGTCTTTTCGAGAACTCATCAAAATAATCGGTCAGTATCTTCTTGGCCAATGTATTGATTTCATTTTGCGGCAAACGTTCCATCTGCAACAGCAAACATTCTTGCAGGTTTCGGGCGGCTATACCCGCAGGTTCCAATTGCTGGATGATGTGCAAAACATGATTCCTTTTCTGTGGAGTGGCATCAATGTTTTGCTGGAACAGCAAATCGTCTGATATTGCGCTCAGTTCTCGCTCCAGATACCCGCTTTCGTCGATGCTACCGATAATGTATTCGGCTATTATCTGTTCTTCTTCGTTCAGGTTGCAAAGGTGCAGTTGGGCAAGCAGCGATTCGTTGAGCGACTCGGCTACGGCAAAAGGTATTTCTTCACGATGGTCTTCGTACGAGCGATTATTGGCGGCCAGCCTGTAATCGGGTATATCTTCTTCGTTCAGATAATCGCCAAGTGCTATATCGTCCTGTGTTATGCTGTCAGCATCGCTGTCGAAAAGGGTTTCATCGTCCGCATTCGGGTTGTTTTCGTCAAACCCTTCTTCAAGGGCAGGATTGTCTTCGAGCTCTTGCCTGATACGGTCTTCCAGTTCCAGATACGGAAGCTCGGTCAGTTTTATCACCTGCATTTGCAGAGGCGATAATTTCTGTTGTTGTTTTAGTTGTAGCTGTTGCTTTAAAGCCATGACAAGGGTCGACAATTTGTTCCGGTTACAAAGATAAAAACAAAGATGAAAAGAATATTGTTTCGTGTGCTTCAAAATAATATCCGTAAATTTATGAGATTTCGCCGGTTTTTAGGGTTGTATGGAAATATAAAAAGCAAAGTTTGCACTTGTCGCAAATCGGAGTTACTTTTGTTATTGATTGTATGATTTTTAATATATAAAGTGTTGTCCCTCTATGAAGAAGTTTCTGATTTTTATAATCGTCATGGCAACAATGCTCCCTGTTTCGGTACTGGCTCAAAACGTGGAATATAAGTTCCGTATCTACCTTACCGGCAAGGAAGGGGTTGATGCAGGTTCAGTAAAAGCCGGGGATTATTTGTCGCAACGCGCTTTAGACAGAAGGCAAAGACAAGGAATTGCTTTCGATGAAAAAGACCTGCCTGTAAGCGCGGCCTATACCGGTGCTGTTGAAGACTTGGGCTGTACTGTTGTGTCAAAAAGCCGCTGGATGAACACATTAGCCGTTCATTGTGCCGATTCGATGGTGGTAGATCGTCTCAAGCAATTACCCTTTGTGAAAGATGTTGTTTTGGTGTGGAGAGGTGTTCACAGAGCTAAAAAAAGAAAAGAGGAAAAAGACTTATCGGATAGAGCAAAGAAAAACTCTAACGAAGATTATTACGGATATAGCTTTAACCAGATAGCCGTCAATAACGGGCAACATTTGCACGAAGAAGGATACCGGGGCGAAGATATGCTGATTGCCGTTCTGGATGCAGGCTTCACTAATATAGATACGGTAAGGCAGTTTTATAGAATGAATGTTGTTGACACAAAAAACTTCGTTTATGGTGAGGACAATATGTTCAAGAGTAGCCAACATGGGTTGAATGTATTGTCGTGCATGGCGATAAATCAGCCGGAAGTTTTTGTAGGAACAGCACCTGAGGCCAACTATGTTTTACTGCGTACGGAAGATGATAACTCGGAATTTCCCATAGAAGAAGATTATTGGATTGCCGGAGCCGAGTATGCTGACAGTATAGGAGCCGATTTGATAAACTCGTCGTTGGGATACACACACTTTGGGAACAATGGATATACTTATGGCTATACAGTAAACGACTTGGACGGAAAAACGGCTTTCACCACAAAAGCTGCCGATATTGCCATACAGAAAGGAATGTTGGTAGTATGCAGTGCCGGAAATGAAGGAGCGAAAGAATGGCGAAAAATGTCTGTGCCCTCCGATGGCGAGTGGGTGCTGGCGGTAGGTGCTGTTGATAAAGACTCGCTTTTAGCGGGGTTCAGTTCGAGAGGCCCCTCGGCCGATTTCAGGATAAAACCCGATGTTATGGCCGTAGGAAAAGATACCCATATATTGTCGTCTAGTGCATATATTATCAGCAGTAATGGGACTTCTTTTTCCAGCCCCGTGCTTTGTGGCATGATTGCCTGTTTGTGGCAGGCGTGCAGGGGGGCAACCAATTATCAGATAATTCAGGCGGTTCGTGAGGCGGGCAACCGTTTCGACAGCCCCAACAACGACTATGGGTATGGCATCCCCGATATGGAAAAAGCCTTGCAGATTGTACAAGACAAGATGGGTGTGGTGCAGGCCGATAAGACAGGGAAGCAGGCAACCTTCCGTATCACATCCGACAGTATAGGCTCTGTCAGGGTAGAAGATATATCCGGCAGGGGCGACGTTTATACTTTACAGATAACCGATTTGCTGGGGCGGGTACTTGTTTCGGAACGATTTTCGGAAAGTAAAACCTATACCTTAAAGGCCGCGCAAAAAATGCTCTACATAATAAGCCTTACCGGACGGGGAGAAAAAGAAACATACAGATTCCTGTTCTGACAGGGTAACCCTCACCCTCAATATTTATTCTATGGACAACATACCGTCAATATCCCTCCACGAACTGAATAGTCTGATACGGACTGTTGTAGACGAGTCTTTGCCCCGGTATTTGTGGGTAAGAGCCGAAACGAGCGATGTACGTGTGAACCAGAACGGGCATTGCTATCTGGAGTTCATAGAGAAAGATGCTTCGGGCAAAAACGTAGTAGCTAAAGCCAGAGGTGCTATCTGGAGTAATATTTTCCGGATGCTGAAGCCTTTCTTTGAGCAGGAAACAGGTCAGGCGTTTACTTCGGGGTTGAATGTGTTGGTGCAGGTGAGTGTTGACTTTCACGAACTGTATGGCTTTAGCCTTACGGTACAGAATATAGACCCCTCATATACTTTGGGCGATCAGGCTCGTAACCGGGCACGGATAATAAAACAGTTGGAAGACGAAGGTGTTCTGGATATGAATAAAGAACTGAAATTGCCTCAGCCAACTAACCGGATTGCCGTAATCTCGTCGCCCACGGCTGCGGGATACGAAGACTTTTGCAATCAGTTGCAAAACAATCAGAGGGGATTTGTTTTCTACACAAAATTGTTCCCTTCCATTATGCAAGGCGATAAAACCGAGCCGTCGGTAATAGCCGCATTGGAGAGCATATATGAACACAGGGAGTGTTTCGACGCCGTTGCCATTATCAGGGGAGGAGGGGCGACTTCCGATTTGAGCTGCTTCGACTCTTACCTGCTGGCAGCCAATTGTGCACAATTTCCCTTGCCCGTAATTACAGGTATAGGGCACGAGCGCGACGAAACGGTTTTAGACATAGTGGCTCATACCCGCGCAAAGACGCCTACCGCCGTTGCCGAATTCCTGATAGGGCAGATGGAATCTTTATCGGGCCATTTGCTGGATATCCAACACAGTTTATCGAAAACAGCTACGCAAAGGCTGCACGAGGAAGAAATGCGGATAAATGCAACGCTGGCACATCTGTCTTATAAGTATAAAGAAACAATGCAGCGACAATCGGCAGATATAACTAAACTATCCGTTTTGTTGAAAAATACTGTAAACAGCAGCTTATCGGAAGAGAAACATTTTCTGGAAATGAAAGAACAGCACTTGCGGCTTATTTCGCCTCAGAATATATTGAAAAAGGGCTATACCCTTACCCTCCGCAGTGGTAAGATTGTGAAATATGCCGGCGATCTGGATATTGGCGACGGAATAACAACCTTATTTGCCGATGGCAGAATAGAATCGATTGTTCAGAAGAAAAATAAATAAACGCAAATATGGCAAAAAAAGAAAAAACATATACAGAGGCTTTGCAGGAATTGAAAAACATACTTGCGGAGATTGAAAACGATGATGTTGATTTGGATATTCTAATAAAAAAGACCAAAGATGCAACCCAACTGATTTCGTTGTGTAAAGAAAAACTTTACAAAGCCGACCAAGAGGTTCAGAAACTGCTGGATGATATAGAGTAAAATATTTAGAGAATTGTTGTTTGTGCTGTAAGAGTTGTGTATTAGTTGTTGTTTCTGCCCCATTTATCCGTATATTTCGTTGAATGGGGAATTGAAAAATTCGTCATCACCATCGGTAAATTCTTTTACTGTATCTATAAACAATTGCAATCCACCCTCTTCCACAAACACCAACCATACTTTTTGGCTGTATTCTTCGTCCTCATAAAAACCGTTGAATAGCTCTTTCAGATAATCTTCCACTCCTTTGTCGATAGTCAGGTATTGTTCGGGATCGTATTTTACCTTTATCAAATAGAAATCTCCCCGTTTTTTTATTTCCAGATAAGTTCCAAGTGCCATATTTGTCTTTCTGTCGGAAAGCTGTAAGCCAATGCAAGGAAAATCTACGCCCTTTCGCACTTCTAAGTTAACTGTTCCGTTAAGGATGGAAATTTTTCGCGGACTAAACGATGTGTTGTTTTTAGCGTCTTTCTCTTCGATATTGGTAAAATTTTTCCATACATATTGTTCTTGGTAGAGAGCCTTTGTGTTTTTGGGAACTACAAGTATAACGTCTTCAAAGTATTGCTCTCCAAAATCGAAAATAGACTGGGCGGTGTATGAAATATCGTAGCAAGTAGGGTACTTTTCTTCCATATCCTTTAAATTCAATGGGTTTTCCCATTTAACTTCAATTCTTTTCAGCGCACTGCAACTGCGAAAAGCATTTACTCCAATATATTTTACCGATTTAGGAATTGTTATTGCCTCAACTCCGCTTTCCCTGAATGTTTGCTCGCTAATGCCCGTTACCCGATATTGTTTGCCTTTGTAACGGATAGTTTCGGGGATAAGAATATCATCGTAATAGTCGCCTTCGCCGTCAAAATCGTCGCCCCTGTAATCGATAAGGTAAGTAACTTCAACTTCGTCTGCTGTTCCTTCTACGAAATTATAGTAAATCCCGTTTTGTTCAAAATGATATGCTTTGGCCTGCATAGCACCGAAAAGAACGGCAAACAGAACTATTATTGCTTTTTTCATACCATCTTTATTGTTGTTTTTCAAGGAAATATATCAATGTAATAAATTGTCCAAATTTAGCAAATATTTGATAAACAAGGATGATTATAGATTAAAAACCCCCTCAGAACACGTTCCGAAGGGGCGATTCTCGTTTTTATTAAAAAGACTATTGTTCGATAATCTTTTGGGTTATAGTAGTAGAATTACCTTTAATGGAAAGGAGATAAACCCCTGCGGGAACGGAGGAGGCATCTAACGTGTTATGCCCTTCATTAAGGCTGCCTTGCATTATTATTTTTCCTGTCAGACTAAATAGCTGATAGCCGGTCGCTTTTTCTGCAACCTCAACAAATAATTGGTCTTTAACAAAAGTGGGATAAACTTTGAATGGAGATTGTTTCCCTCCTTCTGCAACGATGCTCGATGGTGTTGTTGAGTTGCCTTCAGTTATTATCAGGCTATAATCCTGATGGTAGGGTTCTTCCGAAGTATAATCTTCGACAAGAGTACCTTTGTGCGAAACAGTTATAGTATATTTGCCCAAAGGGTTGGGTACATCTATCCGTTCAAAATTATCGACTTCGTTATTGCCCGTTGTTGCTGCATTGGCCGGATTTTTCCCATCCAATTTCCAAGGGTAGAATTTGTTTCCGGCTTCATCTTCAAGCACAACGTCCAAATCGTTTACCAACGATTTCTCTTCCCAGTCTACTATCCTGTCGGCGATTGGTCCTGCCGGATCGGTCCACGAAATGGAAACCCTTAGCGGAAGGCCGGAATCGACATATATGTCTTTCGTATATATCTGTCCGTTGTCCAGAGTGTTTTCTTCTATAACGGAGCCTTTGTCTTTGCTTATGATAGCCGATGCCGCATCTTCTATGTTAGCCACACCCCAGCCGAAACCGTAGTCGGGGCCATCGTCTGCTCCTGCTTCGAGTGCTGTATGTTGCAACAGCCCCCTAACAGTAGCCGAGTTCATATAGTTGCCATACAGGTCGTTGTAAAGTTGCTGAATGAGCAATATGCCAGCCGTAATAGCGGGCGAGGCCATTGATGTTCCATCCAGTTTGCTGTATTCATCATATCCCGTAGAGGTGGAAGAATATACCGATACGCCTTTGGCTGCCAAGTTGGGCTTTATACGACCATCGTCGGTGGGCCCTGTGTTACTGAATGCGGCAAGTCGCACAGTTTCGGGCGTATAATATGCTATCGGCTCTATGGCTGCTATTGTCAACACGTTTTTCGAGTTAGAGAAGCTTATAGTCAATTCATAGCCATTCTTCTTGGGGTTGAGCACCATAGCTCTTTCGCGGTCGTTGGCTGCGGCTTTCACAACCTGATATTTTGGGAAAGTGTATGCAATCTGGTCGGTTATGCCTGCTTCTCTGTCGTATGCACCGAAAATCCATACCTGAGCCCTGAACGTTGAAGGGTTATAAGAATGGTTTGAAACCAGATATCCTTTGGCTGCAAATTCGGCCATTTCTGATTTGTCGTTGTTCCATTGGTAATTCATTATACTGGATTTGGAGGCTAATCCTTTTGCCTCGGGGTCAACGCCCATAGCGGCAATAGTTCCGCAAACATGGGTGGTGTGGTGCGATAATGACCCGAAAGTCTTTTCCATATAATGAATCTTAGATTCTTTGTCTTCGCTCTCTTTAAACTCCTGATGCTTGGGCGAGGCCATGCCTGCATCCCAAACTCCGGCCACCATATCTTCTCCGTTGATATCCAACTCTAAACGACCTCCTTTGTACAAGGCATCTGTGCGGATGATTGCAGCCGATTCTCTGTTTGATGTTTGATAATACACGGGGTTGCCGTCTGCATCGATGTCTACCAACTGATAGTCGCCTCCTTGGTCTGATTGCAACGAACGCTTAACAAGCGGGTGCTTAGTCAAATACTCGGTGATGCGTTTGTCTCTTTCTGCTTTTTGTGTTTGTAGTCTTTTCAGTAATGATGATACTCGTTGTGGATTTAATTCGTCTATATTTTTTTGTCTATCGTTTGCGGTTTGCGAATTTAATGTAAGGCTAAAAAGCGTTATTGTGGCTAACAGTAAACTTCTTTTAATCGTCATTAGGGCATTAAGATTATTCAATATTAAGTAATTACTGTCAAAAATACTATAAAAAAAGGTTATTGGGTACTGTTTATATATGTTTTAGAAAAGAATAATACTACGCCCGGATGGATTTTTACGTTGATCCTCTATTTTTTTATCTTTGACATAAAAAAGCTATGCATCAAGATGGTTATAGTCTATTAAGTATTCAATAAAAATTAATGACGTATTTTGATTTTATTTTATGTAAATACTAACATCGATTCATTATTAACGTCTTTTTTATCCCAATTCTGTATATCTTCAAACTTTTTGCATTTTTCGGATAAAACAAATGCTTCTATTCTATTGAAGATACTTTGTACATTCTTCCGGAGTATGGCACCATTGGGATGCTTTGAACTTATAATTGTTCCATCTTTAGTATGATGTTCGAAGAGTATCTTTACATTGGTAGGAATATACGTTTTTTGATTAGTGACTGTATCTCTAACCTCAATATGTATCATCGCTTTTTTCTTTGGATCTTTTTTCGCCTTCCCTTTTTGGTCAAAAACTATCCGCAATGTAAGTGTTTCCATAAACGCTTAATGATTAGTGTTTTTCCAAAGGTAGAAAATTTTTCTACCACTTTTTCTACCAAACATCAAAACAGTAGAAAATTAACGAAATAACATGGGATATTGTGGGATATAGTGGGACAGTTAAAGACTGAGGAAAACAGTATTCCAAACCGTATTAAAACAAGAAAGCCCGCTGTTTAAGCGGGCTTCTGAGTACTCGGAGCGGGAGTAGTTCAGTATTCAAACTGCTTTTGACGGTTTTTAACTCATTGATGCTCAATACCTGTACGTTACGATATTTATTTTTTATCCATTTTAATTGTATATAATTGAAAAATTATCCCTAATTTTATCCCTGAATCAATTTTAAGGGATAATGGAAGTGCCATGGGAAATCAAGGGATGGAGAAAGATATACAATTTCGTTTAATTGCAGTAAGACCATTAAAAGAATGTGCAAGACACATTCGTAAGATATTGAAAGAGGATAAATTATATTTCTTCTATCAAGACTATCAAGAGTCAGAAAATGCGATTCCTGAAAAGAGAAAAAATAGTCAAGGTATCCCTAAGGACTTTTACACTCTACGAACAAACTCAAATAAAATTAATATAAATATATCTGCTATAGTTGGGAAAAATGGTGATGGGAAAAGTTCTCTGATAGAATTAGCCATGAGAATACTTAACAATTTTGCATGTGTTACAGGATATAAATCAATTCATGATGATTTGCATTATGTCGAAGACGTATATGCGGAACTTTATTATGAAATACAAGAAAATGACAAAGAAAACAATAATAAGCCAAAAATCTCCCTGTACTTAATAAAGATAAAAGGAAGGCAAATATATTGGGCAACTATGTCTAGCCAAGAAGAGAAGTTAGGCAATTGGACTTATAAAGAATTTGAGTCAAATGAAACAAATTTACAAGAACTAAAAAAACATGAACATTTACTTTTTTACACACAAGTAGTAAATTATTCTCTATACGCATATAATGTAGTTGATTTTGCTAAAGAGTATATCGAAACTAGCTATTGTTGGCTAGATGGAATATTTCATAAAAATGATGGTTATCAAACACCCATTGTTCTTAACCCATTTAGAGATAGAGGAATAATTGATATTAATAAAGAAAATAATTTAGCAAAAGCACGATTAGCAGAACTGTTTTTAAATGATTGTCAACACGGAGAAAAAATTGAAGAAAATTCATATAGAAAGGTTGATGATAAATTATATGCAAAAACGATTAATACAAAATTAAAACTGCACAATAAAGAACAAGAGTACGTATATGATTTTATAGGAAGGACTTTATATTCTGACACATCTTTTGGTACTGTTGCTGATATTGATGGAAATACAAATTCTCTTTTGCGCAAAGATGAAGATTATGATGTTAAGAAAAGTCTAAAATTTATTGAGAGCATTGTATCTCAATTAGATGGATTAATTGGGAAACGGAGTCCTCTTAATAAAACAGATAGACTAAATAGATGGAGTGACATTTTGAAAGACTATCTAAGTATAGAACGAATACAAAGACATGAATCTGAAATTGAAAAAATATTAAACTCAATACTTCGGTATATAGACGTTTTTTTAAGCATACTAGAAAATACTGAAAAATCAAATCTTGAAACAGTTGAAAAAATCCAGAATATCGCAAAAAAACTTAAAGAATCTAGCCTTTCAAAACTTAATTTTATACAATTGCAGAGATTAGCTCTTGTAAACTATTGTGAAACTAAATGGAATTATCGATTACCAAAAACTAATGTTCATACAGAGATAGACAATTACATAAGGTCTTACATAATATATAAAACAATATCAATAATAGATAAATATCCTGATTATAAGGAATATACAGATATACACAAGGGACAACATCATTTAAATTTTTTAGAGGAACACGATATCAATCAAGAAATAAAAGATGAGTTTGATAAAGCTTTTAATTTACTATTGGATGATATTAAGAACGATAAAACTCATGTGACATTGAAGTTAAGGCGTGCTCTTGTATTTTTATATATGAATCCTTATCGAAAGGATATTGATTTTATTAATAAACATTTGAATGATCCTGATAAATGGAATGGAATGCCCTCTTCTATTCCATTGTATGATTACTATAGTAATGTAAAAGATTTAGTGGGCAGTGAGTTATGCCTAAAGAAATTCGCAATTAAAGATATTAATTTACAAGAATTATTACCTCCGCCTATATTTAATTTTGATATTGGATTCGAGCTACATCAAGAAACAATTGGAACAGAATTGAAACGAAATAATCAAAGTAGTAATATTTTATTATCAGATTTAAGTTCAGGACAGCGACAATTGTTATATTTTGTAAGCTCTGTTATTTATCACTTGAGGAATCTTAATTCAGTAAAAAGCAAGAAATCAAATAAAGTAGCCATAAAATATTCTCATGTTAATTTGATTTTTGAAGAAGTCGAACTTTATTTTCACCCAGAGTATCAAAGAATTTTGATTAATTATTTGTTAACTAGCTTAAACAAAGTCTCATTACCTGATATTTCTAGCATAAATATTTGCTTTAGCACTCATTCTCCTTTTATTCTATCTGATATACCTAAACAGAATGTGTTAATGCTGCAAGAGGGAGAGATGGCATCAATGGATATAAACACATTTGGTGCGAATATAACAGACTTACTAGCCAATACTTTTTTTCTAAATAAGAGACTTATTGGTGAGTTTGCTTATAATAAAATTAGAGAAATAGTTGAGTGGCTAGACGAAAAAAATGAAGATAATAAAAATAATGCCATTTATTATAAAAATATTATAAAACTAATAGACGAACCCATTGCACAAAGAAAGTTATCAGAAATGTATGATAAAAAAATGGGAGAATATTTAGAGGTTGAAATGCTAGAAAAGCAAATAAATTATTTAAATAAATTAAAAGAAAATGCTTCACATAAATTCCAATCTAATCAAAATAAGAAAAGCTGAGAAAAAGTATTATGATTCTATGTCTAAGACAATTAAAGATAGAATTGCTAACTTAGCTAATAAACCAACAAAAAAACTGAAAGAAATATACAATATTTATTACTATATAGGCTTCTTTGAAGAATGGATTGAATATGATCTTAAAACAATTTTGATAGGTAGACCAGATGTTTTGTACGAGAAAAGTATTTCAATTACTCCATTTATACGATCATGGAAAGATTTAAGAATATGTATCGAGTATGTATTTAATTATGAATACTTATGCGATAAAGTAGACTCTAGATATGATGCTTATGATTTAGCTCAAAGTTTAGGGATTAATACTTGCCCATATTGTAATAGGAATTATACGAGCACAATAATAACTAAAGATAAAGAAAAGTTTTGCCGACCTGCATTTGACCATTATTTTGCCAAAACTAACCATCCGCTATTAGCTATATCTTTTTATAATCTAATCCCCTCTTGTACAACATGTAATTCAGGAAGAAAGGGCGATGTCGATGTGAGGTTAGAGACTCACTTGCATCCATATGTTGATAATTTGGTTGACAATATAGTATTTTCCTATAAATATTCAACTCACACTGTATCGGGATTAGAAGTGAAAATCAAATCTTTGTCAGAAAAAGAGGAGAATACATTAAAACTTTTTGGAATCAAAGAAATATACGATACTCATACCAATGAACTACAAGATATGATAAGAATGAGATATTATTTTACAGATAACTATTTAAATATCTTAAAATCAAATTTATTAGCAGGTATTTATATGTCAAAAAAAGAACTTTATAGGTTAGCTTTTGGTACGGAATTACTCTCTGAAGATTTTATAAACAAGCCTCTCAGCAAGTTTAAAAGAGATATATTAAAGGAATTAGGAATAATAGATTGAAATACTATGGAAGTATCATTTTACCTACGCAAAGAGCTACTAAATAAGAACGGGCTAGCACCAATACGTATGCACATTACATTCAACGGGCAACTGATAAAGAAATCTATCAAAGGCGTAAACACAAAACCCGACCAATGGAAAGATAAACGAATGCGTATTCGTGCCAATTATAAGACCGAAGAATATAACTTTCATGTTGAGTACAATCAAATATTAGATGACCTAGAAGAACGTATTCGAGATATAGAACGCTATGCTTTACTCAATAAGGTAGAATTGACCAAAGAATTTATCTTAGATAAATTAGAACAGAAACAGAAAATCAATATCGAACATGATTTCTTTGATACTTTTAATGAATATATCGAATCTCAAAAACCTATATCTGCAAAAAACACAACAAAAGGCAGGATTACTGTAAGAAATTTCCTAAAAGACTTTTCTAGTTACACAGGAAAGCAACTGTTGTTAGATAACATTGACATATCCTTTTTTGAAGAGTTCAGAAAATACTCTTATGAACAAAAAAATATAAATAATAACTATTTTTCAAAAATTATTTCCATTCTCAAAACGTTCATGACATGGGCGTCCGATAGAGAATATCACAACAACCATAAATATTTAAAATTCAATGCACCTGAAGAGGAAATTGAAGTCATTTGTCTTACTCCTGATGAATTATTAATGCTATATAATTTTGAATTTGAATCAGACCGATTGGATAAGACTAGGGATTTATACTGTTTTGGATGTTTTACAGGGTTAAGATTTTCTGATCTACGAAATTTAGCGAAGTCTAGCCTTTACAAAGATTACTTAAAAGGGAATATTATAAAAACAAAAAATAAAGACCATTTTGTCCCTCTTAATAAATACAGTATTGCAATTTTAGATAAATATAAGAATACACCATTTCAACCGATTCCGATAATTTCTTCACAAAATGCAAATAAATATATCAAAGAATGTTGTAAAATTGTGGGGATAGATACAATAACAACTATAACTCGCTATAAAGGAAGTGTTCGACAAGATGAAACGCGTCCCAAGTATGGCTTCATCACAATGCACACAGGAAGAAAAACATTTGCTACGGTTTCTCTAATCCTTGGAATGGGGGAACGGTTTGTAAAAAGCATTACAGGACACAAACGAGACTCTTCATTTAGGCGTTATGTGAAATTTTCGCAACAAGATATTCAAAAACAAATGGAAAACACTTGGGATAAGTTATGAGCCAGTATTTGTTACAGCCAATCATAGAAGAATACCTATCGGAGTTAAAAAGTAAAATAGAGTATGTATTTTATGCCAAAGCATTAAGTTCTTTAGTGAAAGATAGATTGAGAATTGAGGCCAATCTTAAAGAGGCATCTATTGATATAGAAAAGGAAATATACAAAAGCCTAATAGCAGAAGTCAACATACTTATTTCAAGATATTGGAATCTTCAATTCAACTTATTAAATGGAAGAACAAATTATGACGTGGTAGATGCTTTAGGTGCATTGATGATTTTAGACATTAAGCAAGCTAAGAATGTTTTATATCATGCCTCGATTTATTCAAATAATTCAAGGCAAATAAGTTTTCAGACGCTACTGGATGATTTAATGATTATCCATAATAAAAAAGTTGTTATTCCATGTTTAAACAAAAGACTCCAAAATGGAAATTTTGAAATCTCTTTTATAGAAAAAGAAACAATAGAAAAAGACTTACATGAAACTCATTTCAAAGGACATGACTATACACCTGAATATACCCTAAAACACGGAACGATTAATAATTATTACGAAATAGGAAAAAGGTTACTGCGTTTTCTCAAGCATTTCGATTGGGGTATTACTAAAAAAGACTTACTAATTCTCTACATAACCCTGACTCAAATATCTAAAGAAAAAACAACTCCATTAGAAATAGATTTAGTAAGAGATAGAATCAATGGTATATTTTTAACGAACAAAGGCTCCAATCGGAAGTTTTGTGTTTTATTGGCCTTGTCAAGAAACTACATTACTTCAATGATTGATTTACAAAAATCATTATCCGAATACTTTACTCAAGGCACAGGATTATCAAGTTCCACATTAAGGACATATTTAAGTGACGGATTTTCTCTAAAAGATAATATAGAAAAATATGAGGATGAAGTAAAATATATCTGCAAAATTTAAATGCTCATTTTCAGCAGATTAATAAACAGATTAAAGATTTTACATGCCTGTACATTTCTTCTTTTCATACGTTTGCCATCAAATCACTAAAATTGAATAAAAATGGCAAAAACAAATTTCAAACAACTTAAAGCGGTTGAAAATATACAGCTTAACACAGATGGTTCAATTATAATAAAATTGAATCAAGAGAATGCACCTCAAGAAATTCAGCACAAAAAAGAAGTCCAATTCGAGAATGACAGAATATCTCAATTGGATGCAGCGAATTTATTCCGAGTTACAGTTCAGACAATAATAAATTGGTCAAAGAAAGGAATAATTAACAAATATAAACTTGGAAACCGTGTATTCTATCTTAGGTCAGAATTATTAGAAGCAGCAAAATCAAGCTATAATCTTTCTCAAAATCAAAAAGCATAAGGTTATCCGACCTTATGCTTCTTATTTTATTACCTTATTGTATAACAGGTATCTTTTGTAATTGAACAAAACAAAGGTACGCAAATAATTTGTATATGAACAAAAATCCATATATAAGAATAGGCACATCTTATAATAAGACAGTATTCAAGCCAACAGTAGATGGAGAGTTAAACGAATGCCTTGTTCCATGGAATTATGAAACAATTATTCGAGATTTAAAGGAGCAGCAAATAGATATTACAAATTTCATGAAAGAAATACCCAAGTACGACGGTATGGTTTGTATTCCAAACCACATAAATTATAAAAAAGTGTACGGAACTTTCTATAATACGTACTCTCCGTTGGAATACACACCCCAAAAAGGAGATATTACGTATACCTTGAAATTTTTGAAGCATATTTTTGACTTCCAATTAGAAATAGCCTTAGATTATTTGAAATTAATATATGAACAACCAACCCAAATATTACCAATTCTTTGTTTGGTATCAAAAAAAAGGCATACAGGCAAGACAACATTTCTTAAATGGCTAAAAGCAATCTATTCTTCAAACATGAGCTTTCTGGATAATCAGAATATTGGGAGTCGGTTTAACAGCGATTGGATGGGGAAGCTTATTGTCGGAGTAGAGGAAGCTGCTATACAAGACGACAGTTTGATTGAGATTCTGAAAAATATATCGACCGCAGATAAATATAATAGCGAAGCAAAGGGGAAAGACCGAGTAGAGGTTGATATGTTCTTAAAAATAATATTGTGTAGTAACCGTGAGACTGATTTACTCAAACTGGATAATGACGAAATAAGATTTTGGGTAGTTAAAGTCCCTGTTATCCAAGAGGAAAATTTGGATGTGGACATTTTGTCCAAATTAAAGGCCGAGATTCCTGCTTTTCTTCACTTCCTTTTGCATAGGGATATGTATGTACCACAGGCTTTAAGCCGAATGTGGTTCAATCCAAGTCAGTTAGAAACGAAAGCACTTCGCAAAATGAGAATAGCAAGCCGTAATAAATTGGAAATAGAGCTGGCTACTGCCTTATACACAGCCATAGAAGATTTAGAACTGAATGAGATTCTCCTTACGGCTAACGATGCTTTATATATTATTGGAAAACCGAAGTCGTATCTAATTGAAATACGCCGGATTTTGAAGAATAACTGGCAGTTAGAACCACAAAGTAACTCAAATTCTTATAAGAGGCTACTTGTAAATGATTTTGGTTATCATCTTCAAGAAGGAGCAAAAGGACGATATTTTACAGTAACAAAGCTTTTCCTATATTCTAATTTTGATGAATTGATGAATTAAGTATATAGAAACCCGAATATCAATAGAGTAGGTTTTCATCAAAACATCATCAAACTGTCATCAAAATTATAAATGATGATGAAACATTTCATCGGGAAATCAAATTTGATGAAATGATGACAAGTTGATGAGCATGTAACTATTTAATAAATAGTAGTACTAAGGGGTGTCTTCATCAAATCATCAAATTTTTGAGCTAATCGCTCTCCTTAGGTAAAGGATAAGTAAAAAGGTCATTAACAAAAGGGAGAAAAGCATAGCATATATTCTTTCCCTTTTGTCAAAAAAAGTAGATAGGTTTGATAATCTAAATATGCCGTCTCCTAAGCGTTGCAAGATGTGTTTTTGTACGTACAAAACATCTTGTCCGACTGACATCGAGATGAAAAATAATACTATTTTTTAGGATCGCAACTATGAGAAAGAAAGAGATAAAAAACAAAACTAAAAGAATTGAGTTTCGTTGTACAGAGGAAGAATTTAATGTAATTAAGGCAAAGGCAAAAGAGGCGAGTTTTAATAAAATTTCTGACTTCGTGCGGGAAAGAACGATGAATGATAGTAAAATTGTTTTGGATGCTACTAATTTTGTGGAGAGTCTTATAAATTGGCATAAAGAGGCGGGAAGAGTGGGTAATAACTTAAATCAGATCGCAAAAGCTATTAATGCCGATGTGAAAGGGAAAGGTTATATTCAAGATGCTAATGCAAAGGCTATGGTTGCCTGTATGGGCGAATATGCAGCGATGAATCAGACTATAGACCACAGTCTAAAGAAATTACTCCGTCATGCGAGCAAGAAAAAGAAAAAATAATAATGTTAAAATGAATTATGACTATATTTGTATGTCAAAAGGAAATAACATTATTACAATGAACTACAAGCAATTACTCGGAAAGTTAAAACAAAAATATCAAGCCCGCGAAGTTTCAGCTTTAGTGGGGGCTGGCTTTTCAAAAAATATCGCAAAGGAATATCCTTCTTGGCAACAATTATTATATGATATGGTTGTTTGGTTGTATAACTATGAAATCGAACAATCCTACATAAATCATCTTCACATAAGGCGTGATCGCAAAGCCATAATAGATAAAATATCTTTTGAAAAAGATATTGTTAAAAAAATTATTGATAGAGAAGGATATTTAAATATAGTATCTCAATATATAAAGAAAAAAGGTTATAGAGAGGCAATTGAAATTTATATTGAGGAAAGAATCCCTTCTATTCGTCACGATAAAAGAGACTTATATTTTCAAAAAGAACACAAATCTATCCCTTTAAATCCTGAAGGAATAGAATTGTTTAATATTTTTTTAGACGGTTTTTGGGAGAATATATTTACTACTAATTACGATCATCTTTTAGAATATATTAGTCGATTGAATAACAAGCAATGGAAAAATATTATTACAAATGACTATGAATTAACTTCAGGGAACAATAAATCTATCATTAAAATTCACGGACATCTTAGAACAAATGAGGATTGTTTGTTTGGCTTTGATAATGACTTTGGCATCAGATATATTATTTCAAAAGAAGATTACGATGTATATCCAAATAAACATGAAGCCTTTACTCAATTAATGCGTATTTCATTATTAAAAGGAATATTCTGTCTTTTTGGATTTTCTGGAGATGACCCTAATTTTTTAGCATGGATAAGATGGGTTCGAGATATAATTGTTAAAAATCCAAACGAAAGAATACAGAACACGGATGATTTTAAAATCTTCTTATTATCATTGGATGAAAATGCTCCAACAGAAGACAAGTTGCAATTCTATAAAAATCATAGAATTATTATTATTCCACTAAAAAGTAAAGAAGTCAAAGAGATTCTTAAAATTCCTCTTGATGAAACAAATCCTGTCGTATTATTCAAATGTTTCTTTAATTACTTGTATTCTACGGAAAATAGAAAAAACATTTTGATTGAAAAGGAGTCATACTCTTCTTTATGGACAGCTGTAGCAAAAACAGAATACTCTAAAACTGTTAAAAACGGATTCGACCACCATACCAGCATAGACAAGTCAATTTTGAATAATTTAATAGAAGCAAAACCTTATAATAGATTTGTCAAAAGCACTTTTAGACAAGAAGATATTTTGTTAGACCTAAATGTGGAAAATTCTCTAACAATAGATAAAGCAAAGCTTGCTATATTGGCATTTAAAGATACTTTATATCTTCCAGAATGGCATCCTAATATTGATGAAAATATTTCTAAGTTTTTAGATGATTCCGAGGAATGGAATGTGAGATATTTGGAACTAAAAGAAAGAGAGAAATCTCTCATGATAAAAGATCCTTCAAAAAAACAAGAAGTATCTTTTTCTTATTACGAAAATGTATTACGAGCTGCATTTACATTAAACTTCAAAGAACTTAAATCGTTATTAGATAAATGGAATCCCAATAATGAAGAGGCGCAGAAAAAAGCAGGATTCTACTCTGTTTTTGATAACGACAAATCAATCTTTGTACTAAATGAATATATAGAAAAAGAAATTGATAAAAAAGAAAGAAATTACGCACAACAACAGTTAGATTATTTAACTGGGCAGCGTATTTCTCCCGACAAATCAGACAATATTATAGATTATCGAGATCTAATATTAAAGGGACTTTCTAAAAACGAATCGATAAAGCCTTATGGAAGCACATCCAGTCAAGATAATAGCGAACAACAATTTTACAAAACATCATTTAAGGCAATGCAATTTCTGATTGAAACAGGATGGCAAAACTCAAGAAATGGGCTGACATTTATCAATGCGGAAACATTTTATGTAATATCTAGGAATTTGTTTAAGGACTATCCTTATCCAATATTGTATTATATACTTCAATATGATGGTTATAAAGATATTTTAAAAAGGATAGGTCAGGATTTTGCTTATTCTAATTTTATGCAAGAAGAAAATGTTGAAATTCTAGAAATGTTATTTTTAGCATATCTGTCAAGTAATACCCCTAATGCATATAAAAGAAGTATTTTGTGGATTGCTTCTGAACTATTAATATCTGTTTCTCCTTCTAAGTGGAGAAAATATTTCATACAAATATGGACGGAAAATGTATTAGATATTTGGGAAAATATTAGGAGAAAAGACTCCCTTGATTCTTTTATAAAGAATGGGTTGCCTTATCTTGATTTTAAAAATTCAAAGCAAGTTATTATTGACTGTATAGAAAATAAAAACAGAAAGCCAGACACAAGTATTAAATATTTATACTACAACTATGATTCTCTGAAAAGAAATTTATCAAAATTGAAAAAAGATGCAGAGTTAAAAGGCGTAGTTGACTCTTTTATTGATACTATTAGCGATGGGGCCGATTTTGTTATTGCGGGAAATATCTTTAATTTATTAACAAAAGAGCAATTGAAAAAAGTTGCGCAAAAGATTGAAATAATTGATACTCAAATAAAACTAAAACCATTCAATTTAAAATCCATGTCTTTCTTTGCAAAATTAGATTCACGAATATGCAAAGTTTACAAAAAAATTATTTTAAATAGTCCATACTTGTGGGATAATGGATTGAACAGTGACGAATCTGCTTCACCACCTGATTTTATCGAAATAAATAAAATCAGTTACAATATAAAATGGGATAAATCAGAATTATTGAAAATATATAACTCTCTATGTAATAGATATACAAAATTAAAAAATAGCAAATTCCTTAATGATAGAGATGACACATTTTTCTCCAATATGTATGTTTCATTACTTGAAGAAATGCTTTTTTTTCTTATTAAAAACAAGAATCTTTTAGAAACACAAAAAGACTATCCTCAAATAATGACAGAAATTAATCAGGATTATATAAATAAAAGGGGTTTTGTTATAATAGATGATGCCTTAATCTCGGATAGCTACGGAGTTATAAAAAACGGCACTGATTTATTGATTCGTGAGATAGAGCTATGGGGTTGGAAAAACTATTCAGCATCATTCAATTTATTAATTAATGCGAATCAGTAGTTGAAACAATTCGCTGATTTGTTTAGTTAAATTATTTATTATCAATGAAATAAGCGCGTTGAATATTTGCTCAATCT